>NZ_JAKKRU010000002.1:0-576714 GCF_025653925.1 Shewanella sp. SM68
AGTCGCCGAGGTAACTGCTGGGATAATGCGCCAATGGAGCGATTTTTCAGGAGTTTAAAAACGGAATGGGTGCCAACGCAAGGCTATAAGAGTTTTGTTGAAGCTAAACAAGATGTGACTGATTATATTATTGGCTATTACAGCCAAGTCAGGCCACATCATTATAATGCAGGATTAAGCCCAAATGAATCAGAGCGAAGATTTTGGGAAGATTCTAAAGCCGTGGCCAAATTTAGTTGACCACTACAATGGGGTGAATACGAGATGACAGGATTTAATTTCAAGGAATTTGAAACAACTGCGCAGGGACAGATAAATGACCCCAGCCTTTCACCTCCTATCTTTAACCGCTCGACGCAATCACCGACATCAGTTCCGACATCAGCACCAACACCCTCAAATCGATTCAATTCAGCTTCTTTTACCCCATCCGCATTAACTTCAGACCAGACGGCATCACCCCATACACCAAGCATCACAGTTAACGCCCTCTGGCTATCGGATATCCATTTAGGCTGTAAAGATTGCAAGGCCGACTACCTGCTCAGTTTGCTTGAAACTGTGCGTTGTCAGCACTTGTATCTGGTCGGTGACATAGTCGATTTATGGGCGCTGAAACGTAAGCTGCATTGGCCCGATAGCCACAATAAGGTGCTACAAAAATTCATTGAACTGGCACAAAACGGCACACAAGTGATTTATCTGCCGGGCAACCACGACGAACTGATCAAACCCTATGCCGAGCTAAGCCTGTGGAATATCAAAATAGCCCGCCAACATATTCACCACGGGATTGGCGGCCATAAATTGTTGATGCTCCACGGGGATCAGTTTGATGCCGATGTGTGTGTCGGCCGTTTCTACGCCATATTGGGCGATCATTTATATGACTTATTACTGTTCCTTAATCGCAATCTCCACAGCCTGCGGGAACGCTTAGGTTATCCCTATTGGTCACTGGCAAGTTACATCAAATCGAAAGTAGGTAAGGCTCAAGCCGCTATCGGACATTATCGCCAAGCGGTGCTCAACTATGCCCAGCATTTCGATGTTGACGGCGTGATCTGCGGCCATATCCATCAGCCAGAACTCTCAACTCACCCCAGAGCAGCACAATACTGCACGCCCCAAAGTACGCCTGAGCAGCGGCAGATCATCTACGCCAACGACGGTGACTGGGTTGAAAACTGCAGCTTAATCACCGAAACCCTTAACGGTGAATTACAGCTGTGTCGCTGGAATGAACAGACACTCAATCTCGATATTCTCAGCAGCATAGCGTTAGTGCAACAGCCGCCTGAGGCGCACAAAAACAAACAACAAAAAACGGCAGCGCAGCAAATGCCAAACACAAATACCGGCGAAACTCGCCCAAGGGATGTTGCCTAACACTATGAATCAACTAAATAACATGACTCATCAATCAGATAACGCTATGGAACACAATGACCAGACGCTCAACAGCAATCTTAACCATAATAACCATGCCGTGCAGCCACCAGCGCTTAAGGCGAAGAGCATGATTTTTACCGTTGATAATATGGTTGAACAAAATCTGCCTTCTATCAACGACAAACCTTGGCTCGCTAAACCCGCCAAGGCCATGCTGCGTTACCTGCTCAATGAAAAACAATGTAACGATATCGCCAATCAATATGCCTATTTACAAGGCGTGGACTTTGTCGAGCAAGTGCTGGCGAGTTTCGACTTTAGCTTTACCGTACCCGCCAACGAGGTAGAAAACATTCCCTGTGAAGGCCGAGTGGTGATCTTCGCCAACCATCCCATAGGTTCGCTCGATGGCTTAGCGCTGATCAAACTGATCAGTGAAATTCGCCCTGATATCAAAGTCGTCGCCAACGAACTCTTGATGGCGCTGGAACCCCTGCACTCAATCTTACTGCCAGTGCGCAATATGACGGGCGGCACACCGAAACAGCATTTAGAAAAAATCCACCAGCACCTGCGTAACGAAGGCGCTGTGCTGATTTTCCCGTCGGGCGAAGTTTCGCGCCTTCGCCCTAACGGCGTGCGTGATACCCAATGGCACTCAGGCTTTTTAAAGATGGCGATTTCCTGCAATGCGCCCCTACTGCCAATATTTTTAGATGCCAAAAACTCTGCCACTTTCTACGGCGCATCTATGATTTACAAGCCACTTGCGACACTGCTGCTAGTGAAGGAAATGTTCAAGCAGGCTAAACGTAATATGCCGATCCGCATTGGCGAGCTCATTCCCAATGAAGCCGTACGCTCAATGGACTTTCCACTCAAGACCAAGATAAAACTGCTTAAAAATCACTTGTATCGTATTGGCAAAGATAAAGATCCACTGTTTATCACCCAGAGCGCTATCGCCCACCCCGAATCGCGCCGTGAACTGCAAGCGGCACTGCAACAATGTGAACTTCTAGGGGAAACGCAAGATAACAAGTTGATTTATCTGTACCAACACCACGACAGTAATCCCATCATGCGGGAAATTGGCCGCCTGAGGGAAATCGCCTTTCGCGCCGTAGGCGAAGGTTCGGGCAAGCGCCGCGATATCGATAAATACGATTCCTACTACCAACACTTAGTGTTGTGGGATAAAGAGCAGTTTGAAATTATCGGCGCCTATCGTTTTGCCAGTGGTGAGCAAGTCTTAGCAAAATATGGCGACAACGCACTCTACAGCCAATCCCTATTCCAATACGCCGACAGCTTTATGCCCTTTGTGAAGCAAGGGTTAGAACTCGGTCGCAGCTTTGTGCAGCCTAAATATTGGGGTAAACGCAGTTTAGATTATCTGTGGTTTGGCATTGGGGCTTATCTCGCCAAGCATCCTGAATATCGTTATCTATTTGGCCCTGTGTCCATCAGTAATCAACTGCCTGGAAGTGCTAGGGAAATGCTAGTGCACTTTTATGCGCGGGAATTTGCACCTGCGCAGCAGATGGCAGTTTCCATGTCACCCTTTGGCTTATCTAAATCCCAAAAAGCTAAGTTAGATGACTTGTATTTCTCCGAGGATTATCAGAGTAACTTTAAGCAACTCAAACAAGTGCTCGCGAGTATGGGAGCGGCCGTACCTACGCTCTACAAACAATATGGTGAACTGTGTAAAACCGATGGGGTTAAGTTTCTCGCCTTTGGTATCGACGCCGACTTTGGCGATTGTATCGATGGCTTAGTACTGGTGGACACCCACAAACTGAAAGGTAAAAAGTATCAACGCTACATAGGCGCACACTTGCCCGAATCGGAGCGGATGCCAATCACAGCGGATGATGAGCCAGAGGTCCAAGATCTTTGAGTTAAAACTTTGTAATGGGTGTTGGCTAAACTTGCACCACTCTGTTATAAGTAACTGTAATGCAGCGCATTAACAGAGCGCATCCTAGGATGCGCAAGCTTAACAGGGGATCATCATGCCGATCATTATCGCCGATATTATGAGTACCCGAGTCGTCACGGTTGAAATGGACGATCGATTAACTGTGGCGAAGGAAATCTTCGACCAAGCGAGCTTTCATCACTTGTTGGTCGTCGATGAGTATCAACTTGAAGGCGTGTTATCGGAGCGGGATCTATTGCGCGCGATTAGCCCGAACTTGGGCAGTAGCGCGGAAACCGCAAGAGACTTAGAAACCCTACAAAAACGTGTCCATCAAGTGATGACGCGTAATCCGGTTACCGTCGCACCTCACATCAATTTAGACACGGCCACCCGCATGTTATTAGATAACAATATAGGCTGCTTACCCGTGTTAGAGGACGGTAAATTGGTTGGGATTGTTACTTGGAAAGACTTATTACGTGCCTATTGTGAGTACAGAGCACAAAATCAAAGCGAGTGCTAATCCTAAGACTGCACTCGCTTCTGTTCTCAATAACTCAGTTCAAATCACTCAGTTTGCCTAACTTAAATCGCCCAGCCACCCATATAAAACACCACTAAACCTAAGGTGATGGCAAGCACGCCTAACTTCAGTTTGCGCCATTCGCCACTGCAAATACGGCCTACCACCAGTGTCACAAAACCCAGCATAATACCGGTAACGATATTACAGCTTAAGATGATAAACACAGCGCAGGTTAAGCCCGACATGGCATCAACTTTATCGTCAAAATCGAGTTTCGCCACATTACTCAGCATCAACAAACCCACATACATCAAAGCAGGCGCTGTCGCATAGGCAGGCACTAAGTAGCTTAATGGCGCTAAAAACATCATCAATAAAAACAGTACGCCAACGATAGTCGCGGTTAAACCTGTCTTACCGCCCGCTGCAGTCCCCGCCGCCGACTCGATATACACAGCCGCTGGTGCACCGCCGACTAAACCTGCCACCATACTGCTGACTGAGTCTGAAGTTAAGGCTTTACCGCCGCCGACAATATTGTCGTCTTTATCGAGTAAATTAGCTTGGCCAGCCACAGCACGAATAGTGCCGGTCGCATCGAAAATCGCCGTCATCACTAACGCTAATACGATAGGCAAGACCACAGGATTAAAGGCACCCATAATATCGAGCTGACCAATCAGTGAATGCTCTGAGGTAAAATCAGGCAAGGCGAACAAACCTTGGTATTTAACGCTCGGATCGAACACTAAACCAAATACCGATAACGCGATAATCACCAACAAAATACCGCCAGGTACACCACGGCGCTCTAAACCGATAGTTGCCGCTAAACCTAGAATAGTCGCGATAACAGGTAAGCTGTTAATGTCGCCCAACTTCACCGGCAAGCCTGCGCTATTGGCCACAATCAATTGCACGCTGTTAGTCGCAATCAATAGTAAAAACAAGCCGATACCTATGCCAGTACCGTGGGCAATACCCTTAGGTAAATTAGCCAGCACCCACTGACGAATACCCGTCACACTCACAAGCGTGAAGGTCACGCCCATTAGGAAAATCGCACCTAAGGTAACCGGAATCGACATGCCCTGACCGAGCACTAAGCTAAAGGCCGTAAAGGCGGTGAGCGAAATCGCGCAGCCAATCGCCATAGGTAAATTTGCCCATAAACCCATGAGCAAAGAACCAAATGATGCAATTAAACAGGTAGCGATAAACACGGCACCAGGATCAAATCCCGCTTGGCCTAACATGTTTGGCACCACAATCACCGAGTAGACCATAGCGAGGAAAGTTGTTAATCCCGCAATCACTTCTTGGCGAACTGTGCTGCCACGTTGTTGAATAGAAAAATAACGGTCCAGAAACGAACCAGAGGGTACGGCTGTTGAACTCAATTGCTCAGACATAATGTTGTTATACCTTGTGATCTCTTAAAATGGGGTCGGTACCAATTACCCTAAAACGCAATTGGCGACGCTGGCTGCGGCAGATTAGAGCCCCAAATCCATCAGACTTGGGTGAGAGATCCACATCATTTTCCTACTGTGGGAAAAATCCATGATCTGCAAGCAGTGATGCTTCGCGATGATTAAAAAGCCATTAATCATGTAGACGCAGCCGTTGTTGGCCGCGGATGATACTGGAATCTCCCAAAGATAGCTAAGACATCGCCTACACTTCGATAAAAAATTAGCGGCAAAAACTGAAATCTGTTGTTTAAAAAAACGCCTAAACCTATGTAATAACTGCTACTTAATATCACATTAATCACGATAAGAGTCTGCCAGTGCCGCGTAAACGTACGCTAACTTCACCCCCTCCTTCATCTCCCAATATTAGAATATGGCAAGTCAACCAAACCTTGATACTTAGTGTATTGATACTTGGCGTATTAACGTTTCAGGGGTTGTTGTACAAGGAGCCACACTTACGCTTTATGTAACGAACACCTCGTCATTCACACCGCCTGCGTGAATATGCGATCTTGGTAGCTTTATTGAACAAAAAATTACTCTGCTTTTACAGCCACATCAATATGACTTATGCTTAGAGGCACTGATGGGACTACACTTAGCTGACTATGAAAGAAAAAGGATTGGGTATGGACGAAAGGCGTAAGTTTTCGCGGATTCTATTTGCCACGAGCGCACATCTACAACAAGGTGGTGCACAGTGGGAGACGACCATTCTCGATTTGAGTCTAAATGGTGCCTTGGTTGAAGAACCGCAAAATTTTATTAATTCGGGTGATGCTATTACCCTCAGTTTTGCCTTACCAGAATCTGACATTGAGATCCGTATGGAAACTGAGTTGGTCCATCAAAAAAATGCCCAATTAGGTTTGAAGTGTAACTTTATCGATGTTGATAGTATCAGCCACCTAAAACGTATGGTGGAACTGAACCTAGGTGATGCTTCTTTGCTGAATCGTGAACTTATGTTGTTTATCGAAAAACACAATATCACAGCTTAAAACACCAGCTCACAAATACAAACAGCGCCTCATGGCGCTGTTTTGCTTGCTGGTGTTAATCTCACTCGCGAGCATTTGATGCTAAATCGCTTCTAGCGCTTCGGATAACTTAGAAACACCCACCACTTCCATCCCAGCTGGAGGCTTTTTCGGCACATTGGCCTTGGGCACGATTGCTCGCTTAAAACCATGCTTAGCGGCTTCGATTAATCGCTCTTGCCCATTGGGCACAGGACGAATTTCGCCGGACAGCCCGACCTCACCAAAGGCAACTAAATCGCTAGGCAAAATATCACCGCGAAAACTCGATACCATTGCAAGCAGCAAGGTTAAGTCGGCACTGGTTTCCGTTACTTTCACGCCGCCCACCACGTTAACAAACACATCCTGATCCGACATCTGCAAACCACCATGGCGGTGCATTACGGCAAGCAACATGGCCAAACGGTTTGCATCCATACCCACAGCCACGCGGCGCGGGTTAGACATAGCTGAGTTATCCACCAGCACTTGCAGCTCCACCAACAAGGGCCGGGTGCCTTCCCAAACCACCATGACAAGCGAGCCAGATGATTCTTCTTCACCACGAGAGAGGAAGATTGCCGAAGGATTGGCGACTTCCTTTAAGCCGCGCTCTGTCATGGCAAATACGCCTAATTCATTGATCGCGCCAAAACGATTTTTATGGGAGCGCAAAGTGCGGTAACGACTATCGCTATCCCCTTCGAACATCACAGAGCAGTCGATACAATGTTCCAATACCTTGGGCCCAGCCAAACTGCCATCTTTGGTCACATGGCCGACCATAATCACGGCAATGCCATTTTCTTTCGCAAAACGGGTTAAGTAAGAAGCGGATTCACGCACCTGCGACACACTGCCAGGGCTCGATGCCACATCACTCATGTGCATCACTTGAATCGAGTCAACGACGATGACTTTCGGCAATTCTTTAAGGGCAACTTCGCAAATTTGCTCGACGCTGGTTTCAGACAACATCCGCAATTTATTGGTTGGTAAACCAAGGCGATGGGCGCGCATCGCTACCTGCTGCAACGATTCTTCACCCGTGACATAAAGTGCAGGCATTTGCTCGGCCAAATGACACAGAGTTTGCAATAAAAGCGTACTCTTACCTGCGCCTGGATGTCCGCCTATCAAAATGGCAGAACCTGGTACAATCCCACCACCGAGTACTCGGTCTAATTCGCCAAAATGACTCAAGATCCGCGGTAAGGCATTGAGATCGATTTGATCTAATGTCTTCACTTCATTGCTGCTTGCTCCGGCATAACCGACAAACTTAGTGCTACGCCCAGGCGAAGCTGCACCGAGCCTCACCTCAGTGATCGTATTCCATTCCTGACAAGCGCTACACTGCCCTTGCCAACGGGGAAAGTCTTGTCCACACTCATTACATACGTACGCCGTTTTATTCTTTGCCATAACTCATTAAAATCTGTATAAAATCAATTTAAGTAACTGCGAATACTGCCGACATAAGACTAACAGCCCAATACAAAATAAGCATTAAAAAGAACCCTACATGAGTCTAGATAACCATAGTGCACTCATCGAACAGCTCAAGCCATTGCTCATGGAACCTAACTTCCAAGAGATTTTCCAGCAGCTGACGATAGATGAAACCAATTCGACCCGTTTTCTAGTGAAAATGGAACTCAGTCGTTTGGCTTCACCATGCACACGAATTATCGATCTCAGGGATAAATCTGAGCTTCCTTGTGTTGAAGTGATGTTAGGTCAACAGCGACATTTTTTAGATGAACCCGCCAAAAACAGTATGCATGAGGCCATGTCACTGTTTCGCAACCAATATACCTTGGGAGTATACGAGTATGTGCTAAATGCTCACCAACAACGTCGGTTAAAGTTGCGCCAAAATGTCACGCAAGTGGAAGCCGCTGAGTCAGAGCCTTTTATGGTGCCAGGCGTGGTATTAGGCAGTTATTTCAACCGCACAGAAGAGCGGATGAATTACAGTATTCGCATCGCAGCATCGCAAACCGGCCGTGGTGAAGTACAAGGGATAACTGCAGATTTATCCGTAGGTGGTGCCCGTATTCGTCTTGCAGCCAACCATCCCTTCGATCTCGACCATCCCCTTAAAATAAAATTACTGGAACTCAGTGAAGAGTTTTACTATCCCGATCTCCAGCTCGGTGTTGACTATGAGGTTGTCGATAGCCAAACCAATGGCGAATATATTTGGTTAAGACTCAAGCGTATTGGGGGCAGCGAAGCCTTAAGTGAAATGCTTGGCAATTTAATCCGCGGCTACAAACTGCGTTACAAAGTAGATGTGAATGATGTGATAGTCACAGCAACAGGGCTTGGATTTGAGCGTCATTATTTACCCCATTTACCGCACTTACCTTTATATTTCAATACTCAAACGCAAGGTTTGAGCCACATGCTACTCAGCCGAGATAACCAGCAGATAGTGCATTATTTTCAAGATGAAAATGATGTGAGCCAGTTACCAGCTATGCTGACACCAAGCCGTTTATCTGAGCTACTTAATCATCCTGAAAATCCCGACCATGGGCTATTTTTTAGCTTTACCTATAATGCCCAAGGTTGCTTATATTTTTACTCTGCCACCTTAGCAGAGCTTAAAGCTAAGGGCATGATGCCTTTATTTTTAGGCTTTGCATCGACCAAGCCCAGCTGGCGGATCTTCAAAGTCACCCAAGATAAAATTTATCATGATAAGGGTTATCGACGTGCGACCCTCCCCGGAGATGAAGCAAAATTTAGCCCATTGGTCGAACAACAATTATCACAATTTAGCCATTTGCTTCAGCTCATCGAAATCAGCAACGAAGATACCAGAGGCCATTACAAAGCTTGGCAAGACGATAGTAATGCCAACGCCCTAAAAACCTTTGGTCAACAAAGACTGACCACCAATCAAATTAAGTTAGTTTCCATGCAGTTTAGCGAGCGACGCCAAGAAGCGCGTTTCGCCTTTAAAACCTTAGTCAATGTGACTCAAGACAAGCACAAAGCCACGGGCATTACTTTAGATATTTCAAGCCGAGGCATGCAATTAACCTTGGATAATCCTGCAGATTTTTCATCAAATAAACCACTACTGTTAAGCTTCCCAAAGCTCCAAACCATTGCAGGCAAAACACAGCTAGATAACCTCCCCTACCGCTTAGTGCGTACCCGCAAGAATGGTGTAACCTTGCATTTAACCGCCGTTATGGGCCATACGCCCCATGTTGGGGTAGAATTTTTAAATAAACTTATTGCCCATAACAAAGAAAAATTAGAGCAACTCACCGAAAACAATAGTGAAATCAAAGAACTTGCCGATGGTTTAAAAAATATTTTGATGCATGATTTACATTCTGTGCCCTATTTTGTTGAAAAAACGACAAAATCTGCCCAAGTCGCTTGTTTAGGCGTTGGTACACAACAGGATGAGATCAGCGATATTTTTGCCGCGGGCACCTCAGATACTCTGCAATATAATTTAGCGCCACTGCTAAAAGACGGTTTTTTTAAGCGAGATATTCTCGAACCTATCCGCCAAATGAAACCCCAACAGGACATGGATTTTATTGAAGTGTTTATTCAGTTAATTCGCCAATCTCGCGGAAAAATCTTTTTAAAGTGCACTCTTGCAACTGAAATCGGTGATGTCGAAGCACAGATAACCTTTATCAATCAGAGCAAAGCATTAGGCAGATTCCTCGCCCTACGGATTTATCGCGGCGCGACAGAGAAGCCTGACATGAACTACCTACGCCGTGAATTGGAATACATTAATATTCATGCAAACCATAAAGCTAAACAGTTAGAAGAACAGTTATGGCGTGTGATTGGTGTCGGCGAACTGTTAGATATTACCCAAGAAGTCGAATTAAGATACCCAGTACTTCATAAAAAGCAGTCTTAATTGTTCAATACCGCCAGATCAAAACTTAAATACCAATCCCTTATCTTAGGAAAATGATCACTGGTGGCATCTAAATGCGTCAGCATATCTGCATGGCCATAGTCATGCTTAAAGCCATTCTCCTTAGCGAGAAGCGTCGATTTAACCCGTTTAAAGCCACACTCTACGACCATATCCGCCACATCTTCAGGGTGCCCCAACACAGTATCGTTTTGCCCTGAGATAAACCAAGCCGGTGGCCAATGAGCGCGCTTTGCCGCTTTCGCATAATCAAACCCATCATCGTGATCGATCCAATCGCCCCGCACCCAATCGATACTTTGAACTAATGAGGCACGGCTCTCATTGTCCATACCAATGCGCAGCTTATCGGCGGCGAGGTAACCTTGGCCCATCGCTAAACCTGGCGCTAAACGATTCCAAAAAACATCAACCATTAACCACTTTTTGAAGGACTTAACCCGAATTGTCCGTTTGCTACCGAAAGTAAGCAGTGAACGAACGCTTTGCTGCAAATCAGGATATCGGGCCAAACTACTCGCCATCAACACGCCGCCCCATGAATGGGCACACCAATGCACCTGCGAAGGCGCCACGGCTTTACGAGTCGTCTGCTCTTGGCAGACTTTTTGATGTAAATCGAGAATCGCCTGCTGCACTAAAGGTAACTGCTCGCGGATCACTTCCCCCTGCCCTAAGGTAAAATCACGATCGATTTTAGGCAAGCTGAGCCCTCTTCCTGCAGTATCCAGCACATACACCACAAATCCCGCCTTCACTAAATAACAACCAAGACCACGGCCACTCAGGCTATAAAACACCCGACCGTTAGACATAGCGCCATGGAGCATGAGGATAGGCGTTTTAGAAAAATCAGGCGCAGCCGGTAATAACTGGCGTAGATGCAGTTGACCATCGCGGTACGGCAGGTAGATTGAAGACTGTGAAATGGTCGAAATTGAGCCTTGGGCGAGCTGAGTCAAAATAAGTCACTGGTAGTTTATCAATATCCCTAAACTACCAGCTCATCAATAAAAGACAAGAGTCATTGCTCTAACTCAGTCTCTATCCAGACTTATATTTAAATAAATGAATAACCTAGATTTGTAGCAGATAAGGTAGAACCCGCAGGTCGAGATGGCGAATATTGGCATCCGCCGCCGCTGCCAGCTTAGGTTTGGCATGGAAAGCGATACCAAAATCCGCTGCCATCACCATAGGAATATCATTCGCGCCATCGCCGATCGCGACTCTTTGGCCTTTTGGAATTTGCCACTGCTCACTACAACGCTCAACCACATCTGCTTTAAACTGCGCATCCACAACTTTACCTGTTACTTCCCCCGCAAGTTTACCGTCAGTGATCACTAACTCATTAGCAAAGGCCGCATCTAAGTTTAGAAGCTGCCTTAAATGGCCAACAAAAGGCGTAAAGCCGCCAGATGCAACCACTAAACGCCAGCCATGGGATTTAAGTTCTAAAAGCATGGGCTCAAGCCCTGGCATCAAAGGCAAGTTGTCGCACAAGGTCGTGATAATACTGGCATCGGCGCCCTTAAGCTGTGCAACGCGCTGACGCAAACTCTGCTCAAAATCTAGCTCACCTTGCATAGCACGTTCAGTAATCGCCGCCACGCGCTCACCCACGCCTGCCATGACCGCTAATTCATCAATACATTCAATCTGAATCGCTGTGGAATCCATATCCATCACTAATAAGCCGGGATGATTCAAGCAAGGCAAATCAGCATGAATGACATGCAGTTCAGCTAAAGACTGCGGGAATGCCGCTAACTGCGCCTGAGAAGGCAAATTTACCAGTGCCAACTCGATACAATGTAAACCAACTTGTCGTTCGATATGGGCGATACCGATAACGTTAGACTGAGGTAATTGCGCTATCCATGCCGATATTGTCGCCTCTACCACGGCATCTTGATAAATAATTCGCACACGTGAAACACCAGCGGGGTTTGCTGACTCTTGATAACGTTCAAACACTTGCCCTTGGCGTTCAAACCTTGGGGAATGGCCAGAGACTAACCACAAAAAAAGCGCATCTTGGTTCAAGCTTTCCATCGGACTTAAATTCTCCAACTATCGGGCTCACTCAGAATCAATTATGATTAGGCAAGCGCTCTACATTTTAAGGGTCAAAGTGTTATATCTTAAAGGGCTAAAGAAAAGCCATAAAATCAGTAGACTGATCCAAATTGCCGCCGCATTCGCCTTAATATTCGGCTTAGTGCAATTGTGGCAAACAAGCCTACTACAAGGTCAGCTGCTTCTAAAGTCCCAAACTCAAAAGATGGCCAGATTACTGGTACAGCAAACCGCTTATGGTGCCGCACCCGCGCTACAACTGCAAAATGACGAGCAGTTGCAATGGCTCGCCAGCGCTTTAGTGGAAGATCCTAAGGTGATGTCCGCCGCCATCTTCAGTGACCAAGGCATGCGGCTATCCTTCGCTCAAAGCATCACTAAGGATGTAGTTGATCCTGACTCTGAAGATATGAATTTGCTGCTAAGCAAATATCCTCCCTATGTAGAGCCCGTGATCCAAGAAGGGAAAAATCTAGGTTATGTCGAAGTTAGGCTTGATACCAAGTTATTTTTCAACGAAATCAAAGAAGCCCATAATTTAAACATGGAGCAACAACAAATCATGCTGTTGGTTGCAGGCTTGATTGGTATGTTGCTTTCGCGCTCTTTGTCTTTCAAACGTGCCGACTTCGACCGCCGCCGCTTTCGGGTTAAGTTGCGTCAAGCGCCGAAAAAACCTAAGAAACGATCCATAGCTGAAGAGCCATCAGAAAGTGTTAATGATGGTTTGGCGCAAGAGCTAACCGAAGATCAACCGGTGGCAACCACTGATAACCCACAAGAGAAAGTGACTAAGCCAACTAAGGCACCAAAAGCAGTGACAGAGGCAAATACCGATAAGCTCACTCAGACCAGCGTGCAAACTAAGGCCGAAAAAACGTCAGAAAAATCATTGGAATTACAGGATAATACAACAGTTGAAAACGCGGCAAACGATGCGGAACAAGCGGTACCTGTTAAGGTTAAACCTAAAGTGAAAAGTGTCCGTCGGGTAAAACACGCGACTAAAGCAACAGCCGCTGCAGCCGAAACCTCGACGCCAAAAACACCCAGTGAACCAAGTGATCTCGACACAGATTCAACAGGTTAATATCTATTTCGATGGATAAGGTAAATCACTAATCTATTGATAGCTAAGCTCTAGATAAGCCATAAACAAGCAATTTCTAATAACCAAACCATTAATTACAAAGTCGAATAGAACAGCCGCTAAAAATTGGCATAAAAAAAGGGTTCGCATTGCGAACCCTTTTTTCAGTAGCACACTCTTACAGAATAACAGTTACAGTGTAATAGCCGCTTCTAATGTCATGATGATCATATCATTGAATGTGGTTTGACGTTCTTCTGCAGAAGTCTTTTCACCGGTGCGGATGTGGTCAGATACAGTCACTACGCACAGGGCACGTGCACCAAACTCATGGGCAACGCCGTACAAACCAGCCGCTTCCATTTCTACGCCTAATACGCCCATCTTCTCCATCACGTCAAACATTTGTGGATCAGGAGTGTAGAACAGGTCCGCAGAGAAAATGTTACCTACGCGAACTTTAGTGCCACGAGCTTTCGCAGATTCGATAACCGCATTCATCAGCTCATAGTTAGCGATAGCGGCAAAATCTTGGCCTTTAAAACGTAAACGGTTAACCGCTGAATCAGTACATGCACCCATACCGATGATCACGTCACGTACTTTAACGTCAGTGCTGATCGCACCACAAGTACCCACACGGATCAGGTTCTTAACGCCGTAATCACGAATTAATTCAGTTGCATAGATAGAGCATGAAGGAATGCCCATGCCAGAACCCATTACTGAAATACGCTTACCTTTGTAAGTACCAGTAAAACCTAGCATGTTTCGAACATCAGTCACTTGCTCAACATTTTCTAAGAATGTTTCAGCAATATATTTTGCACGTAATGGATCGCCTGGAAACAGCATTGTCTCAGCGAATGCGCCCTCTACAGCATTAATGTGTGGTGTTGCCATCGAAATAACCCCTGTTTATTTTATTAAGACTTAAGTCTTTGTTTACTGACGGCAAATGTCAGCCGCCAAATCGAAATAAATGCTAATTTGCCTAAAGGAACGATTCGCCATAGGCCATAGGTTCAAGCTTAAAGTGGCTCGCAATAGATTGGCCGATATCGGCAAAGCTATTACGACGACCCAGCGATCCCGCTTTCAATCCAGCGCCAAAGGCTAATACTGGCACATATTCACGGGTATGATCCGTGCCTTGCCATGTTGGATCGCAACCGTGATCCGCCGTTAAAATCAGCAGATCGTCTTCACCTAATAATGCGAGCATTTCAGGCAAACGGGCATCAAAATATTCTAGCCCTTTGGCGTAGCCAGCAACATCACGGCGATGACCGTAGTGAGAGTCGAAATCAACGAAGTTAGTAAACACTATAGTGTTATCACCCGCAGATTTCACTTCGGCTAAAGTCGCATCGAAAAGTGCTTCTAAGCCGTTCGCCTTCACTTTTTTAGTGATACCACAGTAAGCATAAATGTCGGCAATCTTGCCTACACTCACCACTTCACCGCCAGCCTCTTTCAGCTTATCGAGTACAGTTTTTGCAGGTGGCGCGAGCGAATAATCCTTACGATTGCCGGTACGGGCAAAATCACTTGGACCAGTACCATCAAATGGACGGGCAATGACGCGACCTATGTTGTAAGGCTCTAACTCTTCACGGGTTATTTCGCAAAGACGATAGAGATTGTCTAAACCGAAGGTTTCTTCATGACAAGCGATTTGGAATACTGAATCAGCAGAGGTGTAGAAAATAGGCTTGCCAGAGCGCATGTGCTCTTCGCCTAACTCTTCTAAAATGGTTGTACCTGAGGCATGGCAATTACCTAAGAATCCATCCAGACCTGCACGGGCTAAGATATTATCCGTCAGTTCTTTAGGGAAAGAATTTTGGTGCTCGCTGAAATAACCCCACTCGAATAGTACGGGCACGCCCGCCATCTCCCAGTGACCGCTCGGCGTATCTTTACCCGAACTTAACTCTTGTGCATGACCATAAGCACCAATCAGCTCAACATTATCGCCAAAACCGGGTGCAAAGGCGCCAGTACTTTCCATCGCTGCATGGCCTAAACCTAAGCGCGCTAAGTTAGGTAATTTCAGCGGGCCTTCACGGCCAATATCGGCTTTGCCTTCGGCGCATGCTTTAGCAATATGACCAAAGGTATCGGAACCGACATCACCAAAGCTTGCTGCATCAGCAGAAGCACCGACTCCAAAGGAGTCCAACATCATAATAATGGTACGTTTCATAATTCTTCCTTAAAGGTCCGATGCACGAATATAGGCATAGATCTCAGGTGTTTTTTCTGGAGCGGTTTCACCAATGTGAATCGCTTTTTTCACCGCAAGTTCAGCTTCCGCGAAGGCAGCTTCAGACTGTGCATGGATAACGGCAATCGGAGTCGATGAATCTACTTTATCGCCTAAAGCACACACTTGAGTTAAGCCAACACTATAGTCTAGTGCATCACCGGGCTTACGGCGGCCGCCACCTAAGGTCACAACCGCTAAACCTAATTCACGGGTATCCATGCTATAGGCATAACCTTGCATATCGGCAAAAACTGGACGAATAATTTGTGATTGCGGTAGGTATTTACTGTAGTTTTCAACAAAATCGACTGGACCACCAAGACCCGACACCATCTTGCCAAAAAGTTCTGCAGCGCGACCATTATCGAGCACACGATTCAGTTTAGCGCGAGCGTCGGCTTCATTGCTTGCAAGACCGCCCAGAAGCAACATCTCAGCGCAAAGACCCATAGTGACTTCATATAAACGCGGGTTACGGTAAGCACCCGTTAAAAAGTCGATGGCTTCTTTCACTTCAACCGCGTTACCGGCACAAGATGCAAGCACTTGATTCATATCGGTAAGCAAAGCTGTCGTTTTAGTGCCCGCGCCATTAGCAACAGCTGCAATACTGCGAGCTAATTCTTCCGATGCTTCATAGGTTGGCATGAAAGCACCACTACCGACTTTCACATCCATCGCTAGTGCATCTAAATTACAGGCTAATTTCTTAGACAAAATCGACGCAGTGATGAGGGAAATGGATTCAACGGTGGCGGTATTATCGCGGATAGAATAGAAACGTTTGTCGGCAGGAACGAGATCGCCTGTTTGGCCAATAATCGCCACACCGACTTCTTTAACCACTTTACGGAACAATTCACTTGATGGCTCAGTTTGATAACCCGGAATGGCATCAAACTTATCGAGCGTGCCGCCCGTATGACCTAGGCCACGCCCAGAAATCATAGGCACATAACCACCACAAGCCGCAGCCATAGGGCCAAGCATAAGGCTAATCACATCACCCACACCGCCAGTGCTGTGTTTGTCGATAACAGGGCCATTGAGTCCCAATGACTGCCAATTAAGTACAGTGCCAGAATCACGCATCGCTGTCGTTAAAGCGATTCTTTCATCCATGTTCATGTCATTAAAGTACACAGCCATGCCTAATGCGGCAATCTGACCTTCGGACACTGCGTTAGTAGTGATACCTTGAACAAAAAACTGTATTTCTGCGGAACTTAGCGCTAAACCATTACGTTTTTTACGAATAATCTCTTGAGCTAGAAACATGATACTGCCTCCAAGATAGGCACTAACAACCTTGTAGCTAGTGCTTATCTTTGCAATGAAACATCAAAACTGTAGCAATATTACAAGTTCATACTATCGAAGTTTTGAGTTTGCCAAATAGATTTAGGTCACACTTAATTAGGCTCGCTATACGCTGATAGTATTAATCAGCGATAGTTTGCAATTAATAGCCTTGAGTCGGCTTAGGCGCATCAGCTAATTCTAGTGTGTGTAACAAGCTGTTTAGTAAACTTGAAGCACCAAATCTAAAGGTACGTGGTGAAACCCAATCAGCACCTAAAATACGCTCAGCAACACCGAGGAATTCAGCCGCTTGTGCAGCATCACGCACACCACCGGCAGGCTTGAAGCCTACTTGGGTATTCTTCTCGCTGATCACAGTTAACATGATTTCAGCTGCTTCAAGTGTGGCGTTTACAGGCACTTTACCAGTAGAGGTTTTAATAAAGTCAGCACCTGCATCGATTGAAAGCTCAGATGCACGACGGATAAGTGCAGGAGCAGCTAACACGCCAGATTCGATGATGACTTTTAACAAGACTTCACCACAGGCTTCTTTACAGGCTTTAACTAATTCAAAACCAATTGTTTCATTGCCTTCCATCAGTGCGCGGTATGGGAATACCACGTCAACTTCGTCAGCACCATAGGCAACAGCGGCGCGAGTTTCTAACACAGCAATGGCAATGTCATCATTGCCATGGGGAAAGTTAGTCACAGTGGCGATTTGGATATCTTCAGCACCGATTTCATCTAACGTCTTGCGTGCAATCGGGATGAAACGTGGGTAAATGCAGATAGCGGCAGTATTGCCCGCAGCCGTTTTCGCTTTGTGGCACAGGTCGATCACTTTTTGATCTGTGTCGTCATCATTCAAAGTCGTTAAGTCCATTAACTCAATGGCGCGTTGTGCTGCTTTTTTTAAATCAGTCATAATAGCTCTCCAAAATAAAAATTAAATGAATAGAAATCAGTCGCATAAAAGCAACGCTTGAGAGGTGGCATTATTTTGATTATTTTTATATGGCCGGGCCTTCAGGCGGTGCCGAGTAATTTGCTTGTACAAACTACCTTGTTGTAGGTATTCAATCTTGCCTAAGTCATAAAGAGCAATAGGCATCCTGACACTTAAAATAACTTATAAGTGACCACGACTTGAATCCTTGAAGACCGGAAGAGAGGATACGAATAAAATCTTGCTCCTACTTTTCCGCGAAAAATCCATTTTAGCGCGAGAAAAACACAAACCTTTATATAAACCCACTTGTTAGCCTAATAGGCTTAGATAAAGACTCATGGTAAAACTAAAGATGGAGCCGCATAATGCGGCTCCAACAAGCAATAATTACAAGAGATTAGAACTTGTAAGTTGCTGACAGGTAGTGTGACCAACCTGTTGATTCTAGAGCTAGAGCACCAGCACCATCTTCTAACAGATAAACGTCTTTGAAGCCTTTCAAGCCATAGCCCAGAGCATAACGATCTGAATGCCAGTATAGGCCGAAGAAGATGTTACCACCGTTTGACGTTTTTGGTACGAAAGCAGCTTGGTCTTCATCTGCACCGAATTGATAATCGATGTAACCTTGGAATGACAGGAAGCTCTTGTTATCAAAGAAGTAGAAAGGTTTGAACCAGTTAGCAGAGAACTGATATCCGTTCCACTCTTTAGCATTCAGGTCGTAGAAACCATATAGGTTCATACCTGTTTTGCCTAACCAAGGCACGTTTACATCAGCACCAACACCCCAGAATGAAGAGTTAACGCCTTCACCATTCAGACCATCCCAGTTGAACAGAGTAGAGAAGTAAACTTCTTGAACTGGGCCAAAAGATAAGTCTTTACCAGTCAAAGCATCGATAGACACACGTGGAGCAAACTTCATGAAAATTTTGCTTGTGCCAGAACCTGGGTTCTTGTCACCGTTGCTGCTTGATTGGTTTGCTAAGTTGAATACGTCAACATAACCGTATAGATCGAATACGCCAGAACGACCGCCGAATTCCATTTCTAAGTAGTTGTGTTGATCGCCTGTTGCTGGGTTATCTGGCTTTTCACCAATAGAGTACATAGCGTTGAACTGCATCCACTTATAATCAGTACCGTGAAGATCAGTACGATCAGCAGCAAATGCGTTGCCAGAGATTGCTGCTACTGCAGTAGCGGCTAAAGCTAAAGTTTTAACGTTTTTCATCATCAACCCCATTTATCTTGTTTGCTACCATCGAGGGTAGCGTTCTTTTTGTGGCGTTCGCATTCTACCTAGATTAAAAAAAATCTCAATAATCTAGCGTAAAATCACAAACACAAAATTCTTAATTGTGAACAAAGTCGCGACTTCTGCATTACGATTAATTAACGTAACCGTAGACTCACGACATTTAAGACAGAATGACAGCTACACTTCAGTTGCATTCTGTGTCTTTCAATTGGAGAAACTATTCACTACAGGAATCACTACTGGAAAATGGTTGAATTAACTTAGGCCCTGCCCTGCATGGCCAGGACCCAGTTAGTGGGGTTTCCCCCTACTGTTGCTACTTAGACTTAGATAGCTAAGAACAAACCAGCAAGTGTTGCGCTCATTAAGTTAGCTAAAGAGCCGGCGATAACCGCACGAATACCCATTGTAGCTAAATCATGACGACGGTTAGGAGCCATAGCACCTAAACCACCAAGCAGAATCGCGATAGAAGACAAGTTAGCGAAACCACACAGAGCAAACGAAATAATCGCCTTTGTTCTGTCTGTCATAGCTAAACCAGTTTCAGCAACTACCATGCCGCCATCAGCAATATCTTTTAAGTATGGAGCAAAGTTCAAATAAGCAACGAATTCGTTAACAATGATCTTTTGACCAATGAAAGAACCAGCCACTAAAGCTTCATTCCAAGGTACGCCGATAAGGAAGGCTAAAGGCATGAACACATAGCCAAGGATCAGTTCAAGTGTTAAACCTTCAACGCCAAACCAACCACCCACACCACCAATAATGCCGTTGACCATAGCGATCAAACCAACGAAGGCTAACAACATAGCGCCTACGTTTAAGGCTAAATGCATACCAGATGAAGCACCTGCAGCAGCGGCGTCTAGCACGTTAGCTGGTTTGTCAGGATCTTCTGGCAAATCGCTCATGTCATTTTTAGCAACTTCAGTTTCTGGGTGCATCAGTTTAGCCATTAATAGACCACCTGGTGCAGCCATGAATGAAGCGGCAACTAAGTATTCAATAGGTACACCCATCTGCGCGTAACCAGCCAATACTGAACCCGCGATTGATGCCAAACCACCCACCATGATCGCAAACAGTTCAGACTGCGTCATAGTTGGAATGAATGGGCGAACCACTAATGGGGCTTCAGTTTGACCAACGAAGATGTTAGCAGTTGCTGACATAGATTCAGTACGGCTTGTGCCCAATGCTTTTTGTAAACCACCACCGATGATACGGATGATCCACTGCATAACGCCTAAGTAATATAGAACCGCGATCAGAGAAGAGAAGAACACGATAACGGGTAACACGTTAACTGCGAAGATAAAGCCAAGTTTGAAGTTAGCTAAATCACCAAACAGGAAACCGATACCGTTTTGTGCGTAACCAATAACGCTAGAAACCGCATCAGACATCCCTTTCAGAATGTCTTTACCAACTGGAACATACAGTACAAAACCACCGAAGGCAGCCTGGATAGCTAAAGCGCCACCCACTGTACGTAAATTAATTGCTTTTTTGTTATTAGATAGGAGGAAACCTATCGCAAGTAGGGTGACCACCCCTACTAAACTCATCAATATATTCATTAACCATCACCCTATTGTTAACACTTTTTAATTATGTTGTTAATCAACCTATTTCCGAGTCAGATTATACCCGAGGCAAAGTCGAAAATCGTCGTTTTGATCATATTTTTGGAGTTTAATTTCAATCGCTTAGTGCAGAATGCTAGTGCGACATACACCTGTTTATTTAAAAACAGCTAAAGGTCAAACAGTTGCATTGCATTCAACATCAAGTGTTCTGATATTAGAACACTTGATTTTTTTTGCAAATTGGCAATTTCGTCTATAAAAAGAACAAGGTTAGCGGGCTGGTTACGTTTTTCAGTAACATTTATCGGTGTCATTGCAGGAGAGTCAGTCTCAAGTATGAAGTGCTGAAGTGGTAATTCGCTGACAGTTTTGAGCAATTTTTTAGCATTAGGGTTCATAATCAAACCACCAATTCCCAGCTTAAAACCTAATTTGATATATTCCAGTGCAATTTCAGTACTGCCAGAAAAAGCATGTATCACACCGCCTCTAGGCAATTGATACTTTTTCAAACACTCTAAAACCTCTGAATGTGCTTTTACGCTATGAATAATAACTGGCAGATTAACGGACTTAGCTAAAGCTAATTGTGCCTCAAAAAATGCGAGCTGCTGAGGCCACGTTGAGGAATAGAGCTTATCTAAGCCACATTCACCAATAGCAACAAAGCGAGGACATTCTAGTAACGCAGAAACTTGAGATGTTAATGCTAAGATCCCAGCATCAACATCCTCTGGACAAAACCAAGGATGAATACCAAGGGCAAAATAAGTTTGGTATTGTTCGGCAACGGCGAGCTGTTTGTGCCAGTGCTGCGGGGACACACCGGGAATAATCAGATTATCTACGCCAACACTGTGCATTCGTAACACCACATCGTCGCGGTCAACATCAAACTCAGCAAAATCCAAATGGGCGTGGGTATCAATCACAGTAAATACCTCACTCTGCGGTCGATTTACCAATTGAATGAGGTTCGGGTGGTGATACAGTTTCGTCAACCACCAAAGCTTTGGCGCATTTTACCGCTAATGGAGGATCTTCAAGGTGCGGCATGCAACAGCGACGATTTTCAGGTGTCAGCCCCATTCGGTCGCACCAATGAATATAAGCCTGCCATGTTTTTGTGATCCAATTCGCCATCATTCACATCCAGAACCGATTTTTAATTTTCATTAGATACAAAAATGGCGGTGAATTCACCGCCATTTCAACCACTATTCTAGACCGAACCCTATTAATGTTCGCGGGTTTTCGCAAACTCAATATCAGGATATCTTTCCATCGAAAGATTAAGGTTAACCATAGTTGGTGCAATATAGGTTAAGTTATCGCCACCATCGAGAGCCAAGTTTTGGCTACACTTACGGCGGAACTCTTCAAGCTTACGCTCATCCTTACAATAAACCCAGCGAGCGGTAGACACGCTAATACCTTCGTAAATAGCTTCGACGTTATATTCACTCTTCAGACGACCAACAACCACTTCAAACTGCAGTACACCCACAGCGCCAACAATCAAATCGTTAGTATCAATTGGGCGGAATACTTGTACAGCACCTTCTTCAGATAACTGTACTAAGCCTTTTAAGAGCTGTTTCTGTTTAAGCGGATCACGCAGACGAATACGGCGGAACATTTCAGGGGCGAAGTTAGGTACGCCAGTGAAACGGAATTTTTCACCTTGGGTAAACGTATCGCCAATACGGATAGTGCCATGGTTATGTAAGCCGATGATATCGCCGGGATAAGCTTCTTCAGCACGCTCACGATCGCCCGCCATAAAGGTCAATGCATCGCTAACGTTAACATCTTTACCAATACGCACATGGTGCATTTTCATGCCCTGCTCGTAACGACCTGAACAGACACGCATAAAGGCAACACGGTCACGGTGTTTTGGATCCATGTTTGCTTGGATCTTAAATACAAAACCAGTGAATTTTTCTTCGTCAGGCATGATCACTCGCACATCGCTTTCGCGAGGAAGTGGCTTAGGTGCCCACTCAACGATACCGTCAAGAATATGATCCACACCGAAGTTACCCAAAGCAGTACCAAAAAATACTGGGGTCAACTCACCTTTCAAAAAAGCCGCATGGTCAAACTCATTCGACGCGCCACGTACCAATTCCATCTCATTGCGCAAATCAGCGGCATAACTGCCAATCACTTTCTCAAGATCAGGATTATTAATGCCTTTAATTACACGACGCTCTTGGATCGTGTGTCCCATACCGCCTTGATACAACACCACTTCATCACGTAGTATGTGGTAAATACCTTTAAATTCTTTACCGCTGCCAATAGGCCAAGTAATAGGTGCACAGGCAATATTCAGCACGCTTTCGACTTCATCCATCAGATCGATAGGATCACGAATATCGCGGTCTAGTTTGTTCATAAAGGTCACAATCGGCGTATCACGCAGACGTGTCACTTCCATCAACTTGATCGTACGGTCTTCAACACCCTTAGCAGAGTCGATCACCATCAAACAGGAGTCAACGGCCGTCAGAGTACGATAAGTATCTTCAGAGAAGTCTTCGTGACCAGGCGTATCGAGTAGATTAACAAGGGCGCCACCATAGGGAAATTGCATGACAGACGTAGTAATAGAAATACCACGGTCTTTCTCCATTTCCATCCAGTCAGACTTAGCATGCTGACCCGATTTTTTGCCTTTAACCGTACCCGCTTTTTGCAAAGCGTTTCCGAATAACAGCACTTTTTCGGTAATGGTTGTTTTACCCGCGTCGGGGTGCGATATGATCGCGAAGGTGCGACGTTTATCGACCTCTACTTTATTGCCTGACATGTTAACCTATGCACTTGTATCGCTAAAAAGGCGCAAATTATAGCGCCTCAGTTCGAGCTTGGCTAGGCAAAGCCCGAGATGAACTCGGGCTGAGAGAGGTTATTTTGTGGCTTCGAGCAAACCTTTGACTTTGGCGAGTTCAATACGCGCATATCTATGTTCGACAAAATCATAGATATTGGTTGCCAATGCTAAGCGAAAATAGTTTGCAGCATCTTGATATTGCTTAGTTTCTATCGCCATTTTTGCAAGGTAAAAATAAGCTTCGCATAAACGTTCAGCATATTCTTTCGGATATGTTAAGCCGACTTTAGCGGCAGAAAACACCTCATCACGGCTTTTTTTACCTAAATAATAATCGACGATAACGGTCGCCCAAGCATCATTTTCTAAATTCTGACGATGCTGCGCTAACTGTTTTTTAGCTTCAACGGAGTCAGCTTTCAAATCAATCAAATACAACCATAATGCCCGATAACCGTCTTTATTATCGCCTGCATAAAACGCCTGCATATCTTTAGTCGCTAAATCAATACGGTCGCCATAGTACAAAGCAATACCGCGATTCAAATAGGCATAATCATAATTAGGTGCTAACTCTAATACGCCATCGAAGGCTTCATAGGCGCTGTCGTATTCACCTTCTTGGGTGTAATAAATTCCAAGGAAATTATAGGCATCAGCAAGATCAGGCTGAAGTTTTAACGCTTGCATAAAATCAATCCGTGCGAGCAGTCTTAAGCCCACACTGTCGTAAATCACACCACGATCGTAATGAAATCTGGCTCTCTGTTCATTCGTCAGTTCGACCGTAGCCAAAATCTCGTTGAGTTTTGCCAGTGTCACTTCGACTTTATAATCAGGCATGACAGGCGCGACAACCAATTTACCTTCAACATCATTATGGTTATCTAAAGGAGACTGGGTGGTTGCGCATCCGGCTAACAACAGACTGGCACTCGCCAGCACAGCAACGACAGCGGTTCTAATTTTAAGACTCATCCATTTCTACCTTTTTAGATTCCCAACATACGCAGAAGAATCTTCATGATAGCAATCCCACCACAGGACCGCTATTAGGGAATTAAGATTAATACTGACTTTCTTAATACCAAAACAAAAAAGGAGATCATTTGATCTCCTTTTGATGCAATCACTTAAAAAGTGTGTGCCTATAAATAAGTCAAAGACTCATTATTCAGCAGCAGCTTCTTTCGTTTGTGCTTCTTTAATTGACAGACGTACGCGGCCTTGACGATCCACTTCCATTACTTTAACAGCAACTTCTTGGTTCAGCTCAAGGTGATCAGACACGTTAGCAACACGTTCATCACTGATTTGTGAAATGTGTACTAAACCGTCTTTACCCGGCAGAATGTTCACGAATGCGCCGAAATCAACGATACGGATAACCTTACCATTGTAGATACGACCCACTTCAACTTCTGAAGTGATTTCTTCGATACGACGGATAGCTTCTTTAGTTGCTTCGCCGTTTGAAGAAGCGATCTTCACAGTACCATCATCTTCTAGTTCAATCGTAGTGCCCGTTTCTTCGGTCAGAGCACGGATAACTGCGCCACCTTTACCGATAACGTCACGGATTTTTTCTGGGTTTATCTTGATAACAGTGATACGTGGAGCGTGATCAGAAATATCATCACGGTGTGAACCAATCGCTTGATCCATCACGTTCAGGATATGCACACGTGCGCCATAGGCTTGTTGCAGTGCGATATCCATGATTTCTTTAGTGATACCTTCGATCTTGATATCCATCTGCAATGCAGTAATACCATCACGCGTACCCGCAACTTTAAAGTCCATGTCACCTAAATGATCTTCATCACCTAAGATGTCAGAAAGAACAACGAAATCATCGCCTTCTTTCACTAGACCCATAGCGATACCCGCTACAGAAGTCTTGATAGGTACACCGGCATCCATCAACGCGAGAGAAGTACCACATACTGACGCCATAGAGCTTGAACCGTTAGATTCAGTGATTTCAGATACAACGCGTACGCTGTATGGGAATTCAGCCGCTGAAGGCATAACAGCGTTAATACCGCGCCAAGCTAACTTACCATGACCGATTTCGCGGCGCTTAGGTGATCCCACCATGCCTGTTTCACCAACAGAGTATGGAGGGAAGTTATAGTGCAGCATAAAACGGTTAGTGCGCTCGCCCATGATGCTGTCGATCTTCTGTGCATCACGTTCAGTACCTAAAGTACAAGTGACTAACGCTTGAGTTTCGCCACGAGTGAACAATGCGCTACCGTGAGTACGTGGCAATACGCCCGCTAACACACTTAAGGCACGGATCATGTCTGGTTCACGACCATCGATACGTGGCTCGCCACGGATGATGCGACCACGAACCACTTTCTTCTCTAAGCTACCCAGTAAGTTGTCAACTTCACGTAAATCAACGCTTGGATTGCTCGCTAACAAGGCTTCTTTTGCTGCTGCTTTAACAACAGAAACTTGAGCATAACGATCTTGTTTAACTTGGATTTTATACGCATCACCTAAACCAGCTTCAGCAAGCTCTTTGATTTGGGCAACTAAATCGGCATCTTGCGTTGGTGCAGTCCAATCCCAAGTTGGTTTACCGGCTTCTGCTTTAAATTCAGCAATCGCCTTGATAACCACTTGTTGTTGATCGTGACCGTAAACAACAGAACCTAACATCACTTCTTCTGGCAATGCTTGGGCTTCTGATTCCACCATTAATACTGCACCAGCAGTACCAGCAACTACTAAGTTCAGTTGGCTGGTTGCAAGTTGCGCAACACTTGGGTTCAACACGTATTCGCCATCAATGTAACCCACACGTGCAGCACCTAAAGGACCGCTGAATGGAATACCAGAAATAGCCAGTGCCGCAGAAGTACCGATCATAGAGATGATATCTGGCTCGATTTGTGGATCGACAGATACTACAGTAATGATAACTTGAACTTCGTTTTTGAAACCATTAGGGAAAAGAGGGCGAATTGGACGGTCGATCAGACGAGCGATTAATGTCTCATCTTCTGAAGGACGGCCTTCACGCTTAAAGAAACCACCAGGAATTTTACCCGCTGCGTAGGTTTTTTCTTGATAGTTAACAGTCAGAGGGAAAAAGTCACGGCCTGCATCTGCATCTTTTTTACCGACAACAGTGACTAACACTGTCGTGTCACCCATACTCGCTAAAACGGCTGCATCAGCTTGACGCGCTATAACACCTGTTTCCAGGGTGACTGTATGTTGACCATACTCAAAACTCTTTACAATAGGATTCACGTGACCCATTCCTTAATTAATGACCTTGAATTACGCGCGTAAGTATACTGCAATTCGGATCAATAGATAAAGAGCAGATAATGATGACAAATACGTAACTTTTCACTAAAGTGGTTAAATCAACAAAGAGTTGCGGTTTATATTGATACGGAAAATCTCGCCGATGGTGAATAATTATCATGAAGGATGCGCCCGATGACAGGCCGTTTTAAGTCACTGACGTGGAAACAAACTAACATAGTCGTATTTACTGCCCTATTTTTTGCCATTGCCATTTTTATTGTTGAAATCGCTTTAGTCGTCGTATCAACCAAACAACAACTCACGACCACTCAGCAAGAACTCCTTGATTCAGTTGAACAACCTGCAGCAAATGCCGTATGGGCATTAGATGATAATTTAGCCCGTCAAACTTTAGAGGGTGCCATCAAAGTCGAACATGTTGGCTCGGCGGTGATTGAGCTGGACGATGGCTCAATGTTTGTTTCTGTCAGTAATAATAAGCAGAATAACTCACAGACTTTTATCAGTTTAAGTAATAAATTATTTGATGATCTCAAAGAAATTTCTCGCCCTTTGTATAGGCCTTTTTATTTTGAAGGTACCCAACAACAGCAACTCATTGGTACATTGACGGTTTTCTACGATACCCAAGAACTAACAAACACCCTCTTCTCGCAGTTAAGATTTAGTTTTTTTGCTACTCTCGCTCGTGCACTCTTACTCACCTTAGTGCTGTCCGTGGTATTCCATCGCTTCCTGACTCAGCCTATCGCACGCATCAGTGAGGCCATAGATAAGATCGAACCCGACTCTCCAGATGAAAATCTCTTACCTATGTCCAACGCACACAAGGATGATGAACTCGGCTTAGTAACCTCAAAATTCAACCAAATTCTTATTCAATTTAGCCAAACCCAGTCCAAACTGCGCAAAATGGCGACCCGAGATCCGCTAACGGGTTTACCTAACCGCACATTATTGCTTGAAACCATCGCAGTCACTATCCAACGCTCGCGAGTACACAAACGCAGCTTTGCATTGATGTTTATCGACTTAGACCGTTTTAAGAATATCAACGATTCCCTTGGCCACGCATTAGGCGATCAATTCCTCGCTCGTATCGCCCGTATTCTCGAACGCTTCGTTGGTGATAAAGGCACAGTTTCCCGCTTAGTTGGCGATGAATTCGTTATTCTGGCCGATACAGTTCACACCCCAGACCAAGCAGCAGATTTTGTAGATAAGCTACTGATCCAGCTCAATGTCCCGATTCAATTAAATGAACATGCAATTCATCCTGCCGCATCGATTGGGATTTCTATTTATCCCGAAGATGGTAACAGCGCTGAAGATTTGATCCGTCACGCTGACATTGCCATGTACAGCGCGAAAGCTGCAGGCTCGAATCAATGGGCCTTCTTCAAACAACAGATGACTGAGCGAGCAGCAGTTCGTTTACGCACTGAAGCATCTTTACATGATGCGTTAAAAAACAATGAATTTTTACTGTATTTCCAACCGAAACTTGATCTGCAAACGGGCAAAGTCATCGCCTGTGAAGCCTTGATCCGTTGGCAAAAAGACGGACGACTCATCAGCCCCATTTCCTTTATTCCCGTCGCGGAAGAGACCGGTATCATCATTCCTATAGGTCGTTGGGTGATAGAGCAAAGCTGTAAAGTACTTAGGGAATGGCAGAAAAAATATAACTATGCCATCCCAATTGCGATTAATGTTGCCTCACAGCAATTTGCCGATGCAAGTTTAGTTCCCGATATCAAACAGATGGCATTACGCTATCAAATCCAACCCGAGTTGCTGGAAATTGAAATCACTGAAACCTCGTTGATGAACGACATTGAACTCGCTATCGCTAAGCTTGAACAATTGAAATCAGCCGGATTTGGTATTGCCGTCGATGACTTTGGCACAGGGTATTCTTCACTCTGTTACCTGCGCCATTTGCCTATCACTACCATGAAAATCGATCGTTGTTTCGTTTCCGATCTACCAGGGGATAGCGCAATTGCATCGACCATTTTAATGTTGGGAAAGCAGCTTAATTTGACCATTGTGGCCGAAGGCATTGAAAACGAGCAGCAATTGGATTGGTTGAAAGAAAATCAGTGCCAAGTCGGCCAAGGTTTCTATTTTAGTCAACCTCTACCCCAAGCAGAATTTGAAGCGCTGTATATAGCAACACAAACAGCAACAATAAGTAGTCTTGATGGTTTACGTGGGGCTTAGGACACTTACATTGGCACTTAATCAATTCGATGCTTAATCACATTAAGCTAAGCATAACGGACCTAAACGTTAGACTGATTTTGACTGTAACTTCTTTATATTTCTCGTTTACACAATAAATATTCTGTTGAATTTTAGGCAATAAAAAAGGAGGCTAAGCCTCCTTTTTCACGTTAGTCGACGCGAAATTAACGACGTAGACCTAACTTTTGGATCAGAGCAGTGTAACGTGCTAAATCAGTACGTTTCAGGTAAGCAGTTAACTTACGACGTGAGCTAACCATACGTAACAGACCACGACGTGAGTGGTGATCATGAATGTGCTCTTTGAAGTGATCTTGCAAATGGTTGATTTGCGCAGTTAACAAAGCAACTTGAACTTCAGTTGAACCAGTGTCGTTTTCACAACGGCCAAAATCAGCCAAAATTTTTGCTTTTGCTTCAGGACTTAGTGACATGTATATCTCCAAATAAATAATATGAATCTCTAGCCGATCACTAACTCAGCCAGAGGGCGCGCTATTTTACCCATAAACCCACCCTAGCGCAATAAAAGGCGGGGACTAATGCATCAACTAATTTAATCATTTGTCGATGGATAGCGGGCTAATGCGTTTCTGCAGGTTCGTCATGGATAACAATGAGTCGTTTCGGCGCTAATAAGCCATCTTCGTTCATTGTGCCAATCCCCACAAATCGGCGAATGTCACCTAAAGTGATACGTACCAACTCATCGGTTTTCAAATCTGCATTAACTGGTACTCGAACCGCTTGACCTTGCATTAAGTAAGGAGCTATCGCATCCGGCACATTCACCTCTGGAAAATCGGCCACGGCCGTGTCCATAGGCAATAACAGAGGGTCGAGTAATACGCTCGGATCTATCTGTTGTTCATGTGCTTGAGCAACTAGCGTTTCAAGTTGTTCTAAAGTGACCATTCTGGCATAGGGATACTGTGCAACTTGGGTGCGGCGCAGCATAATCACATGGGCGCCGCAACCGAGCATCTCACCGAGATCGTCTATGATAGTGCGAATATAAGTGCCCTTAGAACAATGAATGTCTAAGGTCAGCTCATCGCCTTCAAGACCGATGAAATTTAGCTCAAATACCGTAATAGGGCGAGATTCACGCGGCACTTCTATGCCTTCACGGGCATATTTATACAGAGGCTGACCCTGATATTTCAGCGCGGAATACATAGAAGGCACTTGCTGAGTTTCACCACGGAAGAAATCAAGCGCAGTTAATAGCTGCGCCTCGGTAAAATCAATGGCGCGGGTTTGCACCACTTCACCATCGGAATCACTGGTATCTGTCCGTTCGCCAAGCTTTGCCGTGACTAAGTAGCGTTTATCGGCATCCAATAGATGCTGAGAAAACTTAGTCCCTTCGCCTAAGCATACAGGTAACATACCTGTCGCTAACGGATCAAGTGCACCCGTATGCCCAGCTTTATTCGCATTAAAAAAGCGCTTTACCCTTTGCAATGCAAAGTTAGAACTCATGCCAGTGGATTTATCCAGCAGCACTATCCCATCGATAAAACGACCTTTTGGACGACGAGCCATTAATCTTTACCTTCCGTTTCATCTGCGTCATCAGCAATATCATCACCTAAGACTTCATCTTCAACCGATACGTCTTCGCTGCCAAATTGCTGTTGCTTCGCTTTGTCTTGGTTGATCACTTGGCTAACTAAGTTAGACATGCGCATACCTTCAACCAGCGAGCTATCGTAGATAAAACGCAGTTCAGGCATGACACGCAGCTTCATACGACCCGCCACTAAAGTGCGGATATAAGGAGCTGCGCTGATCAAAGCGTTTAGCTTTTCTTGAACGACAGCTTTGTCTTCTTCAAAAAAAGTCACAAACACTTTGGCATAGCTGAGATCGCGAGAGACGTCGACGTCATTCACAGTCACAAAGCCAATACGAGGATCTTTCATGTCGCGCTGTAGCACTTGAGCAAGTTCTTGCTGAAGCTGCTGAGCGATTCGACGAGTACGACTGAATTCTTTTGCCATAATATTTCTTACCATAGCTTAAATTGATAAGGGCGGCTAAAGCCGCCCTTATTATCGTTACAGAGTACGAGCAATCTCGACGGTTTCGAATACTTCGATTTGGTCGCCAACGCGAACATCGTTGTAGTTCTTAACGCCAATACCACATTCCATACCATTGCGAACTTCAGCAACGTCGTCTTTAAAGCGACGTAGCGATTCGAGTTCACCTTCGTAGATAACAACGTTATCACGTAGTACGCGAATTGGCGCGCTACGCTTGATGGTACCTTCGGTCACCATACAGCCAGCAATTGCACCCAGCTTAGGTGACTTGAACACATCACGAACTTCAGCCAGACCGATAATTTGTTGTTTGAACACAGGAGACAGCATACCTGTCATCGCTGCACGCACTTCATCAATCAAATTATAGATAACGCTGTAGTAACGTAAATCAACACTTTCACTTTCGATAGTCTTACGGGCTTGTGCATCGGCACGTACGTTAAAGCCAACCATGATAGCGTTAGAGGCTGCCGCTAAGGTTGCATCCGTTTCAGTCAGTGCACCCACACCGCGAGCGATGATGTTCACTTTCACTTCGTCGGTAGACAAACCTGTTAACGAATCAGTAATCGCTTCGAGTGAACCTTGTACGTCTGCTTTAAGAACGATGTTCAGTTCTTTCACTTCGCCGTCTGTCATGTTCGCAAACATGTTTTCTAGCTTAGATTTTTGCTGACGTGCCAGTTTCACATCACGGAACTTACCTTGACGATACAGGGCAACTTCGCGAGCTTTACGTTCGTCACGAACGACTGTTGCTTCATCACCTGCAGACGGAACGCCTGACAGACCTAGAATTTCAACAGGAATAGATGGACCCGCTTCAGTGATTGAACGACCGTTTTCGTCTTTCATTGCACGAATTTTACCGTACTCAAGACCACACAGAACGATATCACCTTGGCGCAGCGTACCTTCTTGAACCAGAATCGTAGCCACAGGGCCGCGACCTTTGTCCAATTGTGATTCAATGACCACACCGGCAGCCATACCATCACGTACCGCTTTCAGTTCGAGAACTTCAGCTTGCAGTAAGATACCTTCTAACAGTTCGTCAACACCTTCACCTGTCTTAGCTGAAACGAAGGCAAACATGTTGTCTCCACCCCAATCTTCAGACATAACACCGTGTTGTGACAATTCGCTCTTAACGCGATCGATATCCGCTTCCGGTTTATCCATCTTGTTCACAGCCACGATTAATGGCACGTTACCAGCTTTAGCATGTTGAATAGCTTCGATTGTTTGCGGCATTACACCGTCATCGGCAGCAACAACTAGCACAACAATATCCGTTGCCTTGGCACCACGGGCACGCATTGCGGTAAACGCGGCGTGACCAGGAGTATCAAGGAAAGTGATCATGCCATTTTCAGTTTCAACATGGTATGCACCGATATGCTGAGTAATACCACCGGCTTCGCCAGCAGCCACTTTAGCGCGGCGAATGTAGTCGAGTAACGAAGTCTTACCGTGGTCAACGTGACCCATGATAGTCACAACTGGTGCACGAGATTCTAGCTTGATGCCATCTTCATCATCACGGTCTTGTAGCACTTGGTGCTCAAGTTCGTTTTCACGGATAAGCACAACTTTGTGACCCATTTCTTCAGCAACTAGCTGGGCAGTCTCTTGATCTAACACTTGGTTGATCGTGACCATAGAACCCATTTTCATCATCTGTTTGATGATTTCAGTCGCTTTCACTGCCATTAAATGCGCAAGTTCAGAAACAGTAACAGTTTCACCGATACGCACATCACGGCTCACTGCTGCCACTGGCTTATTGAAGCCATGCGCCATAGACTCAGGTGCAGTACTGCGGTTACGCATGTGCTTTTCACGGCCGTCACGGGCATCTTTGCCGCCACGTTTTTTCGCGTTGCTCTTGTTACGAGCACGACGTCCGCGTTTTTCTTCATCCAGATCAGAAGTATCTTCAGCAGCACGAGCTACTTTAGATGTCGTGATGTGATGATCACCGTTTTTCTCGGCTTCTAAACGTTGGCGCTCTTCTTCGGCCCAGCGCTTAGAATGTTCTTCAGCGAGTAAGCGAGCAGTTTCTGCCGCTTTAGCCGCTTCTTCGTCTTGCTTACGTTTGGTTGCCGCTTCTTGCGCCGCTTTCAAACGTTCAGCTTCTAGACGAGCCGCTTCTGCTTCTGGTGACATATCTTTAACCACTTTCACTTCGGCTGCTGCTTTAGCTTTCGCCTTAGCTTCTGCTTCCACTTTTGCCTTAGCATCTGCTTCAGCTTTCACTTTTGCTGCCGCAGCAGCTTCTGCTTCGGCCTTTGCTTTTGCCAAAGCTTCTGCTTCGGCTTTCGCTTCTTCTTCAGCCTTCAGAGTAGCCTCATTAGCATCACGCTTAACGAAAGTTCGTGTTTTACGAACTTCAACTTTAACATCTTTAGATTGACCACCATTACCGGCCACACTTAGGGTCGATACGGTTTTACGCTGCAGCGTCATTTTCGTTGGCGCATTTTCGCCACCGTGCTGCTTTTTCAGATAATCCAGTAACTGCTGCTTTTCAGCTTCAGTCACTTTATCAGCTTGGCCTTTCTTAATTCCAGCCTGAGAGAATTGCTCAATCAGACGTTCAACACTTTTACCCACTTCCGTGGCCAATTTCTCTACGGTAGTATCTGCCATCAGTTAAATCCCCCTGTTGATCGACTTATGCTTCTTCGCCAAACCAACAGATATTGCGGGCTGCCATGATGAGCTCACCTGCTTTTTCTTCTGTCAATTCTTCAATTTCGATCAAATCATCAATGCCTTGTTCAGCCAAGTCTTCTAGAGTCACAATACCTTTGCTAGCGAAAACATAGGCTAAGTGTCTTTCAACACCTTCAAGTGCTAGCAACTCTTCACTTGGCTCCACACCATCCAGTGCTTCTTCAGTAGCGAGAGCTCGAGTTGAGATCGCCGCTTTTGCACGTTCACGTAAAGCTTCGACGAGATCTTCGTCAAAACCGTCAATCGCCAATAGTTCAGACACAGGCACATAGGCAACTTCTTCGAGCGACGTAAAGCCCTCATCTGCCAGTACTTGTGCAAAATCTTCATCGACATCCAGTGAGTTAACAAATAAATCAACCACCTTGGCACTTTCTGCCTGATGTTTCTTATTCATATCTTCCACTGTCATAACGTTCAGAACCCAACCAGTCAGTTGTGTTGCTAAACGTACGTTCTGGCCATTACGTCCAATGGCTTGTGCCAAACTATCGGCTTCAACAGCGATATCCATAGAATGGTTATCTTCGTCGACTATGATAGAGGCAACATCGGCTGGCGCCATGGCATTGATCACGTATTGTGCTGGATTATCATCCCACAACACGATATCAACACGCTCGCCACCCAGTTCATTCGAAACGGCTTGTACACGCGCACCACGCATACCCACACACGCACCGATAGGATCGATACGGCGATCATTCGACTTAACGGCGATCTTAGCGCGAGCGCCTGGATCACGAGCAGCGCCCATGATTTCAATCAGTTCGTCAGCGATTTCAGGCACTTCAACACGGAAAAGCTCGATCAGCATTTCAGGCTTAGTACGGCTTAAGAATAACTGTGCACCACGAGCTTCTGGACGTACTGAGTACAATAATGCACGCACACGGTCACCAGGGCGGAAAGATTCGCGTGAAATTAAGTCTTCACGGAACAATACGCCGTCAGCGTTATTACCTAAGTCAACCACTACGCTCTCGCGAGTCGCTTTTTTGACCACACCAGTGATTAACTCACCTTCTTGATCTTGGAACTGCTCAACCACTTGCGCACGTTCAGCTTCACGTACTTTCTGTACGATTACTTGCTTAGCGGTTTGAGTGGTAATACGGTCAAACACCACTGACTCGATATCGTCTTCGATAAACTCACCAGGCTGGATGTCCGGATTTTCGTAACGTGCCGCTTCTAAAGTGATTTCACGATAAGGGTTTTCTAACGCTTCACCGTGGTCATCAACTACCATCCAACGACGGAAAGTATCATAACCACCGGTTTTACGATCGATAGCAACACGAACGTCAATATCACCTTCGTACTTTTTCTTGGTTGCTGTGGCCAGAGCAATCTCTAGCGCTTCAAAAATTTTCTCGCGTGGAACGGCCTTTTCATTTGAAACCGCCTCAGCGACTAGCAGAATCTCTTTATTCATCTCGTCTTGCCTCGTTCACCTTGAAACCATCAAAACTTAGCGATTAAGTTGCCTTTGCGGATATTATCCAATGCGACAACTAACTCTTTACCATTCACTTTCAGCGAGAGCATTTGCCCGTCGACCGCAGTGATGGCGCCTTTTAAATTACGACTGCCGTCAACCGGCATAGTCAATTGAAGCTTTACATCCTCGCCTACATAGCCCGCGTACTGCTCAGCAGTAAATAAGGGTCTATCTACGCCTGGCGAAGAAACCTCTAGGGTATATTCTGTAGAAATAGGATCTTCAACATCGAGTACAGCACTGACTTGGCGACTTGCATTGGCACAATCTTCAATATTGATACCATTCTCACCATCAATGAACACTCGCAGTGTGGAATGCTTACCCGCTTGAACATATTCAATGCCCCACAGCTGAAAGCCTAATGCTTCCACAGGTACTTTGAGCATTTCTGCCAGTCTGAATTCTAACGTTGCCAAGATTGACCCCCGAAAAAACAAAAAAGGGCTTAATAGCCCTAGTACAACGCCACATACGAAGCATGCGACAAATTTAAAAGTCCCAGATAACAAAAAACCCCGTAATCACGAGGTCATTAATTTCAAGAACCTGTAAACCATAACGAATTCAAACACTATTCGTTACTAGGAGCTGGTTGCGGGGGCCGGATTTGAACCGACGACCTTCGGGTTATGAGCCCGACGAGCTACCATGCTGCTCCACCCCGCGTCAACTGTGTGCAAGTATATTGACTATCGTCATTTCTTGCAATAACTAAGAGAGAACTTATCTCGTCTATCTTAGTTATATTTGGTGCCGAGAGCGGGACTTGAACCCGCACGACCGTTAGGTCACAGCCACCTCAAGGCTGCGCGTCTACCAATTTCGCCACCTCGGCGACACCTTTTACTAGTCAGGAATTTTCGTTTCTGACTTTTGGGTTCCTTGCTCAACAGGTTGGGTAACCTGTTCAGTGTCTGAACCTAAATCTTTCCATGAATCTTCATTTTTTGCGTGGTTTGCACTTAAGTTACCAATAAGCAGACTTAAAGTGAAAAACGCAATGGCAAGAATCGCCGTACTACGTGTCAGGAAGTTACCTGAACCGCTTGAACCAAAAAGAGTACCTGATGCACCGGCGCCAAAAGAGGCCCCCATGTCAGCTCCCTTACCTTGCTGAATTAATACTAAGCCGATTAGACCTAATGCAACCAACAAGTAAATAACTACTAGAACTTCATACATATTATGCGCTCATCGCTATGGTACACAGACTTAAAAACTCGCTAGAGTTTAAGCTAGCACCGCCAATCAGTCCACCATCAACATCAGGTTGGGCAAATAAATCTGCAGCATTACTCGGTGTCACACTACCACCGTAGAGAATCCTGATATTTTCTCCGATAAACGGAGACACTTCAGAGAGGCGTTTGCGAATAAACGCATGAACTTCTTGTGCCTGCTCTGGTGTAGCACTTTTACCTGTTCCTACAGCCCAAAGCGGCTCGTAGGCGATAATAGCGTTATCAAAAGCCATAGTGCCATTTTTCTGGATCACTATATCCAACTCTTCAGCAATCACCTCGAAGGTGCGTCTTGCTTCGCGTGCTGGACCTGACTCACCCACACATAAAATTGGGGTTAAGCCATGCTTTTGTGCAGCGGCGAATTTCTCCGCTACGATATTACTCGTCTCTCCGTACATACGGCGACGTTCTGAATGCCCGATAATTACATATCGACATCCTGAATCTTTGAGCATCTGACCTGAAACTTCTCCGGTATAAGCGCCAAAGTCATGTTGACTTAGGTTTTGAGCGCCCATCCTAACAAGTGAACCGTCTAACGCTTCCTTGTTTGCTTCTAGCAGTTGCCTAACGCTCTCTAGATAGATAGAAGGCGGGCATAAAACCACTTCAGCTGAATCATTTTGGAGCTTAGAGGCAAATTTTTTGAACAACTCTTGGGCTAATGCCGCACTGCCGTTCATCTTCCAATTGCCAGCTACCATAGGACGTCTGAGTGCCATCACTGTCTCCTCTGAAAGCGGCGTGAATAATAGCGAACCACTTATTAAGTTACAATAGCTAAATTCGAATTTTTTCAGATATCAGGTTGGAATGCTTATTTTTTACACGCCAAAGCTGTTTTCTGTTCATTTGTGCAGCTAACACCTTAATTTTAAATTGGTATCAGCCGCACTCATTACAAAATTAGTAAATATTAGCTTGCCGATTTTACCGCATCCGCAATCAAATTTGCGTGCGCCAATACTGCACTATGATCGTCACCTTCAACCATGACACGGATCAAAGGTTCAGTACCTGACTTACGTAATAATACTCGGCCACGCACGCCCAGTTGAGATTCAACCTGTGCCTGCGCCGCTTTAACTTTATCTGACTTAAGAGGGTCATGCTCGCCTTCAAAGCGCACATTGACTAACACCTGCGGCAACATTTCCATCGCAGAAGTCAGTTCTTCTAGCGTGGCATTCTGACGACGCATAGCCGCTAACACTAAAATCCCCGCAACTATGCCATCACCAGTTGTGCCGTGATCAAGATTGAGGATATGCCCTGAATTTTCACCGCCGATGCGCCAATCGAGTTCTTTAAGTAGTTCCATCACATAACGGTCGCCCACTTTCGAACGCGCAAAGGGGATGTCTAATGCTTGCAAGGCGAGATCAAGCCCAAGGTTTGACATTAACGTACCAACTACACCACCGCGTAATACGCCACGGGATTTCGCATCACAGGCCAGAATATATAAAATTTGATCGCCGTCGATCACTTCGCCTTTGCTGTTGACCATCATAATACGGTCACCGTCACCGTCGAGTGCAATACCTAAATCGGCACTTTCGGCTAGAACGGTTTCACAAATTTTACCCATGGACGTCGCGCCCACTTTATCATTGATGTTCATCCCGTTGGGTTTATCACCTATAGCAATCACCTCGGCACCTAACTCACGAAACACAGCTGGCGCTATGTGATAAGTTGCGCCATGGGCACAATCAACCACAATTTTTAGCCCAGTTAACGTGTGTTCTGCAGGAAAATTACCTTTGCAATACTCAATATAACGGCCACGGGCATCTTCAATACGCGATACCTTCCCCAATAGATGTGACTCAACACAAACGAGGGGCTTCTCAAGCTCTGCTTCAATTTCTAGCTCTAGGTTATCGTCTAACTTACTGCCGTCGGTGGAGAAAAACTTAATACCGTTATCGTAATACGGATTGTGTGACGCGCTGATCACCACCCCAGCTTCGGCGCGAAACGTGCGCGTCAAATAGGCTACTGCTGGCGTTGGCATAGGTCCCATTAACATCACATTAAGGCCTGCAGCAGAAAGGCCAGCTTCTAATGCTGACTCAAACATATAGCCCGAAATACGGGTATCTTTACCTATGATCACCTTTTTGGTACCACTGCGGGATAACACGCGCCCCGCTGCCCAACCTAACTTAAGCGCGAGCTCAGGCGTCATTTGACCTGAACCGACTTTTCCCCGAATACCGTCAGTTCCAAAAAATTTACGTTCTTTCATATCGCTCCACAAACTCAAATGTGTCCCAATGATTTGGGATCATAATATTAATTAAATGCTTAACGAGAGCATAACGATGCTTAAAAATACGCTTGTGTCGCTTGTAACACCTTGAGCATATCCACAGTTTCAGTAACATCATGCACACGAATGATATGAGCGCCCTTTTGGGCCGCTATCATAGCGCCAGCAAGGCTCCCAGCAAGACGTTCTGAGGTCGGTTTTGCTAAGAGGTTTCCTATCATGCTCTTACGAGACAATCCTATCAATATCGGTAAATCAAACTGGGCAAAACAGTCGAGCTTCGCCAGTAATTCATAGTTATGTTCTAAGCTTTTACCAAAACCAAATCCCGGATCGAGTATTAATAATTCACGGGGGATCCCTGCTCGCAAACAAGCTTCAATCCGCTCAGTTAAAAAGGCAGAAACTTCTTCAATAACATTATGGTAAGTCGGTGCAAATTGCATGCTTTTGGGTTCACCTTGCATATGCATTAAGCATATGGGGACTTGCAACTCTGCAGCAGCTTCAAGCGCACCGGGTTCCATCAGGGCGCGCACATCGTTAATCAAATGTGCGCCCGCAGCAACAGCTTGACGCATGACTTCAGGCTTACTGGTATCGACCGAAATCCACACATCATGGTGCGCCGCAACATATTTCACCAACGGGATCACCCGCGCAATTTCATCGGCTAAGCTCACCTCGGCAGCGCCAGGTCTTGTCGACTCACCGCCAATGTCTATCATTCCCGCGCCTTGAGCCACCATGTCATCGGCATGCTGACAGGCAAGCTCATAGGAAGAATATTGACCACCGTCGGAAAAAGAATCGGGAGTAACATTAAGAATCCCCATCACAATGGGTGAAGATAACGCGAGGCGTTTAGTGCCAGCAATCAGTTCAAACACGCATTTACTCCTGTAATACGAACACTTACGATTTTACTCACTGGCATAACTTGCGTCATTAATTTCAAGCCTACATTTTCTATCCGAAATGACTAATGTCAGAAGATAAATATCAATGGTGGCAGAGAGTATCAATGACAGCGCAGTCAAATTGCTAACAAGGTAAAACAAGAAAACCCCTTTACGGGGTTTTCTTTGGTTTCACAACACATTACTTAGCTGGAGATTCATCAGGATCTTTCAGTTCTGGATCAGCAGGTGCAGTCACACTGTCTTCAGCTTTCGCTGCTGGTTCACCATGACCATTACCTTTATCGTTAGAACCATTGTCATCCACTTGCCAATCAGCAGGCTGACGCACTTCACGACGTTTCATTAAATCGTCAATTTGAAGTGAATCAATGGTTTCATACTTCATTAAAGCTTCTTTCATTGAGTGCAGAATATCGAGGTTATCCGTCAATATCTGTCTAGCTCTAGCGTAGTTTTTGTCGATAAAGACTTTTACTTCAGCATCGATAATGGTTGCAGTTTCATCAGACATCGCTTTAGCTTTACCCATGCTGCGACCTAAGAAGACTTCACCATCTTCTTCTGCATACAGCAATGGACCTAACTTGTCCGAGAAGCCCCACTGAGTCACCATGTTACGCGCAATAGATGTCGCGTATTTGATGTCCTGTGATGCGCCAGTCGACACTTTCTCTGTACCGTAGATAAGCTCTTCTGCTAAACGACCACCGTAGGCGACCGAAATTTGGCTTTCTAACTTACGACGGCTCTGGCTCACTGAGTCAGCTTCAGGTAAGAAGAAAGTCACACCTAAGGCACGGCCGCGAGGAATGATAGTCACCTTGTGCACAGGATCGTGCTCTGGTACTAAACAACCCACAATCGCATGGCCTGCTTCATGGTAAGCGGTCATTTCTTTTTCGGCTTCAGACATCACCATAGAACGGCGCTCAGCACCCATCATGATTTTATCTTTTGCACGCTCAAATTCTTCCATGCCTACAACTCGGCGATTTCCGCGAGCCGCAAACAGGGCAGCTTCGTTCACTAAGTTAGCTAAATCAGCACCCGAGAAACCTGGCGTACCACGAGCAATCACACTCGCCTTCACATCTTCAGAAAGCGGCACTTTACGCATATGCACTTTCAAAATCTGCTCACGACCACGCACGTCTGGTAAACCAACGACCACTTGACGGTCAAAACGACCCGGACGTAATAACGCAGAATCGAGTACGTCTGGACGGTTAGTTGCCGCGATAACAATAACGCCTTCATTACCTTCGAAGCCATCCATCTCAACCAGCATTTGGTTCAGTGTTTGCTCACGTTCATCATGACCACCACCTAAACCCGCGCCGCGTTGACGACCGACCGCATCGATTTCATCGATGAAGATAATACAAGGTGCCGACTTTTTCGCTTGTTCAAACATGTCACGCACACGGGATGCACCGACACCAACAAACATTTCCACGAAATCAGAACCTGAAATAGTGAAGAAAGGTACTTTAGATTCACCCGCAATGGCTTTCGCCAGCAAGGTTTTACCTGTACCTGGAGGACCCACCATAAGCACGCCCGTTGGAATTCGGCCGCCCAATTTTTGGAATTTAGTTGGGTCACGCAGGTAATCAACCAGCTCTTTCACTTCATCTTTTGCTTCGTCACAACCAGCAACATCGGCAAAAGTAGTTTTAATCTGATCTTCGCTCATCAGCTTGGCTTTGCTCTTACCAAAGGACATAGCGCCTTTGCCACCGCCGCCTTGCATCTGGCGCATGAAGAAAATCCATACCCCGATAAGCAATAACATTGGGAACCAAGAGATGAAGATTTGGGTAAGGAACCCTGACTCTTCGGCTTCTTGGCCCTTCATAGTGATGCCTTTACGATCAAGATCATTAATTAAATCTTGGTCATATAACGGCATGATAGTAGTGAATTTTTCACCAGTTCGTTTAGCACCTTCAATAGTACGTTGGTCGCTCTTAACTTCAACAGTTGCGACCTGTCCATCACGGACATTATCTAAGAAGGTAGAATAATCCATCTTCTGCGATGACGAAGAAGAGGGGGAGTAACCCTGAAACACTGACATCAGCACAACGGCGATGACAACCCAGAGTATTAGATTTTTTGCCATGTCACTCAAATTACTAGACCTCATTAAGTCTTGCGATTATTAACGCTAGGTTACTACAACTTGTACCCAGTCGCCACAAGATAGACTTCGCGGGAACGAGCCCGTGAAGAGTCTGGTTTACGTGTTTTAACGACTTTAAACACTGCTTTTACCGCTTTCATGTATTCGTCAAAGCCCTCCCCCTGAAAGACTTTTACCGCAAAACAGCCATTAGGAGCCAATACTTGATGGCACATATCTAACGCCAATTCCACTAAATACATGGCACGGGGCTGATCAACACTATCTGAACCACTCATGTTGGGTGCCATATCAGACAACACAACGTCAACTTTAGCATCACCGACGCGAGTAAGTAATGCTTGAAGGACTTTATCTTCACGAAAATCCCCTTGCAAAAAATCGACGCCGACGATGGGATCCATAGGCAAAATGTCACAGGCGATGACTTTACCTCTATCTCCCGCTAATTTAACTGCCACTTGAGACCAACCTCCCGGAGCAGCGCCGAGATCAACCACAGTCATGCCTGGGCGAATTAGTTGATCCTTTTGCTGGATCTCCTCAAGCTTAAACGCAGCGCGAGATCGCAAGCCCATTTTTTGGGCGAGTTTGACATAGTGATCATCAAAGTGTTCTAGCATCCAGCGATTAGAACTGGCCGTACGTTTTATACCTGACATTTAAAATCCGCAACAATTGAGAGTTACACAAAGGCTATATAAGGGTAGAATAGCCGTTTTTCAACAGTAACTCAGCAAAAGTTGGTAGAAATGAACTTAACAACCAAACAAAAACAGCATTTAAAAGGTCTAGCGCATCCGCTAAAGCCAGTGGTGCTGCTTGGTGCCAATGGATTGACTGAAGGTGTACTCGCTGAAATTGAAAGCGCACTCGCTTATCATGAACTGATTAAAGTGAAAGTAGCCTCTGCCGACAGAGAGCTAAAAAATGCCATCGTTGATGCCATAGTACGTGAAACTCAATCCGCAAAAGTGCAACTTATTGGTCATATTCTGGTGATTTATCGTCAATCACCAGAAATGAAAATTGCTTTGCCAAAGGCAAAGTAATTTTTCTTGATTTTATCGTGTTAACAAAAAGGCCATTCAATCGAGTGGCCTTTTTGTTTTCGCTGTTAATTTAAGCGATTGGCATAGCCCTAAGGTGTTTCAGAAATCACTTGTTCCTTATAATGCTCAGGCGTTAAGCCTAATAGCTCAGGCAATGAGGTACCAACTGAAATCGAAGAGAATGTGCCGGTTAATATACCGATAAACATTGCTATCGAAAATCCTTCCAGCGGTCCACCGCCCATGATCCACAGCGCACCGACCGTCATTAAGGTTGTCCCTGATGTCACCATAGTGCGAGAAAACGTCGCCACAATTGCTTGGTTGTTAATGTCTTGAATCGCAAGCTTTGGCTTAGCAATCAATAATTCACGAATGCGGTCAGCGATAATGATCGAATCATTTAAGGAATAACCTAAAATCGCCAGTACAGCCGCAAGTATCGTTAAATTAAACTCCATCTGAGTCAAGGCGAAAAATGCCAGCACGAACACTACGTCATGCACTAACGCGAATAGGGCACCCGATGCGAGTCGCCATTCGAAGCGATAACTTAAATAACCTAATATCGCCAGCATAGCGACTAACAGCGCTAAACCGCCCTGCTCTGCCAATTCTTGACCAATCTGCGGCCCGACAACACTGCTGTTAAGCACTTGCACTTCAGAGTTAAGCGGCGCTAATACCTGCTGAATATCGATATTACCTTGCTCTGTATCGGCACTCTTTATATCGGAATAGCGCAACACCCAACGTCCCGGCTCACTGGCGGAGACTACACTCACCTCTTGCTGATAAGCGGCATTAAGTAAAGGTTGCAATTCACTGCTGGTAATTTTTCTATCGATCTGCACTTCGGTGACGACACCGCCAGTAAAATCTAAGCCCCAGTTAAAACCTTTCACGCCTATTATGGTTAATGACACTAGCATCAACAAAATTGAGATAGCACTCGAAACATAACGCCATTTAGTTAGATTGATATTTTTCATGGTTATACCTTTACATGACGGCTAGCATCACGTCCATAAACTAAGTTGATCAAGGCCCTTGAAGCAAAGATACCGGTAAACATGCTGGTCAACAGACCTAGACCTAAGGTCAAGGCAAAACCTTGAATTGGACCATTACCTATGGAGTAAAGCACCACTGCAGTGATCATAGTGGTGAAGTTGGCGTCAAAAATAGTAGAAAACGCGCTATCAAACCCCGTATCAATTGCCAGCGCAAAACTGCGACCTTCCTTTAACTTGTCTTTTATTCGCTCGAAAATCAGTACGTTGGTATCAACCGCCATACCGACTGTTAACACCAAACCCGCAATCCCAGGTAAGGTCAACACAGCGCCAGGGATAAGCGCCAGTAAACCAAACAGGATCACCATATTGGAGATCAGCGCTATATTCGCCACCCAGCCGAGACGGCGATACCAAAGCGCCATAAACAGCAAGGTAATCCCCATCCCTAAACCAAGGGCCGCAAAACCGTTTTCAATGTTTTCAGCACCCAGCGTCGGGCCAATAGTGCGCTCTTCAACAATAGTCACTGGCGCCGTCATAGAGCCCGCTCGCAGTAACAGGGCTAATTGTTGTGCTTCTTGATAGGAGCCTGCACCCGTAATACGAAAACGATCTCCAAGTTGGGATTGAATCGTCGCAACACTGATAATCTCTTGTGTTTGCTTTGCCTTACCTTGCTCATCACGGCTGTATTCGCTGTAAGACGTCGCCATAGGTTTGCCGATATTGGTACGGGAAAACTCAGACATTTTCTGCCCGCCCACACGGTCAAGGTTAATGTTCACCTCCGCCATGCCCATCTCGCCTAAACTCGCCCTCGCATCGACAATATGATCGCCACCCAGTACTGGTGTGCGGCTCACATAAATAGGCTTACCAGACTTGTCATTGAGTACCATAGCATTAACGGAGCCAGATTCTTTAACCTCGAAAAAGGCCAGACTCGCCGTAGCACCGATAACGTTTTTAGCGGCGGCAGGATCTTGTACTCCAGGCAATTCAATCCGAATTCGATGCTCCCCTTGACGCTGCACTAAAGCTTCAGTGATACCGAGTTCTTCAATACGGCTGCGCATCACTTGTAAGTTTTGCTGCACAGTCAAATTACGCAGTTTCGTTTGCTCTTCTTGGCTCAACTTAATCAGTAAACCCGCGCCATCTGCATTGGATAGCTGCCAATGAGGATAGGACTCTTTCATCATTTGACGCACGGCAGCACGAGCATCATTATCGGGCAACGTCATGTTTAACTGATGACTTTGGTCCAAATGCACGCTAGCACCACGAATTTTCTGTTCACGGATGAATTGACGTAGCGAATCAACAAGCGTCTCGGCCTGAGTTTGATAAACAGGATCAATATCAACATCGAGTAAGAACTGTACGCCACCGCGCAAGTCGAGCCCGAGTTTAATCGGCTGAAAGCCTAAGTTTTGTAACCAACTTGGCGCCGCACTGGCAAGGGATAAAGTCAATTCTTTTGGCTCTGCAACCATAGAAGAGACTAAAGTTTTGACTAAGGTTTGTTGGTTATCCGCATCGAGGACAATTAAGGTTTCACCATTTTTTTGGTCGATACGTTTGACCGTCACGCCTTCAGCTTGCAGCTTATCTCGAAGGGCAATAGGTGTGAGCGTTAAACCCGCCTTCGCGCCCACCTGCACCGCAGCATCCTCACCGTAAAATGTCGGCAAGGCACTGAATAGCATCACGATAATAGTGACGATAAGCACTAAGTATTTCCAAGCTGAATAGTGATTTAGCAGCCGTTGATTGGGTTTTCTTTCCATGGGATTAACTCGCTATTTAACGCTCAGCATTTGAATCAAATCGCTAAGCGAACATATTGATATCAGTCCGAAACACGTAATTGAGTACCAGCGGCTAAGCTCGTAAGGCTCAAATCATCACTGCTTACTTAAGCAGCTATAAAAAGTTTCGGTGAGTACAAAAAGGCAACAGCATGAAAAATCGATAAGAGTAGGCTCCTATCAACGTCATGCCTAAATAGGCGAGTTAAGCGGCTTGTTGGCTAAATCGATATTGAAGATTTGAGACTTTCCAACCCGAAATTCGGGCGGGGGAAGAAACAGCAGAAAGCGTCCAATCTGATGTGATATCAAGATCGGTGGGTTCAACGACATTGGATGTCGGTTCGGCAGTAAAATCTACAGCGAGTACATATACTGGCTTGACCTCACGCACATCGTGCTGGGCAAGACTGATAAATCGCGGCGAATTTATCGGGGCAAAATCTAAGTCATCAGAATGACTTACATAGTCAGAGCTCGGACAAGGTGCTGGCTGTGATTCTAATTCTGAATTGACTAGATCGGTATCATGACTATTCGGTGAGCCGCAGCTTTCAACGGTTTGCGCATCAGACTGTGCATTAAATTGGGCATTGAGCTGTGCATTGTCTTGGGCGATAATATCGGCATCGGGTAAGCTTTGAGGCTCAGCGCTTCGCTTTGCATGGGGAGTAGAGCTATCAAGACTCACAGTATGCATCTGAGCATAATGGCGAGCTGCATCACTGCGCTGTACTGAGGGTTTTGGCGCATAACTAGCCGAGTGCGCAATCAACATGATCGCCACGCAAACTAACATCAATCCTGTACGCCAATGTTTGACCAAAGCGTGCCCTCTTATAAAACATTATCAAACTAAAGATGAACCTATTCACTGTTCGCTTTTGATGCTTAACTGTGGGTCCATAAAGTGAAACTCGCGCAAAAAAACAACATACACATTTCGCCAATGTTGATTTTGCTAGGATGGCAGCTTAGGTAAAAACCTACAAAGAGACAAATTAAACTTTGTCCATCTTACCCCGAATTCAACGCTGAAGCGCGATCGATATCCTTGGCTAAAGCCCTAAACTCAAGCCGTAAACAAACTTAATTCGCGTATAACAAAAAACCGCCCTAGGACGGTTTTAGCGATATCGCATGAGTCACGCTCACGACACTATAAGCAAAGTATTATAAGCAGATTATAAATACTGTACTGAGATGATTTCGTAATCTGTCATACCACCTGGCGTAGTAATAGACACTTCATCACCTTCATTTTTGCCGACTAAGCCACGAGCTATTGGTGAATTCACTGAAATCAGGTTTTCTTTAATATTCGCTTCGTCATCGCCGACTATGCGATAAGTCACTTCGACATCGGTATCAAGATTTAAAATAGTCACAGTGGCGCCAAAAATGATACGACCGTTATTCACCATCTTAGTGACGTCGATAATTTGCGCGTTAGATAACTTACCCTCAATATCACGGATACGTGCTTCACAAATACCTTGTTCCTCACGAGCCGCATGGTATTCCGCGTTTTCTTTCAAGTCGCCTAACTCTCTCGCTGAAGCAATTGCTTCAGTGATTTTAGGGCGACGGTCAAACTTGAGAATATCTAACTCTTTACGCAGCTGCTCTGCACCGACAACTGTCATAGGAACCTTAGTCATAACTTCTTTCGTCTCCTTTAAAACAAAAGCAACCCGTGCCAACGCTAAGGTCAACACAGTCAAATGAGGGTGGAATTGCGCTATTCTAATCGTTATGCGCTTTTGATGCACCAAGAACAATGCATTGACGCAGCTTACCCAACCTTAAGCAGAGTTACCAGTAATCAAATTCAAATCTGTATACCTAAGGAAATTTCGCACACGTTTTAGTACGAAATGAATACAAAAATGCCCACTCGCCATTTAGACCGTGGGCATTAGGACTCAAAGCAAAAACCTCAAATTAGAGGTTAACTCACTTATTCAAGCCCAGCCTCAAAGGTCAAAAAGATTTCGCTAACCGTTTTATCAGCAAGGGATTTATCTGCATTAGGGCGCTCAATTGCCGCATGTAAGAGATAACGTCCTGCTGAAGGTAAGATCATTGAAACTTTACCGTCTTTATCTGAGGTAAATTCGATTTCCTCTGGTTTGTTACGATATAAGCTACCGTCTTTCATAATGGCGACTTTAACGCCTTCAACGGGCTTACCATCGAAAACAAATTGCAGGGTAGCAGCTTCGTTCTCAACAATATCAGCAGGATGAGTCACAGGCACTAGTTCTAAATATTCCCCCTTAGGCTTTAACACTTCCTCAGTTGGCTTATTACGTGTGACATAGGTTTCAACCCGCGACACATTTAAAGAACTTTCAAGTTCATAGGCTCCCTTTGGCATAGCAGCAGTTGTGGCTTTTTTATCCATACGGCTGCGTACAACCCCTTCTTTTCCTTTAACTTTATATTGAGAAAAATAACGAGGTGAAACTTCTTTTTCAAACTTATAAGTGCCATCTTGCATCAGTTGCACATCAAACACCGACTTACGTCCGCCCGTATAACTTGAGCTTGGAGACGTTGGTTTTCCATTTGGTTGTAACACACGCACATCACTGGCACTAAAAGGTTTATCCATCATAAACACTTGATTGCTGGCAGACACATCTGAGGTAATCCACACAATTTCTTCACTTTCAGCCGAAACGTTGAAGTGGCTAGGTAAAATCCATCTGTCGTGGCTACTTGCCAATGGGCTAATACAAAGTGTGCCAAGTAATGCAATAAGACGTAATTTCATGCCTTTTCCTTAAGTTTAAAAATTAATATACGGGCTAAATATTTAATGGATTGACTCAACGAGCCATGCCGCTTAAGCGTATGTCGATAACGCCAGTTTCTGTCGTGGCGGGCAACTGCACAGAGAAATCTCCTGCAGCTAAATCGATATTTTGTCGTACAAGATCACGACCACCGTGTTCACGCACCACTTCAATAAATACAGTGTAAGTGGCAGGTTCAAGCACTTTTCCCGCCTCATCTTTTAAATCCCAATCGATTTTGTAATGACCAGCGGGACGTGTCGCAGATGCAATACCGTCAACAAAGCTCATATCTTCGCGTCCGGCTTTACGCCACCAACGACGGATATCTTTCAGCCATTTATGGCCTTCATCCCATACCCAAAGGCTTAAGGTTTTAACCGTTTGCCCCTTGGCATCCTCAACCCATACGGCCACATAAGGTCTGTGATATTGCCCTTCGGTAATTTCAGGCAAGGTTAAATCGACTGTCATTTTAGGCGTCGCAAACGCCACAGAACTGACAAACAAAGCACTCACCGCAATGGTGCGAATAAGATGACGCATACTCGGCCTACACTCCTTATGGAACAAAATAAACATACACAAGCCCGCAACTACTGCTGACGAGTACCATGTATAACAATGACTTTTTGAGGCGCTTGGTTTGAGGCAGCAACAAATAAGCCCCAGTGAGCGAAAATAAAATGATAAGCACAGCGCTGAGATCGAGTATCCAAGCCCAAGCTGTGCCTGTGTTACGGCCCTTATGCAAATCATTCACTACGGCAACGACACCGTAATCTAAGGTTTCGACATAGGCTTGCCCGTCGAGCAAGTCCAATGTCAGGCTGCGGTAAGTGCCGGGCCCTTTACTGACTAAACTAATTTCATCTTCATCGATATCGGCACTCGCCATATCCATAGCCCATTCACTTTTCAACCAATGACCCGCAGCCAGACGCCATTGTGAGTCTTGGGCATTAACGGGTAACAAATAGGCTGGGATTGGCACTTGTTCCCGCTTAGGTTCCTGATCAGCTTGAGAAAACCAATTAGGATGATTTAACGTTATACCTGTCACCGCAAAAAACAGCATCAGCAACAATAAAGCCATAGACACATAAACATGAATAATGCGGGCAAAGGACAAAGATGACTTACTGACTCTTAATTTCAATGATGCACTCTCAAAAACAAACCAAAGAGAAATACCTCCAGAGTCTGCTTTCCCTATGCAGCTAAAGATAGAAATGAGCTGCATTAAACTAATTTAATGCGCCGAGATTAAATGAGATCGATTATCAAACAGAACAAAGTTTACAAACTTTACATATTCAATACTGAAAAAGAAATTAAAAAGTAAGAAGAAAAATAAGTGCTAAAAATAAAGCACTTAGGGGTAAATCTGTTTTTAGCACTCAAAAACCATTACCTTCGATTAAATTAGCAGCAAATAATTTATTGTATCACCTGTAAATACCTTTCAAATTCATAAGGATAAAATCCAACATTTGGGTTAATTTTTTTGCTTAAAATTTACTTTGCCACCCTCTCGTTTACCTTATGCCAATCAGCTACAATCCGCCGCCGGCGACTTGCTGGTACTTCCAAGGAAATATCATCTTGAGTACATCTCTGCTCAAAAAAATGCGCTGCCTGCATATTGTGTGGCTCGCATTAATGCTCAACGCCTGCGTTGCACCACTATTATTAATGTCACCTCAAGGCCAGCTCATGTGGGCCCTGCTTAAACCCCTTGTCGGTTTAGATCCGAACGATGTCGGATTATTCGAACAACCGCTCATCAAAAACCGTATGCAGGAATTGCTGGGTAAAAATTACGATACCACCCTATCCCTGCTCAAAACGGCCGACAAGATCCAACAGGAAGGTCCACTCATCTACTTAGTGTCGACTTACACCCCTGTCCCCGAAATGGCCGAAAAAGCGGGTCTAGTTTGGAACTCAGACACCAACCAAATGGCAGTCATGCTGATGAAAGGCGGTGCACCCTTAGTGATTTCTGAGCAATTCAGTAATCAGGCAGAAAAACGGGTCCCTAGTTGGCCGAAGGAATTAGCCGACTATACCGATCCACAGAAGTTACAACAAAAAGCCTTAGAAGCGGGGGCAAATCAAGTACAGCAACAGTTAGCAATACCTGATGCAGTCAAAGCCGTTGCAACAGGTGATGTTAAAGCGGCTCAAGGTGCCGTTATTGATAGTGCGGTCACAGAGAATGCCGTCATTAAGAATGCTGCAATGCCAATCACTATCATTGAAGCAGCTGCAAAAGTCGCCGTTCCAGCGGCTCCAGCAGAAATAAAATCGCCACCCGTTGCTCCTGAAGTCAAAAAGCAATAAAACGGATCACCACAGTGTCAGCTCAAATGGCACTGTGGATTAACTTTGAAAATAGCTGAATTGCCACAACCAACGGGAATTATAGAAACAAGGGAAAGGCTGGACGGGCTAATTGAAGGGAAACTCAAAGCAAAATAGCGCTAAGCTGAAATTAGTTAAAAGTTAAAAAGCAAAAAGCCTGTCCGAAGACAGGCTTTTTAACTTTTTGGCTGGGGTACAAGGATTCGAACCTTGGGATGCCGAGATCAAAACCCGGTGCCTTACCACTTGGCGATACCCCAATAAACTTGTTTAATCTTCTATAGAAGATTGCATTTTGATGGTACGGGAAGAGAGACTTGAACTCTCACACCTCGCGGCACCAGAACCTAAATCTGGCGTGTCTACCAATTTCACCATTCCCGCATCAAAATGTACCAAAATTGTCTATTCAACAGTTTTGGATTTTTCTCTGAAAAATCACTTTAACAGAGCTAAATATGGTAGCAATGGCGGGACTTGAACCTGCGACCCCAGCATTATGAGTGCTGTGCTCTAACCAGCTGAGCTACATTGCCAATGGCTGGGGTACAAGGATTCGAACCTTGGAATGCCGAGATCAAAACCCGGTGCCTTACCACTTGGCGATACCCCAATCAACTTGGAAACTGAGAAAAATGGCTGGGGTACAAGGATTCGAACCTTGGAATGCCGAGATCAAAACCCGGTGCCTTACCACTTGGCGATACCCCAACTAACTCTGTTTCAAACATCCGCTATCGCCGATGTTTCTAAATTCATATATCTAAAAAATGGTACGGGAAGAGAGACTTGAACTCTCACACCTTGCGGCACCAGAACCTAAATCTGGCGTGTCTACCAATTTCACCATTCCCGCACAGCTTCATGTTTACATCGTGAAGAGATGCTAGCAATCAATGCTAGAGTAAATCGTGATTCATTTTATATAAGAAATTTATCTTAAATAAAATGGTAGCAATGGCGGGACTTGAACCTGCGACCCCAGCATTATGAGTGCTGTGCTCTAACCAGCTGAGCTACATTGCCACATCGATATTACGCGCCCCTCTCAGCGAGGAACGGGGCGTATTATGCTTATTCGAGGTATCTAGGTCAACAGCTTTTTTTCGCTATTTCCCTTAGGTTAAGCTGTTCGGCTATTACTTCACCAAACTGAGCAACAGATGTGCTAAATAACACCTTGTTGCTCATACTTAGCTTAATTTATCGAGACTTACAGCGTGAATAAGCTTTGCTATACGTTAAACAGGAAATGCATCACATCGCCATCTTTAACAATATAGGTTTTACCTTCCACGCGTAACTTACCGGCTTCTTTCGCGCCAGCTTCACCTTTGTGGGCAATAAAGTCATCAAATGCCATCACTTGGGCACGGATAAAACCGCGTTCAAAATCGGTATGGATAACGCCCGCCGCTTGCGGAGCACTCGCACCCACTGGCACAGTCCAAGCACGCACTTCTTTCACGCCTGCGGTGAAATAGGTTTGCAGATTCAGTAATTCATAACCTGCGCGGATCACACGATCTAAACCTGGTTCTTCGATACCCAGATCCGCCATAAACTCATCGCGCTCCTCGATTTCCATCTCGGCCAGTTCAGATTCAATCGCCGCACATACGGCAACAACGATAGCGTTTTCAGTGGCAGCAATGGCGCGAACGGCATCTAAGTGCGGGTTATTTTCAAAACCATCTTCCGCAACGTTAGCAATATACATGGTCGGTTTTAAGGTTAAGAAGTTCAGGTAAGCCACCGCTTCCAGCTCTTCTTTCGATAAATCCATTGAACGCAACATTTTAGCTTCGTCTAAAATGGGGCGCATTTTTTCTAATACTTCCACTTCAAACTTAGCGTCTTTATCGCCACCTTTAGCACGTTTCTGCTGACGCTGAACCGCACGCTCTAAACTGTCTAAGTCAGCTAACGCTAATTCAGTGTTGATGACTTCAATATCGCCAGCTGGATCAACCTTGTTAGCAACGTGAACAATGTTGTCATCATCAAAACAACGTACGACATGACCAATCGCATCGGTTTCACGGATGTTAGCGAGGAACTTGTTACCTAAGCCTTCACCTTTAGATGCGCCAGCCACAAGACCCGCAATATCCACGAATTCCATGGTGGTAGGTAACACACGTTGTGGATTCACAATCGCAGCTAACGCATCCAGACGTGGATCCGGCACAGGTACAACACCAGTGTTAGGTTCAATGGTACAAAACGGGAAGTTAGCCGCTTCGATGCCAGCCTTAGTTAACGCATTAAAAAGCGTTGATTTACCTACGTTAGGAAGACCAACAATGCCGCATTTAAAACCCATATGCTTACCTTTCTCTCGATTATTGGCTGACAAGTCACACTCATCAGCGAGGTTTAGTCGTCCTGCCCTATGGCAGCACATTACTGAATAATTAAATCACTTGAATCACTTGACACTGAGTCTCGCCAAAGGCAAAACCTACTCCGCTTTAAAGGAGTGTAATCTGTTCATGGCTTTCACCATGTCTTGTTTAAACAAAATTTCGGTAGAACGCACGGCTTCATCTATCGCCGCCTCGATAAGCTCTTGCTCTTTAGCAGGTGCTTTTCCCAGTACGTAACCACTCACTTGATTTTTATCACCGGGATGACCGATACCTAAGCGTAAACGGTAGAAGTTTTTATCGTTAGCCAGTTTAGCAATAATATCTTTCAGACCATTGTGGCCGCCATGACCGCCACCGAGCTTAAACTTAGCCACACCGGGCGGCAGATCGAGTTCATCGTGAGCGACCAGAATCTCTTCCGGCGTGATACGAAAAAAATTCGCCAAAGCGCCAACCGCTTTACCGCTTAAATTCATATAAGTCGTCGGGATCAATAAGCGGACATCTTTACCGTGCAATACGGCTCTGGCAGTCAAGCCAAAATACTTACTGTCAGCCACTAAAGTCACGCCGCAAATTCTCGCTAACTCAAGAACGTACCAAGCCCCCGCATTATGGCGAGTGTGTGCATATTCAGCACCTGGATTAGCCAGACCAACTATTAATTTTATTTCGCTCATGACACTCAATATCGTTATTTCGTCGATGACAGCCGCGCAAAGCGCCGACTGAACTGACCATACCAGCTAAAAACGCGGCATTTTAGCACTCAAACCCCAAGTCAACAAATGCCACGTCATCGCACAGGAGCAGAACACAAGGTCAGAACACAGAACAACAAAGCGTTAATTAAGTCCCATAGCATATTTAAGGACAGTCTTTTTGAGCGGGGAATTGATGTTTGCCAACTTTAACGCGCCATTACGCAGCAGCTTTATCGGCAGAATATCGTTGCTAAAACCGGCGTAAAACAAATCCATCGCCGTCATCATCAATTGATTATCGCGATAACGCTTGCGCTGATATTGGGCAAGCACTTCATTCGACCACCAGATATTATCTTGGGCTAATGCATCCTTTATTACCGCCAAAAATGCTTCGACATCCTTAAACCCAAGGTTCACCCCTTGGCCAGCGAGGGGATTAATGGTGTGGGCGGCATCGCCTAAAATCACCACATTATGACTATAGTAGCGCTGGGCATGGCGGCGAGTGAGGCCAAAACTGCCTTTATTCTCAACGGTAAAATCAGCGTCCAAACGCGCTGGGAAATGCACTCTTATCTGATCTGCAAGCTGTTTATTATTAAGCTGCATTAACTGTTTAATTCGATTGGCATCGTCGTACCACACCAGCGAAGCGTTATTGCCAGGTAAAGGTAATAATGAACGTGGCCCTTTGGGCGTAAACTGCTGCCAAGTCACATCCTGTTGCCCCTGTGCGGTGTTGATATTAATCAACATGGCCGATTGAGCGTAATCCCAACCCGAAATGCCAATTCCCGCCCATTGGCGTACCTGCGAGTGAGCACCATCGGCGCCAACCAACAACTTAGCGGTAAGTTTACTATTTGACTGTAAGTGCATGCTCACACCGTCGCTATCGCGGGCAAATGTCACCACTTTATCGGGACAATATAAGGTGATGCCAGCTAATTGTGTCATCTGTTGCCACAGGGCAAGTTGGATTAAACGGTTTTCGACTATATGACCTAAATGGCTGGCACCAATTTGCGAACTGTGGAATTGGGTGATGCAGCCATCGAGCTCCCAAGTTTCTAAGCCCAAATAAGGCACATTACGCATCTTGAGCAATGAGTCCAAGACGCCAAGACGTTCAAGCAGCGTTTCAGAAGCCACACTGATGGCCGAGACTCGCACATCTAATGGCTGTTCGGCTTGATAAGCCTCTGGCGTAAAAGATTCAATCACCGCCACTTGCAAACCCTGTTGGGCTAATCCAATTGCCGTCGCCGCACCAACCATGCCGCCGCCGACAAGAATGACATCGAACTCAGTACTTTCAGCATGAGTAACGTCAGCATGAGTCACGTTAGAATCTGTGGTGTCGGATATCATCTGTGCATGTGTATCTTCAATCTGGCTCATCCTACTTACCACCTTAGTTACGACCTTAGTTAGCACCTTTAAGCCCTTCTGTATTTCTGCTCAAGCGACTTTTCACAAACCCGCTCGATTATGCCTTATATCAAGATACCACGGAAATGTTGAGCGCATTTCGATTCGAAATCCGTGAAGACATAGGCATTCAAGCCCGAATAGTTTGCTGGAAATAATGAAAGCTCAACCTGTTAACAATATTAATCTTGCCCAAATGCAGCCGAACAATAAAAACCTAGCATTTGTGAGGGTATCACCCTTGTCAAAAGCCAACAGCTAAAAGTGTGGACAAAGCTGGTCAGCAGCCGTAACAGCAGGTAAAATGTCGCGCTATTTTTATTGGTCATCTTAGGGCGACACAACTGATGAGTAAGAAACTCCATATCAAGACTTGGGGCTGTCAAATGAATGAGTATGACTCATCCAAGATGGCTGATCTGTTAGGCGAATACCAAGGTTATACCTTGACTGAAGAAGCGTCTGAGGCAGACATTCTCCTGCTCAACACTTGTTCTATCCGCGAAAAAGCGCAAGAAAAAGTGTTCCATCAGCTAGGACGCTGGAAGACGCTTAAAGATAAAAATCCCAATTTGATTATTGGCGTGGGCGGCTGCGTTGCCTCACAAGAAGGCAAAGCCATTAAAGACAGAGCCCAATGTGTCGACATTATTTTCGGACCACAAACATTGCACCGTCTGCCCGAGATGATCGAGCAAGTGCGCCGTGGCGACAAAGCGGTTATCGATATCAGCTTCCCTGAAATCGAAAAATTCGACCGTCTGCCAGAGCCACGCGCCGAAGGCCCAACCGCGTTTGTGTCTATCATGGAAGGTTGCAGCAAATACTGCTCGTTCTGTGTTGTACCTTATACTCGCGGCGAAGAAGTCAGCCGTCCATCGGACGATATTATCCTTGAAATCGCCCAATTGGCGGAGCAAGGTGTGCGCGAAGTAAACTTGCTCGGCCAAAACGTGAATGCCTATCGCGGCGCAACTCACGATGGCGCAATTTGTACTTTTGCGGAATTACTGCGCTTCGTGGCAGCCATCGACGGTATCGACCGTATCCGCTTCACGACCAGTCATCCTATTGAATTTACACAAGATATCATCGACGTTTACGAAGATACCCCTGAGCTTGTAAGCTTCTTGCACTTGCCAGTGCAATCGGGTTCTGACCGTATTCTCACAGCGATGAAACGCGGCCATATGGCGATTGAATATAAGTCAATCATCCGCCGCCTGCGTAAAGCCCGTGAAGGGATTCAAATCAGCTCGGACTTTATCATTGGCTTCCCTGGCGAAACCAAAGAAGACTTTGCCGATACCATGAAGTTAATTGAAGACATAGGTTTCGACCACAGCTTCAGCTTTATCTATAGCGCACGTCCGGGCACGCCAGCGGCAGATTTACCCGATAACGTCGATATGGAAGAGAAAAAACAACGTCTGGCGATTCTGCAAGACCGCATCACCCAGCAAGCCATGCGCTACAGCCGCCACATGATGGGCACAGTGCAACGTATTCTGGTTGAAGGACCATCGGTGAAGAATCCTATGGAACTGCGCGGCCGTACTGAGAACAACCGAGTGGTGAACTTCGAAGGTCAGCCAAAACACATTGGTACTTTCGTGGATGTCGAAATCGTCGACGTTTACACTAACTCACTGCGTGGTGTCTTTATCCGCGGCGAAGATGAAATGGATCTACGTCGTAGCCTGCGTCCGGCTGAAATTCTAGCCAAGCGCAAGCAAGATGATGAACTGGGTGTGACTCAATTTAAGCCATAAGCTTTAAATCGGCTTAAACAGTACCGATATCAGTACCTATATAAAGAAGGGCGACTTAGTCGCCCTTTTGCTTTCACGCACTTTTGTTTAAGTCTACCGAGGCAATTGTTATTTTCCGTTAGCAATTATCGGCTATGGCTCGTAAACTAAAATTATCTTGCGATGGTTAACCAACCTCGTACCTTGCTTTCTTATTCGCTATTGGGAGTGCTATTTGTCCAGTAAATTAACTACCATGAATCTGTATCTCGAACCCGCAGAAACACGCCGTTTGGCTTCACTGTGCGGTCCATTCGATGACAATATCAAGCAGATAGAACGTCGCGTTGGCGTTGAAATCGTTCGTAAGAACAATCATTTCCAGATCACCGGACTGCCACGCAATTGTTTAAGCGCCAACAACTTACTCAAAGAACTCTACATCGAGACCCAAACGGTTAAAGGCAGCACGCCCGATCTTGAGCCTGAGCAAGTCCATATCGCTATTCAAGCAGCCATTGCCCTAGAGCAAGCAGACGCTAACGACGACAGCGGTATTAATATCAAAACCCGCCGCGGTGTCATTAAGCCACGCAATCCGAATCAAAGCTTGTATGTGGCCAATATTACGCGTCACGATATTACCTTCGGTATTGGTCCTGCAGGAACGGGCAAAACCTACCTTGCCGTAGCAGCGGCAGTAGATGCGTTAGAGCGCCAAGAAGTGCGCCGCATTCTGCTGACTCGCCCTGCAGTGGAAGCGGGTGAAAAACTCGGTTTCTTACCCGGTGACTTAAGTCAAAAGGTCGACCCTTATCTACGCCCCCTCTACGATGCCCTGTTCGAAATGCTTGGCTTTGAAAAAGTGGAACGCCTAATCGAGAAAAATGTGATTGAAGTGGCGCCGCTTGCCTATATGCGCGGTCGTACCTTGAACGATGCCTTTATTATTCTCGATGAAAGCCAAAACACCACAATCGAGCAGATGAAGATGTTCCTTACCCGTATCGGTTTCAATTCCCGTGCGGTGATCACAGGCGACATCACTCAAACCGACTTACCTAAACATCAAAAGTCAGGACTACGTCACGCGATTGAAGTGTTAAGCCAAGTCGAAGAAATCAGCTTTAACTTTTTTGTCTCCCAAGATGTAGTGCGCCATCCTGTGGTTGCCCGTATCGTTGAAGCCTATGAAGCCTTCGAGTTAAAAGAGCAAACATTAAAAGCCAAAAAAGAAAGCCAGTACCAAAAGCAACAGCAGGAAGCCGCAACACATGAGTCTTGAGTTAGCCTTAGATATTCAACATGCCAGCACCAGTGAGTGGCTACCAACGGACGAACAATTCGCCCTTTGGGTCACTACCGCAATTGGCAATAGCATGGATGAAGCTGAATTAACCATACGTATCGTCGATAGCCGCGAGAGCCAAATGCTCAACAATACCTATCGCGGTAAAGACAAACCGACCAATGTGCTGTCATTTCCCTTTGAAGCACCACCAGAAATTGAACTTCCTTTACTCGGAGATCTTGTCATTTGCGCGGCAGTCGTTGAAAATGAAGCCCGTGAACAACAAAAACCACTAGAAGCGCACTGGGCACACATGGTTGTACATGGTTGCTTGCATCTGCTAGGGTATGATCACATCGACGATGAAGAAGCCGAAGAGATGGAGTCATTAGAGACTCAACTCATTGAAAGATTAGGTTTTACTGACCCATATAAGGAACAATAATTAGCTAAGATAATCCCTATCAAAAGCTAATGAGAAAACTATGAGTGACGATATCCCCCCTAGTACGAACGCCCACAAGAAAGGTTGGTTTGATAGAGTAAGTCAGCTATTTCAGGGCGAACCTCAAAATCGCGAAGATCTAGTTGATGTGATTGATGGTGCCGAGCAGCGCGATTTGATCACCCAAGACACCCGCGAGATGATAAAAGGTGTATTAGACGTTTCTGATATGCGTGTTCGGGATATCATGATCCCAAGAGCTCAAATTGTCGCCCTCCAGATAGACAACTCGGTCGAAGAGTTACTTGCGACTGTGATTGGTTCAGGTCACTCGCGCTTCCCCGTCGTTAACGAAGATAAAGACCATATCGAAGGCATATTGCTTGCCAAAGATTTGATCCCTTACGGTTTCTCCAACAGTGATGAGCCCTTCTCACTGGATCGCGTGATCCGTCCCGCCGTGGTTGTGCCCGAAAGCAAACGCGTCGATGTTCTGCTAAAAGAATTCCGCTCTCAACGCTACCATATGGCGATTGTGGTTGATGAGTACGGCGGCGTATCGGGTCTTGTGACTATCGAAGATATTCTTGAAGAAATTGTCGGCGAGATTGAAGACGAATTCGACCACGATAGCACTGAAGAAACCGAGATCCGCAAAGTCGGTAACACGGTTTATATGGTTAAAGCTTTGACGCCAATCGAAGATTTCAACGAAGAATTCAACACTGAATTCAGCGATGAAGAGTTTGATACCGTCGGTGGCTTAGTCTCACACGCCTTTGGCCATCTGCCAGAACGTAACGAGAGCATCATCATTGAAGGCATAGAATTTAAAGTCATCAATGCTGACACTAGGCGTTTAATCCAACTCAGAGTTAAACTCCCCGATCCTAATACTGGCGAAGACGTAGAATAATCACTCGTGCTAAAAAAAATTCGGGCTTTTGCCCAACAACAGTCCCAACCTAGTGCTGTGAGACTCGTACTGGCATTTGCCCTTGGCGCCAGTACGGCGCTTTCATTTGCGCCTTATTCCATTTGGATAATCTATCCGTTTGCCATGGCTATTGCCCTCTGGCACAGCCGAACGCTGAGCGCTAAGGCAAGCTTTTACTATTGGTTAAGCTTTGGATTTGGCTGTTTTTCCGTAGGGATCAGCTGGGTTCACGTGAGCATGGATACCTTTGGTGGTATGCCGCTCATTGCCTCCGTTGGGTTAATGGCCTTGTTAGCCTTGTATTTAGCCTTGTATCCAGCGCTAACTGGTTTAGCGCTGGTTTGGTTAACTAAAACGCTGAGCCATAATGGTGAAAATCGATTTGGTCTTTGGCGTAATCTCGCCCTATTCCCCGCGTTATGGACCTTGACCGAATGGGCTCGTGGCTGGGTAATGACAGGCTTCCCTTGGTTATGGGCGGGTTACTCGCAAACTCAAGGGCCGCTAAAACCCCTTGCCAGCATCATAGGCACACTGGGAATAAGTTTTGTATTGGCCATGCTCGCTGGTGCATTAGCGCTTTGTTTTACTAAGCGTTATAAGAGTTTACTGCTTTTAGTGCCGCTCAGTATCCTGGCCGTTTGGGCTGCGCCTAAACTTTGGGAGATTCATCCTACGGGTGAAAATGTTAAAGTGGCACTGGTACAAGGCAATATTCCCCAAAGCATGAAGTGGGAACCCGATGCCCTGTGGCCGACGCTGTTAAAATACATGGATTTATCCCGCGAACATCTGGATGCCGATATCATTATTTGGCCAGAAGCAGCAATTCCAGCGCCAGAATCTATGGTGCAGGACTTTTTAGATAACGCCAATAAAGTCGCCAATCTAAACCATACCTCAATTATCACAGGCATTATTAGCCATCAAAACAATGAGTTCTATAATTCATTGATTGTGCTTGGTAATCATAATCAGAAACAACAAGCAGGCCCAGACTATGAGGGCGATGGTAGCAATCAATTTAAGAAACACCATCTGTTGCCAATTGGCGAGTTTGTCCCCTTTGAAGCGCTGCTGCGCCCGATAGCACCTTTCTTTAATTTGCCCATGTCGTCCTTTACGCGAGGCGAATATCAACAGCCTAATCTCAGCGCACTAGGCCATAAAATCGCGCCAGCAATTTGTTATGAAATAGCCTTTCCCGAACAGTTGCGCGACAACGTTAATCAAGGGACAGATATACTATTAACTGTCTCTAACGATGCATGGTTTGGTAGCTCAAATGGGCCATTACAGCATATGGAGATCGCTCAAATGCGCGCGGTTGAATTGGGTCGGCCTCTATTACGCGCAACCAACAATGGCGTGACAGCCATAGTCGATGAGCATGGCAATATCACAGCGTCATTGCCACAATTTGAAATAGGTGTGCTAAGTGCAACCATTCCATTAGTCACAGGGCAAACTTGGTTTGCAAAATTAGGCCAAATGCCCCTACTGATACTCTGTGGTTTAATCGTTCTGCTTGGTCTTGCCCGACGTTTTAAAGCGCAATAGGATTTAGGCCATGCATTACCAAGTCAATAAACAAGATGTGGCAGGTTTTACCTTAATTGAACTTGTCGTTGTGATTATTGTGCTTGGGATCTTGGCTGTGATCGCCGCGCCTAAATTTATCGGTTTAAGTAAAGAAGCGCGGGTACAAACCTTAAACCAAATACAGGCCAGCGTTAAAACAGCCAATATGCTAGCTTACTCAAAAACCCAAATGCCTAGCCTACTGAGCCAAGCGGTAGCTGGGCGCGATGATATTATTGATATCGACCTCAATGGTGATGGCACTCCAGATACACGATTAAAATGGGGTTACCTCGATAATACTGATGTGGGAAAATGGATCACCTCAGATGATAAACTTATCATTCAATATCAAGGCATTGATATCACTTATATAGGTTACGATCTTAACAACAATTCCTTAGTGAATGATGACCAATGCTATTTCCGCTACACCCAAGCCAGCGATGCCAACACTGCGCCTCAATATGATATCAACACCCAAGGTTGTTAGGCTGACACTCAGTTAACCTGTGTTATCCCGCAATTGTCTGCGAATACATTAGGCTGATTGCGCGTTCCACGTTAAGGTGAACGATTAGACGTGGCCTTATACCAATCACAGTAACTGTGTCTGCATAGCCAATATGATTGGTACCATTACCTCGTTCCTTAACCAAGGTACACAGTCAAGGCAACTCTATGGCACAGCTTCGCGTGCGCTACCAAACCCACGAATTTGGGGATCTCGACATTCATGTCAGAACTCTAAGAAATAACCAAGAATTTGAAGACATAGATGGCGAAGCTGAAAAGCTCGGTATTTCCTCCGCAACTTGGCCATTATTTGGCATAGTTTGGCCGTCTAGCCAAGTGCTATCCCATCATATGGCCGATTATCAAATTGATAATAAACGCATTCTTGAGGTTGGCTGCGGTATAGGGCTGGCAAGTCTAGTGCTAAACCACAGACATGCCGACATCACAGCAACCGACTATCACCCCGAGTCGGAAAATTTCCTTAAGCAAAATGTCGATTTAAATCATGGTCGTGCGATTCCGTTTGTTCGAACAGGGTGGGCAGATGCACAAACTAATTTAGGTTTATTTGACCTCATTATCGGCAGCGATCTTTTGTACGAACAAGAACATGCCGATCTCTTATCACAATTTATTGAGCAGCATGCTAAACCAATTTGTGATGTAGTCTTAGTCGATCCAGGCCGTGGTAATCATGCAAAATTCAGTAAACGTATGGTGACCTTAGGTTACGAACATACACAACATAAACCCATTCACACTGAATTTTTATTAGCGCCCTTTGGCGGTCAAATCCTCAACTACTCTCGTACCAACAATTGATACAACAGCCTAATTAATGCAGATATGAGCCATTTAGGTCTAATAGAACTCTAAAAAAAACGACGCAGAGGCGTCGTTTTAGCTGCATAACATCATCACCTTGATTAAGGCGTTAGCGGCTCGCGGGTAAATTCTTCATGATCACACTCTGGACAATCTGGGATGGGACTTGGAAATTCAATACTCATTTCATTGCCACAGTTAGTGCACACCATGATGCCCTGATTCACTATGTCACCACTCTTGTAGTAGCCTTGGTGCTTAAAATCTTGCGTTAACTCATGCCATTCTACTTGGCTGCGGTCGGTGATTTCACTGAGCCAATGCCAAAGCGTATTCTCTAAAGTAATCACGGTTGGGCTATGACTCAAACTATCCGCGTTCTGCTCACGGAGAAAACTCGTAATATCACGCTTTAAGAATTGTTCGACTAAAGCGAGTTCATCTTCCCCTGCCTGTTCTTTAAGACGTAAATACTCCTTACCTTGAGTGACAGAATTGAATAAGTTCTTTACAGTCATAGTGTTATCTTCTGCAAATTGAGATTTCACTTCGGTAATTAAGGCTTGATACAGTCCTAGTAACGCGTTACTTCTATCATTCATAACCAATACTCCTTCATACGAACCTTTTTAATGCATCGCTTCTAGTTTATTCTATGCAGATCTTACTCGCGCTGATATGGCGTTAGATCCAATAATAGGCGGCACTGCCGGAAATAGAGTGATGCAAGAGCAATATAATCCCTCAGAAATTGAAGCCTTAGTGCAAAAGCACTGGCATGACAACAAAACCTTCGAAGTCACTGAAGACGCAAACAAAGAAAAGTTTTATTGCCTTTCGATGTTTCCGTACCCTTCTGGCAGACTCCACATGGGACACGTACGCAACTATACCATAGGTGACGTAGTTGCACGCTTTCAACGTCTTCAAGGCAAAAACGTGCTCCAGCCTATTGGTTGGGACTCATTTGGCCTGCCCGCAGAAAATGCCGCGATTAACAACAAGACTGCGCCTGCGCCATGGACCTATGAAAACATAGAATACATGAAGAACCAGCTGAAATTGCTAGGTTTTGGTTACGATTGGAGCCGTGAAATCGCCACTTGTACCCCTGAATATTATCGCTGGGAACAATGGTTCTTCACTAAGTTGTACGAGAAGGGCCTAGTCTATAAAAAGACAGCTTCAGTCAACTGGTGTCCAAACGATGAAACCGTACTGGCGAACGAGCAAGTTCAAGACGGTTGCTGCTGGCGCTGTGATACCCCTGTGGAACAAAAAGAAATTCCACAGTGGTTTATTAAGATCACTGCCTATGCAGAAGAATTGTTAAACGATATCGATACCTTAGATGGCTGGCCTGAACAGGTTAAGACCATGCAGCGCAACTGGATTGGTCGCAGCGAAGGTGTAGAAATGACCTTCGGCGTCGCAGGTCACGATAAAACCTTCGATATCTATACCACACGTCCAGATACCTTAATGGGTGTGACCTATGTGGCGATTGCCGCAGGTCATCCATTAGCTGAAATCGCCGCGCAAACCAATCCTGAGCTTGCCGCCTTTATCGATGAGTGCAAAAACAGCACAACATCTGAAGCCGAACTCGCGACTATGGAAAAACGCGGTGTCGCTACAGGGCTTTTCACCATTCATCCGATCACTGGTAAGCAAGTGCCGATTTGGGCAGCTAACTTTGTGTTGATGAACTATGGCACAGGTGCCGTAATGTCAGTTCCTGGGCACGATCAACGTGACTTTGAATTTGCAAAAAAATATGGTCTAGCGATTGAAGCTGTGATCAAGCCAGTTGATGGCGAAGTGGACATTAGCGAAGCCGCTTATACCGAAAAAGGCGTACTGTTTAACTCGGGTGAGTTCGATGGTTTAGACTTTGACGCGGGCTTTAATGCCATCGCTAACAAGTTAGTCGCCGAAGGTAAAGGCAAGCGCCAAGTCAACTATCGTCTACGTGATTGGGGTGTTTCACGTCAGCGTTACTGGGGCGCACCAATCCCTATGGTGACCTTAGCCGACGGCACTGTGATCCCTACACCTGCAGATCAACTGCCAGTATTGCTGCCAGAAGATGTCGTGATGGACGGGATTCAAAGCCCTATCAAGGCCGATAAAGAATGGGCGAAAACCCAAGTCAACGGTCAAGATGCGCTGCGCGAAACCGATACCTTCGATACCTTTATGGAATCGTCTTGGTATTACGCCCGTTATTGCAGCCCGCATGCAGACGAAATGTTAGATCCTGCTAAAGCCAACTACTGGCTACCTGTGGATCAATACATTGGCGGTATCGAACACGCTTGTATGCATTTGTTATATTTCCGCTTCTTCCACAAGTTGCTGCGGGATGCGGGTCTGGTTAACTCTAACGAGCCAGCCAAACAACTGCTGACCCAAGGCATGGTGTTGGCCGATGCTTTCTACTACATCAACGAAAAAGGCGCCCGTGTATGGGTTTCTCCTTTAGATGTAGCGACTACAGAAAAAGACGACAAGGGCCGTATTACTAAGGCTATCGACAAAGACGGCAACGAGCTGGTTTATACCGGCATGTGCAAGATGTCTAAGTCGAAAAACAATGGTATCGATCCTCAAGTCATGGTCGAAAAATACGGCGCCGATACCGTTCGCCTATTTATGATGTTCGCCTCACCACCAGAATTAACTCTGGAATGGCAAGAGTCTGGCGTTGAAGGCGCACACCGCTTCATTAAACGTCTGTGGAAGCTTGCAAACGAGCATATCACCCAAGACAATAGCGAAGCCTTAGATGTCAGCAAGTTAACAAGCGACCAAAAAGCGCTGCGCCGTGAGGTCCACAAGACGATCGCGAAAGTGACCGACGATATCGGCCGCCGTCAGATGTTCAACACTGCGGTTGCCGCCGTAATGGAACTGATGAACCATCTGCAAAAAGCACCACAAACGACAGGTCAAGACAACGCCATTATCGGCGAAGCCTTATCCGCCATAGTACGTTTGCTGTACCCTATCATTCCGCATGTGAGCTTTAACCTGTGGAACGAGTTAGGTAATGCAAGCAACATCGAAGACAGCCAATGGCCAATCGTTGATGAAGCTGCGCTAGTTGAAGACAGCAAGCTCATCGTTGTGCAAGTCAACGGTAAAGTTCGCGCAAAAATCACAGTAGCCGCCGACGCTGATAAAGAATCAGTAGAAGCCTTAGGCATGAGTGATGAACACGTGATCAAATACCTAGACGGCCTGACAGTACGTAAAGTGATCTATGTGCCGGGCAAACTGCTCAGCATAGTGGCCAATTAACGGCTGCTAATAACTCGCTATACTCAAAGCCAATGAAGTTGCAGCATAGCTGCAACTTCAAGCCTGCAGGGTATACCACGAATAGGAAACCGCGAAATCTATGCTAATTAAACGCATATGCTTCGCAATCATGGCACTGGTCATTATGACCAGCGCTGGTTGCGGTTTTAAGCTTCAACGCAGTTATCAGATCCCTGATGCTCTCAACCATTTGAGTTTGAGCAGTGCGGATGAATACAGTGAACTCACCCGTTTGGTGCGTGAACGCCTGCGCTTGAACAATATCCAAGTTGTCGACGCCGCAGATAATGTTCCAGTATTAAGGTTAATCACCGACTCCCTTGAGCGATCGACATTATCTTTGTACCCCACAGGTAACGTCGCCGAGTATGAGTTAATTTATTTAGTCGAATTTGCTGTGGCACTGCCGGGCAAAGAAGCGCAGCCTTTCAAGGTTGAAATTCGCCGCGACTACTTAGACGATCCACGTACCGCATTGGCAAAGAGCCGTGAAATGGAATTGCTGACGAAGGAAATGCGTATCCAAGCTGCCGATCGTATTCTGCAGGCAATGGCCAGTACTGAGGTGAATTAATGCGGGGCTATCATTAAATGAGAGTCTATCCAGACCAACTCTCCCGCCACCTTAACCAGTTATTTCCTTGTTATCTGATTTTTGGGGATGATCCTTGGTTGATTGAAACCACCAAAGATCAGATCCGCCAATTCGCCAAGCGTCAGGGATTCGATGAAAAAGTCCAACTCATTCAAGAGACGGGCTTTAATTGGAACGATCTGACTCAGGAATGGCAGGCCATGAGCCTGTTTTCCAGTAAACGCTTGATTGAGCTAACCCTTCCCCAAGCTAAGCCCGGTGCCGAAGGCTCAAGCACACTGCAAGCCCTATTACAGACGCCCAATCCCGATATGCTGTTGATTATCGAAGGGCCAAAGCTCGCCACAGAGCAAACCAACAGTAAATGGTTTAAGACCTTAGATGCCCATGGCATGTATCTGCCCTGCGCCACGCCAGAGGGCGAGCAGTTTATGCGCTGGCTCGATGGCCGCATCAAGCACTTTAAGCTCAATCTACAGCCTGATGCCCGTGCTATGTTGCATTCTCTGTATGAAGGGAATTTACTGGCTGCCGATCAAGCCATGCAGTTGCTGCAACTCCTGAGCCCAGCAAAACCCGTCAGTGCCGACGAACTGGGCCACTATTTTGAAGATCAGTCGCGCTTCACCGTATTCCAACTCACGGATGCATTGCTGAATAATAAACAGGATAGCGCGCAGCACATGCTAGCCCAGCTCAATGGCGAAGGCACTGCCTTACCTATTCTGCTGTGGGCCTTGTTTAAAGAACTCGGTTTGTTATTCAATTTGAAATGCGAGCAAGCCCAAGGCGTTGCGCTCAGTGCACTCTGGGGTAAACATCGAATTTGGGATAAACGTAAGCCACTGTATCAAGCGGCACTGCAACGACTCAGCCTTGAACAACTCGAACACATGCTCGCCCTCGCCTCGAAACTTGAGCTCAACTTAAAGCAACAGGGGAAAGAGGATTGGACTGGGCTGAGCCACCTGTGTCTGTTATTTGATCCTAGAGCCCATCGGCATCTGGCACATATAGCCATAGACTAATCATAGGTTAACCAAAGGCTTGATATGCGTATTGGTATTTTAGGCGGCACCTTTGACCCGATACACTATGGTCATATCCGTCCTGCGATTGAAGTGAAGCAAGCATTAACCTTGGATAAAATCCTGCTGATGCCGAACCATATTCCGCCCCATAAACAGCAGCCGAACTTAACCACAACACAGCGCCTCAAAATGGTAGCCGATGTCTGTCAGCAACTCGACGGATTTGCACTGTGCGACATCGAAGCTAAACGCGACACGCCTTCCTACACAGTGGTCACGCTTGAGCAACTGAAAGCCTTACATCCGGAAGACGAGCTGTTTTTTATCATGGGGATGGACTCTTTCCTCCAATTAAAAAGCTGGTATGAGTGGCAACGCCTATTCGACTTTGCCCATCTCGTTGTCTGTCAGCGCCCGGGTTGGCAGCTCGATACAGAGCATCCTATGCAGCAGGTATTGACGGCCCGCAGTCAAGCGCCCCAAGGGACAGTGGAAGGTCATGCTAGCAGTGTCCATAAAAACTGTGGGCAGATTTTCCCTGTGACAATTACGCCACAGGATATTTCCTCAACTCAAATCCGCGAACAACTGGCAAAAGGCGAAATGCCCACCGATTTACTTATGCCCGTCACGCTAGATTACATCAAAAATCAACGACTTTACTTACCTTAGCTCGAACCGTAAGCAGATATCGCCAACTCAACTGCCAATGACAATGTATTCCCAGCAGCAACACTGGTATACTACCGCGCTATTTAAAATTAATGAGGTACGCCAGCGTGCAGAGCGCGGAATTAAAACAGTTTGTTGTCGACAAGATCGACGACTTGAAAGCCAGAGACGTTGTTGTTCTGGATGTCAGCAAGCAATCTAACATCACTGACTACATGGTCATATGTTCAGGTACATCAAAGACTCACGTTAAAGCTATCGCCGAAAACCTTGTGGTTGAAGCGAAAAAAGCTGGTATTCCACCTTTAGGTGTTGAAGGCCGCGAAAGCAGCGAATGGGTTCTTGTGGACATGGGCGATGTGATCCTGCACGTTATGCAAGATCAAACCCGTGATTTCTACCAGCTTGAAAAGCTCTGGTCAGAAAAGCAAGACTGATGAAGTTACAGCTCATCGCAGTAGGAACACGGATGCCCGATTGGGTTACCCGTGGTTTCGAAGAATACCAGCGCCGTTTTCCCCGTGATATGGCGCTGGAGCTTATCGAAATACCCGCTGGAAAGCGGGGGAAAAATGCCGACATTGTCCGGATACTTCAAAAAGAAGGCGAACAAATGTTGGCGGCCATTCCCAAAGGCAATCATATTGTTAGCTTAGATCTCCCCGGCAAAAACTGGACGACCCCCGAGCTAGCAACCGCACTGACTAAATGGCAACTCGATGGTCGCGACGTCAGTTTACTGATTGGTGGACCTGAAGGATTAGCGCCAGCTTGCAAAGAAGCGGCAAACCAAAGTTGGTGTCTTTCGGCATTAACCTTACCTCACCCACTCGTACGGGTGGTGGTTGCCGAAAGTTTGTACCGCGCGTGGAGCGTGAACACGAATCACCCCTACCATAGAGAATAGCGGGATCTTGATGTTAACGAGTGTCAACCACCCGTCATGGGATCAGCCGGAGATAGCATAAGTGTCGCCAAAAAAGCGGATAACAATGCATGATCACGCCGCCGAGGCGTCTCTTTTTAAGCGCAGGGCGCTTTTCACTTTTTTTTGCGTTTTCGCTCTATTTAGCGTATTAGTCACCAACCTTTATCATTTACAGGTTGAATCCTATAAAGATTATGCAACTCGCTCAAATGATAATCGCATCCGTGTTGTTCCAATTGCCCCTAGTCGTGGTCTCATTTACGATCGCAACGGTATACTTTTAGCTGAAAATTTACCCTTTTATTCCCTCGATCTCGTGCCCGAAAAAATCAGTAACATGTCAGAGACCTTAGATGAACTCGGCAAGTTAATTGAGATCAGTGATGATGAGCGCGAAACCTTTACTGACGCCCTGAAATTTCATCGCCGTTTCAAACCGTTAACACTGAAAAACCAGCTCACCGAAGAACAAGTGGCCATTTTTAGTGTTAACCAACACAGATTTCCGGGTATTTCGGTCGAAGCGGGTCTTAAACGTAACTATCCCTACGGCGCGCAAATCACCCATGTGCTGGGCTATGTAGGCAAAATTAACACCCGAGATCGCGCCCAACTTGAACGCAGCGATCTATGGAAAAACTATGCGGCAACCAAAGACATTGGTAAGCAAGGCATTGAAAAATTTTATGAATCTTTGCTGCATGGTAAACCCGGACACTTAGAAGAAGAAGTGAACAACCGCGGCCGCGCCATTCGCACCTTAAAAATTGTGCCGCCAGAGCCGGGACAAGATATTTACCTCACCTTAGATCTCAAACTGCAACAAAAAGCGGTGGAACTACTCACAGGTCTGCGCGGTTCTATTGTCGCCATCGACCCCCGTGACGGTGGAGTATTAGCTATGGTATCGAGCCCAAGCTATGATCCAAACCAGTTTGTACAAGGCATTAATAGCAAAGATTACAGTGCGTTACTCAATGATAAATCCCGCCCTTTGATCAACCGGGCGACTCAAGGTCAATATGCACCAGCGTCTACTATCAAGCCTCACCTCGCACTGTTAGGCCTTGATGAGAAAGCCATTAGCGAGAGTACCCGAGTGTGGGATCCCGGTTTTTGGCAAATACCTGGTGTTGAACGTAAATACCGCGACTGGAAACGCTGGGGGCATGGCTGGGTCAACGTTTATAGCGCGATTGTAGAATCCTGCGATACCTTTTTCTATGAGTTAGCCTATAAGGTCGGTGTCGATCATATCGCCCGCTTTATGGAACAATTTGGCTTTGGCCAAAATACAGGGATTGATATCTTTGAAGAATCGGCTGGCAATATGCCATCCAAAGAATGGAAACGCTTAAAGTACAATCAAGCTTGGTATATAGGCGACACCATTTCCGTCGGTATTGGCCAAGGTTATTGGACGGCAACGCCATTACAACTCGCTAATGCCGTTGGGATTATGGCCAACAAAGGCCGCCGTCTCCCGCCACATCTGCTGAGATCCATTAAAGACAATACCGCCAAAATTGACTCACCGATTAATGAGTTACCACCAATTGAACTTAAAAATCCCCGTAACTGGAACATCATCAACGAAGCTATGCGCCAAACTGCAAATAAGTCACGCTTTACCGATGCCACTTACACTGCCGCAATGAAAACCGGTACAGCACAGGTCATTGGCGTGGCGGAAAATACTAAATACGATGCCAGTAAAATTGCCGAACATTTCCGCGATAATGCTTTAGTTGTGGCCTATGCGCCCTTCGAGGATCCTAAAATTGTCCTCGCCGTCGTGATGGAAAACGCAGGTTGGGGCGGCGCAAATGCTGGCCCAGTCGCTCGAGCTATGCTCGATGAATATATGCTTAGAGATACTTGGAAACCCATACCATGAGTACCCATAGCCAATATCAAAACATCTGGCAACGCTTGCACATAGACTTGCCATTATTGCTCGGACTATTAGCTGTGATGGGCTTTGGCCTGTTTGTCATCTATTCTGCCAGCGGTGCAGATTTAGAAATGATGGAACGACAACTATTCCGTATGGTGTTGTCGCTAGGCATCATGTTTACCATGGCACAAATTAATCCTGAAGCGCTTAAACGTTGGGCATTACCCATTTATCTTGCGGGGGTTGTCTTGCTGCTTGGGGTACACTTTTTCGGTGAAATCAATAAGGGCGCGCAGCGCTGGTTGAACTTAGGCTTTATGGAGTTCCAACCCTCAGAGCTTATTAAACTCGCCTTCCCCATCACAATGGCTTGGTATATCAGTAAGTTCCCTCTTCCCCCCAAGAAACGTTACCTCGCTGGCGCAGGAGTGATTTTACTCGTACCAACCCTATTGATCGCTAAACAACCCGACTTAGGCACCTCAATTTTGGTGGCCGCATCGGGGATTTTTGTGCTGTTTTTATCGGGTATGAGCTGGATCATTGTTGGCAGTTTTATCGCGGCAGTACTCGCTTTCCTGCCTATCCTTTGGTATTTCTTGATGCACGATTACCAAAGAACGCGGGTATTAACCTTGCTCGATCCAGAGCAAGATCCCCTCGGCGCGGGTTATCACATTATCCAGTCGAAAATCGCCATCGGCTCAGGTGGGCTTTGGGGCAAAGGTTGGCTCGAAGGCACTCAATCACAGCTTGAATTTATCCCTGAACGTCATACCGATTTTATCTTTGCGGTGATCGGTGAAGAATTTGGTTTAATTGGCAGTATCTTATTGTTAATTATGTACCTTTACATCATAGGCCGTGGGTTAGTCATCGCCTCCCGCGCACAAACCAGTTTCGCTCGTCTACTGGCTGGCAGTATCACGCTGACGTTTTTCGTTTATGTTTTTGTGAATATTGGCATGGTTTCAGGTATCCTGCCCGTGGTAGGTGTACCACTGCCCCTTGTCAGTTATGGTGGAACCTCCATGCTGACATTGATGACAGGGTTTGGCATTCTTATGAGCATTCATACCCATAGACGTTTCGTAGATAGATAATTTTAGGGACTTTTTTATGCCTACTCTCCGAGCTTATTTGGCTCCACTCGGTTTACTGTGTTTAAGTTCATGCCTAGTCGCATGCACTACGGCAAATGAACCGACACCCGCGCAGGCACCCGCTTCAAGCATGCCAGTGGCTCCGGCCGCTGAAGTCGCACCCGCAACTCCCGCTGAGCTCAAAGAAGAGTTTATCCAAGCTCAAGTAAAACAAGGTTTTACTCGGACAGAAGTGCTCGCTTTTCTCGACAAAGCAAAATACAACCAAGGGGTTATCGATGCGATGACCCGTCCATGGGAAGCAAAACCTTGGCATGTGTATTACCCGATTTTTTTAACAGAAAAACGTCTTGATGCTGGGCTCGCTTTTTGGAAAAAACACGAGAAAACCATTACTAAAGCGGCGGCTAAGTACCAAGTCGACCCACAGATTATCGTCGCCATTATTGGGATTGAAACCTTCTACGGGCAGTTCACAGGAAATTACCCTGTGATTGATTCCCTCTATACCTTAGGTTTTCACTATCCGCCTCGCGCCACCTTTTTCCGCAAGGAATTTGGTGAGTTGATGAAATTAGTCAAAGAAGAACACTTAGATATCAATACCCTCAAAGGCTCCTATGCGGGTGCCATGGGTTATGGGCAGTTTATTCCCTCAAGTTACCGCCATTACGCCGTCGATTTCGATAACAGTGGTAACCGCGATTTATTGCAAAGCCCAGAGGATGCGATTGGCAGTGTCGCCAATTATTTCCATGAACACGGTTGGCAAGCCAATGCACCCGTTGCTTTGCCGCTGGTCAATAGCAGCCAAACAGCGCCAAAAGCGAAAGTATGGGCAGGCGAAAAGCTCAATTATAAAGTCGCCAATATTCTAACGCCAACCTTGTCCTTAGCTGATGCGAGGGACTTAGATGTCTCGCAAAAAGCCTTACTCATTAAACTGGAACAAGCCGATCACGATGATTATTGGCTTGGCTTAAACAATTTTTATGTAATCACTCGCTATAATCGCAGTCCTTTGTATTCAATGGCCGTTTATCAATTTAGCCAACAATTAAAGGAACAGCATGCCGCTAAAAAATAATCTTTTACAGCTTGTCGCTTTGGTTGCGTGCTTCACACTTGTTGCGTGTTCTTCGAGCCCAAACCAAGCTAGCTCCAGCACAAACAAAAAAAATATGGACCCCAACAAGGGGCGCTATTCGCTAAAGAATGACAAGCTGCCACTCAATCCACCCAATGTGGATCATGTGCCAAATGCCACGCCTAAGTACGAGCCCTATAGTCGCCGCGGTAACAAGCCTTATACGGTTTACGGCGAGTCTTACACTGTGATGAACACAGGCCAAGGTTTTAGTGAAACGGGCCGTGCCTCATGGTACGGTGAAAAATTTCATGGCTATGAGACATCCAATGGCGAACCCTATGACATGTATTCCATGTCGGGTGCCCATAAAACGCTGCCACTGCCAAGTTATGCTCGGATCACTAACTTAGATAACAATAAGCAAGTGATCATTCGTATCAACGATCGCGGGCCATTCCACTCAGACCGTATTCTCGACGTCTCCTACGCCGCCGCCTATAAACTCGGCATGCTCGGCAAAGGAACCGCGCGGATCAAACTCGATGTGGTGTATGTCGGCAGTGTCGCGGCCACTAATTCGGCTATTGCCAGCGCGCAAGATACAGGTAATCATTACATTCAGTTAGTCGCATCGAAAGATAAAGCCAAACTCAATACCATGGCGAAAAATCTGGAGCGAAAATATCAGGTAAAGACCCGTGTACAAGCCGCAAACAATATGTTTAGACTACAGCTCGGCCCCATAGGCCAACCTGAATTAGCAGACAAACTGCTCAATAACGTCCAGCAAAATGGGTTTCCTGAGGGCTATATAGTCCATGAGTAATGACTGTTTGCTCGGACCAGAATTGATTTAAAAATAGAGATGAAGGAACCTTCACTAAAACCCACAGTCAGAAAGTGGTACACTGTTGGAGACCTTCTCGAATCCTTTCCATTTAATACAACCAAAAGACGTGCCAAGTTAATGATGAATTTTGTAAAAAGTCCCATTAAAACATTGCTGCTAATTTCCAGTGTGTCTCTCCCCGTTTATGCTGCGCAGCCTATTATTACACCTGATGCACCAGCAGTGGCCGCCAAGGCTTTCGTCTTGATGGATTATAATTCGGGCCAGATTATCGCTGAGAGTAACGCTTATGAAAGCCTTAACCCAGCCAGCCTAACTAAAATGATGACCAGCTATGTCATAGGTCAAGAAATCAAAGCGGGCAATGTCTCGGTCGATGATGATGTGACTATCAGTAAAAATGCATGGTCTAAAAACTTCTCTGACTCCTCGAAGATGTTCATTGAAGTCGGTACTACCGTTAAAGTCGGGGATTTAAACCGCGGTATCATCATCCAATCGGGTAACGATGCGTGTGTGGCTATGGCAGAGCATATCGCTGGCACCGAAGGCGCCTTCGTTGACATGATGAACTCATGGACAAAACAGCTGGGTATGCGTGATAGCTACTTCGAAAACTCCCATGGATTAGACTCAGAAAACCACAAAACAACCGCCTATGATATGGCATTGTTAGGTGCAGCCTTAATCCGCGACGTTCCAGAAGAATACCGCATCTATAGCGAAAAATTTTATACCTTCAACGGTATCAAACAATATAACCGTAATGGTTTGTTGTGGGATAACAGCATGAGCGTGGACGGTATCAAGACAGGCCACACCTCAGGTGCAGGTTACAACTTAGTCGCATCTGCAACCAAAGACGGCATGCGTTTGATTTCTGTGGTTCTGGGTACTCAAAGTGAATCTGCCCGTAAAGCTGAAAGTAAAAAGTTACTGACCTATGGCTTCCGTTTCTTTGAAACTGTCACGCCTTACAAAGCGGGTGATAGCTTTACAACCCAACAGATATGGTACGGTGACAAGAGCACTGTTGATTTAGGCGTCGCAACAGATACACCTATTACGATCAGCCGTGGCCGCGGTAAAGACTTGAAAGCAAACTTCGAGTTGACTAAGCCATTAGATGCACCGTTGAAAAAAGGTGAAACTGTAGGCCGTCTATTCTTCCAACTTGATGGTAAAGACATTGCCCAGTTCCCACTGGTAACGTTGCAAGAAGTCAACGAAGGTAGCTGGTTTAGTAAATTAGTCGATTACTTTAAGCAGATGTTTTCTGGATGGTTTAGCTAACCTAAGTCCCATAAATAAAGCCACCTTAGGGTGGCTTTATTTTTTTGGGGAGTGCATCGCCCTTGAATCGGGTATAATCGCCACCATATATATCCCAATATAGCCGCTAAGAGTACTGAGTATGTTAGACACTAAATTTGATGAACTGATGGATTTCCCTTGCGCATTTCCTTTTAAGGTCGTCGGTGAAGCCCACGAAACGCTAACTGACAAAGTCGTGGCTGTGGTACAAAAACATGCACCGGGTGATTATTCACCTTCGACAAAAACGTCGAGCAAAGGTAGCTATCACTCCATTACTATCCGCGTGACAGTGACAAGCAAAGACCATATCGAAATTTTGTACACTGAACTTGCCGCTATCGAAGGCGTACGCCGCGTACTATAAATATTCCTCAAGGCCATGAAATGTGATCTGTCTTACATTTATGGTCAAGAGGCGTATAATAGCGCCACTCAATTCTAAGGGGAGAGGTTGCCCTTGCAAGACACGACTTTGCACATTCGGCATCTTGGAAAACAAGATTACGAATCAGTGTGGCATGCCATGCAGCACTACACTGACACGCGTAATAGTGAGAGCCCAGATGAGCTGTGGATAGTAGAACACCCACCCGTGTTTACCCAAGGCCAAGCTGGTAAAAGCGAGCATATTTTGAATGCTGGCGATATTCCTGTGATCCAAGTGGACCGTGGTGGCCAAGTCACTTACCACGGCCCTGGACAACTAGTGGTATATCCTCTTCTCGACATAAAACGTAGTAAAGTCGGCGTGCGTCAACTCGTTACTCATATAGAGCAAAGCATTGTCGATATGCTCGCCAAGTACGACATTAACGCTTATGCCAAGGCCGATGCGCCGGGCGTATATGTGGACGAACGTAAAATTGCCTCCCTCGGATTACGCATCCGTAAAGGCTGTTCATTCCATGGATTAGCCCTTAATGTCGATATGGATTTAGCACCATTTCGCCGCATCAACCCTTGTGGTTATGCCGGTCTTGAAATGGTGCAATGCAAAGCACTTGGCGGACCACAAACCGTGATTGAAGCGGGCGAGCAACTTACTATTACTTTTAGCCAATTACTGGGCTATCAACACCTAGTTCATCATCAAGGATTAGCAGCGTCATGAATAGGCCTGAACGTTTACAACCCGGAGTAAAACTAAGAGATGCCGATAAAGTGTCTCGTATTCCGGTCAAAATCGTCCCATCAGAGCGCGACACTATGTTGCGTAAACCCGATTGGTTACGGGTTAAACTGCCGGCATCGAATCAACGCATTTTAGACATCAAGCAAGCGCTGCGTAAAAATGGCCTGCACTCTGTCTGTGAAGAAGCCTCTTGCCCTAACCTTGCGGAATGCTTCAACCACGGCACAGCAACCTTTATGATTTTGGGTGCGATTTGTACTCGTCGTTGCCCATTCTGCGACGTGGCCCATGGTCGTCCGCTTAAGCCTGATGCTGAAGAGCCAGTTAAATTGGCGCAAACAATCCGCGATATGAAGCTGAAATACGTGGTAATTACCTCTGTAGATCGTGACGATTTACGTGATGGTGGCGCCCAGCATTTTGCCGATTGTATTCGTGAGATCCGCAAACTAAATCCTGACATCAAGATCGAAACCTTAGTGCCTGATTTCCGTGGTCGTATCGATGCTGCCTTAGATATTTTATCGACTGAGCCGCCTGATGTGTTTAACCACAACTTAGAAACGGCGCCCATGCATTATCGTAAAGCGCGCCCAGGTGCGAATTACCAATGGTCGCTCGATCTGCTAAAACGCTTTAAAGAACGTCATCCAAATGTGCCCACTAAATCAGGCCTGATGATGGGACTGGGTGAAACCAACGAAGAGATCGCTCAAGTACTGCGTGATCTGCGTGAACATAAAGTTGAAATGCTGACCTTAGGCCAATACCTACAGCCGTCTAAGTTCCATTTGCCGGTTGAACGTTATGTGCCACCAGCAGAGTTTGATGAGCTTAAAGCCTTAGCCGATGAGTTAGGTTTTACCCATGCAGCCTGTGGCCCATTAGTGCGATCAAGCTACCATGCGGACCTGCAAGCCCAAGGTAAAGAAGTAAAATAACCTTCTTGCTTAGATGTAGAGTTCAAGGTTATTAAAATAGAAAAACAGCGCCTTAGGCGCTGTTTTTTATTGGCTGTTTTTATGACTGTTGTTTATGAAGAGTGGTTCGTATAGCTGTCGTTATACGACATGAACGCTAATGCTCAGCTTATTCTTGGGTTATCGCTAAATCCATCAAGATAGCATCTTCTTTACCGCCCTCTATCGGGTAGTAACCTTTACGACGTCCCGATTCAATAAAGCCAGCCTGTTGATATAAAGCACGGGCGCCGAGATTAGACTCTCGCACTTCTAACATAAGCACCACAGCGCCCGATACTTTGGCCGATGCCATCACAGCCTTGAGTAATAACTTACCGTAACCTTTGCCCTGCTGACTCGGTAATAGGCAAATATCCAATAAAGTCACTTCATCGATAATTTGCTGCACTATCGCAAACCCTAAGAGTCCTTCGACGTGATAAGTATCTGAATCCGAAACAACGTCAATATTTGCCTCAGTATTTGCATCTACCTCTAAGTGAGCACTCAGCTTTAAACCTAGGACACGGTACAAGTGACCAAAACAATCGGCAAGATTCCCCTCGCTCATGGGATGGCTATGGGCCAAGGATTCAAGCTGCGCCATTTGGGGAACACCTTCAAGCGTGAGAGCCACAAGCTCAACAGGCAAACCTGCGGTCAATTGTGCTGCGAATGGTGTTGTGAATAGACTATCTACTGGTGGGATGTTCAACGCTGGTATTCCAAAGTATTGGTTATTAATGTATTTACGAGTAAAGCTTAAGACTTGCTTGGAGCTTGGCCGCTAACTTGGTCGCGCCATTGGTAAATCTGCTGCCAGAGCGCACTTTTAGCCTGCCAACCCACCAATAAATCGGCCAACGGCTCAGACACTAACCATGCGGTACGTGGCCTGACTTTGTGACGTCGCAGATCCCAAACGATCTGTTTTCCCGTATGGGGCTCACAGTCAAAATCACATTCGTCACGCTTTATGTCGATAAGTGTTAGCACTGCGTCAATAAGCGGCTCTGCTTCTGGTAACTCACCGTTTTCATCCCAAATCACTAAATAAGGTTTCACCTTAGTGTCGCGCACTCGCCAAGTTGTCACATTCATGGCGGTTAAATAGGCTGATTTATTCATTAGGGTCAGTTTTATTCAATTAAAGTATCAACTCACAATATCCCGCTAGGATAGCAGTTCTGCCATGGCATTGTTACTGCAGCACGGCGAAAGGAGATGATATCTGGCTTTATCGCTTACGAGATTTAACACACGAAAGTTCAATCGAATTTATAGATTTACAAAATCTAATTTACTCATTTTACATTTAATATCAGAAGATTAGACTAAACACACTCAGTAAGACAATAGAAGGAAAACGCCATGATTAACATAGGTATCAATCAAGCTCACAGAGAAGAAATCGCCGCAGGGCTAAACCAACTATTGGCTGACAGCTACAGTCTTTACCTTAAGACCCATAGCTTTCACTGGAACGTTACTGGCCCAATGTTCACTAGCTTACACTTGCTATTTGAACAGCAGTATACCGAACTAGCCCTTGCGGTCGACCTTATCGCAGAGCGTGTACGTGCATTAGGCGCCAGAGCACTCGGCTCATATTCAGCCTATGCCGCGCTGACCGAGATAAAAGAAGATCAAGGTGTCACTCAAGCCGAAACCATGATCCGCGAACTATTAAGCGATCAGGAGCTAGTAATCCGCAATGCCAGAGCCTTGTATCCGCTGGTGAATCAAGCGAATGATGAAGCGACTGCGGACTTACTCACCCAGCGCATCCAACTGCATGAGAAAAACGCTTGGATGTTACGCAGCTTACTCGCAGAATAATCGCTAAATAGATTATTGCTCTGACCAAAGCAAAAAGTCGCCAAGTAAACACTTGGCGACTTTTGCATTTAAAGCTTGATCACGCAAAATAGATTAGAGGTACTTAATCCAAGCCTGAGTGCTGTGCTTTTTATATTTGCTAAATCGCTTAACGGGATAATACAATGCGATGGCTAACACGCCCGCGATAAACCAAACCCATCCTATATTGCTCACGCCAAAGTACTCACCATGGTTTGCGCCAAAGATGAATTTCGCTAAAGTATAAAGCAGTAACAGCACGTACAAATGTAAGATATAGAAGAACATAGGGACTGAGCCAAACACAGACAACCCATGGCCCACTCGCGCTAATCCCCCTCCCACTTTCCCACTTGATGCAAAATACCGCTCAAAGGCCACTAAGCAAAAGAACATGCCGCCGAAGGTCACCAGTAAAAAGCTTAATGATGGCGGGTATTTCGTTAAATTAAATACCGACATCAAGGTTTCACCCAAATGTGCTCCCGACTGCCAAGGCAAGGTTTCGCCATAAAGGTTAAACCCACGTAGCACCGCAAAAAGTACCCAACAGCTGATCCCTAAAAACAGCAGCTTTTGCTGGCGAGCCGATGCATCAAGATGGCTTCCATTCGGTTTATTACTAAAAAGTGGCCCTGCAACATAACCCAGTAAAATCACCCCAATCCAAGGCAGCACGGGATAACTCACCTTAACCCTAAGCGCACCTTCGCTGACGAGATAACCGCGGTCGTGCAATATGGTCCACAGACCGTAAGCCCACTCATTGGGCTGAAAACCAATTGGCGTCAACAGATTATGGCCAAAAACAATCGCAAATCCTAAAAGGGCCATCCAAGGTCTAGGCAGGTTTATCATCGCAGCGAGCGCTAACATACTCAGACCAATCACCCAAATCACCTGTAACCAAAGGGTGTAATAGCTGACCATCCAAGAGAGGTTAGAGACGTTAATCACTAAAATTTCCAGCGCGATTAAAAACAGCCCGCGTTTAATCAAAAACATACGTGCTGAACGTGGCTCGCCATGGCTACTATTGGCATAAAGCCATGCAGAAACCCCGGTTAAGAACACAAAGACTGGCGCACAAAAATGGGCGGCAAAGCGACTCACAAAAAGCCCCCAAGAAGTCGAACTCAAATCCATAGGATCGCTCACCTGCATGTGAAAGAAAAACCGCTCCCGCACATGGTCGAGTAACATGATAAGCATCACGGCGCCGCGCATCATATCGATACTATTGATCCGGGTGCGGCCAATAGAACGACCCAGTTCTTGCTCGGCAAAACCTGAAGATAACGCTGGGTTAGCACTGATATTAGAATTCATAGCTGACACTCACTTTAATGCTACGTGGCTCACCCGGCACGGCCCAGAGAGCGGAATAGCTACTCGCGATGTAATGTTCATCCAGTAAGTTATCCAGATTCACTCCAAGGCTTAAGTTGTCGCTTAAGTGGGTGTTCATAAACAACCCAAGTAACTGATAAGAAGGCAATTGAAAACTAGGATCGGCAGAATCGCCGAGGCGCGAATCCACATAACGCCAGCTAAGCCCTAGATGACCATCAATAGAAAGCCTATTCAAATCCTGTTTCAGAATCACACTCGCGGTATGCTTTGGCACATTCACCAGTGGACTGCCTGCAGGAATGAGCACGCCCCAATCAGGATTCAAGCTGTCATTGGCGGTACGGGTATTAAGATAGGCATAGGATAATTTTGCTTGTAAATCCTCTGTCAGTTCAGCGGCTAAATCGAGTTCAACCCCGCTACTTTTAGCTTTACCTAAGGTGGCAGAAAAACCAACATTGATAGGATCTGAGGTCAAGATATTGCTCTTTTGAGCATCGAACACGGCTAAACTACCGTTTATAGGAAGATCGTTTAACCAAGTACCATTAAACTTCATCCCCAGTTCAACCGACTGACTCTCTTCCGCTTCGAAGGGCTGACCCGCAAAGTCAGTTCCAGAAAGCGGTAAAAAGCCTTCAGAATAAGAACTATAAAAACTTAAGGCATCGGACCATAAATACACCAGACCGACTTTAGGGCTAACCCTACTATCGGTTTGCTCTGATAGCGTGTCTTTCGCGACTTCACTGATATCCTGCTGATAACTATCGAACCTTAACCCAAGATGCAGCTTCCACTTTTCAGTGAGATCCATTTGATCTTGCAGGTAAGTTCCCCACGCCTTTTGGGTTTCGTTATTCTCATACAGCAAACTCACCTCTGGCTGAGGCCCGCCGTATTGCGGCGCATAAATATCGATGGCATATTCACCTTTTTTGCCTCGATAGCGATACAACCCCGTCTTTAAACTATAGTGATAGGCATCGGCGCCGAGCAGCAAATTGTGGCGAATAAAACCGGTATCCACATGACCACTTAACTCTAGACGCAGTGAATTATCCTCGGAGGCATAGTCACGATATCTGTGCTGCCGGGTTAGCGTGCGGCCATCATCAAATAGCGATTGCCGCCCCTTGGCCAACTCAGCATCGGACGAATAGCCCTTTAAACTAGAATCACGATAGTTGTAGCCCGCGGTTAATGACCAATCATCATTTAATTCATAGTCATAGGTCAGCTGGTGCCCAGTAGCATTCACCACAGTTGCGCCATCATTAGGCTCACCTAAATAACGCGAGCGTGGCACAGTATTGATATCGTTATTGAGCACTATAATGCCGCGATCGAATAGCTGTTCCTGCTTGAGGTATTCCATTTCATAAAGTAACAAGGCTTTATCGGAAATCTGCCAACGCACTGACGGCGTGACGATTTTTTTATCGCTGAACACATGATCGCGAAAACTATCGTATTCCTGCCACGCGCCATTAATCCGAAATGCCAAGTTGTCGGTTAAACCTGAGGTTACATCTCCTTCTAATCGATATTGATCGAAACTTCCTGCCGACGCCTTTAAGTAGCCACTGGTTTCATACTGAGGTTTCTTCGTCACTATATTGACCGTACCACCGGGCTCAGAGCGGCCATAAAGCGCCGAACCAGGGCCTTTTAAGATCTCAACATAGGCGACATTCGATAAATCCCTATGGCCACTAAAACCTCGACCGCCATTAAAGCCATTGATTAAATAGCCCGATGGCATGTTCTCGTTACCCGGAAAACCGCGCAGGGAAAAGCTATCCCATAAACCGCCGCCATTGTTTTGCCGCGCCACACTGGCGGAATAATCCAGCACATCTTGAAACCGCGTCAGCCCCGCGTCTTTGATCAATTGCTCATCTAACACACTGATCGCTTGCGGAAGTTCAGTTGCAGACACATTGCCACGGTAAGCTTGGCGATAGTGGATACTTAAACGTTCAATGTCAGTCTCTAAAATAGCATTACCAGATTGAGCATCCTCCGCAGCCAGCAGCATTGAAATAGGATTGAGTGCAACCAAGGCACCCAGCAAAAGCGCAGCGCGCTTGGGCATATATAAAGAGGTCATTTTCACTCCGAAAATAAACAGCATCGACGCCTTCACTAAGCCAAGGCGCTCAAAGTTAATTAAGATAAATTGAATAAACAGTAACTTATGCTGTTATGGGCGGAGCACGACTATTGAAGAAACGACTAAAAGGTCGTTTAAAGGAAATGGCTTGGAACTCAACCGAGATATAACTCTGTTGAGTGAGTTGGAAATGAAAGGGTGTACTGGTTATCGCATGTTGCAACTGGTGCTGATGCAAGCACAGCGAACAATGGGACTTAGGGTCTTCGTTAGCATGGGAAATACTGTGAACAGCAATGGCCACAGACAATAGCACCAACATGGCAGCAAGCCATATCGCTAGGGTGCGTCTTGTTTGCATCACACTATTCAAACCCTACTTCCTCACATAATTTGGCAGGCGATTGTATGTTAAGCACAACTAAAGTTGCAAACCGATTTACCTAAGCCGCAGGGCTTAAATGTTACAAGAGGTATACGGCAGTTTTATGAGAAACAGCATTTATGAGAAAAAGCGATAACCGCGAATGAATAGAGAGGGCGCTAAATATATCGAGGCTAAATGGCAGATAAAATAAAACGGCTCGCATATTTCTATGCAAGCCGTTGTTTTATTTGGCAGGGGTGGCAGGACTCGAACCCGCAACCATCAGTTTTGGAGTCCAGACGTAAACAATCTAATATCAAGTCTTTATCCTGTTACTTAGAAAAAGACACTGAGAGAAAAATAAAATAACTCTATGATTTAATTAATTTAAAAATTTACTTTTCTAACAAGTTTACTCACTATTTTGACTAAATAACGCATTTATCTAGTGAATCATTAGCTGGTGTAAGTCAACGACTTACAGCCAGCGGCTCCTTTATATAGCCCTTTAATACATCATCAATAATGATGTTAAGGGATGTTATTCCGGCCCCTGTGATATACCAAGCCTCAGGATCTACAAAAATGATGTTTCCCGTCTTCCAAGCATTCGTCTCACGCAAGAGAGGGTTATCTATGGACTGTTTATCCAATACAGGGCTTCGCTCCATGACTGCGGTTCTGTCTACCACGTAAATGATGTCAGGATTGTTTTCAAGAATGAACTCGCTTGATACAGGTTGGCCGTGCAATCCCATCTGCTCTGATAAGCTAGCGGGTTTAACCCCTAGCCCACTGTAAATGAACCCATACCGAGAACGAATACCTAAGAATCGAAAAGCACCATTATTATGCAACACCACGAGTGCTTTCTCAGGCCTATCCTGAATAACCATTCTGGCGGCTTGGATCTTACTTTCCAGTTCATCCACTTTATGTTTTGCCAAGGTTTGCTTATCAAATACTTTCCCCAGCACCAACAAGTGTTGTTTGACTATATCAAAGTAATCGCTGTTACTGTCTTGATAATCAATATCCAAATGAATGGTCGGAGCCAAATTCGAAAGCGCCTGATAATGAGTTGCTTGAATAGATGACATCAGCACCAAATCGGGTTTAAGTGCATAAATACGTTCCATATTGGGCTGAACTATGGCGCCTAAATCAACGATATCATTGTTGTTGCTATAGTCCTGCAGGTAGTAAGGAACAAAATCCTTTGGCATGCCGATAATGGGAATATCTAGCTGTTCGAGATAATCGACTTCATTCATATCGAGGGCCGCAACGCGTACCGGCCGTTTTGTAATAACTGTAGTGCCCAACTTATGGGTTATTTCAACAGGTGTAAAACTTGAGTCGCTAGTATCAGACGTTGCAAGAATCGTCTGCTGTACTGGCTCGCTTTTATTGTCGCAGGCCAGCAAAAAAGCCGAGCTAAATAACAGAATCGCCATCACTTTAATACCGCTTTTACATTTCGACGTCACTTGTATTCTCCTTATAAGTTGAAGTTGAAATAGTTACAAACTGTTCCTTGGCTCGTTTTCAGCACTTCAAGATCCAGTTCGTACAGTGCTTTTAACCTTTGTGCTGTAACAACCTCTTCAACGGGTCCTTCGCAATGCACAGCGCCTTGCTTCATGCCGACAATATAGTCGGAGTAATTAGCCGCAAAATTGATATCGTGAACCACTAACACTACCGTTCGCTTGAAGTCGTCACACAGATGGCGAAGCGCCCGCATTATGCTAACGGCATGTTTCATATCCAGATTATTGAGTGGTTCATCTAACAATAAATAATCTGTTTGCTGTGCAATCGCCATTGCCAGAAAGGCCATTTGGCGTTGTCCGCCGCTAAGCTCATCGATAAATGCATTAGCTAATGACTGTAAGTCTAAAAACGACAGAGCTTCATCAATGGCACAATGATCTGCCTTTGTGAGTTTGCCTCGACTATAGGGAAAGCGACCAAATGCCACTAACTCCCTGACCGTCAGGCGTAAATTGAGGCTGTTAAACTGACGCATAGTTGCCACTTGCTTGGCGTAATCCTTCAGGGGAATGTTGTGGATAGCAGTACCTTTGAGTAATACCTCGCCCTGCTGGATATTCAGTAACCGACCAATCGACATCAATAAGGTACTTTTGCCAGCGCCGTTGGGGCCAATGAGTGATGTAATCTGATGTTCGGGAAATTGCGTGGTAACATTTTTAAGCACAGGTTTCGCGCCATAAGAATGATGTAAGTTATTGACGGTAATCACACTGCGCTCCGAGGTTTAAGAATTAATACAAAGAAATAGGCACCACAAAATAAGTTAATTAACAGCCCAACACTGGTTTGATAATTAAACAGGTGCTCAACAAGTATTTGTGCGATAAGAAAAACTGAGATAGCAACGGCGCATCCTGTTATCAAGGTAAATGAGTGCGACGGATGCCTTGCCAGTGTATAGGCCATATTCGCTACAAATATCCCCATAAAGGCCGTAGGCCCTACTAAGCTGGTTGATATTGCGACCAATACCGCGATAAGGCCTAATAACAGGCGCACCACTTTTTGATAATCAATACCAAGAGAGATAGCTTGCTCCCGCCCCATCAGTAATACATCAAGCACTGCACGCACTCTCCAAGCGGCAATACACACGGCACTGACAAGTACTAGAGAGATAAGCAATTGCTCTGGTTGAGCGCGGTTGAACGACGCTAAGCTATAGCTCTGGAAAATTGAAAATTCACCGGGACTGATAGAATATTGGATTAACTGAGTAAAACTGCCTAACACCACAGTGAGCACTAAGCCCACAAGCAGTAGGAAGAACACATCATGTCGATCTCCACTAAATAGCCAACGGTGAATCACCATTGAGTAAAGCAACATCACCACAACTGAGACAAAGAAATTGCTGTTAGCGGTGATCAGAATACTGCTGCCCGTCCCTAAGATAAGGATCAACAGAGCCTGCAAAATCAAGTAAACCCCTTCATACCCCATGATAGATGGCGTTAAAATGCGATTTCCGGCTAAGGTCTGAAACAGTATCGAAGAAAACGCAATACAGACACCACCAAGGCAAATAGTGCCCAAACGCACCAATCGATTCGGTATGACATAGTCAAAATCAAAGCCTGAGCCCATCAATAAAAATGTGACTGCCAACATAATAGGCAGCCCCCAGCTCAAAAAACGCCATGCACTGTCTTTCATTTGATTTTCCAAACGATAGCTAAAAATATGAGTCCACCTAAACAGCTTGCCGTTAGACCTATAGGAATTTCAAAGGGATACAAAACAAGCCGACCAAGCAAGTCACAGATAATCAGTAGCGTTGCGCCAGCAAAGGCGATAATAGGCAAGGTGCGTTTTAAATTATCGCCGTAACGCATAGCGACAAGATTAGGAATAATCAAACCAATAAATGGAATGCTCCCGACTGTGATAACTGTGGTCGCTATAGTCAGGGAAACCAGCACTAACCCTAAGATAACTAGGTTGAAATAACTCAGGCCTAGTGTGGTAGCCAAGCCTTCGCCCATTCCCACTATGGTAAAGCGCTGTGCATAAAGGTAGGTCAGTATGACCACGGGAAGGATCAGATAGATGATTTCGTAGTTACCCTGCACGATTTTTGAAAAATCACCCAACATCCATCCCTGCATACTCTGCATACTCTGCATCATATTGTTTTGATAAGCATAAAGTTCCGCTATCGCACTGAGTACACTGCCAAACATAATCCCAATAATTGGAATGAGCACCGGACTCTTATACCGAATACCACGAATAATCAGAATATAAGCTAAGCTCGCAAGCAGGCAAAAAACCAAAGCTCCTAACATTCTGGCGGTGACACCCATACTCGGAGCATGAATGATTGAAATTAATATGCCTAGTTTGGCGGCATCAAGCCCGCCACAAGTAGCAGGTTCAACAAACTTGTTTTGCACAATCTGCTGCAATATCACGCCACAGACAGCGAGCCCTACACCTGAGCAAATCAAGGCAAAGAGCCGCGGCAAGCGACTCGCAGATAACACCAACCAGACATCATCCGAGAACGTCAGCATCTGCGTCACAGAGGCATACTTTGCGCCTAGCAGCAATGAGGCAAAACAAAGCACAAAAAAGCACGTCAGTGCATAAACCACCTTCACAAACTGATACTTCCTATACGCAATAAATCTTGTACTAATCTGCAGCCGCTATGAGGTTTTCATATCGACGCGCTATGTTTGAGCCTTATCGGATCCCCCTGCCTTTTGGGCATGGGTAACGGCAATACCCGCTAACACTAAGTCACGTTTTCGCTCCCACCATTTGCGGGCGCCCACCTTCATGATGTCTACCATCGCATTTATCTGCTCAGCTTTATCAGGGAGCTTGGTGGCTTCATCTTCCCAAATTGCGATAATTCGCTCTTTACGTGTCCGACCATCGGCTTCTGGTTTAGTGGTTGACCACCATCCCAAAAAGCACTCCCCCACCATGTCAACTAAGATATCAACGGCCAGCACTGCTTCATCGAGGGAGAAGCCTTTTTGTTGCAGCTTTTCGACCGATTCAGCAAAAGAACGTATACCCGATGACGGCGTAACACTGGCCTGATGGATAGACTCAGCGAGGCCAGGATGACGCTCATAGAGTGCCCAAATGGCATCGGTCAATATGATCAATTCACTCCGCCAATCGGTGGCTGCTGGCGCTCGCCAGTCCAGCTCATTGATAGCAAGCTCAGCAGCAATGGAGATAACATCATTTCGACCTGCCACGTGATGGTAGAGGGAAGAATGATCGACCTTTAAATGCGCGGCTATAGCAGGGATGGTCGCTTGATCAACCCCAATCTCCAACGCAGCTCTGGCGATAGCCTCACGGGAAATACGGCTAGGTCTGCCACGCTGGCGTTTTTGAGTAGGTTGCTCCGGTACTTGTGTCATATCGATAAGGTTTCCAAGGCAAAAAAGCCATTCTAACCGCTCTTGCTACCCGCTGCATGGCAATAGCCAATACCGCGGGTAGAAGCTAGCCGCTAAAACTTCGCCCTAACGCCTACACCTATTTCTCGAGGTTCAAGTAAATATGCATCCACGCCTCCGGTACTTCTGTCAGCCATTTTTGCCACGGGTGCACGTTCATCCAGCAAATTGCGTGCATAAACAAAGGCTTCAAAATATTGGTTGATTTGATAGGAAGAATTCAGGTTTACCGTAGTGTAAGATCCCACTCTTAACTCAGGCTCATTGGTATCCGTTGAAAAGTATCCATCCGTATGGCGCACATCACCGCTCACTTTGATAGTGTCCGTGATTGAATAGTCAAACCCTATATTGAACATATATCCCGGCGCTTTACTAAACTCGTTGCCGACAAACTCCTCACCACGGTAGTCATTAAATTCACTTATCTCAGTTTCAAGTAAACCCAGCCCACCATATAGGCTAAAACTATCGGCTACTTTAAAGTTCCAATCTAATTCAATCCCATAGCTTTGCGCTTCATCGGCATTAATAATGACAGAACCAAAGGGACGTCCATCTAGGTAGTCAGTAACTGAACGTTGTGAATCCTTAAAGCGGGTGTAGAAGAGATTGCTATTTATGATTAAGCGTTGTTCAAGCAGATCGATACGGGTAAAAAGTTCATAGTTCCATGCCGACTCGGCATCAAAGGTATAATATTCGCCGCCGCGGAAGTTAATACCTGTGCCCCCAGGAATATTGCCTTCACTGATCATCGCGCCGATTAAGACGTTATCTGTCAGATCATAGGACAGGGCAACTTTAGGTAATAAAGCCGTAAACGTCTCTTCATATTGATGGCGCACACCTGGGATGTAGCTGGCAATACCATCGTGGCTAATTTCATCAGACTGATAACGAAGAGCGCTGGTGAATGCCCACTTGGGTGAGAAGCGCCATATGACTTCACCGTAGGGGGCAAAACTGGTATGTCTCAGGTCGGCGTCGGCATTACCAAATACGTTATTCAGCTTGTTATTCGTTTTATCGTCCCAGTAGAAGACACCGGCAACCCCACTAAACTCTGAACTCTTGTCACCAAAGTTCAGCCTTATATCATTCGAAAAGTTTTCATTATCTCGTTTTGCGATCCCTTGATAAGGTGCTGCGAACCGATAATCAAACTGCCCTTCTGAATACTGCAGTTGGTTATGCAACTTCATCCCATTGTCGAACACATATTCAAGATCAAAAATCCCGACATGATTGCTGACTTCTTGATTATCCTGAAAAATTGAACGATTTTCTAAGTCATCATAGGGTTCTGATACCACCTCGTTTCTGGGACGTTTAGCCTCAGTGGAGGAATAAGTCAGCATGGCGGAAAAGTTGCTGTATTTTTCGGGTTCCCATAACAACTTCGCCCGTAGATTTTGGTTTTTAAACTCAAAATCTAAATCATGGGCAGTAAACTCTGGGTTAACGTAATCAACAAAGGTATCTCTAGCGCTGTAATCTGCGCTAATTCTTGCGGCAAAGTCATTACTTAGCGCACCAGATGCCATAGCCGAAAAACGCTGCTTATTCCGACTGCCATAAAGTGCTTGCGCTGCAAATTCTGGCGTATAAGTGGGGTTATGGGTATGGATGACTACAGCGCCAGCAATACTGTTGGCTCCTTGACTGGTCGTTTGCGGACCACGGTAAACTTCAATAGACGACACATCCCACACGCCAGCGGCACCTAAATCCAGTTCTGCGGGGCTCAGATATTTACCATCAACACTGATAGTTGCCCCGGGTACAGGCTTAGATAAATAGGCATTACCCGCTGCAACAGGCCCTTTAGTATCCGTACCGCGGATAATGGGCGCATCGGTATTTCCGGCATAAATTAAGTTTGGCGTACCGCCGAGAATTTCAGAGATCGTTGATTGGTCGGCATTTTTCCTCAACTGTTCTTCGGTGATGACCGTCACTGAGCTCGCCGTTTCCTTCAGCGTCCGCTCGATTTTCTGACCGTAAACAGTGATGACTTCAATATTTCCCGCTGCATCTTGTTGCTTGGATTGCTTATCTGGAGCAGTTCCACTGTCAGCAATAGTTGAGCCTGAAATAGCGCTAAGCCCCAGCGCAAGAAAACCGATAACCCACTTTGATTGTGGGTAAAACTTACCAAATCGGGGCATGTTTAATAACTCCTTATACGAAAGATTTGTTGTCAATGAGAATAGTTATCAATTATATTATCGCCGTTCAAAACATTTATCAACACTGTGTTGATAAATAAAAGTGACCGCTTAATATGGTCGCCATCTCATGGCGGTTCAATTTTTATGAAACAAGGAATTTGGCTCGTGGATGTTCATTTGCCCATAAACTCTGGCACTCAGACTATTTTTTACTCTGCAATATCAAGACTTCATCGCTTCATTGGCCTTGTGTTAATCACACTTTCCAGACCGAAGCCCAGCCTGTTCCACTTCGATTTTTTAGGTGAACATTAAAATGCAGCGACTTTTCAGTCCCACTTCAACATTAGCCTTCGCCCTACGTCCGGCGATTCCCGCACTCACTTTCGGAATGCTGCTAGCGGCAGGTGCTGGCGTGACGACACTAGGTGCACTCTGGTGCATGATTCAACTTATTGCTGGTCATCACTCGCTATGGTTAGCGGGGGCGCTCATATTTGGGGTAGTGTCAGCGTTGCTATCAGCTGGCGCATCTTGGGTTAACCACAATGCTGAGGCGCAATTTTCTGGAAGATTAAGGCGTCATGTTGCAGCGCATCTTGTTAGGTTGCCACCAAGTACCTTGGCAAAATATAAGGGCGAAAAGTTAAAGCGATTAATGGTCGATGACATAGCGTCATTGCATCATATGATCGCGCATTTACCCTCTGAGCTAGCGACCTTTATCATTGTCCCTGTCATCACTATTGGTTTGCTGATCTTAAGTGCGGGCTTAGTGGCATTACTTGCCCTTATCCCAGGTCTAGTCGCAGCGCTTTTCTATTTGGTGGTGATCCCAAGGCTTGCAGCAAAACAGGGGGAAGCACGGGTCAATGTGATGGGAAATATCACTGCAGCAGTAGATGACTACGCCCGTGGTGCGCCTGTATTTCGCATTTATGGCGCACAAACTGGTGCTATGGCCGACTACCAAAAGGCAACGACACATTTTATTGGGGATATTCTTGAGCGGGTAAGCAAGGTATCAACTTCAGTCGCCGTGGCCACATCACTACTGCAGGCTGTCTGTACTTTTGCCATTGTCTATGCCATCGGGTATGAATGGCCCCCAGAAAACCTTGCTGCAGCCTTGTTCTTCAGTCTGGCCATAGTCACGCCAGCCCTAAAGCTCGGGCATGGGCTTGATTATCTCGCCACGGGCCGCGCTGCCGCTCAGCGGCTAACGGATTTTCTTGAGCAATCGAGAGTTCCTGTTGGTAACGGCAATATTGAGCTTAATGCAAATATGCCGCTCACCCTCACGAATGTTATGCCTTCACTGTCTACAAGCAATCAATCTGTGCCCATTAACTATCAATTTAGATCTGGCAGAGTGACGGCAGTTACAGGGATCAGTGGTGTTGGCAAATCCACATTACTGCGCTTATTAGCTGGCATGGAGCCGCTACATACCGGAGATATTCGACTCGCTGGTATTGCACTCAAAGAGATAGATGAAGCCTCGATTAATCACGCGATCATGCTATTACCGCAAAGTGCGGGACTACTGGCAACCTCCATCGCCGACAATCTCGCGCTCACCGCACCTGATGCCACGGATGAGGATTACTTAGCGGCATTACACTGCGCGCAATTGGATAAACCCTTAAATACTCATGCAAGCACACTGTCTGGCGGTGAAATACAACGCGTCAACCTTGCCCGTGTGTTTCTTTCACCCGCTAGGGTGATATTGCTTGATGAACCCACATCGGCCCTAGACAGCGAAACGGCGTTTAACGTGTTCACAGCACTACGCCATCACGCAAAAACAAACCACAAAACGATTGTGATGGTCACCCATGACTTAACGCTTGCCGAGCTGGCGGATGACAAGCTCGCACTCAAACATCATCACAGGGAAGGAGAAGGCCAATGATAAATCGTCCCCAAGATTACGCAGCCATAAAGCACTTAATACCTGTTGCCTGCGGTTGGGCTGTGGCGGCCATATTGGAAGCGGCATGCTACATTCAACTGGCTTTAGCCATTACTCAGCAGCAATCACCACAAAAAGTACTATCCATTGCCGCAATAACCATACTCACCACAATACTGGTTTCGCGTTCAGGTTTTTGGGCTGGCGCAAAGCTGGCCAATGCGCTCTACAGTGCATTAGGCACGACCATGCAACAAGCTAAACTCTCTTGGTTTACACCAAGTGTCAGGACACTACTCATAGAAACTGTCTCTCGAAGTATTCCTGGCTTTATGAGTATTCCGGCACATCAATTTCAGGTATTTATTCATGCACCGCTTATTCCGCTCTGCATTACCTTTGGCATAGGATTGATCGGTGGCATACCACTGGTACTGATGTTGGCTAGCTTGTTGCTCGTGTCATTTGTGATTCAGAGTATGGCGCAACGAGCCCTTGCCCGCGCAGATATGGACCGAAACAACACTGAATTGGCAGCAGATCAGTCAACTCTTGAACTGATCGACCACTTAGAGTTACTGCGCACAGCAGCAGGTTATAGCGGCGCAACAACACGGTTGGAGCAAAACTGGCAAACACAAGAAATCGCACTGGAACGAACTAATCACGCCGCTGCTATAGCAACATTACTGTCGGCTATCGCCAGCTTTTTACCTATTGCAGGCATGGCACTCTATCTGGTGCTATCCGGTATAAACAATACGCCAATGCTGCTCGCTGTCTTGATGTTGACCATGCGCGCGGCGGCGCCACTTGAGACTCTCGCCGTGGCGGCAATAGGCATTAATGATCAGCTAGCGGCTATTAAACACTATCGACAAGCGACTCATGCGCCAACGCTCAAAGAGCCAAGCCAAGTGCAACAAAAGACACCGAACAATCATACAATCGAATTGAATAACGTAACATTTCCCCCTGCGGTGCAAAATATCAATGCCACTATCGAGCCAGGTGAACGCGTGCTGATTTGTGGCCCGAGCGGTTCAGGTAAAACCAGCTTACTTAAGTTATTGATGCGCTTTGATGATCCCACCCTAGGCCTGATCACTTTGGGCAAGGTGTCGCTCACTTCAATCCCCGCTGTTGAACTTGCCCGCTTTTTCGCCTATGTGCCGCAGGATCCAATCATCTTTACAGGCACCATTGCCAGCAATATTCGTATCGGTAACCCTGATGCCGACGATCAAGCCATAGATAAAATTGCACGCCAAGTCGCACTAGATGAAGTGTTAGATAGATCAGAACAGGGCATTTACCAAGAAGTCGGCTTGCAAGGCGCAGGGTTATCGGGAGGGGAACGCCAAAGGCTTGCCTTAGCACGTGCGCTTATCAAAAATGCGCCAATTCTGATAATGGATGAGGCCACCTCGGCATTGGATGAGGAGACAGAAAAGCGCGTAGCCAAGGCTATTTGTGAACAGAGTTGTACACTGGTTTTAGTTTCGCACCGAAACCAATCACTTTGGCAGCCAACCAAGATAATAGAATTTCATCAATCACTTGCCTCAAAGTAAGATCGGCTTTTTACGCATTAAAAAACTGAATTACAGATGTCTGACACAGATTACAGTGATTAATTTGTCGTTACTGACCACATCTCAATGAGTTATATACTGCAGCCGAAATGACATGAATCATTTCGACTGCAGTTATTATTCGTGCAAAAGAAGATGAGCATCGCTGTAGAACCGACCAAGCCTTGTTGGCATAACGCTCACTGAATCAAAGCATAAATACTCGAGCTTCCTCTCGCTTTTGAGCTTTAAAATCCCTCAAATTATCAGCTACCCGTTAATAAACTAGTAACCATATTTTGCGACAGGGTGCCAGTTTTTATTCACATCCTCTTCAATAAACTTTTGTTTTTCTTTGATTAAATCCGATTCAACTAACCCTATCGCTTGATGGGCCTTTTCCTTAGTACTGATATCTGGATAGCTAACTTGAGTCACGTTAAGTTGCTTCAATATTCCAGCGAGCAGATGACGTGCTTCGTTCGCTTGTTCGATGGCTTTATCTAAAAGCTGCTTACCTTCTTGTGGATTATGTGCATATAAACCATGTGAAGACATGGCAAAGTCCCAGCGCCACTGACTGTGTCGTATCGCCATAATTGGCTCATTCATATTCTCCCATTTAGCACCTGCATCCCATGCCGCTTTGGCTTCATAGTGGGCTTTGACGAGCAGAGCTTCAACTTCGCGAGCTTTGGTCTCAATCGCTAATTTATTGGTCGCAAGCTTGGTTTCAATTTTGGTTTTACTGCTATGGCAGCCACTGCAACTGTTATCAAAATGCGGTAAGGCTTTATCAACTTTATGACTAGTAAATTCAACACCTTTTGCATCCTGCTGGGTAGGCATATGGCAGGTAATGCAAGTGACACCGACTTCGGCATGTTTACTGCGACTCCAGTGTTCAAACTCAGGATGACGTGCTTTGAGTATGGGCGTTTTCGAAAGAGGATGGATCCATTCGAAGAAGCGGCGAGTGTCATAATATTTTTCAATATCGTCGGCTGTGCTGCCAAAAATCCAGGGAATATTAACAACATTACTTTTTTCCGGACGGAAATAGTAAGTGACATGACACTGACCACATACCTGCGCACCTTGCATATCGGTATCTTGTTTATCGAATGGCAGGTGAATTTTAGCCATAGCCTCTTGGGCATGGGGGCGAGGTAAAGTTAACTTATTAGTGCCAGATTCATGGCAATCACTGCAATACACTACGCTTTGGATCTCTTTGCCCAGATCGGTAAAGTTTTTAGCGGAGTATCCTTCAAATCCTAGTTGTTCAATCAATCTAGGGGCATCCGGTGTCTTGCAGGTCCAACAACTGGCGGATAATCCTTTCTCTCCTGCTTTAGGGGGGACACCTGTACGTAAAGTATGCGTCACATCAGCAACGGCAAAATGGTGTCCACGTGGGCTATGGTACTCTTTGGCATAGGAAGATCCTGCCCAGAGTATGATGCTGGCGGGATAATTGGCGAGCATATCTTCGCGTTCAACTTGTTCAGAGGTGGCTTGCCAAGATTGATATTGGTTAGGGTATTTTTGTTGATTGCTAGTATCGGAAGCCGCTACAGATGTACATATAGTTATGACGAGCAAGCAAATCATTTTTAGCAATGTGACTGTTTTAAAATAAGTTTTCACTTTGTATCCTTTTGTCCTAACATCAATATTAACCTGGGCGCCCATCGATACGGGGGCGAGAAAGTATCGGCAAGTAATGCCATACAAACAGTGTAAATGCGATAAACCAGCAACTGCCAGCCAACCATAACCAGACTTGGGTGTGGGCCGGAAACCAGATGGGCATCAGTGCCCTGAGCAGTGCCGCTAACGGTAGGCAAATAAATGCCAAGATCATCTTAGGGCCCTCATAAATATTTCGACTTGTGTGCCCGAGTGACACTCTGGATATCATCGAAAGACACAGGGTAGCCATACAACCAATAGCAAATAGGTGAAGCAAACTGCGATAGGCATATTCATTATCGAGATACCAACTCATGGCTAACAGGCTGAGTGGCAACATTAAATAGGCAAGATGCAAGGACCACAACATAGGTTCCTTAAGTGTTTTATGGGGTAACCAGCGTGCAAATCGGACCATCTGCAAGAGCCCCGCAATGAGCAGTAAACCTCGCTCGACTTCCAGAGGTATAAGGTGGATGAGTGATTGAATGACGAGCAAGATCATCGTCAGGATTAGCGGGTATTCAATCCAAGTTAAGGGATCTGCTTTAGTGGCCTTAATGCGCATCGCGGTAAAGAATGGAATGACACGCCCACCGACTATGGTGATAAGTAAGGCTAACCACCATAACATCGCCTGCCAGATCTGGTTGGCAAGAATAAAGTCGCGTTCAAATAAAGCGTAATAGCTGACATTGTTAATCACGAGTGCGGCAAACAACATGATCGGAAAACCAATATTGCGCCATTGCTTCACCTTATAAATGCAGCGCCATAAAGTAAGGCTTGCCATACCAAGGAACAATGAATCAAAAAAGGCAGGCAAAATGAGCGGAACTTGCATTGGGAGTAAGAGTAATAATCGTGCCAGTAACCAGCAGCTAAAGGTCAATGCGAGTGGCCATCCCTTTAATGTGGGTTGGTTGGTCCAATTTTGAACGGCAGTCAGCAAAAATCCACACACAATTGCCATAGCGAAACCGAACAGCATTTCATGTGGATGCCACCATAGCGGCAATATCTTGCTCCAAAAGGATGAAGGGAAAAAGCTATATTGGGGAGTAAACCAAGTTAATAGCCACAAAGGGATATATAGCGCAGCTAATATTGCTCCCCCAAGGAAAAAAGGTCTAAAGCCTAAGCGCCATAACGCATGAGTACGTTCGGTTTGTGTAGGATCATCAATATTTAGCATAGTTGTTAGCCGAGTAGCAGAACGATGATGAACACACTTAAGATGCATTCAGTATAGTCCTTATATTGTACTGTTATGACCTTCAATTCAAACTAAATCTTAGATTTTGGAACTAAGATCCCAAAGATGAACAAAAAATAAAGTGTCGTGGAATACTCATTTCTGACGGCTAATAGGTTTGATCAATGTACTGCGGGTTCATGACAGACAAAGGTTCGATGCAGACTTTTACACAAGTAACGGCACAAACAGTCACACATTGGTAAATTTTAGATGGGATAAATACCGTTTTGATTTAAATAACCGTGGCTTTATCGGCTTATCTTATTTCGAACACAGCCAAGACTTTGATAGCGCAGGCAGCTCGATTTATAACGGCGATAACAGTTCAGATGATTATATGGTAACTCGCTTTAGCATCGATTATTAGGCTAAAAACTGGCGGATTAGTGGCTTCGACAACAACCTATTTGATGAACAAGCATTGACAGTAAATGAGCCTACAAGCCGCAGTTATGTGGAGGGTTACGACAGAAAAATGGAAATAGTACCGGCAATTGGTAGCGTTAAAAAATGGCGAGTTATTCAATCCAAGCAAAATCATTTTCTACGTTTTATTCTACGCAAAATAAAACGGCTCGCATATTTCTATGCAAGCCGTTGTTTTATTTGGCAGGGGTGGCAGGACTCGAACCCGCAACCATCGGTTTTGGAGACCGCTGTTCTACCAATTGGAACTACACCCCTGTTGACGTGGGCATTATGCTAAAAGCACCTCCAAAGGTAAAGTACTTTTTATGGCAAAACTCATTAACTGAAGGTTTTTCAAACAAGTTAGGCTATTGCTGTTGATTTAACTGCCACTGAGATTAAAAAGCCATCGCATATTAGCTTAATGACGAAGTAGATACTTAGTTTAGAGCCCATAGGTTAATAGTAACTCGACTAAATGATCCCACAACAAATCAGTTTGATGACGTCGAATAAGTGTGCCGTTTCGGCCATTTTGAGGTGCTTAAGGGTTAAAGACGCGCATTTATCGAAAAAAGATCTGAGTTCGATTTATAAAATCGGCGTTTTATAGTATAAGCATCGTCAATTTCATACACAGCTCGACGGAACCACTCATGTCTGACAAATTTTTCTTCAAGGGTCGTAAAACCCCCAAGCCGAAGCACGAAAGCTATGGCTACAACACTAAGCGTGCCGCTAAACCGGGTACAGAAGCATTACCATTACAATTAATTGTTGCCGACGAAGCGCGTAAACTCGAAGTTGCCGCGATTGTTGCCGAACACCAGCTGTTCGCCAATATCGAAGTCAATGCCGACGTCGCTGAAGATATTGTTGAATTAGAAGGTTTATTAAATAAGCCTAAGACCACGACTTTCGAGAAAAAACCGAATCGTAACGAGCCTTGCGTTTGTGGTAGCGGTCAAAAATTCAAGAAGTGCTGCGGCAAGTAAGCGCTTTCATAAGCGTGATATAGATAGGGACTTTTGCTGTAACGCTTTTGTGCGTCGGGAATCGCCCCTTTACTCCCCTCTTTTTAGTTTCTGCCCGAAGCTAATCTTCCAACTTTGAGATAAAAATCCGCTGCAAATCGTTATTCCATAGCTGAATAATTTTGCGGGTCTTTTCTTTATTCCAAAAACATTTACCAAATAAAATCAAACCAGCGCCTTCAAAGCAGCGCTTATCTTCTATTTCAAATTGCACTAATAATGGTTGCTTTATCCCATCGATAGGAATGCCGATATCTTTGCTGTCGGCGGGGTTAAGCCAGCTCATCGTCGGGTCAGTGTGGGATATCGTGCCCCAATACATGTGGGGTTTATTGTCGCTTGGGTCCGCATCGGCAAAATTGACAAACAGGTTCTTCGCCCGCCAACGGTATTTTCGCTCAGCGTCTGTGTATACCCAGAGATCCGATTTCGCCAAATCTGTACCGCGCAATAAACTGTGGAGTAACTTTTCGAGCCCTTGGCTGGGCACTCGTTTTTCAGTGGTATGTTCAGCGGTGTTAACTTGGTAGCTTGTTTTCGACTCTTGTATCCGATCATCCACTGACGATGCAACAGACGCTTTCGATGACTCAGGCATAGAGGACAATTTAGGCGTTGGCTCAGTCTTGCTGCTTAATGCCTGTGCAGTCGAAACTTTGTTTGCAGGCGTATGGCGACGAGGTTTACGGCTAAAATCGATCATTAAGGCATCGGCGTCCACCAGCTGTTGTTGCACTTCAATGGCATCTTGCTCCTCACGGGACTTTTGTGCCGAAGGTTTAAATTCAATGCAATCGACTTGGTGATATCGCGAGCCAAAACAAGCGGCTTTACCGTCCTTTGAGGCTTTACGGAAATATGCTTTACCACCGCAGGCGGGGCAAATTAACCATTGCCGCAAACGCTCGATATTCTCATCGGGTAATTGTTGAAACTTAAAAACACTATAAGTCGTTCTCGCAATTAAATGATCCTCTGTTTCGAGTTCACAAATAGCATCTAACATAGTGTTCTCCTTTATTTTCGACTGCTGGCAATACCGCTATCTATGCCCAAGCATTAATCCCAAAAGTGATAACACTTAACAGAAGCAAGATGCCAAGTACGCGATAAATCAAACCTAAAGTACTGGTGCCTTGCGAGCTCACATCCGAATGTAATGGCATGATTTTAACTTTTGCAGCATCTTGGGTTTTGTGTTTCATTCTGCATCCTTAAAATATTTCGCCAAGGGCACTATCAAACTTGAAGGAATTAATAATGCGGCTTTTGCGGCACTTGATGCATGATAAAAGGGTGTCAGTTGAGTGATTAACGCGTTGAAGCATTTGAGTGCGGCCAAGGCATCGGCGGCGGCATAATGAATTTGCGCACTGGATAACGGCACGTGCTGCCAATTCGATAAGGTGACTTTTTTAGGTTTGTCGATACGTACACCCAAAAGCGCCGCAACTAACTGGCGCGTCCCCATTTCCTTCTCCGCTCCAAGTTGAGCCAGTACCCAATTTAAATCTAATGTTGAGGCGACATTAATGCCCCATTGCCGCCTGAGTGCTTGTGCATCACTGCGTAAACCGACCCCGACTTTGAGTATGGTTTCATCTTCTAATAAGGCTTTTAACTGGGTGAATTGCTCACCCAAAATGGCATGCTGAAATAAATAACAGGTATTCGCTGTCGCGATTTGGATAAGACTCAAGGGGTGTTGCACGCCGCGCTCAAAGCTTGCACGGGTTTCAGTATCAAAACCTAAGACTTGCTCAGCCTGTAATAGTGCGACAACCGCATCGAACTCCGATGGTTCAACCACCTCGATGCGGACATGTTGAAATTCAAAAGCTGCTAACGCTGCAAGTTCAATATCATCAATACGTGTAGTCAAAGCGATACGTTGCTGCAGCCACAAATATGCCCACTGACGCTGCGCTTGAAGTTGAGTTTTAGCTTTAATCGCATTTTCAGCCTTGGCCGATACCTGCTCACTTTTCTGCTGCTCGGTCAAGGCATTGAGGTTATCAAGATAAGCCGTGCCAGCAGCATCCATTGCCGCCATTAATCCATCGGCATCTTTGCCAAACTCTTTACGTAACCAAGCCAGCTTACTCGGGGAGACACAGTACTTCATTAACTTCATCGTGCTCATCCTTGATGGTTGATGCGCGCAGCTAGTTAACTACGCAATTTCTGTATTCCTGTCATCGCAATAAGTGCAACAGCGCCAGCAACGACACCAAATAAGCCATTAAGAATACTTGGCGTCAGCACAGCAAACACAGGTCCAACAACACCAATGGCAGCAACCGCTTGTTCAGCATGGTGGATTTGCTCGCCGACTAGGTGTAGGCCATGAGTTAAAATCCCACCACCCACCATAAACATGGCTGCCGTGCCAATAATCGTTAAACTTTTCATTAATACGGGAGCTGCGCTCAATAAACCAAAACCTAATTTACGGTTCATTTGAGTTAATACAGAGGCACCTTCACGTTGGCTCAAGTACAAACCCGCATCATCCATTTTCACAATCGCCGCCACTAAGCCATACACGCCTATGGTCATGACTATCCCAATGACAGCTAACGTAAAAAACTGTGTCGATAGGGATTTGTCCGCCACGATACCAAGGGTAATGGCAATAATTTCCGCCGATAACACAAAGTCGGTACGAATCGCCCCTTTGACTTTTTCGGCCTCGTAGGCGGCGAAATCTTTAATCTCAGGTAACTCATTCTCTACTTGGGTTTCGTGTTGTTGCTGGCATTTTCTATGGCTATAGCTGTGATGCAGTTTTTCAAACCCTTCGTAACATAAAAACAGTCCACCAAACATTAATAAAGGGGTGACAGCCCAGGGAATAAAAGCGCTGATAAGCATTGCTGCTGGCACTAAAATCAACTTATTACGGAATGATCCCTTGGCCACCGCCCACACTACGGGTAATTCACGATCGGCGCTTACGCCCGTCACTTGCTGGGCATTGAGGGCTAAATCATCCCCCAGTACACCCGCGGTTTTCTTTGCCGCTACTTTACTCATTACCGCTACGTCATCCAAAATCGATGCGATATCGTCGAGTAAGGTTAATAAACTCGCGCCTGCCATGCTAAATCCCTCTACAAATCATCTATAAACCATTCTGCTTTTGCCATAGTAGCTTAGTTAGATTAGTTGCGTATAGCGAAATGCTTTCCAACTTAACTGCTTAAGTTACTTACGTTATTGGGACTGGTTGCTAATGTGAAAATGCCAGCAATCTAGATCACACCCACGGTGGAATTGCGCCACATTATTTATCGGAAAAGAGTATACTAAGCCCAGAATTTTTTACTCATTTGCCGTTACAGGATGTCAACATGACTCAAGATGAAATGAAAAAAGCTGCCGGTTGGGCCGCACTTAAGTACGTTGAAAAAGACAGCATTGTTGGTGTTGGTACGGGTTCGACTGTGAATCACTTTATCGATGCACTGGCGACCATGAAAGCCGATATCGAAGGCGCAGTCTCTAGCTCTGAGGCATCAACTCAGAAAATGAAAGCGCTGGGTATTCCCGTTTATGACTTAAACAGCGTCGATCGTTTATCTGTCTATGTGGACGGTGCCGATGAAATCAACGACCGCATGGATATGATTAAAGGTGGCGGCGCGGCATTAACTCGCGAGAAAATTGTCGCGGCTGTGGCTGAGAAGTTTATCTGTATCGTGGATAACACTAAGCAAGTCGACATACTAGGCGAATTTCCACTACCCGTAGAAGTCATTCCGATGGCACGCTCTTATGTGGCGCGTCAACTCGTTAAACTTGGCGGCGATCCTGTGTACCGTGAAGGCGTTGTGACCGATAACGGCAACGTGATCCTCGATGTGTACAATCTTAAGATCCTTAATCCAAAAGAATTAGAAAGTCAGATCAATGAGATAGTCGGTGTAGTGACTAACGGTCTGTTTGCCAAACGCGGGGCGGATGTGTTACTCGTTGGCACCCCTGATGGCGTAAAAACCTTTACCGCCAAATAAGTTCTGCGTTTAAAGAATCCATCGCAGTCACAAGGCTGCTGATTATAAAAATGCACAGTAAAAAATACGCTGTAAAAATGCCAGCCACTTTATTCAAAGGGCTGGCATTTTTTATGGTTCTATTTAGGGTTCAATGTTATCTGACTCAGCAGCCCATCGCAGACAGCTTATATCAAACGCTTGGCTTACCAAGCTCTGGCAACTAGACCTTTTAAGTAGAATCCTTCTGGGAAGGCGCTACCGATAGGGTGATCGCTCGCTTGGCTTAAGCGTTCGATAAACTGGATTTCACGTTTCGCATCGAGCGCAGCATCGGCCACGATTTTTTGGAACAGATCCGCAGGCATTAATCCTGAGCAAGAGAAGGTCAATAACACGCCACCCGGATTCAACAACTGCAATGCAATCATGTTGATGTCTTTATAACCACGGCAAGCCCCGTTTAACTGTGCCTTGTTATCGGCAAACTTAGGCGGGTCGAGCACAATCACATCAAAGGTTTTGCCTTCATCACGGTACTGGCGCAGCAACTTGAACACATCGGCTTCGTTGTAATGCACATTGTCATCACTCAAACCGTTCACTTGCATATTGAGGCGCGCTGTCGCCAAGGCTAGAGAAGACACATCGACGTTTTCAATACTGGCAGCACCTGCTTTCGCGGCGTACAAACCAAAGGTGCCTGTGTAGCAGAAACAGTTCAATACCGATTTATCTTTCACGAAACGGGCGGCAATGGCGCGGTTATCACGTTGATCGAGATAGAAACCTGTTTTATGGCCTTTAATCACATCGACAGCGATCTTAATGCCGTTCTCTTCGATAATCACTGGCATTTCAGGCAGAGTGCCGTGCAGTAAACCGGTAACTGGCAGCAGGCCTTCTTTCTTACGGGAATCCACATCGGAACGCTCATAGATAGCACAATCTGGATATTGCTCAGCCAATAGCTCGACTAAGGTATCGCGCCATAAATCAGCACCTGTGCTCAGTAACTGACACACCAACACATTGGCATATCTGTCGATGGTGATCCCAGGTAAACCATCGGACTCAGCAGCCACTAAACGGTAACCCGTTAAGCCTTGCTCGCGGATTAAATCGTTACGGCCGATTTGCGCCCGCTGTAAACGTCTGGCAAAAAACGCGCGATCAATTTCTTCTTCGCGATCGAAAGTCCAAATCCGCACTTGAATTTGCGACTCAGGCGACCAAGCACCACGACCTAACCAATGACCATCATGCGCGACCACATCGACTGTCTCACCCGCTTCAGGTTTTCCCTTAATGTTATGAATAGCATTGGAAAATACCCAAGGATGGCGACGCTCGAGTGACTTCTCGCGGCCGGGTTTAAGTTTGATTCTGATAGCCATAGTTGCCTTTAAAAATAGGGCCGCCACTAAAAAAGGGCTGCTGTCTAAAAATGGGAAACGGATGATATACCCAATGCCACCTAAGTGCGAGTACCGAACACGCCGCAGCGCTTATTTTCCATCATCCACGGGTGGCCGATCATACCTTATTTTAACGGTTAATTCTGAATGATATTCATGCGAAATGATGTTGGAATGGTTAATGAAACAACGATAACAAAACCGTAGCGAGAAGATGCCTGCGCGATAAAGACAACTGACATGATTGAAATAAAACGAATTAATAAGCAAACACGAGAACTTAGCTACGTAGCGCTAACTCAACAATGACGGGCGCATGGTCAGTACTGTAGGCGTCGCGTTCATATTCAGGTCTGACTAAGTGTCTATCGCAGGTCTGATAATCCACCACTTGCGCTAAACTGCGGCCATGGCTCGCATCAAACTCACTCGAAAGCAAAATATAATCTAGCACTGAACCTTTAGGGCCATAGTAATGGGTCGCCGCTCGGTGTTCCCTATGGTAAGCGGTATTACCCGTCAAACTGTCCCTCAAGTTCGCTTCAATAAATAACTCATAGGCATCCTTAAGTTGATACTGAGCAAACACCGCCGCTAACGCAGCATCCGATAAATGCCCAAGGCCCGCGGCTTTAATGTCATTACTGTGAATGCTCTCGCCCTGTATCGTTAACGCATCTAAGGCGCCCATCGACAGACTGTCATTAAAGTCCCCCATCACGATAACGGGATGTTTAGATTCTTGCCTGCGTACCAATATGCCATTGAATAATAATGCTGCTTCTGCCCCGCGCTGCATGGTGGATGCCCAGCGGCCTAATGCTTGCTCTGTGAGTAATTGGGTTTCTGAATGCAGTTTTATGCTCGCTGCGGGCGCTAAATTATCTAAACTAAGTGGCTGATGTCCGAGAGGTTGATGTTCAAATAGCTTAGGTTCAAGTGCTAATCCGGCGCGTTTTGACTTAAAGTGCACCACATAATAGTCACACTTGCCGATGTGTGGCACTTCAACGGTTGCGCGCAGCACCTTACGGCTAAAGGCAAATTCACTCGATAATCCCATGGCTGCCACTAAACGCACATCAGGTTCGACACTGCTGATTTCCACTATGGGATACCGGGAGGCAAGCGCGACCACAGGGCTGCGATAAATGTAATCACTGATAAGAGTTGGCTCATCAACGACCGCAAAATACCCTAGACCTTGCTCACTGGCGATTCGTTTGAGCGGTTCAGGGCTAAACACTTCTTGAAATCCCACAATATCGGGCTGACGATGTGCGAGAAACTCACTCAACCACTGACACTTTTTCTGCCATTGCCCATGGCTATAGATATTTTCAAAATCATAGTAAGCCAAAGGCGGCTCAATAAAGTTAAACAGATTGATACTGGCGATCTTGATATTCGCGGTGCACTTATGATCGATAGGTGCAGCCATTGATTCCAACTCATCGATATTGTGTGCCACAGCTTAATCCCCCAAAAATCTGAATACAGCAATCTATCTTAATCTGACTTAATCTGAGTGAGCACAATGACTCACCGCAGGCACGACAAGGGTATACCCGAAGTGCACTAATGCCAAATCCCCATTATGGATAAAGTGTTAACTCATCTCTGGCGACTCAAATACAGCTTACTGAGATAAGTCATACCGTTAAAAACCACAATTCAATATCAGAGTTAAATCCGACAACAAAAATCAACCGCTACCAGCCAAAAAATAAACAATCAAACAACAATGATTAGCACGCAAAACCACCAGCACTCCCAACAAAATCACGCAAGCCCAGGAATGATCATAAAATTAACTTTTCCTTAAAGTGTAAATTCAAACAAAAACATATGTAATAACATGTGCGGTTGACTTTACATTTCAGTCCCTTAGAATGTGGCGACTTTAATCATTGCGGAGACCCACTGTGGGCACACACATAAGCGACAGTAGATGCCCTGTCCAAAAGACAGGATTTAACGCCTAGCACTAGCCCGCAATATTTGCTGCTACCTGCTAAGCAGGGTAGTAGTGTGAACCATTCTTCACTCAGCCTCCCCCAAAATATCAATCACAGACAATAAGCCTGAGCCTATGGCTGCGCTTTAGCAATTCCAGCATTTTGCTGGGGTTCAGTTATGTGTATTTATTGCATCTCAAAGCAAGTTTTTTGCCTCAGTGAACTTCGTTTTCCCTATGGATTTACATCTATGGGTTTACATCTGAGGAGCCTAAATATGGCTTACATAAACAACACATCAATTTTGCGATCTTTATCCTGTGCAAGTATCAGCTTGTACTACAGCATGAGTGCGGCGGCATCCCATCTCGAAGTAGATGATCCCGCCCTCGCGGATCGCTGTGAATTAGAAATGGGCTGGCAACAACCTAGGTCGGATCATGCTCGCCCACAATTAAACGCGGCCACGACTTGCAGCCGCAATCAATGGGAATGGCATTTAGGATTAGCGTCCAATGCCAATGACGATATTCGTGAGGAGCAAGCAGAAGTCGGCATTAAGCTACCGCTCAACGTAAACTCCCACTCAGATCCAGAGCAGCAACAGGATGATTGGCACAGCGCACTGGTAATCAACTTGCAGAAAAACCTCGATGCCAGTAACGAATTAGCCACCGAAGTCTTCGGCATTTTTGGTAAAACCTTAGGCGATTCTGATGTCAGTCTCTATGCCAATTTAGGTTTTACCCATGAGTTTAATCAATCAACCCAATTGCTTGTGGGTATCGCGGCGGCGTATGAACTCAGTAGTCACCATCGCGTGATAGCCGAGATTTATCAAAAAGAATTGAGCGAGACTACCTATCAGTTCGCTTATCAACACTCGCCGCAACAACAGCTACAGCTGGAATTGAGCTTAGGCAATGCCCTTCGTGGCAACGCGCTGCAACTTGGCGCAGACATCACCTTTTACTTTGGTCACTAGATCGTTGAGAGAATGAACTATGAACATGAATAACAGCACAAACAACACTAAAAAAATCATCCATAACCTGCAAATGATTATCGAGCAACGCAGTGCCAGCGCCATGGCTGAATTAGCCGAAAAACGCCACCCTGCCGATATTGCAGCCGTATTTAACGTCTTTAATCAAGCTCAACAAGTCCTATTATTGCAACTGGCCTCACCTAAGGTTTGCGCCAATTTGTTTCGCTATCTGACCGATGAATTGCAAGCCAGCTTAGTACAGCAATTAGATAAAACTACGCTATCTGCGCTGCTGGTTCACATGGCAGCAGATGAACGTGCCGACCTCTATAATCTGCTCGATGAAACCCAGCAAGCGGCGATTTTACCTGCGCTAGCATTGGCCAAACGGGAAGATATGCGCACCCTCGCCGCCTATGATAAAGCTAAAGTCGGCGCGGTCATGACCTCGGATTACACATTACTGAATAGCCGCCATACTGCGGCAGAAGCAATTGATACTCTGCGTACTGAAGCGGCTGATAAGGAAACCATTTATCAAACCTATGTGGTGGATATGTTAGGCCGCTTAATAGGAACTGTATCGCTAAGGCAGCTATTACTGGCGCAGCCGCACGAGCGAGTGGTCGACTTTATGAAACCCGATCCCGTCGCGCTCGATGCCAATGCCTTTCGCGAAGAAGCGGTGCAGATGATCGCCCATTACGACTTAATGGCGCTGCCAGTAGTCAATGGCAAAGGTCAGCTCGTCGGTATCGTCACCTATGATGATGCTATGGATATCGCCAGCTCACAGGCGGATCTTGAGTTCACAAAAACCGCGGCCATAGGCAATATCGACCATAACCTAAAGACTGCCAGCATAGGCTTACTTTACCGCAAGCGCGTGGTTTGGCTGGTAATCTTGGTGTTTGGTAATATTTTCTCGGGAGCGGGGATCGCCTTTTTCGAAGACACCATTGCCAGTTATGTATCCTTAGTCTTCTTCCTACCTCTGCTGATCGATAGCGGCGGCAATGCGGGATCACAATCGGCGACCTTAATGGTACGCGGCCTAGCCACAGGGGAAGTGGTTCTCAAGGATTGGTTATCTATGCTAGGGCGCGAGTTATTTGTCGCCGGATTATTAGGAGCCAGCATGGCAGCTGCAGTGTCCTTGCTAGGATTTTGGCGCGGCGGACCTGAAATCGCGCTAGTTGTGGCACTCACAATGCAAATTGTGGTGATTATTGGCAGCTTGATTGGTATGTCATTACCCTTCTTGCTGAGCAAGTTAAAGATGGACCCTGCGGCCGCTAGTGCGCCACTCATCACCTCCATCGCCGATATCATAGGTGTGCTCGTGTATTTCAGCATAGCCACTGTGGTGCTCGACTTACCTATGCCATAAACCTAAGACCTCAAAGTGAACCAAGCTAAGTTAACCTTAGCGTGGTTCACTTATCATTCGATAGTGCTAACCCATTTATGACAAAGCATAAAAGCTTCAATAACCTTAAAAAAATTAAGAATAAAGCTTAAAGATCAGTTAATATTTCCATACCTGAATCGTTTTACTTTTTATTAACATTGCAGTATTTACCGCTGAGCCCAGTCACAGTAAGTCGATAAGCAATAGTGATAGTCCTAGCGACTTGAGAGGTTTTATATGTGGTTTAATTCCCAGCTCAAAGCTGAAAACCAGGCGCTTAAAGAGCGACTCATCCAACTAGAACGCCAACACCAAAATGAAATAGATGAACTGCGTGGCATGATCCGTGAAAATGAGAGCATGCAGCAACAGTCGCGCCAAAATGCAGACCACTACACTGAAGTGATCGCCTGCCAAAACCTAGGCGGAGATATGCTTAATGCCGTGCGCGAAGGCTTAGCCAGCAGTGCCGAATTACTCTCAGCAGAACAAGAATCACTGTCTGAACTCAATCACGTTTTTGATCAAACCCGTGTGGCCATTGCCAATTTAGGCACTAGAGCGACTTATATTAATGATCAAGCATCGAACAGCATGAAAGCTGTCACAGAACTCGATGCTACGACCTCTTCAATCAATCAATTTGTCGCGGCTATTCAAGGAATTTCAGAACAAACAAACTTGCTGGCATTGAACGCCGCCATTGAAGCCGCCCGTGCAGGCGAAGCAGGACGGGGGTTTGCCGTGGTGGCCGATGAAGTGCGCCAACTTGCAAGCAAAGCCCATGAAGCCAGTAGCCATATTGAAAAGCTCGTGAAACAAATCGTCGCGCAAGCGGCTGAGATTAAAGAAATTGTTCATAATAATCAAAGTAGTGCCGTCGATGTAGCCACCTCATCAACCCAAATTGGCCAAGTCGTTGAAGATGTCCTGCAACGCTCAAAACAAATGCAGCACGTTATCCATAACGCAGCCACAGCGTCATTCTTGAATACCACTAAGCTCGACCACGCAGTCTGGAAAAGTAGCGTTTATCAATTAATTGAAAAACCACAGCATAACCACAATGTGAACTCACACACTGAGTGCCGCCTAGGGCAATGGTATTTCAAAGGATTTGGTGCCGAGAATTATCAGCATTTAAGTAATTTCAAAGCATTAGATGCACCACATAAAGCGGTACACGAGGCAGGAAAAGCGGCGCTCAATGCGAGACAAAAAGGTAATTTGCCTGAGATGGTCAAACAACTGCACTCAATGGAAGACGCCAGTATGCGTGTTGTGCATTGCATTGATAACCTTATGCGAGATGTATATCGAGCGTGATATATAGGCACAGAAAGATAAGCTATCACCCATAAATAAGCCTACCTAAGAGCGCAATACAAGCGCTCTTTTTTCTAAACCAAACCCCAGATCAAATTTAGTCTAAGAAATTAACCTAATAGCTATACTTGATTTGAGCACAGCCTTCATCTTTAATCGTTTTAAGAGCAAGCAGTGAGACTCAATTATAACATTCTAATTTCTAGGGTTATTAATGAAACTAGTCACAAGCTTTTTGCTATCACTTATCTTCTGCGGCGCTTTTCCCCTGCGCGCACAGCCGCTAAACATCTATACAGAAGAATGGTCACCGATCAGTTTCTCTATCGATGGCAAACCTGCTGGTTTAGCGGTGCAAGTCGTAGAAGAAATTCAAAAACGCATCAAGAACCCAGATCCAATCAAGGTCGTACCTTGGGCTCGCGGTTGGAAAATGCTGACCGAGCAACCTAATACTGTGTTGTTTACTATGACGCGCACAGCAGAAAGGGAGCAAATGTTTACTATGATTGGGCCTGTTGCTGTCGGCACGACTAATTTTTATGCCTTAAAAAATAGCGGTATAAAAATAACCACTATAGATGATGCAAAGACGGCTAAGGCAATTGGTGTCTATCGTGCCTCGGTGGAAGAACGCCTATTGCTCGAACTGGGATTTACGAATGTTGCGGCCTCATCCGAGCCTTTATTGAGTGCAAAACAATTGATGAAGCAACGTGTCGATCTTTGGTGTAATGCCAATCTCACCGCGCCGAGTATTCTGTCGGATGCAGGCGCGAGCATTGATGATGTAGAGTCCCTCTTCACGATTAGTGCTAATCATCTTTACATTGCCTTCTCACAAGGCACGCCCAATGATGTGATCGAACAGTGGAAAAACAGCCTAGAAGCGATAAAAGCAGATGGCACCTTCGCAACGATTTACCATACTTGGCTCCCCAACGATGCGCCGCCAATGCAGACCGAACGTATCGGGTTTAGCAACTAAACCCATTGCTCTAAATTCTACGTGCTAAGTGATGAGTGCTGAGAGCTAAACTCTATTGCTCTTTTAAAAGCGCTTAAAAAGGACACTCACAAACCCAGTCGATACGCTCACCCGTGATAGGATGATTAAACGCTAAGCGGGTCGCATGCAGCATTAATCTGCTGCTCGTCGTATTAGTGATATCAGCTTCATCTGCATCAGCCTTATCAGTCACGCACTTACCCACGCCGCCGTAGAGATCGCACCCCAGTATTGAGTGACCCAATTGCTGACTGTGGATCCGCAGTTGATGAGTGCGACCAGAAACAGGGGTAAATTCGACCCGCGTGGCGAAAGGTTCGGTTAATCGTTCCAGCACCTGATATTCACTGATCGCAACTTTGCCTGTGCTATGGCAAATCTTTTGTAGTGGAAAATGGTCACTATCTTTAGCGATCGGCAGATTAATCACTCCGCTGTCAGCGGCTAAATGCCCGTGGAGCAAGGCGGTATAACGCTTTTCAACCGTGCGCGCCTGAAACTGCTTTGTCAGCAAACCATTCACGCTTTTATTCAGCGCCACCAGCATGATGCCCGAAGTGCCAAAATCGAGTCTGTGCAACAAAGTGGCCGTCGGGAAATCCTGCACTAAACGATAATGCACTGAGTCGAGATTCAGCGGATTCTTCCCCGACAGACTCAATAATCCGCTCGGCTTATCAATCAATAGAATATCGTTATCTTGATAGAGCACACGTATTTGCCCGAGGCAAGGCGGCGCAATAAAAGTATCAACTTTGGCAAGGCTATCGGCAGGAGCAGACATAGTTTTCAGGCAACCTAAATGGGCAATAAAATGAGTTAAGTCATACTCAAATCAAACGGCACAACTCAATAAAACAGGCTAAATAAAATAGACCCAATAATTCAATAGAATAGACACAGGCCTAAATAATAAGGCCGCATAACCTAAGTTATGCGGCCCTCTAATTAACGGCATTAACGCTGTGGCTTATTTAGCCAGTACGCGCAGATGCAGTTCTTGTACTGAAGTCACGTTAGTACGATCATCGGCGGCATGGGCCATACACGTGGCGAATGCAGCATTCATGGTCGTCGTGTAGTTAACTTTGTAACGCAGTGCACCGCGGCGCAATTGACGAGAATCTTCAATCGCTTGGCGACCTTCGGTAGTGTTCACGATATAAGTGTATTCACCATTCTTGATGCGATCGAGAATGTGTGGACGCCCTTCGTGTACCTTGTTCACTAAACGTGGGTTGATACCCGCTTCGCCTAGGATAACCGCAGTACCATGAGTCGCATCGATTTGGTAACCGAGCTCAATTAACTTAGCCGCTAAATCGGCAACGCGTTTCTTATCGCTGTTACGCACAGACAATAATGCACGGCCCGACTTAGGCACCTCAGAAGTGGCCCCTAACTGCGCCTTAGCATAGGCTTCGGCGAACGTATCGCCCACGCCCATAACTTCACCGGTAGAGCGCATTTCTGGGCCTAACAGTGGGTCAACACCTGGGAACTTATTAAAGGGCAACACCACTTCTTTCACTGAGTAGAAAGGTGGGATCACTTCTTTAGTGAAGTTTTGCGACGTTAAGCTTTGACCCGCCATCACACGCGCGGCAATCTTAGCTAAAGGCACACCGGTCGCTTTGGACACGAATGGCACAGTACGGGCAGCACGTGGGTTAACTTCAATCATATAGATTTCGTTATCTTTCACGGCGAACTGTACGTTCATCAGGCCGACAACACCGAGTTCCATCGCCAACTTGCCGACTTGAACGCGCATGCGATCTTGGATTTCTTGGCTTAGCGTGTATGGCGGCAGCGAACAACCTGAGTCACCTGAGTGAACCCCCGCTTGTTCGATATGCTCCATAATCGCGCCAATCACCACGATTTCGCCGTCACATACTGCATCAATATCCACTTCAATCGCATCATCTAAGAAACGATCAAGCAGTACTGGCGACGCGTTCGATACGCTCACGGCTTCGTTGAAGTAACGCAGCAAATCTTGCTTATCATAGACGATTTCCATCGCGCGGCCGCCCAGTACATAGGATGGGCGCACAACTAACGGATAACCGATACGCTCAGCGGCAATCACAGCACCCTCAACCGTAGTCACGGTATCGTTTTCAGGCTGCTTCATCTCTAAGCGTTGAATCGCTTGCTGGAAACGCTCACGGTCTTCAGCGCGGTCGATGGCATCTGGGCTAGTACCAATTACAGGTACGCCAGCGGCTTCTAAGGCACGGGCCAATTTCAATGGCGTTTGACCACCGTACTGCACGATAACGCCCTTTGGCTTCTCAATACGGACGATTTCTAATACATCTTCCAGTGTGACAGGTTCGAAGTACAGACGGTCTGAAGTGTCGTAGTCGGTTGAAACGGTTTCAGGGTTACAGTTCACCATGATGGTTTCATAACCGTCTTCACGTAGCGCTAACGCCGCGTGCACACAGCAATAATCGAACTCAATACCTTGACCGATACGGTTTGGCCCGCCACCTAACACCATGATTTTGTCACGGGTCGATGGGTTAGCTTCACATTCTTCTTCGTACGTTGAGTACATGTAAGCTGTGTCTGTTGCAAACTCAGCCGCACAGGTATCCACACGTTTGTAGACTGGGTGCAGGTCGAACTTATCACGCAGCTTACGCACTTCGGCTTCGTTCACGCCTAATACATCGGCCAAACGCGCATCGGCAAAACCTTTACGTTTCAGTTTGCGCAGTAAGTCATGATCCAGACCAGCCAGCCCAACTTCAGCAACCACACCTTCAAGCTTGATCAGCTCTTCGATTTGTACGAGGAACCAAGGGTCGATATTGGTCAGCTTAAAGATTTCATCTAAGCTCAGCCCCGCACGCATCGCATCGGCTATGTACCAAATACGGTCGCAACCAGGCTCTTTCAGCTCAAGGCGAATACGCGCCATCGCCTCAGGCTTAGACATGTCAGTGATAGGGTCTAAACCGTTACGGCTAACCTCTAAACCACGTAATGCTTTTTGCAGTGACTCTTGGAAAGTACGGCCAATCGCCATCACTTCACCCACAGATTTCATCTGTGTGGTTAAGCGATCATTGGCGCCGGCAAACTTTTCAAAGTTAAAGCGTGGCACTTTAGTCACAACGTAATCGATAGCAGGCTCGAATGACGCTGGCGTGCGACCGCCAGTGATGTCGTTCATCAGCTCATCAAGGGTGAAACCAACCGCTAACTTAGCGGCGATTTTCGCAATCGGGAAACCCGTTGCCTTTGATGCCAATGCTGAAGAGCGCGATACACGTGGGTTCATCTCGATGATAACCATACGGCCATCTTTCGGGTTGATACCAAACTGTACGTTCGAACCGCCAGTCTCAACACCAATCTCACGCAGTACGGCCATAGAGGCGTTACGCATGATTTGGTATTCTTTATCAGTCAGGGTTTGCGCGGGTGCAACTGTAATAGAGTCGCCCGTGTGCACGCCCATAGGATCGAAGTTTTCGATGGCGCAGACGATAATGCAGTTATCGTTGCGGTCACGGACCACTTCCATCTCGTATTCTTTCCAACCGATCAGTGATTCGTCGATCAGTAGTTCACTCGTTGGCGATAACTCTAAGCCCTGTGAACAGATCTCTTCGAACTCTTCCCTGTTGTAAGCGATACCGCCGCCTGAGCCACCCATAGTAAAGGATGGGCGGATAATGCAAGGGAAACCCACTTGATCAAGTACGCCATAAGCTTCGTCCATATTGTGGGCAATGCCCGCGCGCGGACAATCAAGACCAATACTTTTCATCGCTTTATCAAAGCGGCTACGGTCTTCAGCTTTATCGATAGCATCGGCAGTCGCGCCAATCATCTCGACGTTAAATTCTTTCAGTACGCCTTTGGCTTCAAGTTCTAATGCGCAGTTCAGTGCGGTTTGGCCGCCCATGGTTGGCAGAATCGCATCTGGGCGTTCTTTAGCAATAATGTTACGGACCACTTCCCAGTGAATCGGCTCGATATAAGTGGCATCGGCCATTTCTGGATCAGTCATAATGGTGGCAGGGTTAGAGTTCACCAGAATGACACGGTAGCCTTCTTCACGCAGCGCTTTACACGCTTGTGCGCCAGAATAGTCAAATTCACATGCCTGACCAATCACGATTGGGCCGGCGCCTAGGATAAGAATACTCTTTATATCTGTACGTTTTGGCATTGCTTCTCTCTTCTCCTAGCTAGCGTACTACTTGGCGTTCTGACGGTATATGTCGATTAGCTCGATAAAGTGATCGAACAGCGGGGCGGCATCGTTCGGGCCAGGGCTCGCTTCAGGGTGACCTTGGAAGCTGAACGCGGGCTTGTCCGTGAGATGGATACCTTGGAGTGAACCATCAAACAGCGACTTATGCGTCACCTTAATGTTGGCGGGTAAGGTCGTTTCATCGGCAGCAAAACCGTGGTTTTGGCTGGTGATCATCACGTTGCCTTTCTCGATATTGCTCACTGGGTGGTTTGCACCGTGGTGACCAAACTTCATCTTCAAGGTTTTTGCACCTGAGGCCAGCGCGAGTAGCTGATGACCTAAACAGATACCGAAAATCGGCGTGTCGGTTTTCAGAATTTGTTGAATCGCTTCAATCGCGTAATCGCATGGCTCTGGATCGCCAGGGCCGTTCGAAAGGAATACACCATCGGGATTCATCGCTAACACTTCGGCAGCTGAAGTTTTAGCAGGCACTACGGTGACGTCACAACCGCGGTCCACTAACATGCGCAGAATGTTTTGCTTAACGCCGTAGTCGTAGGCTACTACTTTGTATTTAAGCTCATTTGCTGGCGTATCTTCTGGTAAGCCGCCCACTAAACGCCAGCTACCTTTACGCCATGGATAGGCAGTTTTGGTCGTGACTTCTTTAGCCAGATCCATGCCTTTTAAACCGGGGAAAGCTTTGGCAGCGGCGAGCGCTTTTGCTTCGTCTAAGTCTGCACCTGCCATAATACAACCGGCTTGAGCACCTTTTTCACGGAGAATACGAGTTAACTTGCGGGTATCGATATCTGCTATGCCAACGACATTGTTCGCTTTGAGATAATCACTTAAGCTTTGTTGATTACGGAAACTACTTGCGATGAGCGGAAGATCACGAATGATAAGACCACAAGCGTGAACCCCATCGGATTCAATATCTTCATCATTGGTACCAGTGTTGCCTATGTGTGGGTAGGTTAATGTTACAATCTGGCGTGAGTAGGATGGATCAGTTAAAATTTCTTGGTATCCTGTCATGGAAGTGTTAAAAACAACTTCACCAACAGAGAGACCATCGGCACCAATTGCTGTGCCAGAGAATACAGTTCCATCTTCGAGTACGAGTAAGGCAGACTTTGTCAACGCGACCTCCATAAAGAGCCAAGCCACTGAAATATAATGTTTTTATGTTATGTTAAGATACCAATTTCCGCTAATTTACGAAATTTTGACAAATTCCAGCGAGTTTACAGTAAAAACGCGAAACCGTCCACCCACTGGTAACTGGGTGCAAAAAAAAACGCCATATCGGCGTTTTTAATATTAATGCAAACCTAAAACCTGCTGCATATCATACAAGCCCGGCTTTTGCTCCACGAGCCAGTGAGCGGCACGCATAGCACCATTAGCAAAGGTCATACGACTCGAAGCTTTATGGGTGATCTCTAAACGCTCACCGATATCGGCAAACATGGCCGTATGTTCACCAACGAGATCACCAGCACGAATAGTCGCAAAACCGATAGTTTCACGGTCACGTTCACCCGTGATCCCTTCACGGCCATATACGGCACATTTTTCAAGATCGCGACCTAAGGTCTTAGCAATCACTTCACCCATTTTCAGGGCTGTGCCCGACGGCGCATCTTTTTTGTGTCTGTGGTGGCCTTCGATAATTTCGATATCCGTGTAATCACCCATGACTTCGGCAGCCAGTTCGAGTAATTTCCACATCAAATTGACACCCACAGACATATTCGGCGCCATCACGACCGGTGTTTGCTCGGCAAAGGCATTGATCTGTTCTTTTTGAGCATGATTGAAACCCGTTGTGCCAATCACCATGGCTTTCTTATGGCGAACACACCAATCTAAATGGACAATACTGGCGTCTGGCGCGGTGAAATCGATCAACACATCAAAATCATCGGTCGCATAATCGAGCGAATCCATGATCATGACGTTTAATTTACCCACACCAGCTAACTCACCCGCATCCACACCCACTAAACTTGAGCCTGCACGCTCAATGGCGGCACCCAGTAAAATATGGTCGTGATTGTGGGCCGCTTCAATAAGAGTGCGTCCCATACGACCACCGGCACCGACGATTGCCACTCTCACTTGTCCACTCATTTCAATCTCCTCAATCTTTCTTTGTATTCCATAAGAAAACGCCTAAGACAGGCTTAGGCGTTTTTCAATATTAGATGATATCTAATAATTCAACTTCGAATACCAAAGTTGAATAAGGAGGAATCGATGCCCCCGCGCCGCGCTCACCATAAGCTAAGTGATGTGGCACAAATAATTTCAACTTAGTGCCTACTGGCATCAGTTGCAGTGCTTCAGTCCAGCCAGCGATAACGCCAGAAACTGGGAACTCAGCAGGTTGGCCACGAACTACAGAGCTGTCGAACACATCACCATTGATGAAAGAACCATGGTAGTGAGTACGAACAGTATCTTCGTAAGTTGGAGTAGCACCGTCACCTTGGACTAATACTTCGAACTGCAGACCAGAGTCAGTCACAGTCACGCCATCACGCTTAGCATTTTCAGCTAAGAAGGCATCGCCTTCAGCAGACGCAGCAGCAGCAGCTTGCTCTTGAGCAGCTTGAATACGACCGCTAATTTCAGTGAAAGCAACTTGCAGATCTTGCATAGACACAGCACTTTCTAAACCGGCAAACGCATCGGCTAAACCCGCTTGAACGGCTGGAATATCCACGCCATCAAAAGAATTGGCGGCCAGTTGCTCACCCATTTGACGGCCTACACCGTAGCTTGCTTGCTGTTCAACAGTACTGAATTTATCAGACATAATTAACGACTCTCAATTATCAGTGGAATTTTGCGCGCCAGTTTACCATAGTTCAGCGAGCTATGCTGGTAAACTGACTGCTTATTTAACTAAGGAGGCTTTTTTACACACTTATTGCGTATTTATCCAAAAGCATAAATAGGTTAAGGACACATATCTCTCCACAAACGACAGCGAACACTCACTAAACGGGCACTTAGATCTTAAATAGACTTCAGCTTATTTCGGCGCCACACATTGATTGTTCACCTGCGCTTTAGCACTGGCATAAAGTGGCTGCATCTGTGCTTGCAATTGTTGTAGCTGAGCAATGCGATTACTGTTCGATGGATGGGTCGATAATAACTCCGGCCCTTGGCTACCGCCCACCTTCGACATATTCTGCCATAACTCAACACTCTGAGCCGGATTGAAACCCGCTCGAGCCATTAGCTCTACGCCCATAATATCGGCTTCGCTCTCTTGGGCGCGACCAAAAGGCAGAATAACCCCCACCTGAGCACCGAGTCCCAATGCCGACATATATAAGTCGCGATTCGACACACCACTCGCCCCTAGCGCTGCATCGGCAATCTGGATTCCAACGCCCGTTAACTGTCCACGGGAAACCTGCTCGTTACCGTGCTGCGCCAACACATGCGCGACTTCGTGACCGAGCACAGTAGCAAGCTGATCAGGTCCCTTAGCGACCTTAAGCAATCCGGTATAAACCCCAATATGCCCACCCGGCAGAGCAAAAGCGTTGACTTGTTCTGAGTCAAACAAAACCACATCCCAGCGTTGGGTTTGGTCCGGCAGCACTGCAGTAATACGATTAGCGACACAATTGACGTATTGCGTCAGCTTTTTATCACTACTCACTTTTTGCTGTTTTTTCATTTCCTCGAAGGAGGAATCGCCCATCTGCTGCATTTGCGCCGCTGAATACAACAAGGTCTGCCCTCGCCCCGTTGGCGATTGCGTGGTCGCACAGGCCGATAATCCGAGCGCGACCGCCATACCCACTAAGCCTAAACGCATTGATTTCATGTGGCACTCCTTAAATCCCATGACGGGCGTGAAGATCTTTGAGCCAACACGGGCTCAACTAATGGAAAGATTTTACTGAGATAGACAAGATAAGCCAAATAGAGAAACACTGGCGGCGCGCGTTAGCGATACTTTGCACCTAAAAGGAATTAATACTCCTCCTTTAACAAGGCATAGACGAACTCATCGCCCCACGCACCTTTAAAGAAGATGTTTTTCACATAATGGGCTTCGCGCCTAAAGCGGAGTTTTTCGAGTAAGCGACAGCAGGCAAGATTTTGTGCATCGGTGATGGCAATAACTCTATGCTTATGCAATTCAATAAAGAGGTAATCCAGCAATGCGCTGACGGCCTCAAAAGCAATATGTTTACCTTGATGCTCAGGCGCAATCGTAAAGCCAATTTCCACCTGCTGCTCATCAATAAATTGCAGCGCCAGATCGCCAACTAATTGGGTTGGTGTAGTTCCCGATGCGACAGTGACAATTGCAAGCTGAAACCAAGTACCAACCGCACCAAATTGTGCATAATCCATCTTCTCGAACAACGTGAGTGCATCGCTATAGCTGTAATCCGTCCAGCTTTGATATTTGGCGACCTTAGGGTCGGCTCGATAGGCGGTAAAAGCCTCAAGATCCGCTCGCTGGAATGGCCTAAGTACAAAGTGCTCGGTCGTTAAACCGTTATTCACCACTTTATGAAGTGCTTTGCTTAACGCCAATGTCGATCCCATGACTTAGCTCCTTAATGTAAATAAGTCACTAAGTTACACCCAGAGCGAAAGTGATAACAGCGGCCAATGCGCTTTATTCTGTTATCTGTTTAGTGATTATGGCACGCCAAACTTGAACGCTATGAATAGCTTCAAGCTCAGCGCTTACCTTTAAACTCTTTGGCGCTGTGCTTATTGATGCTACGGCGATTCGCCTGTTTATCCCGTGGTGGTCGCTTACGCTCAACTTTGATCTCAGTGGCGCCATCAGTGATTTTTTCACTCGGCTTATCCGTTACCGGAAAGTCAGCCAATAATGCCAGCGGTAACTCCCGCGCGGTTAAGCTGCGAATTGCCGTTAAAGTTGCCATTTCACCGTGGCACACGAGGGAAATCGCCAGCCCTTTTTCGCCAGCGCGGGCGGTGCGGCCAATGCGGTGCACGTACACAGGCGCACTCATGGGCAAATCCAAATTGATAACAACTGGCAAAGCATCGACATGAATGCCACGCGCCATTAAGTCTGTCGCCACTAATACTTGAATGCGATTGGCTTTAAAGTCGGCCAAGGTTTGGCTGCGCACGGTTTGATCTTTTTCACCGTGCAGCGCGGCGACTTTCATCCCCGCTTTGGCGAGCCGTTTAGCGACGGCATCGGCATCATCACGGGCGCTGATAAACACCAGCACCTGCGGCCATTGATATTGTTTTAATAGCGCAATCAATGCCTGTGCTTTACTGCCCTTGTTGACTAAATAAAGCTGTTCTTCGATTTCACCAGCTACAGAATTCACTTTGTGGGCTTCGACCCGTAGCGGCTCATTCACCAGCAGCTTTTCGGTTAATGTATCCAACGCCTCGGGCAAGGTGGCAGAAAATAACAAGATTTGCTTAAGCTTAGGCATAAACGCCATCAGCTTTTGCACATCGGGCCAAAACCCCATTTCCAACAGGCGGTCAGCTTCATCCAGCACAAGATGTTTTATCGAATCGAGGCTGATGTGGGACTGTTTGCATAAATCCAGTAAACGCCCAGGGGTTGCCACTAATACCCGCGGCTTGGCTGCAAGTTCGGCTAATTGGTCTTCCAGTGCGACCCCACCGCACAGAAGCTGAATGATCAACGAAGCCGATAACTGACTTGCCACCGCTTGCAACGCTTCAGTCACTTGCAGCGCTAATTCCCGTGTAGGCACCAGCACTAACGCCAGTGCATTTGGAGGCGGCACAGACTTAGCACCCTGTAACTGTGTTTGCTGTTGCAACAAAATTTGTTGTAGAAGTGGCAAACCAAAAGCTAAGGTTTTCCCGCTACCGGTTTGTGCTAAGGCTAACAAATCCCGTCCCGCAAGAATGGCCGGAATCGCCAATTGCTGCACCTTTGTCGGATGCGCCAGTGTTGCAGGCAAGGCCTTAAGTAACGCCGAATTTAAGCCAAGCTCAGCAAAAGTTAACGACTCAGGGGAAGAAGAAAGCTCGGGAAAGGTCATCACAGCACCGGATCAAAACATGGGAGCGAAAGTTTACTGAGAGTTGCCTTTGAATACCAATGTTGTTTCGGCTTTTACGCAAGCTGTCGCTTCGGTGTTCGTGGTTTATCTTAAAAGTGACTCTAGCCGCATCTTTCTTATGTGCGCAAAGTTAACGCAGGTGATGGAATGGTAGATTTTAATCCCACAGCTTTCGTGAGCGCTTATGGTAGAATCCCGCCCAATCAGCTTTATGAATGTGCAACACAACTCATTTGTTTAACTGAACGTAGTGGAACACTACCGTGATTAACTAAATGAGGAGAACAGATTATGAGTAAGTTAAATGCCGAAGAACGTAAAGCCCGCGATAACGCCCGTTTTTCACAACGCGTCGATGAACGCCGCACAAAAGGTGAAGACGTGGTCGCCTACGTACTGGGCAACAAGCTCGCGTTTAAGTTTCTAACTAAACCAGAGAGACACGAATTTAAACAAAGAGAAGCTGCACTTGAAGAAGAAGCCAAACTTAAAAAGCAGCAAGCGTTTCAGCTTAAAACCGAGCAAGAATTAGAGAAAGTCGAAGCCACATTTACTGTTCCAGAAGAGTAACCTCTCAAAAGAGCCATTGATCATCATTGATGGCTCACGCATACCCCATTTCCAAACTTCGTTTGGATTTTTAAATCCAAATCAAAATCAACGACGTAGGACTTCTCCCCTGATTTTTTATTAAGAAATCGACCAAGGAGGACTGCTCGTCCTATCCTCCTTAGATGCTCCCTTGACGAACAACCTCCATGTCTAACTGCCAGCCTTGGCTCTCGTTCGAAACGCTGCTACGCAGCACTCACCCTAGCGAAGTTACATGCATTGCTCATTCATTAATAACAGCAAGGTCTCATACTCCAACAAAAATTGCCTAATGGCTCAGATGGCACATCCATGTGCCCCCGAGCCTGCACCATCATCCATGATGTCGCCACGGCATTTTTACTCCGTATTTAGACAACTTCGCAGGGAATATGAACTCCTGAAGTTTCAGTGTTACTTATTCGTATTTAAAAAAAGAACTAACACTCCATCTTTCTAAAATTTAATAATGAGTGTCTCAATAACATTTCCTGCCTGTCCAATCATTTCAATGACACGGCATACAAACCTCCTTGTTCAATGCTTAAGCAAAGCTGGAGATTAACTACCACGCAATTACTGTGGATGCCCGTCTGATCTTCTGGGCATTATCATGAAGGGAGTAGTGGCTATATTTAAATTTGGTACAAGTTTTATTATTTAGTGGACAATTAAATTAATAGGTTTGCAAGTCCGTGGTCTGCTCTTGTTAGCTGCATTGATTGTCTGCATATACATTACCAGTTTTAGGGCAGATTCTAAAAACACATAAAACATTTTCTGCATCACCATCATCGCCCCAAAGAGAAACTTCATAACCAGCTTGAGGAGGAATGACTATTATTATTTCTTCACTATTGTTAGTGAATTGGCCTTGTGGAAGTAGATTTTTGAAATCATTAAAATCCATTTTTAGGATTTGTTCGTGTGCAAATTTCACTTTTAAAAAGGAGGTTGGGTAATTTTCATAGGGCCAATCATTTTCAGCTTCTCGGGGATGGACTGATTGTATCTTGATACTTCCGTCATATCTTATTTGATATTTGATTGAACCACCATCATGCATAAACGGATAAATTAATGCTATGCTAGAAAACTGGATGTTGTCGAATAAATCTAATATATCTCTGTTTAATGTAAACAAAAGATGTAACTTTGCTGTCTCGGGAAAGTTAGATATTAATGGTAAGTTACCGCTAAAATATGACTCAGACTCTTCAGATATATTCAATGCTACGAGATTTCCCTTATAGTAAATTAAGGGTTTTCTGATTTGTCCATATTCTCCAGTTATTGAATCCATAATTACTCTCTCATTAGCAGTTACGGTGCATATTAAGTGTTACTTTTCATTATAGTAACGCTATTTACGGTCATAGTCATTTTGTTTTATAGCAACTGCTTGATTCCGAATTCAACTCCGAAGTACGACACAGGACAATTAAGCAGCTAATTGGTGAAACACCACCGCAGGCTGCTTCAACTTTAAACACTTTAATATTTGGGCATAAATCCGAATATAAAAAAGCCCTGCAAGGTTAACCATTGCAGGGCTTTTTTCTTCTAGTGCGCAGCTAACCTCTGCGCCACTAGACCAAGTTAGCTATTCAGATCTTGAAAGAACTTTTTCACGCCATCGAAAAAGCCCTCAGCCTTTGGGCTGTGTTTTTTCGACTCACCGGTTAAGGTGGCTTCAAATTCGCGTAACAGTTCTTTTTGACGATCGTTTAAGTTAACTGGGGTTTCCATAACCACTTTGCAGAGCAAGTCGCCTACCGCATGGCTGCGAACCGACTTGACGCCTTTGCCACGTAAACGGAACATACGGCCCGTTTGCGTTTCGGCTGGGATCTTCAGGCTGACTTTACCATCGAGTGTTGGCACTTCAATCTCACCGCCTAGGGCCGCTTTACTGAAGGATATCGGCACTTCGCAGTAAAGGTTGTTGCCATCACGGACGAAAATCGCATGCTCACGCACGCTGACCTGAACGTATAAATCCCCTGGAGGCGCGCCAAATTCACCCGCTTCGCCTTCACCCGCTAAACGAATACGGTCGCCCGTATCAACGCCGGCTGGGATCTTAACTGATAAGGTTTTGCTCTTTTCAACACGGCCATCGCCATGACACTTAGTGCAAGGATCTTTGATGATCTTGCCGCGGCCATGACAGGTTGGACAAGGCTGTTGCACCGCAAAGAAACCTTGGCGCATTTGGACTTGGCCTTGACCATGACAGGTGCCACAAGTGGTTGCAGAGGTGCCTTTTTTAGCACCGCTGCCTTCACATAGATCGCAAGTCGCCAGTGTTGGGATACGCAGTTCTTTGGTTAAGCCTTTAACGGCTTCTTCCAGTGATAACTCTAGGTTGTAACGTAAATCTGAGCCGCGGGCCGCTTGGCGTTGACCGCCACCACGACGTCCACCGCCGAAAATATCGCCAAAGACATCACCGAAAATATCACCGAAATCGCCTTGACCACCACCGTAACCACCGCCACCGCGATTAGGATCCACACCCGCATGACCAAATTGGTCATAGGCCGCTTTTTTGTCGGCGTCGGTTAGGATCTCGTAGGCTTCTTTAATTTCTTTAAAGTTAGCTTCTGCGGTTTTGTCGCCTGGGTTGCGATCTGGGTGAAATTTCATGGCCAGACGTTTGTAGGCCTTTTTAATTTCACGTTCGCTGGTGTCACGACTGACACCTAATACTTCGTAATAATCTCGCTTTGACATAATCTCATGCTTCTCAGCTGGTGTTGAACAAACGGGCGTTAGGGTTGCCCCGTAACGCCCGCCTAGAAATTAACGCTTTGAAATCAATCTATTTGATTGAAAACAAGTCATTATTTCTTGTCGTCTTTCACTTCTTCGAATTCAGCATCGACAACGTCATCGGCAGCAGCGTTAGCCTGTTTGCCCGCGTCGGCATTGTCGCCGCCTTGAGCTTGAGACTTAGCTTGAGCGATTTCCATCAGCTTAGCAGATGCTTCGATCAAGTTTTGAGTTGCCTTTTCAATGGCTTCTTTGTCATTGCCTTTGCTGGCAGTGTCAACAGCGGCCATAGCAGCTTGGATTTTCTCTTTATCTTCGCTTGGCAATGCATCACCCGCTTCTTCCACTTGTTTCTTAGTCGCGTGGACTAAGCCGTCAGCTTGGTTGCGTGCTTGCACTAACTCTTCAAACTTCTTGTCTTCATCTGCGTGAGCTTCGGCATCACGTACCATTTGTGCCACTTCTTCTTCGCTTAAGCCAGAAGAGGCTTTGATGGTGATGTTTTGTTTCTTGCCGGTTTTCTTGTCTGTCGCAGACACATGCAGAATACCGTCGGCATCGATGTCGAACATCACTTCAATTTGTGGCTGGCCACGTGGCGCTGGCTCAATACCGTCTAAGTTGAACTGGCCTAATGACTTGTTCGCGCTCGCTTGCTTACGCTCACCTTGCAGTACGTGAATCGTCACTGCGTTTTGGTTGTCATCGGCTGTTGAGAACACTTGCTGCGCCTTAGTAGGAATAGTAGTGTTCTTTTCAATCAACTTAGTCATCACGCTGCCCATGGTTTCGATACCCAGAGACAGTGGTGTTACGTCTAACAGTAATACGTCTTTCACGTCGCCTGACAGTACGCCCGCTTGAATTGCAGCACCTACGGCTACCGCTTCGTCTGGGTTCACGTCTTTACGAGGTTCTTTGCCGAAGAAGTTTGTCACTGCTTCTTGAACCTTAGGCATACGTGTTTGACCACCCACTAGAATCACTTCGTTGATGTCTGTTACAGATAAATCTGCATCAGCCAGGGCAACTTTTAGTGGCTCTAATGTACGGATAATCAAGTCTTCAACCAGTGATTCCAATTTAGCACGAGTGATTTTAATCACTAAATGCTTAGGACCTGTTGCGTCTGCCGTGATGTATGGCAGATTCACTTCAGTGTGGTTGGTGCTTGAAAGTTCAATTTTCGCTTTTTCTGCTGCTTCTTTCAGACGTTGCATTGCTAATGGATCTTTACGCAGATCTAAGCCTTGCTCTTTCTTGAATTCGTCAGCTAAGTAGTTGATCAAACGGTTGTCAAAGTCTTCACCACCTAAGTGGGTGTCACCGTTGGTTGCCAACACTTCAAATGTTTGGTCACCATCGTTGCTGTCGATTTCGATGATAGAGATATCGAATGTACCACCACCTAAATCGTATACTGCAACAATATTGTCGCCTTGTTTCTTATCGATACCGTAGGCTAATGCTGCAGCCGTTGGTTCGTTGATAATACGTTTAACATCAAGACCTGCGATACGACCCGCATCTTTAGTCGCTTGACGTTGTGAATCGTTAAAGTAAGCAGGAACAGTAATAACCGCTTCTGTTACTTCTTCACCTAAAAAGTCTTCTGCGGTTTTCTTCATCTTTTTCAAGATTTCTGCAGAAACTTGTGGTGGAGCCATCTTGTTGCCACGCGATTCAACCCATGCATCACCGTTGTCGGCTGCAATGATTTTGAATGGCATGATGTTCACGTCACGTTGGACTTCGTCATCTTTAAAGCGACGACCAATCAAACGCTTAATCGCGAAGAATGTGTTAGTCGGGTTAGTCACAGCTTGACGTTTTGCTGGCGAACCGACAATGGTTTCATCATCTGTATAAGCGATGATTGACGGGGTTGTGCGATCGCCTTCAGCGTTTTCTAACACACGTGCTTTGCCACCATCGAGGACAGCTACACAAGAGTTTGTTGTGCCTAAGTCGATACCAATAATTTTACCCATGAGGTCCTCCGAAAAATTTCATTCAATCTAAATTTGTTTAGTTGGTTTTGATATGGGGCTAGACGGTTTAAATATCAAGTCCATCGTTGGCCACCTTCTCTGCCTTGATACCTATATTGGGACAGGGAATTTAATTACAAGGGCGAACAAAAAAATTTTCTGATTTATCTTTCTCGCATCTACAGTGGGATAAAATATCCAATCACATAAAATAGTCTTGCTTATCAACCAAAGCTGTTATTCAATCTGCCCACATTTGGCGGATGTTTATCCTAGTAAGGTAGCAGAGTGAAGTCTTCGAATTTAGCGTACGTGTATGGCATGGCGGCGATCTTTCTCTGGTCTACTGTGGCCACGGCCTTTAAGATTGCCTTGAGTTACTACACACCGCTGCAACTGGTGTTTGTTGCCGTACTCACTTCGATTATTGCCCTTGCCGGAATCCTTGCTTGGCAAAAAAAGCTTTCCTTACTCAAGCAACAGTTTTTACGCCGCCCCATGTTTTATCTGGTGACTGGGCTCATCAATCCCTTCCTTTACTATGTCGTGTTATTTAAAGCGTATTCCTTACTGCCAGCGCAGCAAGCGTTGTCACTTAATTACACTTGGGCGGTATTACTGCCGTTACTGGCTGCGCCTTTGTTAAAGCAACATTTGCGTAAGAGCGATATTGCTGCCGCGCTGATTGCCTATACTGGGGTGTTTATCATTGCCACCGGCGGCGATATCAGCGGCTTTAGTTTTGATAGCCCGCTCGGTATCGGATTGGCGCTGACCAGCACCCTACTCTGGTGCCTATATTGGATCGTGAACACCAAAGATCAAGGCGATCCCGTGGTGAGTTTATTATTGAGTTTTCTTATCGGCTTACCTTTTATTGCCGTCACCTTAGTGCTGACAGATACCCTGCCCAGTTTTAGTCTTAAGGCGATATTTGCAGGTATGTATGTGGGCTTATTTGAGATGGGCATTACCTTCGTGCTCTGGTTAATGGCGCTGAAAACCGCCACTCGCACCGCGAACATCAGCACTATGGTGTTTTTATCCCCTGTGATGTCGATTGGTTTTATCGCGTGGATTTTGCAAGAAACGATTGCGATGGCAACCTATCTCGGCCTAGCCTTTATTTTATCGGGGATGATGTTGCAGCAACTTCTGCCCCGTTATTTAGAGCGTAAAAACAAGATAAGCACAAAGCTAGCGGAATAATCGTTGAGTAACAGCCTTAAATAATGTTAGCTCACGGCAATGAGCCAATTAAAAGAGCTGGCTAACATTTTAAGCCAAGATTAAGCGCTAATATCCCCCGTTTTGTGAAGGAGTATAAAATGACCCCGGCCGTCCGATTGGCTAAAAAAGCCAAGATCGCGTTTGATATCTTAGAGTACAGCCACGATCCACACTGCGCCGCCTACGGCGAAGAAGCCGCTAACACCTTAGGGCTCGAACCCGCACAAGTGTTTAAAACCCTTTTAGTTGCCATCGACAAAGCCCATGCGCCGATTGCCGTCGCGCTAGTGCCCGTCGATCATCTGCTTAATCTAAAAGCCGTAGCTAAATGCTTAAGACAAAAGAAACTACAAATGGCCGATGCCGACCTAGCACAAAAATCCTCAGGCTATCTGGTTGGCGGTATTAGTCCCTTAGCGCAGAAGAAACAATTGCCAACCTTGATTGATGCCAGCGCTCAAGGCTTCGACAGGATTTATGTCAGCGCGGGCAGACGCGGTTTAGAGATAAGCTTAGCGGCCACAGACTTAGCCCTGCTTTGCAAAGGCGAATTTGCCGATATAAAGACGCTTTAAGCTATCCAGGCCACATTAAGCACAAGTCATTCAACGTTAAATAAGCAATTCACTCCACTTTAAGTTGTACGCGCTCATAGTTAGATAAATGATGAACAAGGCTCAAACGGCAACAAACTGGCCAGCGTACTGAGTCTAAAGTGGAAAGCGTTTGATAAAGCCGAGATATCCGTCTATAAATTGTACTGAGGTACAAATCGACTAAGGATAGTCAGATGGAAAAATCAACCCAATGGAATCCAGAAAATAGCATCAGCCCTATCAGTTGGTGCGCCATGCTACTCTGCATCGCCTTATTTATTTATGAGCATTTCTGGGGAAACAGTTTTACCACTATGGTAGTCATGCTCTATTGCAGTTTTATGCTGCCTTCGGTTTTACTCACTCGCAGAGTACAAGAAAAGTACTTTATTTATACCTTGGAATACATCAAGGCCTTTCGTAAATTCACTGTCGTTATGTCAACGATATTTTTCTGTATCTGGTTACTTGTTACTTATACCCCGCTCACCATAAGCAGCTAAACTTGTTAGCCAAACACATTAATGTCGCTATTCAGTTGGATACCGCAAACAAAAAAGCCGTCAACGCAGTAAGTTAACGGCTTTGGGTTTATCGGTATTTACCGCTAAACACGACTAGTGTAATCACCCCAAGCTAACCACTTATATGTGGTTAATGCCTCAAGCCCCATTGGACCGCGGGCGTGCAGTTTTTGCGTGCTCACAGCCACTTCAGCGCCAAGACCAAACTGACCGCCATCGGTAAAACGCGTACTGGCATTGACATACACGGCGGCTGAGTTCACTTCATTCATAAAGTGCGCCGCTGCATGAATATCATCGGTCAAAATGGCTTCCGAATGGCCGCTAGAATACTGGCGAATATGGCTAACAGCAGCATCGATATCGCTCACGACTTTGATACCTAAGGTTAACGACAACCATTCAATGCCAAAATCCTCAGACTTAGCAAGCATCACATCGAACCCTAAACCATCCAGCAGACTAAAACTTGTGTCACAAACTGAAAAACGCACGCCTAGACGATGCAGATATTCGGCAATTTGCGGTACAAAGCTGCTCGCCACGCGCTCATCCACCAGCAAGGTATCAAGGGCATTGCACACAGTTGGACGCTGCACTTTGGCATTAGCGATTACGCCTAAGGCACGCTCAAGGTCGGCATTTTTATCGACATATAAATGGCAAATACCTATGCCACCTAAAATCACCGGAATGGTCGCTTGCTCGGCACATAGGCGCTGCAATGCTTGACCGCCGCGCGGCACTATCATGTCGACATATTGATCGAGCTTTAGTAAACCTGTCACTAGGGCTCTGTCTGAAGAATCAATAAATTGCACCGCATCTATGGGTAAACCTTGGGCGACAATCGCGCCGCGGATCACTTCGCTGATAAGCTTATTCGATTCAAGGGTTTCTTTACCGCCACGGAGGATCACCGCATTACCCGTTTTAAGGGCAAGTACCGCGATATCGACAGTCACATTCGGGCGCGCCTCGTAGATAACCCCAATCACGCCCAGCGGTACGCGGCGACGAGTCAACCTTAAACCGTTATCTAATAACTTGCTGCCAAACTCTTCGCCCACGGGATCGGCAAGGCGGATCACATCACTGATATCACCGATAATGCCCGCTAAACGTGCATCATCGAGCAACAGTCTGTCGATCATCGCCTCAGTTAATCCATCGTTCTTAGCGGCGGCAACATCTTTAGCATTAGCCGCTAAAATGGCGGCGGAGTTTGCCGTCAGCGCATCGGCAATAGCTTCGAGTAAGTCAGCCTTTTGGCTCGCCGTTAAATTGGCTAAAGCATAACTGGCCTGTTTGGCATTTTGGCCAAGTTGCTGTAAATACTGATCTTGATTCATTTGACTCAAAACAGACCTCGCTTATAAGACAACCATGTCGTTGCGGTGCACTATTGCGTCACCATAATCGTAACCGAGTACAGACTCGATCTCGTCGGAATGCTTACCTGCAATCAAACTCAGGGCTTGGCCACAGTATCGTGTCATCCCTTTAGCAATCACTTTACCTTGTTGATCAACTAATTGTAGCGTCGCACCACGTTCAAACTGACCTTTAACGCCTACGATACCTTTAGACAATAGACTACGGCCTTTGTCAGTCACGGCTTTGACCGCACCCGCATCAAGCACTAAAGAACCTTGAGTCGCAGGTCCCGCTAGAATCCACTGTTTGCGGCTTTCGAGCGGGTTTTCGATGGCACTAAAATGAGTACCGACGGACTCTTTGGCGACCACTTTTTTGATCACATCAGGGTGATGACCAGAGGCGATAACCACTTCGATGCCAGCACGGCGAGCAATATCCGCCGCTTCCAATTTAGTCGACATACCACCTGTGCCTAAACCCGATACAGAACCGCCCGCCAGCATACGCAGACTATCGTCAATCTTCACCACCTGTGAAATCAACTTAGCGTTCGGGTTAGTGCGCGGATCAGCATCGAATAAGCCCTTTTGATCCGTCAGTAAAATCAATAAGTCAGCATCGCATAAGAGTGCTGCGCGCGCCGATAAATTGTCGTTATCGCCCACTTTGATCTCATTGGTGGCAACGGCATCGTTTTCATTGATGATCGGCACAATATTATTCGCCAACAAGGCATTGAGCGTGTCGCGGGCGTTAAGGTAACGCTCCCTATCCTGCAAGTCGGCACGGGTCAGCAGCAATTGGCCCACATGCAGCCCATAAATACTAAAGAGTTGTGCCCAAGCGAGGATCAACTGACTTTGCCCGACAGCGGCTAACAATTGCTTATTGGCCATAGTGTCGGGCAGCGTCGGGTATTGGAGATGTTCGCGCCCAGCGGCAATTGCCCCTGAGGTGCATAATACGACTTCGACCCCTGACTTCATCAGTGCGGCCATTTGACGAGCAAGCTCAACCATGTGGGCTTTATCTAGCTGTTTACTGCCAGAGGTCAGCACACTCGTCCCTAACTTCACTACCACGCGGCGATACGCAATCTCACTTAAGTTCATTATTCATTTGTAACAAAATAACCGAACAATCCTTATACCTAATCCGCTGAGTAATTGGTAGCAAGGAGTTATTAACTCGAGATAAATTTTCGTTTTTGCTTAGAATCGCGCATTAAAAAGGGCCATCGATTAGATGGCCCTCAAAAAATGTAAACAATCTACGCTGCGAGTTTTTACTGTGCAGGTGAATTAATCGACAGCATCAACCATAGACAAACTTAGCTACGAACAATGCGGCTAATACTAAAATGCCCACATTAAGATCGCTAAAGCGACCTGTGAGTAATTTGATTGCTGCATATGAGATGATCCCAAAGGCAATGCCCGTCGCGATAGAAAACGTTAGCGGCATTAATATACACACAACCACCACAGGCGCGGCTTCAGTCAAATCTTCCCATTCGACATGCACCAGTCCCGACATCATCAAAATCGCTACATAAAACAGTGTGCCCGCAGTCGCATAAGCCGGGATCATCCCCGCCAATGGCGATAAAAATAACGCAGCAATGAAGAGTAATCCCACCACAACGGCCGTTAAACCAGTACGACCACCCGCGCTCACACCCGCGGTGCTTTCGATATAACTTGTCGTGGTGGAAGTGCCAAAAGCCGCCCCCGCAATCGTTGCTAAACTGTCAGCGGTTAAGGCACGATTCAGACGTGGTAAACGGCCTTTATCATCGAGAAAACCACCGCGCTGTGCAACCGCCACTAAGGTGCCAGAGGTATCGAAGAGATCCACAAATAAGAAGGAAAAAACGACTGATAGCATAGTTACTTCAAATACTTGGGATAAATCCATCTTCATAAATGTAGGTGCGATTGAAGGTGGCATTGATACAATGCCCTGATACTGCACATCACCAAACACTAATCCTAGGCCAGTGATAATCAGAATGCTGGCAATCACCGCCGACTTCATTCCCCGCTGCACCATAGCAATAATGAGAAAAAAGCCCAGCACAGCCATAACCGCCGGAAATGCCGTGATATCGCCCAGTGTTACTAGCGTAGCAGGACTTGCCACCACAATACCGGCGCTCTTAAGGCCTATCAGTGCAAGGAATAAACCAATACCTGCAGCAATACCGATACGTAACGACATGGGAATACTATTTACAATCCATTCTCGAATACGCACTAACGATAAGATTAAAAAGCAAATTCCCGACAGGAACACTGCGCCTAATGCAGTCTCCCAGCTGTAACCCATTTCACCCACGACTGTGTAGGTAAAAAAGGCATTAAGTCCCATACCTGGAGCAAGCGCAATTGGATAATTCGCCATCAACCCCATAACCAAACAGCCGACAGCCGCCGCCAAACAGGTCGCCACAAATACAGCACCATGGTCCATGCCCGCATCGGCTAACATCATTGGGTTCACAAAAATGATGTAGGCCATAGTCATAAATGTTGTCAAACCTGCGACCGCTTCCTGCTTGAGGCTCGTTTGATTTTGTTTCAGTTTGAACAGTTTTTCTAACATGGAACAAGGTTCCTTTTTATTTTAAGTATGTAGGGTATTTAGATGTGAACACTATGTAACGTGATGACATTTGCAGCCGATTATAGGGAGTTTAGGCTGGTCAGGCCAGAAAATTGGCAAAGGAGTAACGAAGAGAAAATGCTCAAATATCTATGCAAACGAATGCAATATCCTCGGGTGAGACTCGCGTTGAAGGTTAAGCATAAAAAATGAACATATTATGAACAAGATGATTCACTCGTTAGCGACCAATGCTGATTTGTAGCCATAAACAGCCCACATAAAGAGTAACAAGGATATATACAGCAGAAATAACTAAATTCAATTTCCACAGACTCAACCAAAAACTCCCTTTAAAATATGTACGTAGCCTTACTTCTGATTTGCATAATGTTAAAGAAGAAGGTACCAACATTAACGCAGAACAGCCAAAGGTTGGTAATACCATAAAAATCATGCCTAAACCCGCAGCCCCAGCAGAAGCTTCAGATGTTTGACCGTCAATAGATGCTAGCGTTATATATCCAAAATGACACCTGCGATGGCAAGAATAAAACCTAACAGTTGAAGAGTTCTCAAATTCGTCCTTGGTAACAAACAGCATTTAAATTGACTTCTCGTAAAACCCTATCAGCTCAGCGATTTCGCTTAGATGGGTATCGACCCAAGCGCTACTGATCGGCCCCCAGGTGACTATGCGGTAATAACCTGAATTGTTACGGCTGCCTTCCTGCACAAACTCGACTCGAATACCTATATCCTCAAAAGCTGCGATAGCATCCTGTAAAGTTCGGCGAGGCATTCCGGTTAACTTATTGAGTGATAATAGATTATGGCGGTCATCATCCATTAAATGCGCCAAATATAACTTACGCAGAAACGCTTTATTTTGCTTTGAAACCTGTTGGGATGCTGGCATTGAAAGTGACATAGGATGACCTGTCTGGAAACAAAAGTAATTATCATCAAAACTACTTTATATTCAGTCAATAAGGCAATAGCCAATGCTAAATACTTACGGTTCGCGACAAGATCATCAGATAACAAATCTGCACTTAAATCAAACGAAACGACTTGTCATCCTCCCCCAACAACTGTTATTTCTAATATCACTCAACACCTATGAAGAAAGGCTAAAATGAGCCAGACAATCACAGCAGACCAAATACTGACATTTTGGTTTGAAGACATTGACCCAAAGCTCTGGTGGATTAAAGATGTTGAATTTGATACCCAGATCAAACAGCGCTTCGAAGGTGTACTACTTCAAGCCAAACGGGGAGAGCTTTCACATTGGCGAATCACGCCTCAAGGTCGATTGGCTGAGATAATAGTGCTCGATCAATTTTCCCGTAATATTTACCGCGATACGCCTGCCGCATTCGAAGCCGATGCGATAGCCTTAGTGCTCGCCCAAGAAGCCGTTGCCCAACGGGTCGATACCGCACTAAAATCCAAACAAGTCCCTTTTCTATTTATGCCCTATATGCACAGCGAATCGGCAACCATTCACCAAGTAGCAGTAAAACTGTTTAATCGCGAAGCTGCGATAACAAACCTAACGTTTGAACTGCGCCATAAAGCGATTATCGACAGGTTTGGCCGCTATCCACATAGAAATATTATCTTAGGCAGGGAGTCTACGGCGGAAGAAATTGCTTTTCTGACTTAACCGGGCTCATCCTTTTGAGCCTGTAATAGGTTAAAGCGTTAATGTGTATTTGATAAATAAAGCCGTGCTGAGTTCACAGACACACTACACTTACTCAAGAAAGTCATGGAATGACTTGGCGAGTATCAAACACAGTTGCAAGTGTATACCGCGGAGGTGTTGGTAACTTATGGCGCATAAACTAAATAAGCCAAATAGCTCAGTGGCTCGTCGTAACCGCTATAAATTGATGGGGTTACTCATCCTATGCGGCGCTCAGCTCGGCCAAGCGGCTGAAATTAAGATAGGCGTCAGCCTGTCTATCCCGCCCTATGTCATCCAAGCAACCAATAGCGGGATCGAACTCGAATTACTTAACCAAGCCCTCGCCGTTAAAGGCCATACTGCTTCTATCCACTACTTACCACTGGCGCGCACTTTCCATGAACTCAGGGAGGGTAAACTCGATGGCATCATCAACATCAAAGAAGGAATGATTAACAACATTTTTTATTCCAACGTTGCGATAACCTACCAAAACTGCGCCATTAGCCTCGAGAGTAATCAATTTAACATCAATAGCATAGAAGACTTAAACAACAAACAAGTCGTCGCCTTTCAACGTGCATCATCGTTACTGGGGGAAGAGTTTGCCAACATGGTTAAGACCAATAGCGGCTACCAAGAACAAGCGAGGCAAGTGCAGCAGGTTTATATGCTGATGAAGCGCAGAGCCGATGTCGTTGTGATGGATAAAAATATTTTCAAATACTACTTAAAGCAGGCCTATCTTGAGGGCAAACTCACTGAGAAAGACTTAAAACAACAGGCGATTTGCCACCAAATATTCCCACCTACAGAATACAAGTTCGCGTTTCTCAGTGAACAAATTCGGGATGATTTTAATGCGGGACTCAAACAAATTACCCAAGATGGTAGCTTAGTGGCTCTGCAGGAAAAGTATCGACGCCTGATGTCATTTGACAATGAAGCCGAGGCGTCGACTAAGTTAACAGAACCTAAAATGATCAAAAATGATTCCTACTAAACTTATCCCATAGTGTTATTTCACCACCAACACAGGGCACTTAGCGTACTTAACAATATCCTGTGTAACGTGGGGTTTTAAAAAGTCAGCTAAACCGCTGCTCCCATGACTAGCGATAACCACCATGCCCACATCAACGGCTTCCGCTAAAATCTCATCAATAGCATCACCATGGCGCACGACTAACTTAATATTGAGCCCTTCGGTAAGGTTCTGCTGCATTTCCTGCTGCAAACTTTGCATTTTTGCATCAACGAAAGCTTTGAGTTCATTTTCCAATGTAGCGGGAATATCGACCGCAATACCATAACAATGGGCGCCACGGGCAGGGCTAGTCACATGCAACAACCGAATATCGACTTGATAAACATTTGCCATTTCAACCGCATATTTTAACGCATGGGCCGCAGTGGATGAAAAATCCGTAGGGCATAACACTTCTTGAGTACGCATAAGCTTATCCATCATTTGAGTTTTTAATTAAGCTAATTATTAAGGCCAAAATACCACTATTTTATAGCAGTTTGCTATGCTTCTTGCGTACCCATTTCAATTAATTATTCTTTATCAATCAAAAAGAAAGGACGCTATAAGCGCCCTTTGGATTTATAGAGTCAAAGCCAGTTACTTAACCACAAGCACAGGACAAGCTGCACCATTCGCCACCGCTTCTGAGACATTGGTGTGTAAAAAATGCGAAATCCCAGTTCGGCCATGGCTAGCAATTACTACCATGCCAATGTCTTTACTGTTGGCCTCTTCTAAAATTTGATAGACAGGATCGCCACGGCGGATCAAGGTAGTGATGGGAAGCTCAGTATTCAATCCATCCAATAGTGCTCGCATTTTAGTTGCCGCCGCTTCCTCCATGCTTTTAGCAAGCTCTTCAGGGGTAATAGATAGAATCATAAAGTTTTCATCACCGATCGGCTGTTCAACCACATGTAAGATTTTTAGCCCTACATGGTATAGATTAGCCATTTCAATGGCATAGCTCAGTGCATGGGCCGCAGTTTCCGAAAAATCTGTGGGCCAGAGTATTTGACCTGTACGCATAATTTGTACTCCTTCTATGGCGCGAATGGATTGCTGGGTGAATCTTTACGGCGCTGCTATAACGCCCGATTTAGCGCATTGGCAGACCACAAACTTCATCTCACAACCTTAGTCTCTCAGCCAAGCAACAGCATCGCCATTATCAACAAAAAACCTTACCTCAGCAGGCGTAAACCAATTTGCCAATTTAGCCAACACTTCCTGCAAAGTCGTCTTACCGACGATGGCTATTTTCTCGAAATGACGAATATGCTTCACCCCAAGTTTGAGATCGTCCCAAGCAGCCTGTAGTTCCAAGCCTTCCAACTCGGTGACATCTACCAAGGCAAATATATCAGGATCTTTCACCCCAGCTAATGCAGACTCCAACACAGGCACCATCATTTCGTAGTCTTGATGAGTTAAGGTACCGATAGCTTTAAAGGTAACGAAAAAATCATCATCACCATAACGCTCAATACCAATCGAAATTCCATGCTTTAACAATGCCATACATACTCCTTATGTAACAACCCTTGATTTAGTGTAAAAGCTAACGCCACAACAAGCCGTGATCTTGCTCAAAAATACACCAGATACCTTGCACCATCTCACTAAGCAAGCTAGGATAAACCGACTAATCAGTCGGTACTGATTTAATAAAAGACTCAATCGAGACGATTACTTAAATAAAGTACCGAATAAGACTCAGCCTACCATTTCCCTTGGAGCAACCACTATGAATATGGCCACCGAACACCTTAATACTTCGCCACTGACTCAGTTGCTCCAACGCCAACGCAGCAGTTATTTAGCGGCGCCGAATCCTAATTACGCTACGCGAGTGGAGCAATTAACTCGACTTAAGGCGGCCATACTGCAATTTCAAACACCCTTAGTCGAAGCCTTAAGCCAAGACTACGGCCATAGATCGATTGATGACAGCCTGATCTCAGACATTATGCCTGTCATCAACAACATCAATTACAGCTTGAAAAACCTGAAAAAATGGCTCAAGCCCAGCGCTCGCCATGCGGGCATCTTACTCGCCCCCGCCAAAGTCACAGTGCATTATCAACCTTTGGGGGTGATCGGCATTATCGTGCCGTGGAATTTCCCCGTCATGCTGTCAATTGGCCCGCTAGTGACAGCTATTGCCGCGGGTAATCATGCCATGCTCAAAATGTCTGAATTTACCCCAGCAACCAACCAAGTGATCAAACAGTTATTGGCACAAGTCTTCGATGAATCCCACGTGGCGGTTATTGAAGGTGAGGCGGATATTGCTGCCCAATTTTCTGCCCTGCCCTTCGATCATTTACTCTTTACAGGCTCGACCACAGTCGGCCGCCATGTGATGCGCGCCGCAGCGAATAATCTCACCCCAGTAACACTCGAATTGGGTAGTAAATCGCCTGTGATTATCGCCCCCGATATGCCGCTTGAGATAGCAGTAGAACGAATGATTTACGGTAAGTGTTTGAATGCCGGACAAATCTGCGTCGCACCTGATTATGTGCTTTGCCCTAAAGCCAAGGTGGATGACTTTATCGCCGCCTACCAAGCTAAGTTTAAGGCCATGTACGGCACCATTAACCACAATAAGGACTATGGCAGCATCATTAATACACGTCAGTTTGACCGCTTGATGACAGTGCTCGAAGACGCCAAAGCAAAAGGTGCCCGTGTTATTTCGGCGACGGACGAAGCCATAGATAGCCAACATCGTAAACTCGCAACTCAGTTAATAACGAACACCAGTGAAGACATGCTATTGATGCAAGAGGAAATTTTTGGCCCATTGTTACCAATTATTAGCTACGACACCTTAGATGAAGCGATTCAGTACATCAACCACAGAGCCAGACCCTTAGCGCTGTATGTGATGAGTTTCGATGAGCCAACTCAGCAAAAGATCCTCCAGCAGACCCATTCTGGCGGTGTTTGTATCAATGAAACCGTGTTTCATGTCGCCGCCGACGATGCGCCCTTTGGCGGAATAGGCCCGTCGGGAATGGGGCATTACCATGGCAAGGAAGGCTTTTTGACCTTCAGCCACGCTAAAACGGTACTCAGCCGTGGCCGATTCAACACAGGCAAATTTGTTCACCCGCCCTACGGCACTTTTATCCAGCGCATCTTAATGAAGCTATTTTTGCGCTAGTCATTGGGGGATAAATCTTGAATAAACCATCAACAACACAACCCATTAAAACCATGACAGATAAACGCCAAGCTATTCTCGATACTGCCTTAGCGCTCTTTGTCAGCCAAGGATTTCATGGCACGTCTACCGCCTCGATTGCAAAACAAGCAGGCGTAGCAACGGGCACCTTGTTCCATCACTTTCCTTCTAAGGAAGCCTTGATGGAATCTTTGTTTCTTACCATAAAACAAGAATTTGCCGATGCCTTACTGTTAAACACCCATAAGGGCAGCGATCTTAAGCACAATGCCCTACAACTATGGCAAAGTGCGATAGATTGGTCGCTGGATAACCCTGTCAAGCAACTGTTTTTTCAGCAATATTCAATGTCACCCATGATTGCAGCTAAGGTGCGCGATCAAGCGATGAATAGCATCTTAGGCTTTATTAGCGAACTCATTAAGCAGGGACAAATGATGGGGCTAATCGCCCATTATCCAGTGGGATTGATGCTAGAAAACTGCCACGGCCAATATCTAGCAGCAACCCGTTTCTTTATCGATAACCCGCACTTGGGGACAGATAGAACATACCGCGATGCCAGTTTTGAACTGTTTTGGAAGGCCATGCAAGCGGACTAAAATAGCCTAATATCAACTGACTGCTGCAATATCTGCAATAAAAAACCGAGCCAGCTTAACTGGCTCGGTTTTCTTTTTCGCTATCGCGACTAAGTGCTAAAGCAGAAGCCTGCTTTGCTCTAGCATCTAATACCGACTTTCAAGCACCTAGCCCTGACTCAACTCTTGGGCTTTTTCTGCTGGCTGCGCCACTTGAGTTGGGCTCCAGTAACCTTGTTTGATGCCCTTATCAATCAGCTCAGCGACCGCCAATTCAATGGCTTGTAACACACAAAATTGCACTGGCTCATTGGTAGTAAAACCGACTTCAGCCTCAGCGAGTCGATTTAAACTCGTGTAACGGAACAAGCCCGCACGCATTTCTTGGGACAAGACTCGTTTGCTGGTTGAGACCGACATCATGACTTTACCTGTGTGTACATCCACGGCGCGTAGATAAATGGTCACCAGATCTTCACGGTACATTTCAGAGGCGCCAATGCCGTAGTATTCGACACCGCTACCGCCTGTACTAGTGTTGGTCTCATAACTAATCACTCCACCTTCGAGTAACAATCTGGCGGTGGATAATACGGGCACTTCATCGCCCTTAGTACCGCTCTGTTTATTGCTGATCTTACGCTCGGTAAGCAAATTTTGTAGCCCTTCACGCTCAACGGGTGTAAACCATTTAGAGTCGAGCAAAGTCTGCATCAACATCGATGTTGCGCCCTGAGTCACCGCGGTCGAAAACGAACTCACGTTAGCCTGCGGCTTATATTGGCCAGTTTGATCACGAAAGGAATACACGGCCACAGGGATAGGAAACTTAGGTCCAGGTTGAGTTTGCAGCCCACGCATCACCTCACTCAAGGGGTTAACCTCGGCAGCCGTGATATTTAAATCGGGTTTGGAGATCAGGCTACAGGCCGACACACTTAGCAGTAATAAACTCACTAACACTAGACGGGCCATTAGTTGACTCCTCCGAATGTCGGCATTTCAATCACAGTGACTTCACCGGTTTCAGTATTAGTAATAGTTAGCATCACGCCATTTCCCGTAGAAGCCACTTCAATCCGAAAATCACCTGTATCGTAAACACCATCGGTAATTTCACCATCAGCAACACCGCGGGTGATTGAGTTAATGATATTACGCTCTAGGGATTCTTTAAAACGGGTGACAAAGTCCTTCTCGGTCGAGGTAGATTTATTGTCATTCTGGGCTTGGGCTTTATTTAATAAGAAAGCCCCATTTTGTGGATTGCCGCCAAAGCTGGGATTCACTGGCGTATAAATCAATTCAGTGGCTTGGCCACTGCTTGCCACACATAGCGTGACAAGAGCAAGTAACGTCCTGTATGTCATTATTATTATCCTAAAAGTCGTCCGATGTTACTGAAAAATCACCTGTTATTGCATTGGCTCTGACTTGCGCTAAATAATCAATCGTGATCAAAATCGCCTGCTCTGCGCTCTCTTTAATCGGATTTGCACGACGACCAAAATGGGTGGTGTAAATCCGTGTCCCGTTTACTTCTAAAGTTAAAACGGTTCCAGCCTGCGGAAATACAGTCTCGTACAGAGTGACGTTAAAGCCTTGGGTAAAGGGCAATTCGCGCCAATAGCTTGAGTAGTAAAAGCCAAAGTCCTTACCAAACCGAGTCAAGGTTCTATCTATTACTAAGCCACTAATTTCAATGTCGTTATCGGCAATAGTGATAGGGGAAGCCAGCAGCAGGAATGGACATAAAACGTAAGTAAGCAGACGCTGTTTTAACTGTTTCACTTATCCCTCCTTAACCTTTTTAATCGAACCTTAAAAACCGCGCTAACCTCTGTTAGAACAAGGTGAGTTTTAACGCAAATTTTCGATAAAACAGGTTAACAGGGTTAAAGATCTCCCGTCATTACGCTGGGGGGCAAATTAGCCCGAAGAGCTAAGGTAAAAAGGCAAAAATAGCCCATTTGGCTAATACGCCAAGAGGCAGTTGAGGATAGGAGTTATGCTTTAAACAAGCGGATAAGATAAGCAATAAAAAATGCGACTTAAGAGTCGCATTACGGTGTTTATTCAAAACGCGAGCATTATTGTGGTAACCATAGTCGAACCAACAGGCCACCGTCACTGCGATTATGCATGCTAATACTGCCATCGTGGGCTTCGATAATTTCACGGCACAAAGGTAAACCTAAGCCTGTACCTGATTGTTTTGTTGAGTAAAACGGCAGTAGCGCCTGCTCTAATACTTCACCAGACATACCAGTGCCGCGATCCTCAATCACAATACTAAAACCTCCACCATCCACTAAGGTTTGATACCGAATCGACAGGGTGACATCCTCGGGGTTTGAGCCAGATTCATGGGCGTTTTTAAGTAAATTGAGGAGCACTTGCTCCATCTGTCCTTGGTCGAAATAGCCATCGACCTCAGGTAACTCATGAGTAAGTTTAAAGGGATAATGCTGAGTCAACTGGGCAGTAAATTGCGTCCAATTCACCTGACGCCGTTGCGGGAGCGGCAACTTAGCAAAACGGGCATAGTTAAAGATAAACTGGCTTAGATGACTGGTGCGATTCTCGATCGTATCGAAAATCAAAGTTAACTTCGGATTATCAATATCTTTAGTGAGCAGTCGGCCGGAGTTCACCATAGAGGCGATGGGCGCGACTGAGTTATTGAGTTCATGGCTAATAATGCGGATCACTTTCTTCCACACTGCCACCTCTTGACGATTAAGCTCGCGGGTCATCTGCTTGAGCAAAATCAAGTTATGCTGTTGGTTATTCAATAAAAAATGACCACGACTTAAATACCAAGTTTCCACATCATCTTCACCCATGGCGAAGAGTCCGTTCTTTTCATGTTTAAGCGCTAAGGCCAATACTTCGGGCAAATCCACCAGCAATTCATCTAAGCTCAAGCCTTCCATTCTGCCCTTTTTATGGAATAGGTGACGCGCCGCATCATTGGCGTAAATGAGCCGCTGATGATCGTCCAGTAACAACATCACATTGGGAGAACTTTGAATCACCTTATCCAGTAATAACTCCCGCTGGTAAATGTACTGCCTTTCTTGGCGTAATTTAGCAGCGCTATGGTTAAATAACTGCGCTAAGGTTTTGAGCTGACCTTCGCCATGTTCAGGAATACTCACACTAAAGTCATTATCACTAAAATTTAGCAAGCCGACTTCAAGGGAATCTAAACTGCGGCTTAGATGTCGAGTCAACCAAGCAATACCTAAACCACAGACAGCACAAGCGAGAAGCAACACGATCAAACCTTCACCTAAGGTCAAACTCGAGACACGCTCTCCCTTAGCTATATCAGCGGATATCGCAGGAGATACAGGTGCTTTGGGCGGTAAAATGGATAGCGGTTCTATACGTAAAGGCTCAACCACATGAGGAATAGAATTAAACAGCCCTTCTTTAAGTTGTTCTAACTTGAAGAGTTTTATTTGTAACTGCTCTTGTTTAAGTTGTTCAAGCTTTTGCAGCTCGGCTTTAATCTGCTCGGCCCTCTGGTGCGCTTGCATCGCCGCAGCCTCCTGCAATTGCTCACTATTGTTAAGGGCGAGTTCGATGGAGGCGACCGTTTTCTCAAGCTCCGCAAAATCGAGTTGCACATTCACATCAGGGATTTCAATCGTGTTAGACGTGGCAACAGACGAAGCATAGGGCGAGATATACTTCACCAAGGCAAAACTCAGCAAGACGCCAAAGGCGCAGCAAGCCATTGAAAAAATGATAATTTTAGTTCGAATTAACACTCAGATTCCTTAATCAATAGCCTTTCTCTCGCCTAGAAGCTGGGACTTGGGACCTAGCATCTGCACTTAGCCTATGACTTATCTAAACCAAACTTGTCCATCCGCCGATACAGCGCTTGGCGACTGAGTCCAAGCGCTTTTGCCACCCGAGCAATTACGCCATGATGCTGTTTTAGCGCCGCTTCGATATCTTCTCGGCTCACGTCTATCGCCTCATTGGCATCTGACACTTGGGCACGAACAGACTCATGATAAAATGCGGTATTTACGGGGATGGAAGCCGGCAAATAAACAGGCTGAGGATCAAACTGTCTCAAGCCAGATAGCCGCGACTCAGATACAGCCGAAACACTGGAAGCAGATTTGATGACACTCGCAACAGGTGCCAAACCAAAGTCAGCCTCAGTCAGCACATGGCTTTGCGCCAACAATACCGCTCGCTTACAGGCGTTTTCAAGCTCGCGCACATTTCCCGGCCAGCGGTGCTGTAATAACGCCTGCAACGCAGGTTTACTCAAGCTAAAATCGCTGCCAATAAAATGCTGCACTAAAGGTAAAATGTCATCGGTGCGTTGATTCAGCGGTGGCAACGCCAGTTCGATAACATTTAAGCGGTAAAACAAATCCTCACGGAATCGCCCTTCAGCGATATCTTGGGCCAGATCCGCATTGGTCGCACTGATCACCCGCACTTTTACTTTCTGAGTTTTATGGCTTCCTAAGCGTTCAAATTCGCCAGTTTGTAGCACCCGCAATAATTTCACTTGACCAGATAACGGCAAATTACCAATTTCATCTAGAAACAACGTGCCGCAGTCTGCCGCTTCGAAACGGCCAATACGCGCTTTAGTCGCGCCAGTAAAAGCGCCCGCCTCGGCACCAAACAGCTCGGCCTCTAATAAATCCATCGGCAAAGCACCGACATTGACCTTGATGAAAGGTTTGTTTTTTAAGGGTGAATTGGCGTGGAGAATATCGGCGAGTTTGTCTTTTCCCGCGACATTGGGGCCAGTGATCAAGACCGATACATCGGAGCGTGCCAGTTGCAAGGCTAAATCAATGCAACGCTGCATAGCACCGCTGCCAAAGACAATACCGCAGAGATCCGCATCGGCGATCGCCACTTGGCGTTGATGATTCACCCGCTCCAAGCGGTGGTTAGCACGGGAGAGTTTATAAAGCGCAATCAGATTAGTGATGCTATTTAGTAGCTTAGCGTCATCCCAAGGTTTGCCCATATAATCGGCGGCGCCCGCTTTGACTAATTCAACTGCCGTTTCGAGCTGGGTCCATGCCGTCATCAAAATAATCGGCAAATCCCCTTGGCGTTCGCGCAGGGCGTAAAACAGCTGCCGACCTTCCTCACCCGAGGTGGTATCTCGGGTAAAGTTCATATCTTGGATCACTAAATCCACATCTTGCGTCGTCAATAACCCAAGGGCGTCCTCTGGGCTATGGCAAATCAGCACCCGATAATCATTGAGTTCTAGCATCAAACCTAGGGCTTGGCAGATGGCATGATTGTCATCGACGATAAGGATAGTATCCATAAGTGTGAGTGTTGTCCTAAGTAAAACTGTTAACCGTAAAGTAACAAAAAGTGCAATAACATCCTATTGTTATCGCACTTTTGTCGAGCTTTTATCGCACCTTGAGTGACATCAAATATTCCGCTATACGCTGCGAGTTGCGGTTGCTGGCGAAATATTTGCCGCCTTACGCGCTGGTAAGTAAACCGCTAATGTGGTGACAATAAACAAACCTGCCACAGTAATTAGTGGGTAGCTTAAGTCCAACATAGGCAAGCTATAGATTTTCATTAACTGTTGGCCTAACTGTATCGCTAACAAGCCGCCCAGCACGCCTCCCGCTAAGCAAATCAAATAGTTCTCCACGAGGAAGTAACTGATAATATCGCGCTTTTTAGCCCCCAATGCACGGCGGGTACCTATCTGCTTAGTGCGGCGCTGGATATTAAACATCACCATGCCCGTTAAACCGAGCGAGGTGATCAGCAGCAGCAACACCACCATCATAGTTAGCACAGTAATCATCAATTTATGATCGCGATATGAACTATCTTTTAAGGCCTCGATTGACTTAAATCCATCGAGTACTCGGTTTGGATTCTCCGCCAGCAGCGCTTTTTTTATCGTGTCTTTAAGCTCGGCGTGAAACTCAGGTTTGGCCCGTACCATGTAAGAACTGCTGCCATAATCCACATTTTGAATCACACTATTTTCAAGGCTAGAACTGTCAATCCACGCGCCTTGCAGTTTTTCGACTACGCCAATCACAGTGATCTGTGTATCCTTGCCCTCGTACAACACTTTACCAAGTGCGGATTCATCAGGCCAAATGGCTTTGGCTAACACACTGGAGATGATCGCTAATCGGCTAGGGCTATCGAGGTTATCCTTAAGTTCATGGGGGTAAAAGTTACGCCCCTCAATCAGCTTAATGCCTAAGGTCTCAATGGTGTGATCTGTCCCTAAATACATGGCAAATTGCGGTGTCGATTTAGCGCTATCTGGGTCGGGGCCCAGATTTAACGTGCTCGACCAGCCGCCACCGCTTAACGGCAACATATTGGTTGAGGTCGCATCAATCACATTGGGTAGCCCCCGCAAAATTTGCTGATCAATTTTGTTTTGCGCGGTTTTATCAATCAATGGATCAAAGTTAAACAAGCTAAAGGTCAATACTTCTGACTCTTTAATCCCCGAATCACGCTGCATCAGGACTAAACGCTCTTGAATAATAAAGCTCGCATTCGCCACAATCGCCACAGACAAGATAATCTGAATAAGCAGTAAGATTGGGCCACTTTTACTGCGAAATAAACTGCTGAGAATAGGTTTAATATGCAACATAATAAGTCCCTTACTGGCTTTTTAGATAAACACTAGGTTTAGTGCGACACACCACCCATGCGGGATACAAGCCAGCCAACAAGGCTGTGCCTACCGCAATACTTGGGGTGATAATCCACATACTCGCCGATAAATGGGTTAAGCCCTTCGCGACCTCAAACTGGGCCGATAACCCATAAAGCGAAGCGTAGGCCCAAGCGAGTCCAAGCAAACCACCGAATAAGCCAATCATGCCCACTTCAACCATATATTGAGCGAAGATTTGACCACGGCTAGCACCAATAGCGCGGCGCACTCCCACCTCGGGAGCTCGCTTGAGGAACTTTGTCAGCATTAAACCTAATATATTGACTAAACAAACACTTAAAAACAGCGCACTCAAGCCAACCAAGATTTTATTGTCTTCGGGCACCACATGATTGTATTCAAGCCAAGTTGCCACATCGGATACTTTGACTGAGTCAGCGGCAGATTTATTATCCGTAAAACGGCCTAGGGCTTTTTGCTCCGCCACATAATTGCTGAGCCAAGAACGGTAACTGGCTACTGCATCTTTATTTGGTAACTCAACCCAATACAGCAGCCACACTTTTTCAGAGTTAAGGCGATCACTGTAACTATTCATCGTCTCAAACTTCCAACCTGACGTGTTACCCCATATATCAAACTCTTCGATAGGCGTCAGCGAAAACGGCACAAAAATTTGTTCCGTGTCGTTAAAGGCACCGTTAGTGGGATCATAATATTTAGGCTTAGGATCCCAAGCATCAATCACACCAACCACTTGATAAGGTTTACGATTAAGATAGATAACTTTGCCAACACTGTTTTGACCCGCAAATAACTTTTGATTGAGTTTATCGTTAATCACCACTTGATAAGCAGGCTCAGTGTCGACGGATTTATCCCACGCATTACCGTACAAAAATGGCACGTCAAACAGCTTAAAAAAGTCACTGTCCGTCACCCGAATGCTTTCTAAAATAGGCGCAAAATTGGCATCCTCCGTCTGCACTGCCATCCCAGTGCGAAACATCGCAGCTTGGCGTTTAGGTAAGGTATTGTTGCGCAGATTCATCGCGTCTTGGTAAGTCACTAACGAGTTTAACTCATCCCAAGAATCAGGGCCTTGGCTCCAAAGCTGTACCGCATTTAACTCATCAGAGCGTTCACCCGCAGGATTAAATGACATCATCTTGTACACGTTTAACGTAGTAATCGTGATACCAATACCAATCGAAATCGCCAACACCATCAACAGCGACAGCACTGGGGTTTTCTTAATGCTGCGCCAAGCTAAATCAACATAATAAAAGAACATAATGCATATCCTTAACGGTCGGCGTTGGCGACAAGTTTGTCGATATCAGTCGCAGCAGTGATGTCACTGACATGTCGATGACCTTGATGATACATAGTAAAATCACACACTTGACCATCGACAATTTGAATGTTGCGTTGGGCGCGTCGAGCGAGTTCAGGATCGTGCGTCACCATGATAATGGTCGTGCCCGCTTGATTGATATTTTCGAGTAATTCCATCACTTGACGTGCCATTAGGCTGTCGAGGTTTCCCGTAGGTTCGTCGGCAAGTAGGAAGCGTGGCTCCCCCGCCAAAGCACGAGCAATCGCCACCCTTTGTTGTTGTCCACCCGACAACTGAGTAGGTAAATGTTTAAGCCGTGAAGCTAACCCCACTTGCTCTAATGCCTCTTGTACACGACGTTGACGCTCCTTGGCATTAAAACCACGATAGCGCAGCGGCACTTCAATATTCTCAGCTAAGTTAAGATCGGGAATTAAGTTAAAACCTTGGAAAATAAAGCCAATTTTCTCATTTCGGATAGTGGCGCTCTTGTTATCGCTCAAGTTAGACACGTTAATCCCATCGAGAAAATAGTCACCGTGGGTAAAACCTTCGAGTAAACCTGCAATATTTAAAAAGGTGGTTTTACCCGAGCCAGAAGGACCTGTGACTGCGACAAATTCGCCTTCGTTCACCTCGAGGTTAAAATCGCGCAGGGCGTGGGTTTCTACTAAATCCGTTTTAAAAACCTTGCTCACATTCTTCATTGATAACATGTTAATTTCCTTTAAATAATCAAATCTATTTTTGCGCCTAGACTCTGCGTCTACACCTTAGGCATCGACTCATGTACGACCGTAATCAGCCAAAGAATGGCTCAACGACACACTCTAAAAACCACATAAAAGCGCCCAGCATAAGGTTGGCAGTTTCGGTGGAAACCTCACCCACTTGGCGAAACTCATCCAAAGGATTGCTCCATTCCAACAAATTGAGTCCGAGGAAAAACCAGCTATTGGCCTCACCGATACTTAGTTCCACCGCAACCACCAGTAATAGTAAGGCTAGTACTCCAAACATTTTGGATGACATCAACACGCTGATATCAAATTGTTTATCACGCATATCCGGCTCCTTTTCTTGCCTATGCCACCGAGTTTTTTTGTTACTACAGCGAGTCCCTACCGTTAGCCACTGCGCTGTTAAATTCATCAAATTGGTTGTTTAGTAATTTACGAATATCGGTCATCAATGAATTCTGACCTGTTCGGCGTGATTAAAGGGATCGACACTTGAAATAACCCACTCATCTCCGGCTTTGCCACCATCAAGCACTTCGACTTGGCTCAGGCTAGTACTGCCGAGCTTAACCTCACGACGACTGGCTAAATCGCCCTCGATTTGATAAGCCACATTACCCCCACCGCTGGTCATAAAGGCGCCGCGTTTTACCATAAGAACATTGGGTCTGTGCTCTAATAACACTCGGGCAGAGATGCGTTGATTCTGGCGCAGAGTTAGGCTGTCGCTTTGCTCAAATTGCACCCTAGCGGTCACTTCACGGTTACGCACTTCAGGGGAAATTGACGATAACTTGCCCATTAACTTAATACTGCCAAAACTCAACTCGACTTCCATGCCTAAACCCAGATCATCCGCATAGGATTCAGGCACGGCTAACTCGGCCTCATAGGCGCTTAAATCCACGACGGTTAAAATCGGTTGGTTAGCGCTAAGACGGGTTTTCTGCTCGGTAATCCAGTTACCGATAATGCCGTTAACAGGTGCAACAATATTCAAGGCATCGACTTGACGTTCTAATTCACGCACCGCGAGAGTTTGACGCTCAACTTCTAGGGCTTTATTTTTAATTTCAAAGGTTAACGTATCTTTCATTAACGCCACTTCTTGCTCGGCATGCTTAAACTTCAGCTTGGCTTTGTGTAAATCATCTTTGCCCTTTTCATAATCAATCTGGCCAATAAGCTGACTTTGAATCAGCTCCTCTCCGCGTCGACTTTCCCTATCCGCCGCTTCAAGATCGACCGTTGCGATATCTAAGGTTTGATAAGCTTGTAATTGATCGCGTCTTGCATCCAACTTAGCGCGCTCTAATGCACTCTCCATGCCCGCTAATAGGGACTTGGCTTGCTCTAGCTGATTAGTGAGTCTTGGACTATCGAGTTTGGCGACCACATCGCCCTTATTAACAGTATCGCCAGGATTGCTGAGCAGGGTCACTGTGCCTTCCTCTGTGCTATACAAAATAGGCGCATTGGCCGCCACGATTTTACCTGTGGTCGCCACATCGCGGGTTAACGTTCCAACGAAGAGTTTTGCAGTAGTGATGTCGCTGCGGCTTAAGGATTTGCTAACACTATCAGAGCCTAAACTTGCCCACACTAAGGCGCTGACTAATAAGGCGCAACCGCCAATGATCAGCGGTAACTTAAGACGTTTAGAGGTCGATGGCACAAGTACTGTATCTTGGCCGCTAGTATCTTTAATCATGGCTTTACTCGCTTCCCTGTTGGAATCATCAGTGCCGGAACGTATCAACGGACACTATTGGAAATCTCTACCCTAGAGTTAGCAAAGCCTATGCCAAACAAGTAAAATCATTTATTTTCATAACTTTAATAAAAAATCGCAGATAAAAGTGTCCGCGGACACTGGGGCTTTTATTTAAAAGTGTCCGCAGCAGTGAAATGAAAAGTGTCCGATTGAAAAAAGCAGTTCCTAGATTCTAAGGTCTAGAATCTAGATTTATTAACCAAAACAGCCGAGTTTCCCTTTACAGTAAAATCCTTGCCACATAAGATCCCGCCACCCTCGCAGCAAAAACGATCAAAAGACCAAACCCTATGACCACAATAACAATCACTCGCCCAGACGACTGGCATATTCACTTAAGAGACGGCGCCCAGCTTAAAGATACAGTACGCGATATCAGCCGCTATATGGGCCGCGCCATCGTGATGCCAAACTTAGTGCCCCCCGCTATCGATACCGAAACCGCACTGGCCTATTACGATCGCATTAAAGCGCAGGTGCCCGCGGGCTCACAATTCGAACCTTTGATGGTGTTGTATTTAACCGACAAAACCAGCCCAGATGAAATCCGCAAGGCTAAAGCTTCGGGTAAAATTGTTGCCGCTAAACTCTACCCAGCGGGCGCGACGACTAACTCAGATTCCGGCGTAACCGATGTTAAAAACATCTATCCCGTACTCCAAGCCATGCAAGAAGTCGGCATGCTGTTTTTAGTCCACGGTGAAGTCACAGATTCAGCCATTGATATTTTCGACCGCGAGCGTGTCTTTATTGAAAATATCCTCAGTAAAATTGTCGCCGATTTCCCAGCGCTTAAAATCGTGCTTGAGCATATCACCACCAAAGATGCAGTCGATTTTGTCACTCAAGCCTCAGATAATGTGGCTGCGACTATCACAGCCCACCATTTACTGTATAACCGCAACCACATGCTGGCTGGCGGTATTCGTCCGCATTTTTACTGCCTCCCAATTTTAAAACGCAGCACCCACCAGCAGGCGTTGTTAGGTGCAGCAGCAAGCGGCAGCAAGAAGTTTTTCCTCGGTACAGATTCAGCGCCACACGCCAAGGATAAGAAAGAAGCGGCCTGTGGCTGCGCGGGCTCCTACACGGCTCATGCCGCCATTGAGCTGTATGCCGAAGCATTTGAGTCGGTCAATGCGCTGGATAAACTCGAAGCGTTCGCAAGCTTTAACGGACCAGACTTTTACCATCTGCCACGTAATACCGATACGATCAAGCTGGTCAAAAAGTCATGGGATGTCCCTGCCACTTATCCGCTTGGCGATACTAACGTAGTGCCTATTCGTGCTGGAGAAGCCATTGATTGGCAAGTTGAGTAAGCCTTAAGTCTTTAACATCAAGTCGCCTACGGGCGACTTTTTTATCAGATTTTGATTTTTAATCCACAATCGGTCAGTATCCTGCGCTTAGAATACGGCCCTTAGTTATCACCTTTTAAGAGAAAATCAGTATGCCCACAAGGATGTTATTCTCCGTTTTATCTTCAAGCCTGTTGCTGACCGCCACGATCTCTTTGCCGACCTTTGCGGCCAATGAACTCACAGGGATCTGGCAGGGACAGTTAGGTAAAAGCAAGGTCAGAATTTGTTTTAATCAATATGGAACAGGCAGTTATTACTATCAACGCTACTTAACGCCGATAAAACTCGAGCAGCAAGATGAACTGTGGAAAGAAGAAGGCAATACCGGAAATTGGCAGTTTGATAGTGTCACGCCACAAAAACTGAGCGGCCATTGGTTTAAAGATACCGCGAGTAAATCGTTACCAGTGCAACTTGAGCGAGAAATCAGCCCTGATAAGGTTGAGGATTGTGGTGCCGATGCTTACAATCTACCGCTAGAAACCACGCCAAAACTCAGCCGAGGTAAATGGCAAAGCTACGAAAATATTGAGTATCGCCCGCTGACGTTTGGCACAGATGTAGGTATCGAATTTAAAGGCCCACAAACGGGTATATTGGCAATTAATCAATGGCTTGAACATAAGCTCACCGATGAAGTCCAACTAGCACAAACCTTTGACACTCGCCGCAGAATGCTGGCACAAATGGGCAGTTTTGCAACTGACGAAACCTTTGCCGAACCGATTTTTATTAATCAGCATTGGCTCAGTGTGCGCCTATATCGCTGGGCGGCAGGTTATGGCGCCAATGGTATCAGCCAAGAATTTGTGAGTTTCTCCCTTAACGACGGCAAACCTTTCCACCCATGGCAATGGTTTCTCGCCGATACTCAACCACAAAGTATGCTCGAGGGTATGAGTCATCCTTTACCCCCTGCATTAAGGGACAAATTGTTTGCTGGCAAAGCACCGGACGCAGAATGCCCCACATCAGACGGCTCGGGATATTACCAGCTCACCCTTGAGCCAAAGGGCATCAAATTCTGGGAAACGCCCCGCGGCGATGGCTGTGAAAATGAGTTTATCCTCAGCCCGCAAGAAGCCATGCCCTATGCCACGCAATGGGGACAGACACAGCTTAAGCTATTGGAATAGTGTACTTAACTGAGAAAATATTAGAGGGAAAGAAAGCAGTCATGGCGATGATAGTAGCGCGACGACAAGCACTCTTTCCCTCCCGACACAGCAATCCATTTCGAGCTAATTCATTTCAGTAAGGAATCACTTTGAGTAATTTAACCGCAAAAATAGCGACACCCGAGGCCTTAGTGCAAGCTCAGCTTGAAGCATAATATTTGAGCAAGGAGTGCCTACTACCTTGAAAAACACCGATGGTAGGTGTGAGAGCATTGAGAATTATAGATAAAAAAGGAGTTATCGATGAAGGAAATAGATTTTAATCAATTGCAAAATATAAATGGGATCTATTATGAAATAGATACACAAATACCTTTTACTGGGAAAAGTAAAAGGTATTATGAAAGTGATGATTGTGACGGATATAGGGAAATAACTTATAGAAATGGCCTAGAAGACGGTCCTTTTAAAACATATGATGAAGATGGTTTGCTATTGTTCGAAGGATCTTATAAAAATGGGTTGGAAGAAGGCCCTTACAAAAAATATTATGAAAATGGCGGAGTGGAGAAGGAAGGAAGTTATAGAAATGGATTAGAAGAAGGCCCTTACAAGATATTTTATAAAAATGGCGCTGTAAGGCTTGTAGGGAATTATAATAATGGATTAGAAGATGGTCCTTATAATAGATATTATGAAAGTGGGAGGATATTGAGAAAAGGAACTAAGAAAAATGGACTTCCAGAAGGAATTTGTGAATCATATTATGAAAATGGTCAATTGTGGGGAGTGGTTTTCTGTAAGGATGGTAAGCAGGAAGGCCTTTCTAGATATTATTATGAAAGTGGTCAGTTGTGGTGGGAGATGACGTATAATAGTGGTTTGGAAAATGGCCACTCTATACATTATTATGAAAATGGAAAGGTCAATTGTGATGCAATTATTGAAAATAATCTAAAAGAAGGTCCATATAAGCGATATTATGAAAGTGGTCAATTGATGGAGGAAGGGACTTATAAAAATGACTTATTAGAAGGAGTCCTTAAAAGCTATTGTGACGATGGGCAATTAGCATCTGAAGAGGTTTATAAAGATGGTCAATTAATCATGGTAAAAAATAAATAAAATTTAAATCTGCAATTCACTGAACCAGACTTATCTCGTCTGGTTCCCAGGGTAATCGCGTGAATGTTCATATTTTGTCCGCCTTGGCAAGCCCAGCCATTAATATCTTTTCAAGAAATGCGGTTTTCATCCAAGCTCGATTTCTTTTGGTCACTAGACTCGACTTGCTCGGCTAGGCTAGGCTAGGCTAGGCTAGGCTAGGCTAGGCTAGGCTAGGCTAGGCTAGGCTAGGCTAGGCTAGGCTAGGCTAGGCTAGGCTAGGCTAGGCTAGGCATTGAGCATATAAGCGAAAGTCAGGACTCCCATAACTCTTTTTCTGCTTTATTATCAATATTATCAAGACATCCATTGTTCATAGCCTGTACCTTAAGCATCTAAATGTGCCCATATCACCTCTAAGCTATTGTCGTGCTTTGTTTTTGACTGCTTGCTGCGATAACATTTGGTGGTAATAAATTCTATTGCCCAACTCAGATCGGCCTTGAACTGCGTATTACCACGCATGGCAGTAAAAAAAGCGGACAGCCATGAATTTTTTAAGAATCAACCATCTGACATACACAGGGATTAACCCAAATTAAGCACTATCATGGAAGTGACCGTCCGTGGCATGTTCGCTTATTCACATCCATGTGATCGCGACATTATTATGTCCTAATACAGCAGATTCCATGCTCGAGCATCAAGGGACGGACTTGCTGCGTGTCACTGGAATGATAGTGCTTAATGGATATGCGGAATTAAAGCTCCAGCAATATTTACAAACGCACGAAGGATTAAGTTGGCATCCAAACTAAACTGCGGACAAAACTGAGTATTCATGATCTCACCCTGCGGTAGATTGCATTAACTCACCAAAAGATTTTTTGTTTACGAAAAAGTCTTAACCAAACATATCCTCATTGATCAAAATAAGCTGAAAGAGCAAAATGCGCCTCTTGAAGACGTATGCCAATTCGACTAACGCTCCTGTGTCTATGGCAAAATTAAATGTGTTGATTATGTGAAGGTAGGTGCAATGGATAGCTCAATATTAGTTTTTGACTCAGGTTCGGGTGGACTGACTGTCGCAGCCGAAATAAAAAAGAGAATCCCCAACATACGGCTGAGTTACGTCTCTGACGCTGGCTTTTTCCCTTACGGAAAAAAGCCTCACGATATACTAAAAAAGCGAATTTTAGACGTTATATCCAAAGCAAGCTCACTGACTCAACCCGATATCATCGTTATCGCCTGCAATACAGCGAGTACCATTGCGCTAGACTTACTTCGTACTGAACTCAATATACCTATTGTCGGCGTTGTCCCTGCGATAAAACCCGCCGCTTCGTTATCAAAATCAAAGGTAGTGATGGTACTTGGCACTCACACCACGGTGAACTCAGCTTATGTGAAGATGCTGATCACGAATTTCGCCACAGAATGTAAGGTTTTAGTAGAAGACTCTGAAGTGCTGGTTCTCGCCTCAGAGCAAAAACTTCTCGGCAATGGGTTTGATCCCGACATTGTAACTCAAGAAATTCAGCGTATTTTTAGCAAACCCGATGCATTTAATACCGATGTATTAGTGCTGGCTTGTACTCACTTTCCACTTATCAATGCAGAAATCAAAAATGCCCTTCCCCACCACGTTACCGTCATTGATTCTGGATTAGCGATTGCTAATCGAACGCACTCATTATTGAAAATAGAACACCAAGCGTGTAGCCCGATACTCGATCCAGAAATAACGTTTTACACCACTGGGTATGTAGATTCAGAACAAGCGAAACAAAGCAAAATTGAAGCACTGCTTCAGTGCTCCATTAAATTTAAGCAGCTGTTATTGTAATATTTTTAGCTCATTTTCTTTTAAAACCCGTTTTCAAAGAAATCTAAATGATTATCCTAAAAGACACCCGCGAAATAAATGCTATATACCATCGCTGATTGTTAAATATTGGATCTTAACAGGCTGCTATTGCGGCCTTTTTTGTATCAGCTACTTCCTGAAGTGCTTGTCTTCGCATAAAATTCGGCCCGTTTACTGGTGCGCATGAGGCGCAAGTTATCGGTATAAAAGGTGTAGTTAAATGGAACTTTCGATTCGCAGTTTATTCACTGCAGCGGGCATGGTGTTGTTATCCTCTTTAATGGTTATTCCTGCGGCAAGCGCTGCGGGCAAAGCCGTCCATCCCACTGTCGATTTACCGAATGGCCAATGGCTTAATTTTCACCAAAAAGACAATCAAGTGTGGAGCGAAATGTCCGACGGCGATGCGCCCGGCGTACATCTCGATGATTATGGTGCGGCTGAAATTGTGGCCGTTTTTTACTGTGACTTTGATAAGGGTGGCGACAAAGAAGTCGTGGTCATGCTTAAAGATGCTGATGGTCAGCATTTACGGGGTTATGGTTTTGAGGATTCAAAGCTCACTAAGCTGCCACGCCTTCAAGTTGTGCTGGATGAAGTCGCCCCGACGTTATCGTCATTTACCGTCAGCGACATCCGCAAAGTGTTAAACCAAATTCCGCCGCAGCAATATCGCATGACCTATGATGTTGAGGCGATAGAAGATCCCGCCATTAAAGCGATTATCGATGGGTCAACCAAGCTCAAACCAACCTTAATCGGCTATCGCAATGCTAAAGGTTTACCCGCCGATGTGAAAACCGCAGACGAATATAAATTACGTTACCCCCTCACCCGCAAAGATAAAGATGCCCAAGGCCACGAGCATCAATACAGCTTAGTGACCCACTTTTATCGCAATGATTATCGCGAACAACAGGGCAGTTTTGTGTTGGTGAGCGTTGTCTTTGAAGCCGATGATGTGAACTGGCTAAACAGCGGTGAGAGTGAAATCCCAAAAACGGGCCCAGCTTATGATTATATGAATCTCGGTGGTTCTTGGGCTGGACTTGCGCTTGAAAGTCATTATGCCCAAGGTGTGCTCGATGGCCCCTATATCGCCTACGATAACCGTAATGCCAATATCATGTTGAATGGTCAGTACAAACAAGGCAAAAAAGTCGGTAAATGGATGGAGGCTGACGGCCAAGCAAGCTATTGGGAAGGTGAATATCTTGACGGTAAAAAGCAAGGTAAATGGATTGCACAGTCCATGTTCGATGAGGCAGATAACTACGGTTTTGCCCATTACAATCAAGGAGTGCTCGATGGCCCCTATGAAATCTATGAGCCCGAATATGGCGAAAGCACAGGTGATAAGCGATTGTCTGAAAAAGGCATTTATCGCAATGGTGTCAAAGACGGTGAATGGCTTGAGAGCAATGGCAATAAAGGTCACTATCAAAACGGCATTAAACATGGCCCTTGGGTAGATAAAGTCTCGCTTGGCGAATACCGCAACTATGTGGGTAACGGGGCTTACCTTGATGGCAAGCGCACTGGCCCTTGGGTATTTAAAACTGACAAGAAATCACGGATCGAAGTGACTTATCTCAATGGATTACGCGAAGGTGGAGAAAAACTAATCAGCGATGAAAATGTGCTCTTTGCCAATAAGCATTATAAGCAGGGCCTGCTCGATGGTCAGAGTATTTGGTACTCAGCACAGGATGTTGCCAGTGGCATTAGGCACTATCGCAAAGGTGAGTACCATGGCATGCAGGCGATTTTTGATCCTAACCACAATCATAGGCTTATGGAGTTAAGTCATTATGAATATGACGAAACCTTGCCCGTCAAGCCCTCTCAGGACGAGTGCATAATGCGAGAAAATCCCTATAGCAATGACAGTAAGGACATACTGAATCCCCCCTTTAGAAATACGCCGTCAATTAAGCATGGGGAACAATATTATTATGATAGTAAAGGAAAATTATACAAATTTTCTGACTACCATCATGGCAACCTCATCAAAGAATATGAATTCGATGAAGAGGGACATGTCCAAAAGCTGCAAAATAATGAACAGGGGCAAGACAGTCAAATCAGCATCCGCTACAAGAAGGATGGCGGTTATTCACTGTCCAATTACAGCGACAATGAGCAACGTGGCTGGACATATGAAATCGATAACAAGGATCGATTACTGTCCCTGAAGTATTACCACGATGGTGAGAAAAAGGGGTTTATCATCCGCTATAACACAGATGGAAGTTATGCGATTACAGAAAGGTAAACATTAATATCGAACATCAGGCACTGCTTATCCTTTTATCCTAATAGTTAACTCAAGACCTTGAAGACAATTACCAGCAAAAAGGTAAAGTTTAAAATTGGGATATAGGGTAATGCGGATGCCCTTGATTAAATTGACCGATATAAGCCTAATTTAAGTGCGCTTTATTCAGGCTAAGTAAAAATGGTTATTTTACCAATCACTTAGTTTGTTCTTGTTAATAGATGTAATGGCGCGTCATCACTTAAATAAATATCATCCACCAGATATAGCTTATTAGTACGGATCATCTGACGAATCGCCTCAACATAGGCGTGCCCACGCTCCGAATATCGGTCTAACGTCCCTGCGAGTGCAGAGCCTGTCACAGCTTGATTAGCTTGTCTTGATTGGGCACGAAAATCTCGCATCTTCTGATAAGCATTATGGGTATTCAAATTCAACAAATACCCTTCCACCGAAGCAAATGGTGTATCGAATCGTGCTAAACCATAATTGCCTAAACCTTGGCGCTTTTGCCTAGGTTCCATACCATTACCCTTGAAATCCCACTGCCCAAATAATGCATTACCTTCACGGGCAAATCGCGATGTGCCCCAACCGCTTTCTTTTGCCGCTTGAGCTAACACTAACGATGGCGGCAGGATATCCACCCTTTCAAGTAGCATTTGTCTTTGGGCTTCTAACAGCGGTTTATCTTCACTGCTTATTACTTTGTACTTTACCCCTAAGGCTAATAACGCAATATCATCGAGGGGGGCAGACATAATGACCTGTCTTTCTTGTAAAATTTTCTCATTCGCCAATAAGACTAAAGGGGCAATCATTCTAAGAAACACCATTTTCTTTTGCTTCACCGGGAGTTGGCTTGACACTGAACTCCAGCCCTCTCCCACGGCATCAAAGGTCAATCTAGGGACCGATTTATTACCATCACGAAAGCTTTCTGGCGTGTAATTAAGCGAGTCAAACAAGCCCATGAGTTCATCGAGAGAACTGATATTCAGACTCAGTTGTTTAGCCTCTGGATTGTCTAAGGATGACTGCTCAAGCATTTTTGGGGATGAGAAATGTTCAGCAACCGTTGGATTTGCAACAGCACCTTGATTCGCTTGCACCAAGGAAGTCGTCATCAGTTTTGGCAAACTCTGCATATGATGCTGAGCACTCTGACTGGCAACTAAAGAATTGGAAGCCGTCTGAGACTGAAAACCAAGAGCATCAACTGGCAGCCTATTTGAAATCAGCTTAGTTACTCGCGTTTCTTGCACATACACCGAAGAGCATAAAACAGACAAAGCAATGAGTACGAGCATAGCAACGGGAAGCTTAAACTTTATAAACATGGTATCTCTTTAACTAAGGTAAAACGGTTGCAATGGGATTAGCCAATACATCGGGGGCGTAAGGTAACAGTAAAAACCTGACAGTTTGCTTAATAGATATACAAAATGACCTATTACGATCATTTTTTAAGGAGAATAGGACGAGCGTCTTCTTGGCCGCCTCTTGACCCAATGTCAGCAATTAAATCCAACACCTTGATTTATTTAAACTCAATATGAAAATAGCGAGCGTTCACTCGCCAATAGAGCTTGGCGAAATAAAATCAACTTATTCCAGTGCCAGCAAAACGAGGTAATGCCTCTTCAAGATAGGCGACGCAGGTGCGAAGTTTGGCAGACGTTTCTAATCGTGAAGCATAAATTACATGAATTTCAGCGGATTGATGATACTCGGGGAGTAATCTGACTAATCTGCCACTTAAGAAATCTTGCTGTAAATCCCAGATGGAGCGCAACATAATACCGTGGCCTTTAAGGCACCACTGCTTAGCGACTGTGCCATTATTGGTCATCAAGGAAGCCGCTAAATCAACCGAGGCTATGCCAGCCGCACTTTCCAATCGCCACACTCTATGGTTTTGATCGCGCTCGCGGATCCCTATGCACTTATGCTCGGCTAATGCCGCGAGATTGTTTGGCATGCCATGCGTGTCGATATAGGTCGGCGATGCCGCCAATACCCGATAATTACTCGCAAGACGCTTAGCTATCATTTGCGGTGGCAATTCGCCACCGACACGGATCTCCAGATCAAAACCTTCAGAGACCAGATCGACCGGGCGGTCGAGCAACTCTAAATCAACTTCTAATTCGGGATAGTGGAACACGAGGTCTGAAATAATCGGCGCAATACAGTGGCTGCCAAATCCTGTGCTAGTTGCAATACGTAATCGCCCCCGTGGCACTTGCTGCTCTAAGCTAATTTCAAGGCTCATTTGCTCCATGGTATCGAGCAAACGTTCGGACCATTCCAAGGCAATCTTGCCCTCTAAGGTGAGGCTGACACGTCTGGCAGAACGCAGAAACAAGCGCACTCCGAGCGCTTTTTCTAATAGACCAATGCGTTTACTCACATACGCTGGAGAAAAAGATAATTGCTCCGCAGCGGCTGTAAATCCCCCGCTTGTTGCGGCGATAACAAAGACCCGTAAATCTTCAAGTGGCGGCAGTTGACTCACGATTCGTAATCCTTAACAAAACATTTAGCCTATTCATACACGATACGAATATGGAATAACATACTAAAAACGCAAAATCCCCTATTGGAGTCGAAGATGTCTAAGGTAAAAATCGCCGTAATTGCCGGAGATGGCATAGGTACTGAAGTGATCCCCGAAGGGATACGCACACTCGAAGCCGCAGGAAAAATCTTAGGTGTGGCGTTTGAGTGGACCTACTTCGACTGGTCCTGTGAAACCTACCATAAAACCGGTCGCATGATGCCAGAGGATGGACTTAAGCAACTAAAATCCTTTGATGCCATCTACTTAGGCGCTGTTGGATTTCCAGGAGTTCCCGACCATATTTCACTCTGGGGATTGCTGCTACCGATCCGCAGAGCCTTTGAGCAATACGTGAACCTTAGGCCTATTCGGTTATTTGAAGGCGTGCCCTGCCCACTCGCGGGTAAAAAGCCCGGCGATATCGATTTTTATGTAGTACGTGAAAACGTGGAAGGCGAATATTCCGCCGTCGGCGGCATTCAATATGAAGGCACTGAACATGAGATTGTCTCCCAGCAGAGTATTTTTACCCGTCGTGGCACAGATCGCATCTTAAAATATGCCTTCGATTTAGCCCAAAGCCGCGAGGCAAAGCACTTAACCTCGGCGACCAAATCCAATGGCATATTTCACTCTATGCCTTATTGGGATAGTCGCGTCGGGGAAATGGCAAAACAGTATCCCAATGTTAAGGTCGACCAATATCATATCGATATTCTGACGGCAAATTTCGTGCTGAAACCCGAGCATTTTGACGTGGTTGTTGGCTCAAATTTGTTTGGCGATATCCTGTCTGATCTTGGCCCTGCGTGCACTGGCACAATTGCCATTGCCCCTTCGGCGAACATCAATCCAAGCAAGGAATTTCCGTCGATGTTTGAGCCGGTACATGGTTCGGCGCCGGATATTGCAGGCCAAGGTATTGCCAATCCTTTAGGCACAATTTGGGCTGGCGCTATGATGATGCAACATTTAGGTTATGGCGCAATGCACGACCTGATACTCAGCGCGATAGAAAACGTATTGAAAGATAAGCAGTCTTTAACCCGCGATATGGGCGGAACGGCGAATACTCGGGAGCTGACCGATGCGGTGATCGCTGCGATTAGTCGCAATTAAAACGTGCATTAAAACCTAATGCTAAAAGCCCTTTAGCATTAGGATTGAAAGGATTTTAGACTATCAAGCCGCTGATAATAAACGCATCAATAAGCTAACCAGTTAATGCGTTAATTAAAGGCCCTTCCTTACAGCGGCATTCTGTACTCAATGACTCCCGGTTTTTCACCAATCCAGTTATAGAGTTTTTGCGCGGTTAAATTTGTTTCCTGTGTATGCCAGTACAGGCGCGCACACTTGTGTTCAATGGCCGCTTGCTTTACATACTCAATCAATTGTTTTCCAACATGTTGACCCCTTGCCGTTGGGGCAACAAACAAGTCTTCAAGATAACAATAATCCGTTTCGGCCCATGTAGAACGATGAAAAATATAGTGTACAAAACCGAGTAAGTTTTGGCCCTCTCTTGCGACGGCGCAATAAATAGGTTCTTGGTCATCGAAGAATCGGCGCCACGTGGCTTGGGTGGTCGCTTCTGATAACGCCACTTTGTAAAAAGTCTGGTAATCACGCCAGTGTGGTAACCAGAGTGAATAGTCTGTTTCTTTAACCATATCAATGGTTACTGTTAGTGATTGGCTGGACATTAGCGCACTCCTTGAAATTAAGTAAATGGTCTCAGTTTTACTGAAGCAAGATTCTAGATTCAATTGTGGTACCGCATAAGGTACACTTTTTGTATTTTTTACAGCACCAGTTAGCAAATGAAAAAACCTCAATCCAATTTCCCTCACTTGCAACTCAAAGACGGCATCCTCAAAGATCAGCTTTATCATGCGTTTAGAGAGGCCATTCTTGATGGACGTTTACATCCGAGAATGAAGATCCCATCCAGCAGAGCCTTGTCGGAAACCATGCAGATTTCACGTAACTCAGTACTGCAAGGGTTTGAGCGCCTGATTGATGAAGGCTATCTGCTGACTAAACCGGGATCGGGCACTTATGTGTCAGATACCATTCCCGATGAATTGATCGATATTCCAAACCGTGCCAGAGAAAGCGCTCAAGCCTTTGATTCCGATTTAGAAATTAATCCACAGTTAATAGAAATGACGCGACTGAAAGCGAAGGGGAATACGGACCACAGCCATAGCATGTTTAATATTGGCGTCGGATGCGTCGATCTTTTCCCGCACCAACTTTGGGGGCGGCTGTTAGGCCGAGTTTGGCGGCAATCGCGTAAAACCTTAGGTAAATCAAACCATAGCGCGGGGTATTTGCCGCTGCGTGAGGCGATAAGTGATTATGCGCGTTCGACCCGCGGCCTCAATTGCACACCTGAGCAGATCATCATAGTCAATGGAACTCAGCAGGCCATTAACCTCACAGCGCAGGTACTACTCCAACAGGGAGATGAAGTCTGGCTTGATGAACCTGGGTATGACGGGGCTTTAGGTGCTTTTCTCTCGCAAAATATGCGAGTTCGTCCTGTGAGTGTTGATGATGAGGGCACAAATATTGCCGATGCGATCCAGCGGTGGCCCTCAGTGAAACTGGCTTTTACCGCGCCCTCACACCAATTTCCCCTCGGCGGTATGCTAAGTCTGCCACGACGATTGGCCTTACTCGATTGGGCCGCTGAGCAGAGTAAATGGATTTTAGAAGATGACTATAATAGCGAGTTTCGTTATAGCGCCCGCCCAATTCAGGCACTGCAGGGACTCGATAAACAACAGCGGGTGATCTACGCAGGCACCTTTTCCAAGATGCTGCTGCCTGAATTGCGACTCGGCTTTTTGGTGGTGCCCCCTAAACTGATACAGGCTTTCCAGTTGGCAAAATATTATGCCGATACGCACACTGCTCACCTAGAGCAAGCAACATTAGCGTTGTTTATCGCCGAAGGACATTACGCGCGGCATGTTCGCCGAGTGAGAAAAGCCTGCTTAGCACGCCAAACGGCGTTAATCGCGGCAATTGAGCAGTATCTGCCCGACAAATTGTCCGTTCAAACCTCTGACTCAGGTATTCACCTCGTATGTTGGCTAAAAGGCAACTTAACCGAAGAGGAAGTGATCAATAAATGCCGCCAACTCAGTTTAGGTGCACAGCCTTTGTCTCGATATTGCCAAGCGCCCTATCCAAGGCAAGCTATCTTACTGGGCTATGCCGCTCATACGCCTGATGATCTGCGGGAAAGTATCAAAAAACTGGCGCAGATCCTTTAATATCCAAGCTTAAAAAGCCTGAAAGAAAATCCCGAAAGCACTGAAGATGGCAACAAACCATGTGAGGGATCTTAAGGTGCCTTTGTTGGCAAGATAGAGGATGTGATACACAAAGCGGGCGCCGACATGGACGATTGCGAGCCACTCAGTGGTGGGATTTACTTTGCCGGTAGCAATCACCACTAATACGGCTAGGCCAAACACCAGCAATGATTCAAAGGCATTTTGATGTCCCGCAAAAGCGCGAGCGCCAAAACCGGTTAGCTGTGCTTGCTGAGCACGGGGATGATTATTATCGTAACCACCCGTCTTTGCCATAGCCCAAGCCACTGGACCTTTCGCAAGATATGGCAATAACATGGCGACAAATAAGCAAATAAGTAAGGTATTCATGGGGTAATCTTCCTTTGATTGTTGTTTTAAGTTCTACTGTTTGAGTTCTACAGCTATAAGTGCCTAAGTTACAAGTGTATTGGTTAGCGCCGTTATTTCACCATATACATGCCTTCACTTGCGGGACGACTAAATTTAAAGCCAAACTTTTCATAGAGTTCAGGCACATCCGCCATCAGGGTAATATACGCGCCCTCAAAAGCCTCACGATCTAGATAAGCCATGATGTGCTGCATAATAAGCCGCCCTAATCCCTTACCTTGATGCTCAGGATCCACTGCGATATCGACAATTTCGAAGTTGAGCGCGCCGTCACCAACCACACGCCCCATACCCACAGTCTGCTCAGCGAGCTTTATTTGCACGCCATATAAACTCCTTGGCAAAGCCTTAATGGCGCCCTCCAATGGTCTAGGGCTTAAACCTGAAATCTGTCGTAGGCGAACAAAATCATTGGCAGAAACAACGCCTTCAAGCACTTGGTACATGATATTTCCTATTGTTTTATTCAGTCACTTGGCTTTCAACTATTTAGCTTTCAATCACCTCAAGAACAAAGCCTTCATCCAGAGTCGGCGGCTGAAAATAACCGCTCACATGCCAGAACATAGCCTCAGTATCGAACATGGCGCGCTCAGGGTGGCTTTGTCTGCGTTTATCGAGTTGACTCAAACAAAGCGCATCGCTGTGATTAAGATAAATTAGTTTATGGGCGGCGCAATCAGTAAAAATGCTTCGAAACCACAGGCGCTGATTGATAGTATTCGCGGGAAAGTCCATGACCACAGAAACACCCGAACAGAGCAGTTCCTGCACATGCTTTTTAAGCAAAGGCTTAAGGCGAGCGGAATAGCTCAAGTAAGTATCAAAATCTTTAATTTCATCGGGATATAGCGCCGCCAGCCATGCGTCTTCCGAGATTAAAATACAGTTTTCGGCCTCTGCAAGTTGTCGCGATAAGGTTGATTTACCTGCGCCCATTTTGCCACAAAAGAATATTAACGAACCTTTACTGACCAATTGTCCTAACGCATTCTGCTGTGTCATCTTCACTCCTTGATTACTGGTCTTTTATCTCAGCCGACGATTTCACTCGCTATGACACCAATGAACGACAGTACAGAGCGTCACATAAAGCATGAACACCGAGCAAGACTTGGGACGAGTTTAAGGTAATAAAATCCCATTACATTAATGACTATCCTGTGTTTAGACAGCAGACGTTTACCGCTATTCGCACAATCCACCGTTAGCTTTTTTTGAGATCTGACATCTCTTCGCCCTCTTAGATAGCCTCGCTCTCTGAGCCCTACCCTTGCCTTAAACCAGGGGAAACCAAAGCATTTAACTCGAAGAATAAAACAATAAACCACATTATTAATCTAACAATTAAGCACTAAAGTAGTAATTTACGCTTAGCAATAAAAACATTACCACCATTCATGCTATGACATTAATTTAGGCGTATGCTAGGGTAAGAATGAAAGGATAACCGTCATAAGTGCAAAGGAGGCTCTATGAGCACTGTCGTTCCACGTACCGTCACTTCCCCTAAAAAATTCATTATCGGCAAGGGCCTATTAGCTCAAATGCATGATTATGTTAAGGACTTTGGTGACAATGCTTTTATCATCTGCGATGAATTTATCCTCAGCCGCGTGAAGAATGAAGCGGTCGCTGGGCTAGATCAAAATGGGATCAGCAGCCACCTCGAAAAATTCAACTATGAGTGCAGCGAAGCCGAGATAAAGCGCTTAGGCGCGCTGGCAGAACAGCATCATACCAACGTTATTGTTGGAGTTGGCGGTGGAAAAACCTTAGATGCCGCCAAAGCCGTCGCTTTCTATCAAAAACGGCCTGTCATCTTATACCCCACAATTGCTTCAACCGATGCGCCCTGTACTGCACTTGCAGTGATCTACTCCGAAACAGGTGAGTTTGAACGCTATCTGTTTCTGCCACAGAACCCAGATGCTGTCGTTGCCGACACTGCCATTATCGCCGCGGCTCCGGCCCGATTTTTTGCGGCAGGCATAGGCGATGCACTGGCAACCTATTTTGAAGCTCGTGCCTGCTATCAATCGGATGGCGTCAACCTAGTCCTGAAAAAGCCTTCCCGCACAGGGCTGGGATTGGCCCAACTTTGTTATCAGTTACTGACTGAAAATGTTGAAGCTGCTATGGACGCCGTTAAAAACAAAATAGTCACACCTGCGCTAGAGCAAACCATTGAAGCCACCATCTATCTCAGTGGTGTTGGTGCAGAAGCGGGCGGTTTAGCCGCCGCCCATGCCGTAAACAATGGTATGTCAGCGGTGGCAGACTTACATAAAGCTCAGCACGGCGAGAAAGTCGTCTTTGGGCTGCTAACTCAGCTCGTGCTCGAAAATGCCCCAAAAGCCGAAATCGATAACGTTATCCGCATCATCAAAACGGCAGGACTGCCGCTCACACTCGCAGATTTAGGGCTGAAAACCTTTATCGAGGCCGAGTGGCGCAAAGTGGCTGAGATAGCCTGTGCTGAGGGCGATACTATGGGCAATATGCCAATGAAGTTAACCGCAGATGATGTCTATCAAGCCATGATAGCCGCCAATGCCATGGCTGAACGCTATAAAACAGCAGAAGCTTGTTAACCGTAACAACATGACGTGTATACCGTAGGTAAAAATCAACTATACATTTGATTTAATTGATTAATACTACTGAGATAGTTCCTGCTGCCACACGAGTTTACCGTTCATCCTAGGCTTCCTTGCCACATAATCAATGGCAAGGGAGTCCACAACAAACAAGACATTTCCACCCTCGATGCCAAAGCTGGCATTTACGCTCTATTTGTTAAACGCTTGGAGGCACATATGGCTTATGCAACAACCAATCCCTTTACGGGAAAGCTCATTAAAGAATTTCCAAATGCAACAGATACCGAAGTCACACAGGCGATAGAATCCGCCCATCAGGCATTTTTAAGCTGGCGAACCACTCCCTTTGCAGACAAGGCCGCAATACTGTCTAAGGCAGCGAAGATCCTCAGAGACAACAAGTCCAAATACGCCAATCTACTGACCTTAGAAATGGGCAAAGTCACAGCAGAAGCCGAAGCTGAAGTCGAACTGTCGGCGCAAATTTTCGAATACTACGCCGAACATGCCGAGCGACTGCTGGCACCGCAAAAACTGCCGGTTGCCGATCCCGCCGAAGGTGAAGCGATACTGGTTAACGAACCGCTGGGCGTATTATTGGCTATCGAACCTTGGAACTTTCCCTACTACCAAATTGCGCGCATCTTAGCGCCGCAGCTTGCAGCCGGAAATACCTTACTACTCAAACATGCATCCAACGTGCCCCAGTGCGCAGCGGCCTTTGAAGGCTTAATGCGCGATGCCGGACTGCCCTCAGGTGCATTCCAAAATCTGTATGCCACCCGAGAGCAGATAGAACAGATCATCAATTCGCCCAAAGTGCATGGTGTTGCGCTCACAGGATCAGAAGATGCGGGCTCGATCATTGCCGCACTGGCGGGTAAGGCACTGAAAAAGTCCACCCTAGAACTGGGTGGCGCAGATGCCTTTATCGTACTTGAAGATGCCGATCTGCCTAAAACCATCGACTGGGCTGTGTTTGGCCGTCACTGGAACGCGGGACAGGTCTGTACATCATCTAAGCGGATGATCTTAGTTGAAGCTATTTACGATGAATTTATGAAGGGCTATATCAATGGGATTGAAGCGTTAAAAGCGGGCGACCCTATGGACTCGGCCACTACGCTGGCACCGCTGTCTTCCCAAGGCGCGGCCGATGAGTTGAAGCAGAAGATCCGTGATGCCGTAAAACACGGCGCAACCGCGACCGAAGTGGGGCCAAAAGTGCCGCAGCAAGGCGCCTTTGTGCAGCCAACAATACTGACAAACCTGACGCCAGATAACCCAGCCTACTATTGGGAATTCTTCGGCCCTGTGTCCAGTATCCACAGGGTGAAGGATGAGCAAGCAGCGATTGCCATCGCCAATGACTCGCCCTTTGGATTGGGTGGCTCAGTGTTTACCGCCGATACCCAACGCGGGCTGGCGGTCGCTAAGCAGGTTTCCACAGGCATGATGTTTGTCAATCATCCTACTATGGTCAAGGCCGACTTACCCTTTGGTGGCGTGCGCCGCTCAGGTTATGGCCGCGAGTTGATTGATTTAGGATTAAAAGAGTTTGTAAACCACAAGCTGATTAATGTGGTCGACATCAACGCGCCTTTCTAAACGCTTAGAAAATAGCAACATCTGACTAAACGCCTGACGGAATAATCTGTCAGGCGTTTTATTTAACGTGCTTTATCCAAGGCATCACATAAGGCTTGAACGCCGAGTAAAGCTCTGGGCGTCGCGCGATGTAATAGATCGGCATTGAGTTGATAAATATGCTGTTTCTTCACGGCAGGAATTTCTGGCCATTTGCGCCAATCAACCCCTTTCACATTACCTTCTTCCTCACTTTGCAAAATCACCTCGGGCAAGGTCAGCAAGACGTTTTCTAAACTGACTTGCGGATAATCACTGGCGGCATCGTAAAACACATTTTGGCCATGGCACACACTGATGATCTGTTGGATCCAACTGTTTTTAGAGACTGTCATCAAGGGGGTCGACCAGAGTTGATAAAATACCTTAGGTTCTGATTTTTTAGCATTTTCAACCCGCAATCGGATAAGCTCAGCGCGATAAGCGGCCGCAGCCTTGCTTGCTTCTTCAACATGCCCCGTAAGTTGGCCTAACTCTTCAAGCTCCTTGGCGACGCCTTCTAAGGTTTTAGGATCGCTACCATAAAGGTTAAATCCTAACGTCCTAAGCTGGTTGATATCTTCGGCTTTATTACCCGAATCCCACACCACAATCAGATCGGGATTAAGCTCCATCACCCGCTCCATTTGAATACCATAGTAACCACCAATACGCGGGATATTTTTTGCCGCCTCGGGATAATCCGCATAATCGGTTGCGGCCACAATCGTATCGCCCGCACCTATGGCGTAAAGCATTTCCACCGCATGGGGCGAGAGCGCAATAATGCGTTTAGCGGGCTGCGCCAATACGCTATGAGGGAGAAACAGACTGAGCCCAAAAACGAGTCCAGCTAAGTGTCGCTTAATCATGATATGCCTTAGTATTTATCCCCAAACCGCCTAAAGATGCAGGCGTAGTCTCTTCAGGTCACTTGGGGTTATAGAGTTAAACTAGCGGCTCTGGCCAGCCATAGTGTTCGATATAAGTTTGTAGATTCTTGGGGCGATACTGAGGATCTTGATCCCAGCGGGTCTTCACCGAATGATGCAAAAGTACTGGGACTTGCTCAGGGTCGAGTGGTCGCAAATATTCCTGTTTTATCCGATAAAAACTGCGTCTCGAGTCATGTAAGGTCGCGAGCGGATTTGGATGCACACTCGCGGCTAAGTGTGGCTCTAGGCTTAAATTAAATTTCTGCGCCTCGGATATCATCCACAACAGTGCAATATCCGACAACAATGAACCGTCTTTATCGGGTTTATAACTGCCGCCAATATTGCTATGGGCACCCGCAAACCACACTTGCTGCATGTCCATATTGTCGCGTAGTTGCCAAATGGTCGGCTCAAAATCACTGCGATGTTCATCTATGGCTAAGGCATGACGGGCAACGCGCACATTGCGGCCAATTTTAGTGTCGTAAAACTCGTCTTTATCTTCGAACAAGCCTAAAAATGAAATAGGGATCCCCATAGCGCCCACTGTATCCCACACGCCAACAAACTTGATTTCCCGAGACTCATGACTGTATCTCGCTCTAAATTCGAGGGATTTTTCACCATCAGGCGCAAAGGGCGCACTGCTTTTTTTATAGTGGTCGAAAGCTTGTTGAATCAACGCCGCATCGGGACGTTTGAGTATGCCGCAGTTATTAATCAAGCCACACAGGCAACGCACTGTGTAAGCACCACGACTAAAGCCAAAGAGGTAAATCTCATCGCCGGGGGAATAGTTTTGCACTATATAGCGATACCCATCCATGATGTTTTTATGTAAACCGCGCCCTGTTGCGCCACCAATGGTTTGATCGTAATAGGAACCCACACCCCAATCATAAAATACTTGTTGGGGTTTGCCGTCACTGGCCAAAGGGCTAATCGCCCGCGCGAGGCGCAGCACATTGGTGGGGAAATCGACCATAAGATCTTTCTCGGGCCGATTCCAAGTCCCATCGGCACAAATCACGATACGCTTATTCATAGGATCATCCTTGAGAACGCTTTGAACACTGAACGGCTAGAAGCTAACCCATAGTCACTAACAACAAATTGTCGCTAGTTGCTAGTCACTAATAGGCAGTTACTCGTCCTCAAACTTAGCGCATTTTATGCCTGTGCTAAAGCCATTCGCGCGTCTTACTTAACATTGCAACCAACAATGCTGCGTCACTTATGCGCCGACATTTAAGGTTCGATTAGTAATCAAAACCTTGCTGTGCCTTGATACCCGCTTCAAAGGCGTGTTTCAGCGGCTGCACTTCGCTGACCGTATCTGCAAGCTCGATGATTGCACGGTGGCAAGCACGGCCAGTGATAATCACATGCTGCATCGGTGGGCGATTTTTAAGTGCGCTAAGCACGCGTTCCACATCCAGATAGTGATAGCTCACCATATAGGTGAGTTCATCGAGCATAAGGCAATCTATGCTCTCATCTTGCAGCAGCTTTTCGGCGGCTTCCCAAGCGAGTACAGCGGCGGCGGTATCCTTTTCTTTATCTTGGGTTTCCCAGGTAAAACCTGTGCCCATTACATGAAACTCAACCCCTGCACCTTCGAGTAAATTGCGCTCACCGCACTCCCAAGTGCCTTTGATAAATTGCACTACAGCGGCTTTTTTACCGTGACCGACGGCGCGGGCCACAGTGCCAAAACCTGAGGTCGATTTGCCTTTACCGTTACCGGTTAACACCAGCAGAATCCCCTTCTCCTCTTGGGCGGCGGCAATTTTAGCATCCACACCTGCTTTCACTTTCTGTTGACGAGCCTTGTGGCGTTCGGCCTTGATTTGCGCTTGTTCGTTGTCGTTCTGTGCTGTCATGGTCTTCTCTTCACTCTGCTGCTAAAAATGTCTGCTTCTAAAACTTATGCTTCTAAAATTGGCTGTAATTTTTGCATGTCTAAATGCTCGGCTAACACATCGGCTAAACGATCGAGTTGCTGCTCACGTATTTGATTGATATCTATCGCCTTAGCATCGTTTAATCCTGCCCAGCGCAAAATCAACTGACACGCATCGGGGCTATCAAACAGCCCATGTAAATAAGTACCTAAGATTTGCCCGTCATCGCTTTGCAGGCCATCGGCAAAGCTCACAGATGTGGATTCAGGGATTAACTGCAAGGGCACATTTGTTTGTTCAAGCCTAGGGATAAGATAGCTTGATTCACCGCAGTGGATTTCATAGCCCTTCACAGCAACCTTTTGCCCAAGTAACGTTAGCTCACCTCTCACTCGCCGTAACTGTTTTTCGGCTTTGAGTTCTGTGCTCAGCGGCAGGTAGCCAAGTCCTGCGGTATCACCCGCACTGTCTTCAATGCCTAAGGGATCGGCAATGCTTTGGCCTAGCATTTGATAGCCGCCACAAACGCCTAGCACTTTTCCGCCGTAACGCAGGTGTGTGGCGATATCTTTATCCCAGCCTTGCTGGCGTAAAAAAGCTAAATCGGCGCGCACATTCTTACTGCCGGGCAAGATCAATACATCGGCGGCGGGCAAATGAGTCGCGTGACTCGCGGCTTGGGTTTGCAACGACACATAGTCAAAATCAATATTGGGATGCAGCCGCAGCGGATCAAAATCCGTGTGATTACTGATCCTTGGGTACACTAATACCCGCACTTTTAAGCGGCTGTTAGCGCCTTTAGTCGGCGAGCTTATCAGCGCATCTTCGGCATCGAGATGTAAATCATGCAGATAAGGCAACACACCTAAAACAGGCTTGCTCGTATAAGCTTCAAGCCAATCGAGCCCTGATTGCAACAGGCTAATATCACCACGGAAACGGTTGATCACAAAGCCCTTTACCCGCGCCTGTTCGGATTCTGATAACAAGGCCAAGGTCCCGACCAAATGGGCAAATACGCCACCTTTATCAATATCGGCAATGATAATCACAGGGCAATCCACAGCTTCGGCAAATCCCATGTTGGCAATATCACCTTCACGCAGATTGATCTCCGCTGGACTACCCGCGCCTTCAACCACTATGGTTTGATACTGGGCCGTCAATCGCTCGAAGGACTCCAGCACAGCGCCAAGCGCCATTGCCTTGTAATCCTTAGATTTAGGCCCAAAAAAGGCCGAGGCTTCGAGTGTCGTCAGGGCTTTGCCATGAACAATAATTTGCGCGCCCGTGTCCGAGCTTGGTTTAAGCAGAATGGGATTAAAATCGGTATGGGGCTCAAGATAACAGGCCACGGCTTGCAAGGCCTGTGCGCGGCCAATCTCGCCGCCATCGACAGTAACAGCGCTATTGAGCGCCATATTTTGCGGCTTAAAGGGCGCAACCTTAATCCCCTGACGAGCGAGCAAACGACAAATGCCTGCGACTAAGGTGCTCTTGCCCGCATCCGATGTAGTGCCCTGCACCATTAAGACTGCCGCGCGCCGAGGTGAATTAACCGCAGGCGTATTAATTGCGGGCGTATTAACTACAGGAGTGTCAGCGGTATCGAGTGCATTAGCACAGGCTGTGTTGTCTGTGTTTGGAGAGGACATAGGTTTAAAAGGCTTATTCTAGTTTGCAGTCATTAACATAACAGTTCAGTCTAAAAATCACTTAAGTATGCAACTTAAGCTTAAAACGTGGACTGAGCACAAAGTCTAAAGTGGTTTCAATGCTAAGGGTAAACCCGCAACCACTAAGGTGACATTGTCCGCTAAGGTCGCCACGGCTTGATTTAACCAGCCTGCTTCATCAACAAATTGTCGGCTCAACTCACCTAAGGGCACTATGCCAGAACCGACTTCGTTACTGATCAAAATCACCACTCCCTCAAGCTCGACGAGGGAATCCACAAAAGCTGTTTTCTCGGCCTGCCAACTCGCATAAGCTTTATCGTCAGAGATTGAAGTAGCAGAGGTTGAAACGGCAAAGTCAGTCGCATTCCACTCAGTCGGTGCGGGTTCATCATCGATATTAAGGTTCGATGCAAGTAATTGATTCGTTAACCAAAGGGTTAAACAGTCTACTAAAATCACTCGCCCAGGTTTTGCTAACCGTTTTAACAGTGCAGTGAGGGCGAGCGACTCTTCAAACAATTGCCATTCGATACCATCGTCCAATCGTCCCGCTTGATGCTTGGCGATACGTGTCGACATTTCATCATCTAGCGCCTGCGCCGTCGCCACATAGCAAGCATCGAAGCCAAGCGCAGTGTACTGACGCACTAAGGCTTCGCCGTAGCGACTCTTACCGCTACGGGCGCCGCCTAGGACGAGGTGGATCACAGTATGTTACCCACAACGAGCAATACAAAATAACACACGATTTCAGATATTTGCTGCGCCGCGCCTAAGGTATCACCCGTGTAACCGCCAATCTGGCGTCTAAAGATCACTATGATCAAACGGCGCAGTCCTATCATCACCAATAGCAATGACAATGCCGCTAACCCCTTGAGGAATAACAGCACTAATACGCCGCTGGCGATCAGGATAAGCAGCTCATTTATACCTTGATGTTGCGATAGCGGCTTAGACTTACTGGTTTCGTCATCGCGGACATATTTTTCACTAAAGATGATACTGGCTGATACCACACGGCTCACAGTATGCGCGACGATAAGTGCTGAACCCGCGACTACAGGATCGTACAGGGCCAACTCGACTAACAACTGCCATTTCAGCAGCAAAGCCAACATCAGTGCCAGTGCGCCATAACTGCCAAGGCGCGAGTCTTTCATGATCCGCAGCTTGTCTTCAGCCGTCCAACCCCCGCCAAAACCGTCGAAGGTATCGGCTAGGCCATCCTCGTGGAATCCGCCCGTGAGCAAGACGCCAACCAACATAGCTAAAAGAACAGAAACGCCAGCGGGGAGCCAGTTCTGCGTCAGCCAAAACACTATGGCGCTTAACAAACCGACCAGAAGACCGACGAGACCGAAATAACGGCTGGCCTTATTCAACTTATCGCTATCGACTTCGACCCACTTAGGCATAGGAATGCGGGTAAAATAGCCCATGGCAACTAAAAATAAATCTATCTCTTTGTGCCAGCTTTCGCGTTCTGACATAAAGCATCCTTAGTGAATTCACACTTGCTGCAAGGTTTAAAATTAAAACGGTTGGCTAAAGGCTATTATTTTAAATAAGTAAAATAAGCGACTTAGCAGAGCACATCATACAACAGCCTCAATCCCCGCATCACTAAAACTCGCCATTTGATTGTAAAAATTTACTGAGGCTTGAATAAGCGGCAATGCCAAGGCCGCCCCCGTACCTTCGCCTAATCTCAGCCCTAGGGATAATAAAGGTTTAGCCTGCAAAAATTCTAACATTCGCAGATGACCTTGCTCATCGGATTGATGGGCAAAAATCAAATAATCACGCACATTAGGGGCGATTTGCACCGCGACTAATGCCGCCGCTGTCGCGATAAAACCGTCCACGACCACCAGCATTTTACGTTCGGCGGCGGCTAACATAGCCCCCGTCATCTGCACAATTTCAAAACCTCCTAGGCAAGCTAACACTGACTTAGGCCCAGTTAAGGCGCTTTGATGCAGCAATAACGCGAGCTCAATCAGCATCAATTTACGTTCTAAGGTTTCACTATTAATGCCAGTACCACGGCCGACACAATCAATCACATCCAGCTGCATGATCGCCGCCATAATGGCCGCAGCAGAGGAGGTATTGCCTATGCCCATTTCACCAAAGGCGACTAAGTTACAACCCGCTTGATGGTGACGTTCAATCAAATCGCGCGCCATCGCAAAGCCTTTATCGACGGTTTCAAGCGCCATTGCGGGCTCTAAATGGATTGCCCCCGTTCCAGCACCAAGACGTTGATCAATAATGCCTTCAACCCCTTCAACTGGCGTTAACATACCGCAATCGATCACTTCGAGCTTAAAGCCCACCTGCCGACAAAAAACGTTAATCGCCGCGCCGCCATGGGCAAAGTTTTGCACCATTTGGTGAGTCACTTCGCTAGGGGCAATCGACACGCCTTCTGCGGCAATGCCATGATCCCCCGCAAACACTAACATGGTTGGATGGACTATTTTGAGCACATCCGTTTGTGGCTGCTCCGTTTGTTGCAAATCAGTCGCTTGCACGCGGGCAATCTGCAAGGCTAAGGATTCGAGCTGACCTAAGGCACCGGGCGGCTTAGTCTTAAGATCAATTTTCTGCAGAATCACCAGATCCTGCGCTTTACTCACAGGGCTTATTTGAAAAGACACGGCTGACTGAGACATCCACACTCCACTTTGTAATCTACATTAAATAACCACAACGCATCCCGCGTCTATGACGAACATGTCCAATTGTGCATTTCCAATCGCGGGTGGGATATCAACAGAAATACTGATTATCCCGCCAGCCTGCGCTTACGACATGACTCTAGGATGACGACTTAACTCTGGGTTTACGTCCTGACTAGGTGTGCCTACGGCATGACCTTGTATTTACGCCATGACTCTACGCTTACGTAAAATCAGCAAAAAGAACATGCTACCTATGGCGGCCGTGATAATGCCCACGGGCAACTCTTGATTACCCAATAAACAGCGCGCTAATACATCAATCCACACCATAAATAAGCCGCCCACCAACGCCGTTAATAAAATCGGTTGACGACCGGGAAACAGCATACGCACGGTATGGGGGATCATTAACCCGACAAAACCGATACCGCCGCAGGTAGCCACCAAAATAGCGGTAATCAAGGAGCAGAGCAGCAACATATTGAGCCGCAGCTTAGGCACATTCACCCCTAAGGTATGCGCCGTTTCATCCCCCGCCTGCAACGCCATGATCTGCCGTTTCATGCCTAAAATAATGAATAAACTCGCGCCAATCACCAGTGTTGGCAGTACTAACAAGGACCAACTGGCCTTTGCAAAACTGCCTAAACTCCAAAACAGCACAGAGGCTGTCGCCTGCGGACTGGCGAAATACAACAACAGACTCGTTAATGCGCCGAACATAAAGGAGGTCGCCACACCAGAGAGCAACATGCGCTCCACTTGGCTATTAAGCCCAAGGCCAGACAAGGCAAGCACTATCAGCACCGACAAACTGGCGCCAATAAAAGCGCCCAAGGGCAAGCTAAACCAAAGCAAACCAGACAAGGCACCCGAACCGCTAAAAAGCCCAGAATGTGCCGCCATGCCCGCATTATCAAAAAATCCAGAGCCCGTGAATAAGGTCAACATCACCACAGCGCCAAAGGACGCGCCAGAGCTAATGCCAAACAAATAGGGATCGGCGAGCGGATTGCGAGTCACGGTTTGCAACACACTGCCCGCCAGTGACAAACCCGCACCCGCCACAAAAGCCAGTAAAATGCGCGGTAGCCTGAGCTCCATCACAATGCGTTCAGTCATGCCATTGGCTTGAGTGAGGTTCGTCGCCTTATTGATAAATACTTGAATAACATCCGTAAAACTGATGTTCGCCGCACCAAAACTTGTCGCGGCAATAGGCGTTATCAAAGTGATGATACCTAATACTAGCAGCATCAGTTGTTGTCTCGTCAACGGTGTCACGATACGCCCCAAATATGAGATGAAATATTGTTTACTCCCCTGAGTCATCCACCTTCGCCTCGCTCGTTCAGGCCATGATCTACATGGTGGTAACCATAAAAATAGCTGATTAAGGGCTTTTTATGTTGTGGATGGGGCGATACCTGAACACACACGCCAAACACATCGCCAATTCGCGCCTCGGTTAATACTTCGGTTGGCGTCCCCATAGCGCTGACTTCCCCGTTATGGATCAACAACAAACTGTCGCACAGGGCACTGGCTAAATTAAGATCATGAATAGAGGCAATCACGCTGATGCCAAGACTACGCACCAATTCGAGGATTTGAATTTGATAGCGCACATCGAGGTGGTTCGTTGGCTCATCGAGGATTAAAAGCTGCGGCTGCTGCACTATGGCGCGGGCAATTAAGGCGCGTTGCTTTTCACCGCCGGATAAGTGTTCATATTGTTGGTGCATCTTATGGCTCAAGCCGACTTTCTCTAAAGCCTTAGCAATACGCTCAGTATCACAGCTCGAATTGGTATCGAACATACCCTTGTGGGGCGTTAAGCCCATGCTGACCAATTGCTCTGTGGTGAGGTCAAAATAGTGCGGTGTATCCTGCTGTACTACGGCGACGCGACAGGCAAACGCCTTGGGCGACAAGCGCTCAATATCTTGATCAAAAAGGGTAATTTTGCCCTGAGTCGGGCGAACAAACCGATACAAACAGCGCAGCAAGCTAGACTTGCCCGCACCGTTAGGGCCAATCAGCCCCAGCATCTGCCCCGTTGGCAGCGTAAAGTTAATATTGGAAAGTATGGTTTTGCCATCGATACACCAGCTCAACTGGCTCACATTAAGTGCGACTGATGGGCTCAATGACGGGTTAGTGTCACTGTCATTCACGGGGCTGTTAGTTTGGATTGCAGAAAGTTTCACCTAAGCGGCGCTCCTATCGAGTCCAAACCTGTATAAAAAAAGGTTGTACACATTGTCATCTGCTCCCTCGAGTCACCCGCTCGAGAACTAAGGCTGCACGCAGCGATAACAGAAATAGGCAGGTCTCCTGACTTGTAGAAAAGAAGGAGCTAGGCTCTAGAATCTAGAATCTAGAATCTAGGTGCTTCTTTAAACTACTCACAGTTGCGGGCACAGTTCGGGCTGACTGACGAGCAGCTCCCCGATTCCCTATTATGTTTGGGTTGATATGCTCTTTGTTAACAACGCCACTATTAATTAAAACAGCGGAGCGATTCGAACAAAGAGAGTCTATTCCCAACACCTATTTCTGCGACGTTATCACTCATTGCGCATGTAATACGCTATCTCGTTCAAACGTCAGGGAAAAGCATTATCCTACATCTATCCCATTAGGCAATGCTGTTTAAATCAGAATATTTTCATGTCAGCTTATTCTCGCCAAACGATCACGCCTAAACCATAACTCCTAGGTCGTGAAATAAGGCCTCAACACCTGCGCCCACTCGGCCAATCTAAACGCCAATAGCAGGCACCCTGTTCATCTTGCAGCACATTAATGCTCACCACGGCCGCCACGGGTAAATCGAGTTGACTATAAAACCCCACCGCCCGTTCAACCCCTAAGGCACGCGCCATTAAGTGACGGATCACCCCGCCGTGGGTCACGACCCACACTTGAGTGGCAGGCATATTATCAGCGGTTTCATTAATGGCACTGTTTTCATTACCCATTTTATGTGAGTCAAGGGTCAATCGTTCAAACTCGGCGGCGAGTATCTGGTCAATCGTCCCATTCACCCGCGACTCAAAACTTGCCATAGTTTCACCATTAGGCGGCGGAGTTTGCCAAGGGTCTTGCCAATACGCCGCTAAGCGTTCGCCCTCTTGTTGATACAGTTCATCGAGCCGACAACCGTCCCAATCACCAAAATCAATTTCCTGTAAACCCGACAAACACTGCGCCTGCAATGGCCTTGACTCAGATATCTGTGCCGCCGTCGAATGCAGCTCGGCGGCAAAAGCGTGGGCAAAATCGGCGCAGCGGCGTGAAGTCGAGCTATAAATCGCGCTACACACGCTGGCCTGTGACTCAACTGCAGCCGACATTTGTTGCCAACCCTTTTTGCTTAAAGGCACATCCACACGACCCCGCAAGATAGCGCCGCCTTCACACTCACCGTGGCGTAACAATAACAATCGAACTTGTTTCATATATGCCTTTTTAGTTAGGGACTAGATGCTAGGAACTCAAGCCGAGGGCCTAAATTCTAGATTCTAGATTCTCGCTCCTAATGCCTTTGACTTTCATCTTGCCCTGACAATCATAAGTCGCGTATTATGGACGTCTATACGTTTAAATGTCCAAAACAAATTTTTAAGAACAAGTATTCAAAAAATGTCGGCTGACGACAATAAAATGCACTTAGCATAACAATGGCCGATTTTTGGACTTAACTTAGCTGTATTTAAGGTAACTATTTATGACGATACCCTCTACCAAAGCCGGCCAGATATTGGCAGACATACGCAAACAGCTTGCAGAGCGCATTCTGATCTTAGACGGTGCCATGGGCACTATGATCCAAGGTTACAAGCTGGAAGAAGAGGACTATCGCGGCGAACGCTTTAAAGATTGGCACACTGACGTCAAAGGCAACAACGATTTATTGGTCTTGTCACAGCCTCACATCATCAAACAAATTCACACCGACTACTTAAACGCCGGTGCCGACATCATTGAAACCAACACCTTTAACGCCACCACCATCGCCATGGCCGACTACGACATGCAGTCGCTGTCCGCCGAAATTAACTTAGTCGGCGCGCGCCTCGCCCGTGAAGCCTGTGATGAAGCCTTTGCTGCCACAGGCATTCCGCGCTATGTCGCCGGTGTGTTAGGCCCCACTAACCGTACGTGTTCGATTAGCCCTGATGTGAACGACCCAGGCTACCGCAACGTCAGCTTCGATGAGTTAGTGACTGCTTACAAAGAATCCACTAAGGCGCTGATTGAAGGCGGCGCGGATATCATTATGGTCGAGACCATATTCGATACCTTAAACGCCAAGGCTGCGCTGTTTGCGATTGAATCCGTATTCGATGACTTATTCGGTCAGCATTCTAAAGACAGATTGCCGATCATGATTTCGGGCACCATTACCGATGCCTCTGGCCGCACACTGACTGGCCAAACGACCGAAGCCTTTTACAATTCCCTTCGCCATATCAAGCCCTTATCTATCGGTCTTAACTGTGCACTTGGGCCAAAAGAATTACGCCCCTATGTGGAAGAATTATCCCGCATCAGTGAGTGTTATGTGTCGGCGCATCCGAATGCGGGCCTGCCGAACGAGTTTGGCGGTTACGATGAAACCCCAGAAGACATGGCGAACGTGATCGAAGATTGGGCGCGCGAAGGCATGCTTAATATTATCGGGGGTTGTTGTGGTAGTACGCCTGAACATATCCGCGTGATCCGCGAAGCGGTGAGCCGTCACGATCCACGTATTTTGCCGGACATTCCGGTCGCTTGCCGCTTGGCAGGTTTGGAACCACTGACTATCGACGCCCAATCCCTGTTCGTTAACGTGGGTGAGCGCACCAACGTTACAGGCTCGGCCAAGTTTTTAAAGTTGATCAAAGAAGGCAAGTTTGAGCAAGCGCTCGATGTCGCCCGCGAGCAGGTCGAAAGCGGCGCGCAAATCATCGACATCAACATGGACGAAGGCATGCTCGATGGCGCCGAGATCATGCACAAGTTTTTAAACTTGATAGCCTCTGAGCCCGACATCAGCCGCGTACCTATTATGATCGACTCCTCTAAGTGGGAAGTCATCGAAGCTGGCCTCAAATGTATTCAAGGCAAGGGCATAGTTAACTCTATTTCCCTCAAAGAAGGCGAAGCCAAGTTTATTGAGCAAGCCACCTTAGTGAAACGCTACGGTGCGGCGGCCATTATCATGGCGTTCGACGAGCAAGGTCAGGCCGACACTAAGGCGCGTAAAATCGAAATCTGTACCCGCGCCTATCGGGTGTTGGTCGATAAGGTCGGCTTTCCGCCCGAAGACATCATCTTCGACCCGAATATTTTCGCCATCGCCACAGGTATCGATGAACACGACAACTATGCCGTCGATTTTATTGATGCCATTAAAGCGATTAAAACCACCCTGCCCCACGCAATGATTTCGGGCGGCGTATCGAACGTGTCGTTCTCATTCCGCGGTAACAACCCAGTGCGCGAAGCGATTCACGCGGTATTCCTGTACCACGCCATCAAAGTCGGCATGGATATGGGCATTGTCAATGCGGGCCAGTTAGCCATTTACGACGATATCGATCCTGAGCTTAAAGTGCGGGTCGAAAACGTGGTGCTTAACTTGCCCTGCCCAGTGGAAGGCTCGAGCAATACCGAGCAGTTACTTGAAATCGCAGAGAAATTCCGCGGTGATGGCGCGCAGGTCGGTAAGAAAGAAGATTTAGAATGGCGCAGCTGGCCAGTGAGTCAACGCTTATCCCATGCGCTCGTCAAAGGCATTACCGAATTTATCGATGAAGATACCGAAGCCGCTCGCCAAGAAGCGAAACGTCCACTGGATGTGATTGAAGGCGCCTTGATGGACGGCATGAACGTGGTCGGCGACTTGTTCGGCTCGGGCAAGATGTTCCTGCCGCAGGTGGTGAAATCGGCGCGGGTAATGAAAAAAGCCGTGGCTTACTTAAACCCTTATATCGAGCTAGAAAAGGTCGAAGGCCAATCTAACGGCAAGATTTTGATGGTGACGGTAAAAGGCGACGTGCACGATATCGGCAAGAATATCGTCGGCGTGGTGCTCGCCTGTAACGGTTTTGAGGTATTCGATTTAGGTGTGATGGTGTCGGTGGAGCGAATTCTCGACGCCGTGAAAGAACACAATATCGATATCATCGGCATGTCGGGCCTCATCACGCCGAGTCTGGACGAGATGGTGCATAACGTGAAAACCTTCCACCGCGAAGGCTTAACCATTCCGGCGATTATCGGCGGCGCCACTTGCTCTAAAATCCACACAGCGGTGAAGATTGCGCCCCATTATCCCCATGGCGCTATTTATATCGCCGATGCGTCCCGCGCCGTGCCTATGGTGAGTAAACTCATCAACAACGAGACACGCCAAGCGACCATAGACGAAACCTATGCTGAATACGACGACATGCGTACTAAGCGTCTATCCCAAGCCAAGCGCAAAGAGATAGTGTCACTCGAAGCGGCCCGTGAAAACCGCTGCCAACACGATTGGGCCAACTACACCCCGTTCACGCCAAACGTGCTCGGTCGCCAAATATTTGATAATTATCCATTAGAAGACTTAGTCGAGCGTATCGACTGGACACCGTTTTTCCGCTCGTGGGAATTGCACGGCCACTACCCCGAAATCCTCACCGATAAAGTGGTCGGTGAAGAAGCACAGAAGCTATTCGCCGATGGTCAGGCCATGCTCAAGCAAATCATCGAAGAAAAGTGGCTCACGGCGAAAGCAGTTATCGGCTTATTCCCAGCCAATACCGTCAATTACGACGACATTGAGCTGTACACCGATGAGTCGCGTACCACAGTCGAAATGACCACACATCACCTGCGGATGCAGCTTGAACGTGTCGGCAACGACAACTTCTGCCTATCCGATTTTGTTGCACCAAAAGACTCAGGCGTCGCCGATTACATGGGCGGCTTTGCGGTGACCACAGGCCACGGCATAGACGAACATGTGGCACGTTTTGAAGCCAACCACGACGACTACAACGCCATCATGCTCAAATGCTTAGCCGACCGTTTGGCCGAAGCCTTTGCCGAGCGGATGCACGAACGGGTACGTAAAGAGTTTTGGGGTTATGCGGCCGACGAGCAGTTAAGCAACGAAGCCTTAATCCGTGAGAAATACAAAGGTATACGCCCCGCACCCGGTTACCCAGCTTGCCCTGATCACACAGAAAAAGGCTTGTTATGGGACTTGCTCAAGCCCGATGAGACCATCGACTTGAACATCACCGAAAGCTACGCCATGTTCCCCACAGCGGCAGTATCGGGCTGGTATTTCGCCCACCCGAAATCGCGCTACTTTGGCGTGAGTAATATAGGCCGCGATCAAGTGGAAGATTATGCGAAGCGTAAAGGGATGACTATTGCCGAAACGGAGAAGTGGCTGGCGCCAGTGTTGGATTATGATCCTGAGTAGGGAGTGATCCTGAGTAATCATTGGTACTCATTAGTACCCAAGTTTCACTTGGGAGATTAGACAAATGCGCGATTAAGGGGCTGAGTCGTAGCCCCTTATTTTTAGTTTTAATGTCTAACTTTAAAATCAAAATAAAAAATCAAAATAAAAAATCAAAGTCGTGGAATTCCATTCCACACCAGGGCAAGAAGGGGATCAACAGCAATCCCCCTCTTGCATCTCCCCTTGCCGCCCCTAGCGAAGTTACATGCATTAGTTACCTGTCTCATACTCCAATAAAAATCGCCTAACGGCTCAGATGGCACATCCATGTGCCCCCGAGCCTGCGCCATCATCCATGATGTCGCCACGGCATTTTTATCTGCGTATTTCGACAACTTCGCCGGGGGATCGGTGAACTTCTGTGGCATTAGAGTTAACTTTTCGCATTGAAAGAGTTATGCCAACTCCACACGCCTTATTGTCCTCAACTTACCAATTTATATAGTAGACTCAAGCTTATTATTGATACTTCTATAAACTAAATATAAGTGTATCAACTCAACCAAAGCTAAATTAACTATTACGACGGTGAAATATTGAAAATGACCCATAGCCCATAAGTTAAATAAAAAGAAAACTTCTATAAGTCGAAATTTAGACCATTTAAAGTAATTTGACGGATAATCTTTACCTATAAGCATAGGTAACAGTTTCAAATTAAAAGTGACTGCAATAGCAATATACACACAGAGCATGCTAAGTAACGAAAATAATAACTTGAAGCTAAAAATATTCATCTGCATAAAAATCGATTCAGACTTAAATTCAACTATAAAATCAACTGCAAGGCCGATAACAAGTGTCAAAGCAAGCACTATGCTCATACCAAAAAAACTAATTTTTTTCATAAAAACTCTTATAAAATATCAAAGTCGTGGAATCCCATTCCACACCAGAGCAAGAAATCGTTAAAAATAATCATCATTGTCAAGCTACTACTGCGAGTCTTTTCTTTCCCTAATTATCGACTCCATTGCATCCATAAACCTCTTCGCATCATCAAGACTTCGAGTTCTCAAGGCGTGCTTTGTGATACGATCTTCAGTATCAACTAATGAGACTACATACCACTGCTTAAACTTGCGCTGCCAATCAAGTAACTTCACACCTTTAATTGTTCTAAAGTAAATACGCTCATTGTTTAATTTCGTTTCAGCCTGACTTTTCCCAACTATTGCTGTGTCAGCAATTATTGCAGCAGAACTCGATGAGTTAGTAACAAAGCCGTAATTCCAAAAAACATATTTATCCGTTATTCCAAATTCATCAGGTTTCCATTCTGAGTGTTGCGTCATAGTTAATTCCTCAACAACATTCAACGCCTCACTGTAACTCATTAGTGTAGGCTGATAAGAAATTGCATTAGAACCACATGCTGTAACGAATAACAGAAAAATCGGAAAAAAAATCCCTCTTATAACCGTAAATAGTAATCTATTCATTCCACACACCATGCTTAATAAGTAATCACAAATGGTGTCAGAGTAAAACTTAAAAATACTCATCTACCAGTAGTTACAAACTTCGTAGTCATTCTTAAATCAAGGTCATGAGACTCCCTCCCCCACACACGACCAAAAGGTTAAAAACGCCTGTTCCTCTTTTGGAAATCCTTCGGCGTCCTTAGTGAAGTTACCAGCATTAGTTGGTGGCTTCGTGCTTATTTGAAAATAGCTAACGCTTTCGATAAAGTGTCCCTTCACCCGAAAACTATGCCTGTATAATTTCTTCTCATTATTTTTAATAATGGGGTCTTTATTTTTCTTAGCAGAAACCTTACTAGGTTATTTCTTTTTACTTAGCATTTTTTTAGCTTTAGCAACGAAATCATCTTCCTGAGTAATGCGCTTAACTAGTTCAGTTACAGCAGATTCAGAGTATTGATGCCGGTTTGCAAGCTTGGCATGGTAATGATATTCATTGTTAGATTGCTGCCAAGCAAGTCTCTGTATACACGCTTGAATACAATGGTTGTTAAGCTCTGGTCTTCCGGTAAATTTATTTCTTCCTGGGATACATTTCTCTAACTTCAACTGGTCACGATCGGTTTCTAATTTGGTATTTACCAATTGTTGTAGTTTTGTCTGCGAATACGGATGCGACTTATCTAAATCTATCGTCTTTTCTATAACCTTTAGCTTTTGACGTAATTCATTAAGATCACTTGCAGTACCCGAGGCCTTGGTCAATACCACTTGTGCATCCCCTTCACCTTGTGCAAAGACCAAATGAACCTTCAATGGTATTGCAAAGTTCATATCATCAGCTTTTTCAACTTCATACTGAATGCTGGTTGCTAATTCAAGAATTTCATATGCTGCAGCACCATACTGTGTTTTTAATAAAGACATTGCAGGGAGTTTAAAATCACCAACTATAGTCATCATTCCAGTATGTTGAACCGATATAAAAGCCACTTGTGAAAATGCCTCAAATTCAGATGAAAAGTTAAGTACACCTGATTGAAATATTCTAGAGGCAATAGCTTGTAGTTCTGGCATTAAGAGATGTACAGCTTGATCACGCCAATCAGCTACCATTTCAATGTTCTTTCGAACTAAATCTTTATCAGCATACAAACGCGCCAAACATGCCCTCAATGAAATCGTCTGGCGTATACCTTTCTTATTTGCTGGCTCGAAAATACTATCTTCACCGTCACGTTCAATTAAGCGTGCTTTAGAAAGTTGCTCCCACGCAGTACAGAATAGCAAAACAAAGCCGTCTAACTTATTCTCTAATGATGGACGATTATAAAGCTCTAACGCCAACATCATGTTATCGCGAGATTTTTTAAGTAACGCTTTGGAAAGTTGCGATTTACATTTATGACCAAGCTCCTGAAAGTGCTTACTTTGGGATAATCGCTTTTGGAACTCGACAAAAGTTAAATCCAGCGTATTTATTGCGCGGAAAATGCCATCACCGGTCTCTGTGACAAACTGTGTAATCTGGCCTTTGTTGTAATAGGTTTCAAATGTACTGACCTTCCAACCAGAGGCTACGATTAACTCTTCCCTAGAGAAACTTTTCCCAGAGTGCTCAGCATGTTGTAAGAAATTAAAGAATTTCCGCTGACTTTGACGTCCTGCCATATTTATCTCCCAATATCCTGATCAATTGAGTCAGATTACTATTCACTCTGACAAAAATAATTTCAGTATTATTGCCGCAATTAAGTCATTGTTATTAAATAGTAAAAACTTTATATCTTACATCACACCAAAGCTCATTGAATACGCCCATCCCCTCGGAGTTGCCGCAGGGCGAATAGGCAAATTGCGTGAGTCTCGCCATGGATGGCGAGCTAGCTTTCGCAGGTGCAGGGACGCATCCTTCGGAAGCGATAGCAAATTTGCCAATGAGCACAAGGGGCTTTCAACTCCGTTGGGGGCGTCTTGGAGCATCCAAGGAGGATAGGACGAGCAGTCCTCCTTGGTCGGGTGTGGGTTGAAGACCCACGACCTTGATTCACCTCGGCCGTTAGGCCGCACTAACTCAACGAACTCAACGAACTCAACGCGAAACGGTTAACCCATAACACTCAGTACAGTGCGACAAACACTGAGCAACAAGAAAATAAGTGCCAAAGCATATTCACCAATTTGCAGGAGGAGTTGGGTATCTAAGAAAGAGAAAAGACACATCGTCCTGATGCAAGTGACTCGAATCGCGGGTACGCGATTAAAGCTCATCCTTGTTAAAAACCTAAGATAGCGACATAGAGTACACTTGTCTATGACTTTAGCATTACAAATCAAGTAATTAAGCAAGCACTGATTTAACAATGTTGATATGAATGCATGTGACTAAACCAATCGCCATCAAATAACACTATCTCTTGATCTTGCAGTGACATGAAGTCTCGCGGTGTCAGGCGGTTTGGGTTTGGCAAGCGAGCCAATTTCGACATGCAAATAAGCCCCAATTGAGCTCATTGCTCAAGGGCTCAGCGCAAAGAGCACTGAACAAAATACCAGCATAACGTAACTGAGTTGAATCACAGTGCGAACATCACTGCAGAAGCCTGATAACACGGGTTTTACACTCTGATTTAGCTTGGTCAAAACTGCAACGATTAACCGCCTAAATTTGCATTTTCGGCCCTACATGCTAACGTGGCTAATGTAAATTTACATTCAGTGTTTATCAAAGCTATGTCGCAACAATCAATAAAAAGTCGATCGACAACAAGCTTATATCGGGCGATACCATGCAGCGCGGCTGATATTACACGGAAGCACAACTGAGGTTGAGATATGGAACCATCTAATACGTCACGCCGGACCTTTATCAAGCAATGTGTGATTGGCGGGGTTGCCGTATATTCGGCCCCTTTGTTGTGGGAAATGAGTCGCGCGAATGCGGCGATTGTCTCACCTGAACTGGCAGCCCAATGGCAAACTCAGGTTAATGGTCAATCCAAACCTAAGTTTCGTAACGACGGCATAGCGAAAGTCACAGGCCAAAAGGTCTATGGCCGTGATTACCGCGCTATGGACATGGAGGGCTGGCCCAAGCAGCAAGGTTACGCTTTTATACTTCGCGCCGCCGATGCCTCCCATGTTTATCAAGGCTTTTCCCTCGACCACCTGCCCGCGTCGGCTAAGCCCTATAAAGTGATCACTGCGGCCGATCTGGCCCGTGACAAAATCAAGCTACCCGATTTTTACGGTGACAACATGTTACTGGCCGAGGGGCAAACCGCCGACTACTTAGGTCATGCGGTGGCGATATTGTTGTTCGACAGTTTCCCCGCTTTTAAGCAAGCTAAGTCCTTGCTGCAATTTGACCAGACCTTACTGCGCTTTGGTGAGCAAACGCCGTTTGTGTCGGACTCGAAAGACCCTTACGCCAGCTGGCGCCTTATTCGAGTTGAAGGTGAAAATGGCGCAAGGGAAGATTTATATAGCCCGCTCCACGATGGGCTGTTTTTCCCTAGCGTAAAAGATCGCAAGCCAGAATGGTTAGGTAATCCGAATGCCAAAGGGACTGTGTCTGAGCGCGGGCTTTATTATGCGGGTGAGATAGATAAGCAGATTGCTAGCGCCCAAGCCAATCAACAATGGCAAGTGTTAGAGCGGGAATATCGCACCCAGATCATCGATCCTATGATGATGGAACCCGAAGCCTTTAACGGCTGGTATGACGCAACTAGCCAAACCTTTCATACTGTGATTACCTCGCAGTCGCCGCAGGACTTTCAAGAGATGGCAGTGCACATGCTGTTATCTAGCCCACTGGCAGGCAAGGTAAAACATCTTGTGGTGCATTCGCCTTATATCGGCGGTGGATTTGGCGCGAAAGACCATTCGATATTTCCTTATTACGGCGTGATCGCGGCCGTTTATGCCAAAGGGCCAATCCGACTCGCCAATGACAGATTCGAACAATTCCAGTCTGGCCTTAAGCGTCATCCGTTCATCATGAAAAGCCGCTTAGCGGTGGATAAATCGACCTTAAAAATCCAAGCCTTAACTTCACAGATGACAGTCGATGGCGGCGGACGAGTCAACTTTACCCCGTCTGTGACCTCGGTTGGCGCGACGGCGATGCAAAGCATTTATTACACGCCGCGCAACGATATTATCGCCACCGCCTATGCGTCGCGTAATCCAGATGCAGGTTCGATGCGCGGTTATGGCACGCTGCAATCGATGACGGCGATGGAATGTATGATCCATGAGATCGCCGACGAGCTAAAGGTTGATCCCTTTAAACTGCGCGCCGCCAACGTGATGGAATCCGGCCAGCGCAATACTCAAGGCGCGATTCCTAACGGTACTTTACGTTACCGCGAAATGCTCGAGATGGCCGAGCAAGCTCCCGTGTGGCAAAACCGCGCGGTGAATAAAAAGGACTATGAGGCCAAACATCCGGGGATGCGTTACGGCGTCGGTTTTGGTATCGCCACTAAAGATTATGGTACGGGCGCAGCGGCGCCAAGTGCGGCGGTTCGCCTAGCTAAAGACGGTAAAATCACCCTAGAAATCGGCTTTATCGAAATGGGCACAGGCACGCAAACCTCCCAAGCCGTGGTGGTCAGCGATGCCCTCGGCAACTTTGCCGATGAGGTAAAACTCGCCGAAGTGGATATTTGGGATGCGATGCAATTAGTGCAAACCGATAATCCTTATATTATTTCGCAGCAACGCCAAGATGAAATGGCGGCCAATCCACGCTGGACGCCCGTTAAAGCCATGGCATCGTCGGCGTCTATGTCGGCCTATTACCAAAGCCATGTCACCCGCATCGCCGCCGACGTTATCTATCGCCACGGCCTGTGGCCTGCAGCGGTATCGATTTGGAACGAGTTGTATTTTAACACCCCAATGGGCTCAACTAATTTGCATAACTCACGGGATGGTCGCTGGGTCGATGGCAAGTTAACCGCCTTGGGCTTTCCGCCATTGTCGCTGGATATTCTCGCTAAACGCGCCCACGACATGGGCTTAGTGGTCGGCGTGATGGGCCATGCCTTTAATCGCTGGGCTTGGGCTGAAGCCGATTTCGACATTCTTGGCACTAAAGAGCGTTTAGCACTCGATGCGCTGGCGCTGCAATACGGCGAAGGCAACGCGACGTTTGCGGCCACTTCCGACACGACTAAGAGTATCAAAGCGCGTCAAGCCAGCATGAAATCTAATGGCTATCATTTGATCGATCGTCAAGCCATGAGTTATCCCAAGGCCGAACTAAACAATGCCATGGTGACTTACTACGCCCCCTGCGCCACTTTGGTTGAAGTGGCCGTAAACGAAGGCAATGGCGAAGTCACGCTACTGAGTTCTCATACTTGGTTAGAAGCGGGCAAAGTGATTGTTAAAGAATTAGTCGAAGGGCAAATTCAAGGTGGCCTTGCGATGGGGATTGGCCATGCACTGCATGAAGGCTTACCGCCATTTGAAGCAGGCGCCGGCAATGGTACGTGGAACCTCAATCGCTATCAGGTGCCGCTAGCGCGGCATGTGGGCGTGTGGGATCAACGTCATACCATATTGCCGCAGTTGTCTGATAACGATCCCAGCCGTGGTATCGCCGAAGTGGTGATGATCCCTGTGGTCGCGGCGCTGATTGAAGCCGTGTATCAAGCAACCCATGTCCGCTTTTACGATTTACCTATGACAGCGAAAAAAATTAAGGAGGCCATGGCATGAGCCAGTCTATTAAACTGACCATTAATAACCAAGCCGTAGGCCCGATTGAAGTCGCCGATGGTGTGATGATGATTGAGTTTCTACATGAATACTTGAACCTCACAGGCACTAAGTTTGGTTGTGGCGCAGGCGTATGCCACGCCTGTACAGTGATCGTCGACGACGAGCAAGGCATGAGCGAAGTGGTGCGTACCTGCATCAATGGTGTAGAGCGTTTTAATGGTAAACGCGTCCGCACAGTCGAAGGTCATGCTAGACAAAACTCCCTTGGCGAAATCACCGCCCTAAGCCCAGTACAAGAGGCTTTTTTAGAGCATTTTTCGTTTCAATGTGGCTGGTGTACCTCGGGCTTTGTCAACGAATCGACCGCGCTGCTTGAGCGATTAGAGCGACAACCTATCGCTAAAGATCAAGTTGAAAAAGTCGTTGAAGATGCCTTGAGTGAACACGTATGTCGCTGTACTGGCTACGTAAAATACTATGCGGCGGTCAAAGATCTGATCCTCAAAACTAAGGGGCTAACCCTGTGATGACATCAGCCAATCTGCGCCATTTCTCGCGCTATTTCCCGCACATTAGTAGGATAAAAAATCTGTTGAGTCACAATCTACTCCTGAGTTTAGGGCTAGGTTTGCTCGCCTGTTCCAGCAGCGTTGCCGATGAAGGTGGCAATACGAATAACGACATCGCACGCGGCGCGTATCTGATGAAGATAGGCGACTGTGTGGCCTGCCATACTGCGGTCGGCGGGCGCGAACTCGCGGGCGGTTTGCCGTTCGAAACCCCCTTTGGCGCTGTGTACTCGACCAATATCACCTCAGACAAAGAAACTGGGATTGGCAAATACAGTTACGAGGAGTTTTTTGATGCCATGCACCACGGTGTTGGCGTCAACGGCAACCTCTATCCTGCTATGCCTTACACTTCCTACAGCCTGCTCACGGACGCAGACACTCAGGCGATTTATGCCTATCTGATGAGTACTAAACCCATCAAGCAAGCCAATCGCGACAATGATGTTTACTTTCCGTTTAACCTGCGTTTTGGCCTAAAAGCTTGGAACTTAGTCGCCCACGATGCCAAGGAATTTACCCCGAGCAAGGAAAAAAGCGAACATTGGAACCGCGGTAATTACTTAGTCAATGCCCTTGGGCACTGCGGTGAATGCCACACCCCAAGAGACACTATGTTTGCCATGGAGCAGGACAAGCACTTTGAGGGCGCGATTATCGAAGGGCTAGAGGCATCGGACATTCGCCCCGCCGAGCTTAACAGGCAGAACTGGACCCATGAGGATCTTAAGTCGCTGTTTACCGAAGGCTACTCCCGTAAAGGCACTGTCTTTGGCGGCATGTATCCCGTGGTATATCACAGTTTTAGCCACTTGACCGATGATGATATGCGCGCGGTTAGCAGCTATCTGCTTGATACCGATGAAGATATTACACCACAAGCCCTCACCTTTAACGGCCATAAACCTGAACTGCCAGGCTATACGCTCTACAAAGGTTACTGCGCCGGTTGTCATGGTCAAAATGGTGAAGGTCGTCCTAATGTCGCCCCCGCGATGGCAGGAAACGCCACCTTAGATAAAGCGAGTCCACACAATATCGTCGCCGTAATACTAAAAGGTATTCAGAGCCAGCATTACAACGCTACCACCAGCTTTTATGCTATGCCGGGATATGCTGATGAGTTAAGCGACGAGCAGATTAAAGACTTAGCCAATTACCTAAGACTCACCTGGAGCACACAAGCTGGTAATCTCGATGTGAAGACCATCCAAAGCTTAAAAGAAGTGATCCTCGAGCACGAATAACCCGCATAGTGATGTGGGAGATTTAAGATAAAAGCCGCATAGTTATGTGGGAGACTTAAGATAAAAGCCGACGCTAGCGTCGGCTTTTGCTTGAATGATATAGAGCGCGAGAATCGGTCACTCATCGACTTAATCAAAGTAAGCTGAATCAGAATCAGCGAGATCAGAGTAAGCGGAGCTTCACTCCCACTTAGCCACGCAGTCGAGTATCGAAAAAGGCTAAGCTGCGCGCCCAAGCGAGTTCGGCGGTGGCTTTATCGTATCGTCCTGTAGAGTCGTTATGAAAACCGTGATTCACATTCGGGTAAAGATAGGCGACATAATCGGCTTTGTTGGCTTTTAGCTGAGTTTCGTACTCGGCCCAAGTGTCGTTTACCCGCTGATCGAGCCCAGCAAATTGCAACATTAGCGGTCCCTTCACTCGGCTACGCAGTTCCGCAGCGGCAGGCGTGCCATAGAAAGGTACGCCAGCATTGAGTTCATCGGGAATCGTGGCGGCCAGCATATTGACGATATAGCCGCCAAAGCAAAAACCTACGGCACCGAGTTTGCCATTGCTTTGGGGATGGGATTTTAAAAACTGCGCAGCGGCAATAAAGTCTTGCTCGATTTTGGCTCTGTCTAAACTGCTTTGCATAGCGCGGCCCGCATCATCATTACCCGGATAACCACCGAGGGAATAAAGCGCATCGGGGGCGAAGGCGATATACCCCTGCGCGGCTAATCGGCGAGCCACATCTTCGATATAGGGATTAAGGCCACGATTTTCGTGCACCACTAATACCACAGCGGCTTTTTTACTGAGATCTAAGGTTTTCGGCTCACCTGCGGCACTGCCCGCGAGCAATAACTCATCGGGCATGACTAAGTAGCCGCGCCCTTCACCGTAACCATTTGGCGAGGGAAACTTAACATAGCTGGCTTGAATACTGGGATCGTTAAAGGAGACTTGCTCGGCGAGGGCATAGTTCGGCATGAGTGCGCCCGTGAGCATCGTCATGGTAAAACCTAGCGCCACCAATCCTGCGAGCCGCCCCATAAACTCACGGCGATCGATAATGCCATGGGCATATTCGTCATACCAGTCAAAGGCTTCCTGCGGTATCGGTTGTACTTTCTGGGCATGTATCTGACTTGTTTCTGCTAAGGCTTGCTTGTCTTGTTGTGTCATCGTTATTCCTCCATTGAACAAGCTAACCACAGGTAACACGTCTTCCCTAGCTTGTGGGTGTTAAGATTTAACTCAAGAGTAAAATAAGAATCGCACTTAGGGCAACTGACTTTAACGTGTGCCGTTTGGTAAGCTTGATTTGAAATAGCACACGATCGGCACAAACGGCTGTCGGTTAGGGCAAGGCTAGCTTAAAATAGCGATTTAGATTCTAGAGGGCCTAGCGTGATACAACATAGAGCTAGCCAGATGGTGATATTCCACACTCTGGTGACCAGTGGTAGTTTTACCCAAGCGGCGGCCAAGTTAAAAACCTCGACTTCCTATGTCAGCAAACAGCTTGGCGCACTGGAAGCCGAGCTGAACTTGCTGTTAGTCCAGCGCACTACTCGCACCTTAGTGCTAACCGACGCGGGCCAACAGTTTGCCCATTACTGTGAGCAAGTGTTTGAAGCGACGCAAAATGCCGATGCGATTATGCTGGATGCCCGCGATGACATTAGCGGTACGATTCGTCTCGGTTCCTCCCAGTCCTTTGGCACCTTACACATTATCCCCGCGCTGGAAGTGTTGCAGCAAAAATACCCCGAATTGCGATTTGAGCTAAGCCTGTTCGACCATAAAGCCGACATGCTAGAAGAAGGCCTCGATCTGTGGATCACTAACCATGAACAGCTGAACGAAGGTTATATCGCCCAGCACCTCGCCGAGACTAACTTTGTGGTGGTCGCCTCTCCCGATTATTTACTCAAGCATGGCGTGCCACACCATCCACAGGCATTAGCGCAACATAATTGCGTTATCTATCAAAGCAAGAGCCGTAATTATGATCGCTGGAGTTTTGCTAAGGATGACCTAGAACAAACCGTGCATGTAGCGGGAAATTACCGTGTCGACTTAGCCGAAGCCGTGCGTAATGCGGTGATTGCCGGGCGCGGCATAGGCTATGTGGCCACGTATTTACTCAGTGATGAGTTTCAAAGCGGAAAACTGATCCAACTCTTACCCGATTGGAAACCACTGCAACAGATGCCCGTCTATGTGGTTTACCCAAGGCGGCGCCATTTACCGACTAAGTACAAGGTGATAATAGAGTGTTTAAAGTCCCATATCGGCCACCCGCCCTACTGGGATAAAAAGCTCAAACCTTGGTTAGGTAAGACAGTCACTTAAACTGCAGCCACTTAAGCTACTGTCATTTAAGCAACAGTCACTTAAGCTGCATTTCAAAAAAGTACTGACTACGACACCTGCCTAAAGTCGTCTGTGGCATGATTTCGATTATTGCCACAGGCACAAATATTATTTCCTCTGGGCAACAGTAGCTAAAATAGCTTTTATTCTCCTGCATAAACAGCAGCTTAAACTGTTGCTATTTTCGACTATTTTATCGTAACAGCCCAGTAACGCCCTCGACTTGCCCTTACTGCGACTCGGCCTACAATGCGCGGCTTCTTCCTTAACTCAAAAGAATAACCCCTTATGATCGCGATATTAGGCATGATTAGTATCTTGTTTTTTGCTTGGTTACTGTCAGTGAACCGCAAGAATATTCCCTACCGCACTGTGATTTTAGCCCTAGGCTTACAAATTATATTCGCCCTGTTAGTGCTCTACGTTCCTGCGGGTAAGGCCGTATTGCAGTCTGTTACGGCGGGCGTGTCGAGCGTGATAGCCTATGGCAACGAAGGGATTGGCTTTCTGTTTGGCGATCTCGCCACGGGCAAAGTCGGCTTCGTATTTGCAATCAATGTGTTAGGTATCATCATCTTTTTCTCGGCGCTGATTTCAGCCCTGTATCATATTGGTCTAATGCCAAAGGTGATCAACATTATTGGTGGTGGTCTGCAGCGTTTACTGGGTACGGGCCGCGCCGAGTCTTTATCTGCCACGGCAAACATCTTCGTCGGCATGATTGAAGCGCCGCTGGTGATTAAACCCTATTTAAAGCACATGAGCGATTCGCAATTCTTCGCGGTCATGAGCTGTGGTTTAGCCTCAGTCGCGGGCGGTACCTTAGTCGGATATGCCGCTTTAGGTGTCGATCTTAACTATTTGATCGCCGCCGCCTTTATGTCGGCACCCGCGGGTCTGTTGATGGCAAAAATCCTCATGCCGCCTAGCGACAATGACAAAAATAGTGCCGATGAAATCACCTCAGTCGAACTGCCACGCGCCACCAATGTGGTTGAAGCCTTAGCCGATGGCGCTATGTCTGGCATGCGGATTTCTGTCGGGATTGGTGCCACTCTACTGGCCTTTGTCAGTGTTATCGCCCTACTGAATGGCATGTTAGGCGCTGTGGGTGAATGGTTCGGTTACCAGTTAAGCTTCGAATTTTTACTCGGTTATCTGTTCGCCCCTATGGCGTGGCTGCTGGGTATTCCTTGGCATGAGGCCATTACTGCAGGCTCACTCATTGGCCAAAAAATCGTAGTGAATGAATTTGTAGCCTTCATCCAGTTAATGAAAGTCGAAGACCAACTGAGCGCCCATTCTCAGGCCGTTGTGACTTTTGCCCTGTGTGGTTTCGCTAATATTTCCACTATGGCAATTTTGATCGGTGGACTGGGTAGCATGGTGCCAGAGCGCCGCGAATTTATCGCCCGTAATGGTTTTCGCGCCATTGCCGCTGGCGTATTCGCCAACCTCATGAGTGCGGCAATCGCCAGCGTGATCCTCTCGCTGTAATCCATCAGCTTGGGCTTTTTTAGGCACTCATCTCACCATTGAGTTAACCACTAAGTTAGCCACTCTCGCGCAGCAAAACCGCGATCAACACAAACCCAAATCAAGCAAGCTTGGTTTGGGTTTTCTTTTATGCCTCAGATATTTTTTGTGTATAATGTCGCCAGAAAAAGATTAATGAGTTTACATTTCAATAACATGCGTAGCCAAAGGAGTACGAATGGCCATAGTGAAATACAAGGCAGTTAACGCCGCAATCACACTGACAATGGCAGGTATAACACTCTTGTTAACCGCCTGCGATAACTCAACGTCACCCTCCAATTCAGTTAATACCAACATACCCACAGAGCGTGAATATCAGATTATCTCCACCATAAACCTCAATGATGGCTTTGAAACCCGCAAAGTGCTGCAGGCACGACTGCTGCTGGATTACCAATTACAGAATGCAGAGGGTAAGGCGACCAGCTTAACAACGCCGTTAACCCATAACGCCCGTTTTTTTATCCAACCTAATATGCTGCAAATTAGCGATTATGGCATGCCGATTCCGGTAAGTAATATCGACCCTAAAGGTAACTCTAATGAAATCTTTCAGTTGGTTAAAGATGGCTTTAATGTGGAATTTAACAATGGTGAAGTCCGCCAACTGACTCCCATTGCCAAGATGGATCAAAAAGATATCAAGGAATTATTTGACCACTGGGTGAATCTTAATAGCTTGTTTAAACAAGCTCCAACCTTGCCTGTGGTGCTTGAGCCTAGGGTCGGTTATAGCATCAGCGCCCCCATGGATGCGCGCCTAACTTGGACGGTTGAGCAAGTGACCGAAGATAAGTTATTTGCAGTAGTAAAAGGTGAGAAAGACAACTTTAAGGCCTATGGCAAGTTCGAGCTTAACCGCAAAACCGGCTGGTTAGAGAGCATGGCGTTTTTTCAACAGGAAGAGAGCAAAGGCAGTACCCTTACCCGCCGCATCGCCATGGCGCCCAAGGATAGCCCTTATATCATGAACATGCTTTGGCATGCCGACGCTAACTACGATGCCGAGCGTGATATAGATGATCTGCAAAAAGAGCTGTACTCCATCAGCGATGTTCCTCGGGAATATAAAGCCCATGATAAGGACTTTATAAAATCCTTATTACCTGATCAACAAGGTATTCTTGATAATATTGGCCCATGGGGCGCTGACACTCCAGAAGTGCTGCAATTGCGCTTTGTGCATAATATAAGCCCGCGATATGTGGTTGCTAATGTGCATTATGAAGACTTAGCCGCCTTTGATGCCAGTGGAAATCCGATAGACATTCACTTCTGGCAGCACAGCAGAGGTGTGGCGATGAATTTCAACCGCTCGATTGAGTCTTCGGTAGATCTTATCGCCACAGGCTGGGACAACACCGCCAATAAACTCAAACAGATAGATCATATCACCGCCAAGCTAACCCTTATCCCCGAAAGCAATAAGATAGTCGAAAAGTCGTGGGATGAACTGGTCGCGAATCCTTACGCCTTCGGCGATGCGAGCCTCACCATTCAGGTGCTCGACGCCGAGGCAAAGCTATTTAAAGTCGTGACAAAGCAGAGTAAGACTAAAAACATTAACCTTCCTTTTCAGCAATTTAAAGGAAAGATGGCCGAAGCCCGTCGCGATGGTGATTATCCCAAATGGTTAACGGTGACGGATAAGGAACTGCTGGGGGAATTAATCGGTGTCGATGATCCTCATCACCTTAGCACCCGCGCCCTGCTACTTAAGCTAGATGAAATCCCTAAAACCGTTGTAATACTGGAGAGCCAGCCACAGCCGGAGTTAAGCCAAACCAAGAACATCCGCTTTGTGACCTTTACCGACTACAACCAAAATCTGGCCAATCCCCTAAGCGAGTTTGGCGATTCGAGCCTCAATAACTTCCTCTATCAAGATCTTGAGCCATCAAACGCCGAAATCAGTGCGATCCAAGGGATAAAACCTGAGACTGAAAATGGCCATAATCTGTATATTCCTATGTCAGCCGCATTAGCGAGTGCCTGTAAACCTGAAATAGAACAAGGTTTTAAAGAGGGAAAACACGAAGTCACTTGGCTGTTTGAGCACAATGCCCCAAACGGACCAGCCTATACCCTGATGACACCCGACCGCGAGCGGCAGTTTTTCTACGATAAACACATCCAAGGAAAAATCCATTGCCAAGGTGATATCAGTTGGCAACCCTTAGAGCAGGCAGCTAACCCACGTCCTTGGTTAATCGATTTACAAGCTTGGCTAACAAAAACCGGTTATGGCAATGAGCCGAGTAAAGATCTTAAGAACTACTTTAAAGTCGAGGATGCCCAAGGCAAATCCCTAACGATTCGACTGCCCGAAACCACCGAACTGCGGATTAAAGAGGCGCTGGTCGATGGCCGCTATTTGAGTGTGGAGGGCCCTGCAGCGAAGGTGAGTTATATGACTCTCTCTCAAAACCCCGTAGACATCCCCTATGAATTCACCTTTAAACCTTTGCCATAAAAAGGAGCGGTTATGCGTCTATTTACAGTAAAACTGCTCCTTGGAGCACTGGTACTTATTTGTATCACTATCAGTGCCAGTGCCAATGCCAATTCACAAAAGGTGTTACTCGATGCCCATTGGAAGGTTGTCAAAGATGAAAAACAGGCTCAATACTATCTAAAAAAATCGACCGAAGTTATCGACGGAAATTATAAGGCTGAAGTTTATTACAAAAATAACGATATGCTTTTCTGCGCCAGTGCCCTCGCCGATAACAAAATTGGCAAAACCCTCACAAGCGAACAATTTCGCGGTGCTTATCAATGCTACTTTGAGGATGGCAAGCCCTACGAACAAGGCTTTCGCAACGAGCAAGGTCAACTTCATGGCCTGCTCAAAAAATATATCGCCACGGGTCAATTGTATGTTGAATCGCACTATGAAAATGGCGTTAAACAAGGCCTTGAAACGGGTTACTGGGAAGGTGGGAAGATCCGGTACAAAACAACCTATAAAGATGGCAAAGAGGTCGGTATAAGCGAGCTTTTTGATAGCGAGGGCAAGCTTAGGGGCAAAGTCTGTAATAGTGGTACTTGTATTACCCAGTACTATGACAATGGCAACTTACACGTCGAAATCCCTATGGTGGATGGGCTTACACATGGCAACGAGACCAATTGGAGCTTTGGTAAAATCATTTCGACCCAAGCTTATGTCAAAGGTAAGAAACACGGGGATTACTTCGAATATTTCGACGATGGCAAGGTAAAGCGCCACTACCGCTACCACAATGATTATAAAGTCGGTGAACAACTGGATTACTTTAATAATGGCCAGATAGCCCAAAAGGAAATCATAGAGGCGCCATGGAATGTGAAGTTAGCGGTTAAATACAATGAAAAGGGCGAAATGCTCAGTTCAATCGAAGAAAAACACCAAGACAACAACTGGGTTTACCGTAAGCATCAACGCTTTAATGACGGTCAACTTACCTCTAACACAGAGGAGGACAAGCTTAAAAAATGGGTCCTCAGCGAAACATTTGAGCAAGGTGAGTTAATCAGCCGCAGCGAGCATATCGATAACCAATTGACAGGTTTATATCTGCAAACCCTAAACCGAAGTCAAACTGTAAAAGTGATTACCCGGGAATATTTTAAAGAGGGCAAGCGCGAAGGCCCCTACGAAATGCTGAAAATTAACCATGAGACAGGGGAACAGTGGGTGGCCGAGCGCGGCCAATATGCCAACGACAAGCCCGTTGGCGCTTGGAAAAAACAACAAGAAGATGCCACCCTCACCTTTAGCTATGATGCCCAAGGCGAGCTCGATGGTGAATTCCGTAATGAGACAAGTTCTGGGCAATTGCTTGAATTAATCAACTTTAACCATGGCAAACCCGAAGGATTAGTACAACGCTACGCCACGAACGGCCAATTGTATGAAAAGGGCGAATACCGCAATGGGCAGCAGGATGGCGACTGGGTGTACACCCATGGTGAGTTCGGTTTTAACCCAAGGCCAAATCCTGAGAGACACTATTGGTACGGACGCTTCGACCAAGGTAAACAAGTCGGCCACTGGGAACTGCGTAATACCGAAGACTATGTGCTTGAAATAGCGAATTATGACGAGCAGGGCAGGTTTCATAGTAAACAATACGAGTTTAGGGATAATGGCTGGATAGAAGTGATCAATAGCTACAATCATGGCAAGTTTTTAAATCAGGAAATACCGCTGCCGGTGATTACCTCGGACCATGTTTTCCCTATTTTTTAGCCTAAGCATATTCGCTTAATCGATTAACTTAACCCTTGGCGCTGTGCACTGTATATAAGTGCACAGCCCGATAAATAAACTCAACAGCAAAAAATTAGGATTCTTGTATAGGCTGCAAACCGCGCGGCCTTAAGACCCAGAACAGAGCAAGGAATCAGCATGTTCAATACGCCATTTCGCTTTATCAGCCTCGCGATTGCGGGAGCCAGCTTAACCAGTGTCCATGTACAAGCAGCGCAAAATCTCTCCTCAATGATGGTCGAAATCCGCCAACAGGACGGAATTCCCAGCTATTACAATCTCGCCACTGGCATGCCCTTAAATGGCGATATCGCCATAGTACGCGACAACCAAGGCTATACCTTAGGGCAGTTTTCCGAGGGGATCCCTAATGGTAAATGGCAAGTATTTCATACCAATAACAGCAAGCTAGTCGAAGGAAACTATCAGCAGGGTTATCAAGATGGCACTTGGCATATGTTCGATTTGAGCGGCGCCGTTACTGAGGAACAGCAATTTGCCAAAGGCGTGCCCACGGGCGAATGGAAAGAATACAACAGCAGCGGCCATCTCAGCCAAACGACGCGCTATAAAGACGGTAAAAAGGAGCAAGTAAAACGTTTCTATAACAGTGGCAAACTGCAAGCCCAAGAAAGCTACCTCGATAACCTGCGCCACGGGAAATGGGAAAGTTTCTATGAAAACGGCACCTTGTCCCAAAGCCAGAGCTATGCGAACAACCAACTCTCAGGTTCTTATTTAGAACAAAATCCCAATGGACAAGCCACAGTGACGGGCCGCTTCGATGCCGAAGGCCGTCGCCAAGGAGCATGGGAAACCTTTTTCGATGACGGGACTAAATCGAGCAGCAGCCAGTTTAATCTCAATCTGCTCGAGGGTGAAGAACGGACATTTTACCCCAATGGTGAACTCACCAGCCGCTGCCAATATAGCGCTGGGCAACGCCAAGGGAAATGCCAGCAATTTAATGATGCAGGTAAATTACAAGTTGAAGAACAGTATGTTAATGGTGCATTAGACGGGCCACAGCAATATTTTAATGCCGAGGGCATTCTCACCAGTGCTCTCAACTATAAACAGGATCTACTCGCTGGTACGCAAAAGTATTTCCACAACAACGGCCAACTTAAAGAATTACGTAACTACCAAGACTCAAAGCAGGCTGACAATGGCCAATACCCGCTTCATGGACCATCGGAGCGTTATAACACCGAAGGTCATTTGCTCGAAAAAAGCCACTACGACATGGGAATTAAGGATGGCCAATTTGAGCGCTATCACGCTGGCAAGCTGCAATCCTCCGAACAATGGCGACAAGGGCAGCGTCACGGTGAATCACGCCGTTACCACAACAATGGCAAGCTGCGGACGCTAGATCAATACGTTGAAGGTAAACCAACAGGGAAATCAGAAACCTATTTTGACGACGGCACAGAAAGTGAGCGCGGCGAACGTATCGATGGCCAATGGGTCGGAAAATATGAGTCATTTTACGATAACGGTAAACCTCGGGAAGTATCTCACTACGCAAGGGATAAAAAAGACAATGCCAGTCGTTACCCTCTTGATGGCCATTTCGCCCGCTGGTATGCCAATGGTGATCCCAATGAAGAAGGCACATATCAAAACGGCAATAAAGAAGGCCTATGGATACAGTACAGCGAAGGCCTGAAACAACGGGAGCAAACCTTCGCCAATGGCAAACTTAATGGTAACTATGCAGAGTATTACCACGGACGCCGCCGTGTGACAGGGGAGTATCTGGACGACCAAAAAACCGGTCTGTGGACGGATTATCGCTACGAAGAGAAAGACCCTACCTATGGCACAATCCCCGAGGGGAATATCCAGCAAAAAAGCCATTGGCAGGAAAACAAGCGCCACGGAATTCGAGAGTTTTACAGCTTTAAGCAAGTGGTTTACCGCTCAGAAACCTATGATAAAAATGACAAAACAGGCCCGTATGCCGAGTACTATCCCAACAATGGCCAGCTAAAACTCAGCGGGGCTATGGATAAAGGTAATCAAACTGGACTGTGGGAAAGCTGGTTTGAGGATGGAATGCAAGCGGCCAGTACTGAGTTTTTAGACGGTCAAAACCATGGCCAAACGAAAGAATATTACAGCAACGGCCAACTCAAATTAGAGGCAATTTATGCTAAAGGGTCGCTTGATGGTCAAGTGAAGCAATATCACCAGAACGGTAAGCCAGAACTCGTTGAAACCTGGGTGAAAGGCCAAAAAGAAGGCGATGCCAGCTATTACCACAACAATGGCAAGTTAGCCGAACAAGGCACTTATCTTAGGGATCGCAAGGAAGGTCTATGGCAAAGTTTTTGGCCTAATGGTGAAAAACGCACTGAAGGCAGTTATCTCAGCGATCGAGAATCAGGGGATTGGAATCATTATGATCAACTCGGCAAGCTGATTAAAACAGAACACCATGACTAGCTTAAAAATGGGGTTTTAGATTAAAAAGCGATCTAGTTCAAACATTTATCCTTAACTCCAAATCTAAAGGAAGTTTCATGCAAAGTGTGCCATAACCAGTGTCTATACTAACGGCCTTTTTTTTCGTTTAGGACACATTGCCTATGAAGACATTTATGAAAGACGAGTTAGCCCTGCTACTGGGAATACTGACCTTAGTATTCTTTAAAACCGGTGGCGATAGCTTACTCGCCGATGGCACCGCCCTCTCGACCTATATTCCCGTTTCACTCGCCCTATTGGGTGTAGTGACTTGGGCTATTTTCTCTGTGGTGCGCCACTCAGATGCACTAGCGATTAAGCTTGGCGATCCCTATGGCACCTTAATCTTAACTTTATCGGTCATTTCACTCGAAGTGGTGATGATCTCCTCCGTGATGCTGACCGGAGAACCCAACCCTGTCATGGCGCGCGACACTATGTTCGCCGTCGTCATGTTGATCATCAATGGCTTAGTAGGCTTTACATTATTACTTGGCGGCTGGCGTTACCATACCCAGCATTTCAATTTAGATGGCGTAAAATCCTATCTCGTGGCGATTATTCCCCTCGCCCTACTCTGTTTAGTACTGCCCAATTTTACCGAAGGTGGCACTATTGGCGGCATGTCTAAAGCCATGTCTTGGATGCTGATCATTATTTCGATTCTGCTCTATGGCGTCTTTTTAGTGGTACAGACGAAGAGCCACAGCCATTTCTTTGTCGATGCCGATCATGAAGACCATGAGGAACACCACGGCATACTACGCAGCAATGCTTACCATACGATTCTATTAATTGGCTACTTGCTCGTGGTCATTTTGCTGGCAAAAACCTTAGCTATGCCCATCAATTACAGCGTAGCTACCCTAGGCGCTCCACAGGCATTAGGGGGCTTTATTGTGGCCTGCTTGATTTTATCTCCCGAAGCTGTGGGAGGCTTTAAGGCCGCGTTAAACAATCAATTACAGCGGGCGATGAATCTGTATTTTGGCTCAGTGCTCGCGACGATTGCACTCACAGTCCCCGCGGTATTAATTATTGGCAGCGTGATAGATCAAGAAGTCCATTTAGGCCTGTCACCCGCCGACATGGTGCTATTAATCACCAGTTTAATGGTCTGTAAGGTAAGCTTTAGTAGCGGTCGCACCAATGCATTGCATGGCGCGACTCATATAGTCTTGTTTATCGTTTACTTGTTCTTAATGTTTGAACATGCCTAAACTTTATTAAATCCAAGGCCGAGCGTGATTTATTTGCGTCTCGGCTTTACGCTTTTCTCATCCAGATTGACCCGCAGTAAGAGTACAAACCAGACTAAAGTGCCAACAATAAACCAGATAAAAATCCACACTAACTTATGGCCATTACGAGCCTCAAATGGCTCAAATTTGGGCATAAAAATCGTTTGATGTTCAGCTTGATAAAGCGGACTTTTTTGTGCGGCGCTGAGCAACTCTGAACGAAGAGAGGATGGGGCTAATCGTTCAAGGTAAACAAAACTCTGAGGGTCCAACTCATTGAACTCATTTAGGGATTTAGCCAAAAACGCTTTGAATTGCGCTTCTTTCTCATTGGGTTCAAGTCGATTACTGATCTCCTGCTGATAAACTTTACCATACCAAGCGAGGGCCTTAGCATGCCAACTGTCTGCACGCTCTGCAAAAATCGGCATAGCGATATACAGTGCCATATTTAAGTGACTACTATGTTTACCTGTAACCTCTAGGCTTCGCTGCAAACCAATTTGCGTCTTATCAATATAAGATTGCTGCAACTGATAATACTGAGTATTTTTATGGAGATACAATTCTTGTATCGATGCTAATTGCGTTAACTTCCCCGTGGCAGTCTTGAGATATTCCTGCGCAACAATGCAAGGAACAGCCATTAATTGCACCGCGATCAATAAATAGAAAAAGCGCGAATTATCTTTAACAAACTTGAGTCGTTTTAGCCTAGGTCGGATATAAATGATCGACAATAGCCAAGACAGTATCTGCGGCAGCCACAAATTAACGATATCTTCATCTAAACTAAAAAACTCAAGGTTAACCAACAACAGCCAATGGACAAAACTGTAACCAGAAACAAATAACAAGCTGAGAAATAAGAAGGGAAAATAGATAAGTTGAATTTTTTTTAAAAATACATCCACACGAATGTCATCCTTGAGAACATAAAATAACGACTATGGTACGCTCAAATCCATAATAAATTTATCAAAATTGAGTAGAAATTCAAAGCGTTAAAACATAAAGGCCAGATTGATTGCTCATCTGGCCTTTATGTTTGTACTTTTATAAAGCTGCAACCGAGAAACTAGGTCTCACTCAACTTAGCTAATTGCTGCTGGCTACGTTGTTTCTTGTATTGCTTAGCTTCAGCAGGAATAGGAGTGACTTTGCCAGTCTCTAACCAGTTACGTAAACGGTTAGCATCCGCAATATGCGTATATTTGCCGTAAGCATCGAGCACGACAAATGCCACTTGGCGTTTTGCCATTTCAGTACGCATCACAAGGCAGTGCCCTGCTGCATTCGTAAAGCCTGTTTTGGTTAGATGAATATCCCAGTTATCTTTATAAACCAAACGATTGGTATTACGAAAATCTAAACTGTATCTTGGGTTGGCAAAGGTAACCGTCTTCTTCTCGGTCGAACTCAGCTGGCCTAGCATAGGGTACTTTTCACTGGCCTTAAGTAATACAATCAGATCACTGGCACTCGAAACGTTTTTATAGGATAAACCTGTAGGTTCAACATAGCGGGTATTTTTCATTCCCAGCGCTTTTGCTTTGGCATTCATCGCCTTAATAAAAGCTTTATGACCACCGGGATAATGATGTGCAAGACTTGCAGCTGCACGGTTTTCTGATGACATTAAGGTCAGCAATAACATTTCTTTACGGCTGATTTCACTGCCGATACGAACTCGAGAATAAACACCTTTCATTTCTTTGGTATCACGGATGTTTACCGCAAGCTTTTGCTCCATAGGTAACTTTGCATCCAGCACCACCATAGCTGTCATCAACTTAGTGACAGATGCAATTGACATTACTGCATTAGGATTATTGGAATAAAGCACTTCATTGGTTTTTAAGTCCACGACTATCGCACTACGTCCTGCAATTTCTTGCTTTAATGGTGCTTGCTTCGTTTTTGCTGTCGATTGAGTTTTGGTGCTTTTATATGCGACAGAGGCCGAATCGGCTGAATGCGCTGTCGTGGCAACGGTGAGACTGCTGCACGCAAGAATAAAACTACTGAGCAGAAAACGGATCTTCATATAGATTTCACTGAATAGATAAGGGATCGATTGTGCTATGGCACAGGTTTTGGCTAAGTATAGGAGTTCTACAGTGAAAGAAATAGAATGCAATTAGACTTTTATCAGTAAGATCAGCACTTTCTTCTCAATTTTTTTATATAAAACCAGCTTAACCTGTCACCAATTCAGAGCAATAAAGCATCTAGATCTAGGCTTTTCAATTACAGTAGAGACAAAATCTTAGGAATAGGCTTTTTTCAGTATAAAAATTTGAAATGAAAATAATGGGCGACTTTTTGCACTTTTAACAAAAGTCCCTGTACAACAGTGGTTTCAAGCATCTAAATACGTCATTTTAGCCGAATGAAAGCGTTAACATACGCCATAAAATGTCGCGTTATAGCATCTTATCCGCTAGCGTAAGACAAATTCGAGTAAAGCTTCAGTATCTTCGCTCTCTTGTATCAGTTGGTCTGTCAGCACAAAACCGTGTCTGAGCAGCACTCGCTGTGAAGCTAAATTATGTTAACCACATGGGCAAAAAGGGGTCTTAAACTGACTAAAGGCAAAAATTGCGCTAAGGTCTGTGTCACGATACCTTTGCCCCAATATTCACGGTCAATCCAATACCCTATCAGCGCTTGTCCATCACTTTGCCAATGCCCAATATTGCCCACAAACTTGCCATCAACCACTATCGCCCTTGGTAATACATTCACTTGTCCCAGAATATTTTGATGCCAATGTTTAAAAAACGCTTCTCGATCCCGAGGAGGAAATTGAGCAAGCTGGTTAGCAATGGGATCGCTTTGATGCACAAAAATAGCTTCAAGATCACTTTCAATAATCGGGCGTAAACTCACGCTGTATTGTGTGTTTGGTTGTTTGTCTGACTTACTAGACATAGGTATCACCATTAATACTATGTATTTCAACTTGGTACAGCATGCCACATTTTATGAAGGTAAGCTCAAAAAAAAAGCGCATAACCGAGAAGGAGTTAGCGCTCGAAGAGGCAAATTTGCCGAAATTGAGGTGTGTAAATTCAAGCCATAAAACTCACACGATAGCATTCAAAGCCTAGATAAAAATCAATGCAAAAACGGGTGCGCCTAACACCATAGCGATACCAATAAAAATCATAGTCAAACTGGCGATAACGCCCTCTTGCTTGCCGATTTCATTGGCTTTTGCGGCGCCCGCACCATGGGCAGATGCCCCTAGAGCAACACCTTTACCTAACGAAGTACGAATACGCATAAATTTAAATAAGGGATCGCACACCAAGATGCCAATGACGCCTGTGATTAACACCATCATGGCCGTCAACTCAGGCACGCCGCCAAAGGCACTAGTCGCCTCCATCGCAAAGGGCGTCGACACCGAACGTACCAGCAAACTCTTAGACAATTCCACCGGCAAGGGCACAAACTTTACCAACAGCCAAGAAGACATCATCCCCAAAAACAATCCCGCCGTTACACCTAACCCTATCGTCAGCGGATACTGGCGGATCAAGTTACGCTCACGATAAATCGGCAAAGCAAAGGCGATAGTTGCTGGCGCTAACATGGCCATTAACCAATGGGTGTATTCAAAATAGGTTGGCAGCGGGATCTTAAGATTAAACACCAATAAGGTAATCACTATTGGCGCTAACACTATGGGCGCTAACCACCAGACTCTATGGTACTTATAGAGACGCTTGGCACCGAAGTAACAGAATATTGTCAGCAATAAGCTGAATAAGGCTAATCCGGTCTGCGACAACACAAAATCCACCACTTTTGAGTCTGTCATCATTAAGCCGCCTTAGCGTGGCGACGGGCTTGCTTTTTGATGTTCAGTTGGCGCTCAAAACGAAACACTCTATCGACCACAAAGCCTGTACCAAACATCACACACACACTGCCCATCACTAAAGTGAATAAAATATTGGTGCCGTATTGCTCAAACAAACCTTCGTACTTAATAACAGATATCACTGGCGGGATGAAAAACAGCAATAACTCACCAATCAACCATGCAGCGCCCAGTTGCACGGCATTTTCAGGAATAAGTTTAAAACCTAATAAAAATAAGAGTATGCCTAAGCCAATCACACTTCCTGGAATAGGAGAATGTGCCCAAGTGGCGAACCAGTGACATGCGAAGGACAGTAAACAGAAGAGGCCGATTTGGCTTAATAACAAAGCCCAATGTCGACACTGACGTATTGCGGCTTGTGGGAATGACATGATTTTCTCGGTTAGAACAAAGTTTTCTATAGGGCTATTCTAGGCTTGCCTATTTGATAAAAAAAATGAATATTAAGAATGTAATGCATGAATTTTAAGAATACATTTAAAGGTGAACCTTAATGGACCTCAAAGTTATCCGCTATTTTATCGAAATCGTCGATGCTGGAGGCTTCGGTAAAGCCAGCGAAAAAGTCCATCTCACCCAACCTGCACTATCAAAAGCCGTACGCCAATTGGAAGAGGAGCTAGACCTCATCTTACTCGAACGCGGTAAACGCGGCACCCAAGTCAAACTCACGCCCGCGGGCGAAGTTGTTTATCGACATGGCAAAGAGTTACTCGCTGGCCGACAACGTATGCTCGCTGAACTCACGGCCCAACGCAGTTTAACCGCGGGCGAACTCAATCTCGGATTGGCTCCTCTAGGCAGTGCCGAAATTTTTGCCCCGATTATTGCCAAATATCGCCAGCAATATCCGCAGATAGAGATGCACTTACTCGTCCGTGGCGGTGTAGAGCAAACCGCGGCAATCCAAAAGGGCGAAATTGAACTGGCCACTGGGATTATTGATTTTGATGAGGGTTATGACGGCATACGCGTGTTTAACGATCCTATGGTAGTAGTGCTGCCTAAGGAAAATCCGTTATCCACCCGACAGATATTATCGTTTAGTGATCTTAGTGCCGACCCTCAGGTGATGTTCGAAACCGAATACACCCTCTATCAATTAGTGCTCAATGCCTGCCGACAGGCAGGATTTGTCCCTAAAAACATCACCCGCGTTAGCCAAGCCGATTTCGGGATTGCCTTAGTCGCCGCGGGCACAGGGGTTATGGTATTGCCGCGCTCCATCGCGCGGCGCTACAGCGTGCCCGGCGTCGTAAATATCCCACTGGCGAGTGACGAGCTGCGCTGGGAGCTATCGCTCTTTTGGCGCAAAGACCAAGTCTTATCCTTCGCGGCTCAAGCCATGATCGCCTTAGTCGAGAAGCACTTAACCCATAAATAACCCTATTCTTACCAAGGAACCACTAAGCTTAAACGCACTAGCGTATCGCTATCCCATGGCAGAATAGGCAAATACTCAGCCGAGTTAACATCGACTTTGGCATAGTGGTCTAAATTGTATTGCGTGTGTTCGGCGCTCAGCACGAGCAGGCTGTCAGGCCGCCAAAAATCGGTTTGGTAACTCAGCTCAAAGCGATATTGATTCTCTAACCATTTATCCTCGTCTTGCCAGGTTTGTGCGGCCACTTGCATATGTAGCTTAGGCGTCACATTAGCCCCTACACTTCCCATAAAGGTATAAGCAAACGTACCATTCCCAAAATCGCCACGATCGTAACCTCGAGTTCTAGGCACATCGTCATCGATTTCGAGATAGTAATAACCCGTACCCGCCTTGAACTGGGCCTGTAATGCTTGCCCGTCAAAGTTAGCCGTCAACCCAGGAAATACCTTAGCTTGTTTCTCAACCGAGCTAACGGTATTACGCTTTCCCTGTAAATCGAACTGCCAACCGAATGAAAACGCGGGATTAACACGATAAAGTTCACCGCTCGCGGCATAGGCAGACTTAAACCACACAGGGATGTGGTCAGGGTCGAGTTTATCGACATCTGCGTCTATATAGGCATCCAGCGCCGCCGTCAGCAAAATATCGCTTTGGGTTTTATGTTCTAACAATAGACTCGCATTCACCCCTAAGGTGTGAGAATCCTCGACCACAAAATCATGGCTGCCTAAGCTGTAATGCCACTGAGTTTGCTCTTCGGCCTGCAGTGCACTCGATAAGCACAGGGCTAAACACACTAATGCTGAGTTGAGATAGTTCACTTTTGACTCCTGAAATATCGTTTCTAGCTTGATAATCAAATCAGCCAGAGGATTAAACTGCATAAAATAGGAATAACACCAACTAAGGTTGCCGTTAAAGAGCGGCTAAACTAGCCAATTTAATCAAAGAATAATAGGCGATAGTTCAAATTATGACACTCTCATTGAGAAGCCACTAATAAACACTACAGAAGTATAGATAGCCAAAAACCTAACAGTAACAATAGTTATAGACCAAAGCACAATAATTCAACCCAGAAAAAACAACTTACACACAAATTTGTACAGGAAAGCAGCGCCCCTCAATCTTGCGACTGAAAACCGCAAAATAGAAATGAATTTTTAATCAAATTAACAGCATAATTATTGACACTTAATGCTCATCTGCCTATAGTCGCCACACTGATAGTGAAATCGAACAAGAGAGTCTTAAATGAAAAAGTCCATGTTATTAGGCGGCCTGACCTTAACTGCCACCTTGTTGTTAGCTGGATGCGGAAAAAGCGATGACGTGTTAGTCGTTGGCACTAATGCCGCCTTCCCTCCTTTTGAATATGTTGGCGGCCAAAGTGGCGATGAAATCAAAGGCTTTGATATCGATCTGGCCAAGCAAATCGCTAAAGATGCGGGCAAGACACTGAAAGTCGAAAACATGAAGTTTGATTCACTGATCGTCGCACTCAACTCTGGCAAAATTGATTTTATCGCCTCGGGCATGACAATTACCGCTGAACGTCAAGCAAACGTCAACTTCTCTGAGCCTTACTACGAAGCGACCCAAGTGGTACTGGTTAATAAAGATAACAATAGTATTCATACGCTTGAAGATATTAAAGGCAAACACTTTGCGGTGCAGTTAGGCACAACTGCTGACATCATGTCGAAGAAATACACCCAAAATATCACCGCCTTTAATACGGGTTTCGAAGCCATTATGGAGCTTAAAAATTCAAAGGTAGATTTAGTGTTATTCGACAGCGAACCTGCCGCTAACTATCTTGCTAAAAATCCTGAATTAAAGATGATCAAACTGGATTTTCCTGCTGAGTTTTATGGTTTCGCCGTGTCAAAAGAGCAGCCTGAACTGCTGGCGAGCATCAATAAAACACTGGCTAACATGAAAGCCGACGGCCAATATCAGACGCTCGTTTCTGCCCATATAAAGTGATATCAGCATGATAGACGCAATTAATACCTCGCTGTTTAGCCCGATTGGCGAAGATGGCATGATAGGCATACTGCTGATATTAAATGGTTTGAAAGTGACGTTAATCGTCACTTTCTTCGCCATGTTATTAGGCGCAGTGTTAGGCATTGGCACCACCTTTATGAAGATGTCGTCTAAGTGGTATATCCGCTTCCCCGCCAATCTTTATGTCGGTGTGATCCGTGGCACCCCAGTAGTTGTGCAATTAGTGATCCTTTACTTCATCGTGCTTTCAGCCTTAGATGTCGATAAGATCACCGCCGCCATTATCGCTTTTGGTCTCAATAGCGGCGCGTATATTTCTGAGATAATCCGCGCAGGGATTCAAGCCGTTGATAAAGGTCAAACCGAAGCGGCACGTTCACTTGGCTTGTCCCAAGCAATGACCATGAAATCGATTATTCTGCCCCAAGCGATTAAGAATATTCTGCCCGCACTTGGTAATGAATTTATCGTGCTCCTCAAGGAAACCGCCGTCATTGGCTTTATCGGCGGCGTTGACCTTATGCGCGCCGGTGAAATCATCCGTAGCCGTACCTTCGAGGACAGTGTGCCCTTATTTACCTGCGCCCTTATTTACCTATTCCTGACCTACAGCTTCACATTTGTGCTGTCGAAATTTGAAAAGAGGTTGAAACAAAGTGATTAAAATAACCAACCTGCATAAAAACTTCGGCGATAACCAAGTGCTCAAGGGCATTAGCGAGCATATTCGTCAGGGCGAAGTGGTGAGTGTGATCGGCCCAAGCGGCAGTGGCAAGAGTACCTTTTTGCGCTGTATCAATCTGTTAGAGCAGCCAAGCCAAGGCGATATCGAGATTGAAGGTCAATTGATCACAGCGCCAAACGCCTGCGTAGATAAACTGCGGCAAAAAGTGGGCATGGTGTTTCAAAACTTTAACCTGTTCCCCCATAAAACCGTCATCCAAAACATCACCTTAGCGCCCATTAGTCTAAAACTGATGACGCCAGCTCAAGCCGAGACCAAAGCCCTCGACCTACTGGCACAGGTTGGTTTAAGTGACAAAGCCAATGCCTACCCCGCCAGTTTATCGGGCGGCCAAAAGCAAAGGGTCGCCATTGCCCGCGCATTAGCGATGGAACCAGACTTGATGCTGTTCGATGAGCCAACATCGGCACTCGATCCTGAAATGGTCGGGGATGTATTAGACGTGATGAAAGACTTAGCGCTAAAGGGCATGACCATGGTCATTGTCACCCACGAAATGGGCTTTGCGCGCGATGTATCCGATCGAGTGATCTTTATGGACGGCGGTTATGTAGTCGAATCTAGTCCACCAGATGAGCTATTTAGCCACCCGAAAGAAGCCCGTACCCAAGCGTTTTTAAGCAAAGTATTACGCTAGCTTAAGCGGCTTAAGTCCTGTCACTCACGCTCACTGTCATGACCTTTATAAGTACGTGCAGTGAGCGAAGAATTCAAATTAGGATCCCAACATTCAACGTTGATGACAAAGACTAAATTAGACAAGTCAGGATACAATCATCTTTCACAACACCATAAACATTATGCCTTTGAATTAATAGGTATTGAACAAAGCTAAATAGCCGTTTATCTGTTCAGGGAGTTTATTGTCATTGTGTCTCTAGCGACACGCCGTGAATATGTCCTTATAGGCTCGACGGCGACATCCATGTCGCCAACGGTCACTGGTGCCACAATACCAATTTTAACTACCAGTTTTGCTATATATACGTAAAAAGCTAGTAGACATAAATGGGTTAGAATTCTTGCTCTAATCTATGATTTTCGGATTAAATTTTCTATGGATTAACGCCGCACTCTAGAACAAACCGAAGCGCAGCGCAGATTTGTCCCTAGCAGCGCCTTGTTATGCGCTTGCCGCTTCACTTAAATCAATCTCCATTGGAATCTGATATGAATTTGTGTAAAGGCTAGCTTTAAATGATGCCCTCGGCGTGATCAGGACTTTTCCATCTTTTACTGAAATTGTACCTACCAGAGGAAATATATCCGATGGCCCTTTAAGATCAACAAACCTTTTAGTGAAAGTAGCACCTGTTTTGTGGTTAATGTATTTTACAAGCCCATGAGATGCTTCGCCATTTGGGCGCAATTTATATGAAACCAGAACCGAATATGACTTAGTATGTTTTGCCTTAACCGGAAGCTCGACCGCAGAACCAAATCTTTCCACCTCGTTTGAAGCAAGCTTGATTTTTTCGGTTTTTTCTATGCTCAACTTACAAAGGTGCTCAAGACACTCAAAGGTACTGCGAATTACAAATTGTTCAAGTTCGGACTCATTTAATGATTTTAATTTCTCAAAATTTACACCGCAGTCTATATACCTAAGCCACTTTTCTGGTGTTCTATCGGAAAAAACCATCGTGCCTTCTGGAATAGCATTTGTGTAGTTTACATATAGGTGATCGAATTCTCCGAGGGATAATCCATTTGCACCAAGTATTGTGGCTATACGAGCACCCCAGTAATGAAGCAGCTTAGGAAATTTGAAAAAGCTAGAACAACTCGAAGGTAGACTCTTACCTGTCTCATATAGGGAGTCGCTAGCGTAATACCTAATATCTATTAATGCTTTTTCCATTTATATATCCGATCTCTCTTCACGCATAAGCCGCAAACAGCCGCTGCTTTGTAGTGGATTGTTTTGCGATAGCGTAGCAAAACAAGGAACGAAAAAGCCATCAGGCTGGTTTGCATTGTTATGTGTTACTCACAGAATGGACAAAATAAGTTGTTCATGAAGTCTAGTGGATCAATATTGCAGCTAGGTAGTAGAACCGTAACTCTACCGTGCTTTTGACATTCTATTTCTTGGAAGCCACCTTCTGCTTTTAAAGTACTTATTTCCAGATCGCTCCAGCCGCACCAAGGGCAACATTTTATCTCAGCTTCAGTGATAGCAGCTATTTCCTGCTCCCAGTTACACTCTCCGCAATGGACTTTGCGAATCGTTCTGGCTTCTGTGAGGTTTATTACTTTGGGTCTTTCGATCATTAAGATTCCCTTACACATAACGTTGGGTATAAGCGGATCCGCGTTAGCGAATAATAAATCAAGCCATCCATTTTAAACCAACAACATAATGCACTTTGGTTTGCCTTCAACCAGCGATTGCTTTGTTAAGTAACTGAAATCATTAAGCTGTGTGCTAGGCTATATGCAGGGTGATCACTGGAAGCGAGATATTCCGATAATACCTATTCTTGCTCCCAATTATCCCCTTCTCGGCGACAAACATAGTCATAGTAAAGGGTGGAACCAAAGGGCTGAAATTCCATCTCAATGCCGTTTTCGTAATACTGACCATTTTCGCAGTCCATTCTGTCATTAAGTCGTACTAAGGCATCATGAATACCACCACGTCTAGCATTAATAAGCATCTTGACGAGAATCTCTCTTTGCTGGACAGTTAGTGACATTAGGAACTCATTTATTTCTGAATTTTCCTGCCTGTTTGGATAGCTCCCGTCTTGCAAGACCCATTTTTCAAATACTCCATCATGTAACTGAGCAAACTCGTCAACAAAGCTTTTCCACAATTCAACTGAACTCATTTTTTCTCCTGAAAGCATAACGCAGTGCCCATGCGCGTAAACTTGTAAATGCCGCAGGCCTCGAATGCCTCACTCTGTTATGTGTCTGCTGCTTCATTAAACAAAATCCTGTTTGAAAACGGATCTGTTACAGTAAAGCAACGATCGCCCCAAGGCGCATCTTCAATACTAGGTTTGTTGTATTTATATGGCTTAGAAGTCACATGAGCAAATAATTGATCAAGTTCACTCACATTCACAAAAACCTTACAGCCAGGAGTACAGTCGCCTGAATGTTCGCTCAAGTGCAAAACAAAATTACCAAGTGAAACTTGTATATAAATCGGGTAGCCATCCTCAAAGCGATGTTCCCAATCTAATTCCATCCCCAGAAAGCCAAGGTAAAACTCTTTGGCTTTATCTTCATCAAAGATCCGCATAATTGGGATTGTCTGAAACTTCATGCCATCTACTCCATCACACATAAGCTTTGTCTAGTGCGCATAAGCACCCAGTTTCAAATTTTTTTTGAAACTAATACCTGCCTTGATCACATTGTTTTTTACTTAAACCTGCTTAAAATGCTGCCATTGAATTTGTATTCCTTAATGATTTGGAGCCGTTACATGAGTGATTTAAGTTTCTTCGCCAAAAAGCGCTACACCACTAAGGCCTTTGATCCAACTAAGACGATTCCTGCGGATAAAATAGCAGAAATCAAAACCTTATTGCAGTACAGCCCATCATCGACTAACTCACAGCCTTGGCATTTTGTGTTAGCGAGTACGGCGGAAGGTAAAGCGTTAGTTGCCCAAGCGACCGAAAACTATGCGTTTAATACCCAAAAAATTCTCGATGCTTCCCATGTACTCGTACTCTGTGCTCGTGCTCAATTAGATGAAGCACACTTACTGCAAGTGCTCGAGCAAGAAGCGAAGGATGGCCGCTTTGCTAATGAAGAAGCCAAGCAAGGCCAACATAATGGCCGTTCTTTCTTCGCTAATATGCATAAATTTGAGCTGAAAGATGCCCAGCATTGGATGGAAAAACAAGTCTACTTAGCGCTTGGCACTTTAATGCTCGGTGCAAGTGTATTAGATATTGATGCGTGTCCGATCGAAGGTTTTGATGCCACTAAAATGAATCAAGTCCTAGGCTTAAGAGAGCAAGGTCTATGTGCCTGCGTGGTTGTTGCATTAGGTTATCACTCCGAAAATGATTTCAACGCTAAATTGCCTAAGTCTCGCTTAGATCAAGAAGTGATCTTCACCGAGATCTAGTCCTTCACTCTATGTAAAAAATAAGCATGCCCTTGATTTTATGTGATATAAACAAGGGCATCATGTCTAAAACTAGCCCTCTCTTAACTGCCGTCCCCTAAAACCTCACTGCTGTTAACGGCTTATTTACGCCGAGAAACCATCTAAAGTAGGAGTAAACCATCACGGTATTGCTCTAAAATTCATCTTTGCCTACACTTTGGCTCTGTGGCATAGTTTGCGGCTCAACTTAGTGAATGATCATTTATCGTCGCCTTTCGAGTCATCTTTGTTGCAGCCCAGCGGTTTTATCGGCGCATTGGTAACACTCACAATTTAGGATGGGACAGTCAGTATGTTATTTGCCAAACCCTCACTCACTGAAGAATCTCAATCGATTCGAGTTGCAAACACTAAGGGCGATAACCCACTGATTTGGCCGTTGCTTACGGTTTTACAAGCCTCAAATCAAAGTTGGAAAATCCATCACTTAGCCACTGAATTACAAACCCAAGGGCTGATCCACCAGCTTGATGAAAATCCGGGTAACGATTTATTCAAACGTAACTTCCTGCTGATGAACGCCCTGTTTGAGCTACAGGAAATATTACTGCCCAAGCAATGGCTGCAAGTCAAAGCCATGGAAATTCAAATCTTCCGCTTAGTACCTTCAAACGTTAACCTGCTGATAATGCAAGATACTTCCCTGCGTGAGTATTACCTTGATTGGAATAACTACGACACCAGCGAAAACGTAGTACGAGAATTACTTGAGGCATTCTGGAGCAATTATAAGAGCTATATTGGCTTAAATATCAATCTAATGAACAAAGGTAACGCGTTGCGAGTTTTCGAATTAGACGAGAGTGCTACCGCCCGTGATATCCGCAAGCAATGGCGTCGTTTAGCACTCAAATGGCACCCAGACAGGCCCGATGGCGATGCGGCGCGTTTTCGCGAGGTGTGCGAAGCTTGGCAGTCGCTTAGGGATATTGCGTAAGAATTTAGCCAGCGATGATGCAGAACGGGGCTTTAATCAACATGCACCGACTTAGCGATGCGATCCTGTCTGCAGTCCTGCCAAATCTAAGGTAAAACTTCCATTGAGATCACAGATTTAGCCTACTAGCTTCATGCCAATTCAGTCATAATTAAGCCTTTCCATTTAACCTGAACCTATGTGTCAACGCTGCCATTTGGGCTAGCTTAACTCCTAGGTTGAAGCTCACTCTATCTCTAATGTTGACCGTTGAATGTCAACGATAACAACGACTGACATTGTGAATTCAATCCCACCGAATTTGAGGAAACTATGATTAAACAATTAGCCTTGGCTGTAACCTTAGCGATTGCACCATTGAGCACCTTTGCCGCCAATTTTGTTGAAGGCACACATTACACTCAAATCTCGACCAAAGCGCCTAGTAGCGAACCAAAACTCACTGAATTCTATTCATTTTATTGCCATAACTGCTTCAATATGGAAACCAACTATTTGCCTGATATCAAGGCGAACCTCAACAAACAGATAAGTTTCGACAATAAGCATGTCGACTTTATGAATAGCGACATTGGCACCGAAGTGATGCGTTCATTAGCCGTGATCCAAAGCGTTGATAACAAAGACGCCTTAACCCATGCCATGTTTACCGCAATCCAAGGTGCAGAGGGCGCAAACGGCCACGATCATAGTGCACCTGGCCATCAGCACGAGCCGCAAATTAACAGCCGTGATGACATCAAAAAAGTCTTCGCCCAATTTGGTGTCGATGCGGCTAAATACGACGAATTAGCCGATAGCAAAAGCACCGATGAAAAACTGGCCCTGTGGCGCACTCAGCAAAATGAATTCAAAATCGACAGCGTCCCCGCCTTTATCGTGAACGATAAATATGCAGTAAACTTAAACAGCATCAAAACCTTAGATGAGCTAATTGGGTTAATTAACTATCTTGCCGTTGAGAAAGATGCTGCAGCGGCTAAAACCTCATCGGGTGGTAGCCTAGGCTGGTTATTTTTAGTCTTCGCCGCCGCGATAGGGGTGACACGTCAGCAACGTCTTAGCTAATTCCAGACACAAAGGTACGTTTAAGGTACAAGCGTTAATCCAAGATACGCGCTAGCATAAAAAATGGCCTCCAAATTAGGAGGCCATTTTTATGCGTGTTCAATCCAAGTGATTGTTATAAGCGCTCAATATGGGTTATGAAGTTTATTGCCGAATAAAATCAAGAATATGGCTCGCAGCCAAGACGAGATGTAGGATCAAGAAACCAATAAAAGTCTGCGCAAAGACTTGATGATAACCACGCCATGCCAGTGCTGTTGGCGTCCCTTGAACGATAAACCAAACTAGGCCCGTAACCCCTGTAGCCACCAGCAACAGCATGCCGATACCTTCTATGGCACTAAACAGCCCTTTACCACCAGCGACGGGGAATTTGCCTTTAGCAAGTCCAACAACATCTTGCTTTAACTGTGCCCAATCGCCCGCCAACCAGCCAAAGTATTGGTGCCACTTGCCATGCAGGGTATTGCTGAGTAAAAAAAGAATCCCAAGCACAGTGCACGCTAAACCTAAATATACATGCAAATAATCCCAAAAACTGGCGTTATCGGGTATCCGTCGGCCCATAAAAATCCACGGACTGGAACACACGAGTAAGATAGTCGACACGACAATCCACACATGCAGTTGCGCCATAATGACTCGGCACAAGGAGCGAAGTTTAGTCATCATACTGATCATATTTAATGCTCCTTTGCCCTTGTGACTAAGGCATACATACAGCTTTCAGGGCGCGCATAGAATAGGGCTAAATGAAGCACCGAAATTTGATATCAAGCTTAAGCGCTGTGGATCTGCTCACCAAACTCAGTCACTTTCTGCCAATCCGTGTATTCAACATTGGTAACAGGGTCCGTAGGTCCTTTCGTTAACCACATAATGAAACGGATAATATTTCTATCTAAAGCGTTATAGCCTTGGTAATTCAAGTTACCCCCAAAAACGCGCAACAATTGTGGCCGCCAAGTGGTTTTACTTAAAAATGCCTGCATGTAAGGATTGGTCTCTGGGGTGTTTTTCTCGGGTTTACGTGCCACTAAGCTGACAGAGAAAAAACCACTGACCTTATCCGTCAATACGGCTTGATGCTTTTCAATAAACTCGTACAAACTTGGGTTATGTTTACCATGGCGAATACTGGCGCCTATGATGATTTTGTCGAACTCAGTGAGCTCTGGAGCGGCCTTGATATCGGCAGTAACCACTTCATTACCCAAAGCCATTAACTGCTGTGCGAGCTTTTTAGCAATCTTTTGGGTTTGGCCGTGAACACTAGAGTAAATGATAAGAATTCTTTTCAATTTAGCCTCGATTAATCCCAAGCAAAATAACAATAAGCGGCCTAGAAAAGACGGTGCAGGCGACTTAATTTCGACTCTCTATGCCCGTTTGGCATATCAAATGACATCACAACGCTCAGACTAAATGCGCTAAAAGTAGCAATGGACACCCAGAGTCATTGGCATTCCAGTGGAATTTAACTTGGTATGCAAAAGTAAAATGACAATTATGATATTTCATACTAGGTGATTTACCCGCCAATTTACATGAAATAGATCACGGGCTTAGCGCCAAACACCCCAAGTATATGCGGTAGTTTTAACTGCCTCACAAAAATAACGCCTTAGGTATATTCTCGCTTTAGCGTCTTTGTAACCTAGGGAGTTAATTCGCCTAAACATTGTTACAAAATTGAAAGGGATAAGTCACACCTTATATAGCCAACCTAAGGAAAAAGCATTAGCATTTGAACACTTATCGCCTGAGTCCCTTATCAATGAAAGCTATTCAAGCAAAAGATCCTAAAGCACTCTTGCTGTGGATGACCTTTGTTATGTCGCTCGTGTTTGCCGTTTGGCAGGCATTGCTCAACAACTTCGTGATTGAGAAAGCCCAATTCACTGGTGCTGAAATCGGCATGTTACAAAGCCTGCGCGAAATCCCCGGCTTCTTGGCTTTTACGGCAATTTTTGTGCTGCTGCTCATTCGAGAACAAGCCTTCGCCCTGCTCTCGCTCGCCATTTTATGTATCGGCGTAGCGGTAACAGGTTTCTTTCCTCAGGTCATAGGCCTGTATCTAACGACTGTGTTGATGTCTGTCGGGTTTCACTATTTTGAAACCATCAACCAATCGCTAACGCTGCAATGGGTCGATAAAAAAGACGCGGCTGGATTTATGGGTAAAGCACTGGCGTGGCGTTCGGCGGCCGCTTTAGTCGGTTATGCCAGCATTTGGCTAGTAATGACTTGGTTGAAGCTAGACTACCTACATATGTATTTGATTATAGGCGTATTAGGTCTCATCATTGTGCTAACCATAACATGGTATTACCCCAAGTTTGAGACAACGGAAATACAACACAAAAAAATCATACTGCGTAAACGCTATTGGCTCTATTACCTGCTCACCTTTTTTTCAGGTGCGAGGCGGCAAATCTTTATGGTATTTGCGGGCTTTATGATGGTTGAAAAGTTTGGTTATAGCGTCAGTGAAATCACTGCGCTGTTCTTAATCAACTATGCCGTTAATCTACTGTTTGCGCCTGCTATTGGTCGTTTAATTGGACGTATTGGTGAGCGTAATGCGCTTACTGTGGAATATATCGGACTCATCTTAGTCTTTATCAGCTATGCCCTAGTCGAACAAGCCCATATGGCGGCAGCACTCTACGTTATCGACCATTTACTTTTTGCGATGGCAATTGCGATGAAAACCTATTTTCAAAAAATCGCCGACAGCAAAGATATTGCCGCCACTATGTCAGTCAGTTTCACCATAAACCACATAGCGGCAGTGATTATTCCTGTGCTTTTGGGCTTATTATGGTTAACCGATCCCGCCTTTGTATTTTACATAGGGGCGGGCTTTGCCGTATGTTCGTTAATACTAGCGCTGAATGTTCCGCGCCATCCTGAACCGGGTAATGAAACCTTATGGTCTTGGCCAACTAAAAGTGCGAAATCAATCGCTAAAGTCGTTAAATAAAACGGCATAATAACGAACCAAAGAATTGGCTTAACGAGATGCTCAAACTAAAGAGATGATCATCTAAAGTAAGCTACAACCGAATGTAAGAGTTCACTAAACCCTCACCTCAACCACAGTGCAGGCTCAAGGATTAATAACGCGATGAAGGATTCAGATATTTTACTGTTGGCAGAAGAAGGCGAGTCAGCATCCGAGGTATCCGCTCGCAAAAAAGCTCTGCTACTTGGTCGCCAATTAGGGCTCGCCAGTGAGCAAGAATATCGCCCTGCGAACGCCTCAATTGCCGAGCGAGCTCAACATAGAGCACGCAAGTTATCGAGCGAATATCAGGCTAATGTGGAAACCATTTTTGCCTTAGCCCTCAGTTATACCCACTCAGATGTCACTGGGGTCGATCTTGATCCCGATTGGAGCCATCAATTTTTCTTGATGGCGGAACAAATCCATAACCGTAAGATGCAAGATTTGTGGGCTCGGATATTGTCGAGCGAGATAGTCAATCCGGGCAACTTCAGTCTACGTACCCTAGCGCTGCTCAAGCAACTGACTCACAGGGAAGCACAAATTCTAGAAAAAGCCCTTGGCATGGCGGCTAAGGTGAATAACGAGCAGCGCCTAAAACTCATCAGTGGCTACCGCTTGTCGGGTGGGATTGGCCAGTATTTCCGTAAAACCACCTCAGTCAATTTAGGCTTATCCCAGTTTGGGCTACCTTATTCCAGTATTTTGACCTTAGTCGATGCGGGAATACTTCACAGCAGTGAGTTCGAAACCGGCCTACTCAATAACAAAACACCAATTCAATTTGCCCTGCAAGGCATACAAATGAAGCTTACGCCCAAGAGCGGTAATCTGCTTTTTAGCTATTATCGCTTAACACCGATTGGTGATGAACTCGCCCAACTCGTGCAACCTAAGCCGGATCAAGAATACTTGAAGGCTCTGCAGCTCTTGTTTGCTAAAGACTTTAAAATAGAATAATGCTCACGCCATAAAAAATTATGAATCAATGGTATAAGCAGTAAAACCCAGAAATAACAAAGGAGCCTAAAGGCTCCTTTTAAGCAAGATAAGGGCTAAATGTTAAGCTAGCGCTTTTGCCTTATCGGCATTAATGACATTGATCGCCGTTAAATAATCGATTAATGCACGCACTTGAGTCACTAAATCGCCTTTGCTGGTATCTATGGTTAACTCGGCGGCTAATGGCGCTTCATAGGGTGATGAAATACCAGTGAAATTGCTAATTTCGCCACTGCGCGCTTTCACATATAACCCCTTAGGGTCACGCTGCTCGCACACGCTCAAAGGCGTCGCTACATGCACTTCAATAAACTGCCCCGCAGGAAAACGGGCACGAATACCATCACGTTCTTCACGGGTCGGGGAAATAAAGGCCGATAACACCACAAGCCCCGCATCCACCATCAATTTAGCCACTTCGCCCACACGACGCAGGTTCTCATCACGGTCTTCAACCGTAAACCCTAAATCTTTACACAGACCATGGCGCACATTATCACCATCGAGCAAATAAGTGTGGAATCCCGCCTCAAATAACGCCCGCTCTAATGCACCCGCCAGTGTTGACTTGCCCGCGCCAGAAAGTCCGGTAAACCAAAGTAGTACTGGGTTTTGGCCTTTCTGCTCGGCTCTGGCGGCTTGGTCTACAGGATGTTGATGCCACACGATATTTGTCATAAAAACTCCTCAATCCCCATGTTGACTAACCGCTAACATAAGGGCAATAAACTCAAGCTAATCACTAAAATGGAAAGATGATCGGCACCATAAATATCACTATCAGGGAATACAGCACAGATAACGGCAATCCAAGGCGGACAAAGTCACTGAAGCGATAATTACCCGCATTAAATACCATCAAATTGGTCTGATAGCCGTAGGGTGAAATAAAGCTCGCGCTGGCACCAAAGACAACGGCCATAATAAAGGGCCTTGCATCGACACCGTAATTAAGCGCAATCGCGTAAGCAATAGGGAACGCCAGCGCCGCCGCTGCGTTATTGGTCACCAGTTCAGTCAGCAATAAAGTCATTAAATACACGCCGACAAAAGCGCCAAATACCCCATAACCGTTAATAACTGAGAGTAATCCTTGGGCTAAACTGTTCGCAAGGCCTGTATTCATCATCAAGTTGGCAAGCCCTAACGCACTCCCCACTATCACCACTAATTCCAATGGGAAACGGCGTTTAAGCTCAGCCAGTGTGACTGCGCCTATGGCAAAATAACTGAGCAGCAATATCACTAAACTTTTAGCCAAGGGTAATATGCCAGTGACACTCAGGATGATCGTTGCCGCAAAGCCCAGCAATACCCAACGACCACGACGACTGTCTAGACGCACATTCAAATCTAAGCCACTGATCGCTGCAAACTCTGAACTCAGCTTTGCGCTATTGCTAAAACCATCACCTGGCGTCAATAACAACACATCACCGGGTTGCAGAATAATGTCACCGAGTCCACCCTTCAGCGGATGATTTCCGCGGCGAATGGCCATCACAGCCGCATCAAATTGCTCACGAAAACGCGATGCTTTCAATGAACTACCCACTAAACTGGACGACGGTGCGAGTACAGCTTCAACTAAATTTTGTCCTTTGGCTTGATGTTTACCAAACCAATCTAAACCATCGAATTGGTGCAATAACTCAACCGATTCCACCGCGCCACTAAAGCGCAGCACATCGTCCGCTTGCAACACTAACTGGGGCGGCACAGGGCAAATACAAATGCCACTGCGTTCTAATTCAACCAGATATAACTTTTTTAGTGCCCTAAGTTTGTTATCCACCACACTGCGACCGACCAAGGACGAACCTTTCGCCACATGGGCTTCGAGCAAATATGGCAGCGCTTCTTCACCTGATTCTTCCCGTCTGTCGGGCAGAATGTTCGCCAGTAAGGTCAGTAACAAGATGCCTGCGACGACGATCACCACTGCAACTGGCGTAAACTCGAAGAAGCCTAAGGCGGGTAAGCCGGCGTTTTCTACAAAGGAGTTCACAATCAAGTTGGTCGAGGTACCAATCAGGGTCAGTGTGCCACCTAAAATTGCCGCATAATTTAACGGCAATAATAACTTAGCCGGCGCGTGAGCCTGATTGCGGCGCACAACACCAATCAGTGATGCCACGACCGCAGTGTTATTGGTAAATGACGACAGCAAAGCCGTCGAAAAACCGAGCTTTGCCATTGTCATAGGCAAAGAACTATTACCTATGACTTGACTCAACTTTCCCAGCAGGGACGTTTTTTCTAACGCCGTCGCGGCCAACACCAACAGGACCAACGTGACTAAGCCAATATTGGTAAAGCTTGTTAATGCGGTATCGAGCGCAACCATGCCAAGCAAATAACAGAGCAAAAATGCAAATAAAAACAATACCGCTGGATTGATACGGCCACTAATTAAGCCAGCCACAAGCCCTATCAAAATAATCGCTAATAGCCACAAGTCACTCACGAATTAAGCTCCAAGCTTAGTGATATCTATCGCTTGCCAATGGGGGAAGTGTTTACGCACTAAGGCATTAAACTCGACTTCAAAGGCACTAAATTGTGACGCTGTTTGCTTGTTAACATGTTGACCCGACACCACCATAACCGCGGCAACCGTCGCATTACTCAGGCGGTCGATTAAGATCATTCCGCCGGTATCGCGTACTAACGAATATGCATCAAACACTATGTCTTCGGTCAGCTCTAAGGTCACACGCGCAATCGCGTTTAACCCAAGAGTGTCCGTCGCACTGCGCGCTAAGGTGTTAACGTCAACCACATAATCGATAGCAGTCACAGAGGCTTGCGTCTTCTTACCAGCCACTTTGATGTCGTATAACTGACCGAGTTGTAATGGCTTTTCATCCATCCACACTATATCAGCGCTGATCACGTTAGCAACGGCTGGCGCAGAATCCGGTCTTGCCAGTAAATCGCCACGGGAAATATCAATTTCATCTTCCAGCGTGATAGTCACAGCTTGGCCTGCAACCGCTTCTTGTATGTCGCCATCGAAGGTCACAATACGTTCAACCTTGCTGCGTTTGCCCGATGGCAAAGCGACTAACTCGTCGCCGACATTAATGATGCCAGAGGCTAAAGTGCCCGCAAAACCGCGAAAATCTAAGTGAGGGCGCGACACATATTGCACAGGGAAACGCACAGGCAATGAGCTGAGTTCACGCTGAGTATCAATGGTTTCTAGCAGTTCAAGCAGTGTACCGCCTTGATACCAGTCGCTTTGAGTGCTGCGCTCAACCACGTTGTCACCATTAAGCGCCGATAACGGCACAAAGTGGATATCGAGGTTGCCGAAATCTTTAACAAAATCCGTAAAATCGGCACGAATACGGTTGAATACTTGCTCGTCAAACCCGAGCAAATCCATCTTATTCACAGCAACAACAAAGTGACGAATACCGAGTAATGACGCGATAAACGCATGGCGCTTAGTCTGAGTCTGCACGCCGTAGCGGGCATCGACTAAAATCACCGCTAAATCACAGGTTGATGCACCCGTTGCCATGTTGCGAGTGTACTGCTCATGCCCTGGCGTATCGGCGATGATGAACTTACGCTTATCACTTGAAAAATAACGATAAGCCACATCGATAGTGATGCCCTGCTCGCGCTCGGCTTGCAGACCATCCACCAGTAAGGCTAAATCAATGGCTTCACCTGTGGTGCCCATCTTGGCGCTGTCGCTCTTGAGGCTCGCTAATTGATCTTCATAGATCTGCGCGCTGTCGTGTAACAGACGGCCGATTAAGGTACTTTTACCATCGTCGACACTGCCACAGGTTAAAAAGCGCAGTAAGCCTTTGTGCTGCTGCAGGGCTAGATATTCTTTCACACCATGGAGGGTAATTTCTGCCGCCATGAGATTGGTTTTATTGACCGCTTTGTCCATCATATTCTCACTCTTGATCTGCTTGGCTGAAGGTCGCGCTGATTAGCGCCACCTTCGCGAAATAGGGTTAACCTTGCCGAGATTAGAAGTAGCCTTGACGCTTCTTCTGCTCCATAGAGGCACTTTGATCTGAGTCGATCAATCGGCCCTGACGTTCGCTCGAACGGGTTAACAGCATTTCTTCAATAATCTTTTCTAGACTGTCGGCCTCAGAATACATGGCGGCCGTGAGTGGGTAGCAACCTAAGGTTCTAAAACGCACCACTGCTTCTTTAATCTGCTCGCCCTCGGCTAACTTCATCCGCTCGTCATCAGCCATGATTAACTGACCACCGCGCTCAACCACTTGACGTTTAGCAGCAAAGTACAAAGGCACTAACTCAATGTTTTCTTGATAAATATATTGCCAAATATCCAGCTCAGTCCAGTTAGATAATGGGAACACGCGAATACTTTCGCCCTTGTTCACTGCGCCGTTATAGGTACGCCATAATTCTGGACGTTGGTTTTTAGGGTCCCATCTGTGGTGACGGTCGCGGAAGGAATACACGCGCTCTTTGGCGCGAGATTTTTCTTCATCGCGGCGAGCCCCACCGAAAGCCGCATCGAAACCGTATTGGTTAAGTGCTTGCTTTAAACCTTGGGTTTTCATAATGTCAGTGTGTTTTGCACTGCCATGGTCGAAGGGGTTAATTCCCTGCGCCAAACCTTCTGGATTGATGTGCGTCAGTAACTCGAAGCCAAATTTCTTTGCCTGCGCATCACGAAACGCGATCATCTCTTTGAATTTCCAACCTGTATCGACATGCAGCAGCGGGAATGGGATCTTGCCTGGATAAAAGGCTTTACGTGCTAAATGCAACATAACGGAAGAATCTTTCCCGATGGAATACAACATCACAGGATTATCGAATTCGGCTGCAACTTCACGAATGATCTGAATGCTCTCAGCTTCCAGTTGTTGTAAGTGGCTTAGTTCACGCCCGGCCATACTATTCTCCGTTACCTTAAATTCGCCGTGTTACCACAGCATGGATTAGCTCAATTTGTTTAACTGCTTAATAGCTTTAACTGTTTGCGGCTTAGTTTATCGACGCGACGGCCGAGACTCTAACCGATTGAGTCAGCTCATCACTGGCTTGAGTCGATTCAATCGCTTCAGGTTTGAACCAATGCAAGGTGTCACTCAGCGTGACAACTTCACCTATGATCATCAAAGCTGGCATTTGTAATTCTGGATCGGCGGCAAGCTGTTCAAGCTCACCTAAACGGCCGATAAAACGACGTTGCTCTTTAGTGGTTGCCTTTGACACTATCGCCACGGGTGTTTCAGGGCTTCGGCCCGCATCGACTAAACCTTGGCGAATAATGCCTGCGTTCAGAATCCCCATATACACGACTAAGGTATTGTTAGGATTAGCATAACCTTGCCAATCCATAGGGCGACTCTCTAACTGACAATGACCAGTGATAAAAGTGACGCCTTGGGCATGGTCTCTGTGGGTTAGGGGAATTCCCGCATAGGCTGACGTGCCGCTGGCAGCGGTAATGCCGGGAACGACTTCAAACTCAACCCCAGCTTCAACTAAGGTTTGTAACTCTTCACCCCCGCGACCGAAAATAAAAGGATCGCCACCTTTAAGGCGCACCACATTTTTACGAGTGTAGGCTTTAGTGACGAGTAACTGATTAATCTCGTCCTGTGCGGCGCTATGCTTGCCCGCACGTTTACCTACGGCAATCTTCTCAGCGTCTTTGGGAATAAGATCGAGGATATCTTGGCTGACTAAAGCGTCGTATAGCACTGCATCAGCGGTTTTAAGGATGCGCCATGCCTTTAACGTCAATAGCTCAACGTCGCCGGGGCCGGCACCCACCAGCCAGACTTTGCCTTTGGCCGCTTGGCCCGGTAAAGAGAAAATTTCCATCAGAATCCCCAAGATCACTTTAGTCTGTAGAAATATAGCGCGTCTTATATTCCATAATAAATAGATAATTATTAGTTTTTATATCATTTAGATATAAAAGAATGAGTGACCACTCACTTAAAGTGGGGAAAACCTTAGGTTTCAAAATCAAAAATGCCCTAAATCCAGGTTAACCCATTGAAATAAAAATGACTTAATAAGATTAAGCTAATTGCATCAAATTAATTTCTGTCCGCTAAGTGCATGATTTTGGGACTATGTTATTGCCAAAAATTCTACCTAAATATATCTCTATGTGACTAAAAATGGCTGACTACAAGATTTGTCATTAAGTGACACAGGATTTTTCCATAACCATAAATTCACTTTCTAATGTTAAGCTGGAAATAACTATCTTTGTTGAGTACGACTGACAAATAAATAAACACATCAAGGAGGGCAGATGAAACCACTTTACTCAGGTATTGCATTGGCAGGGCTATTAGCCTGTACGGACATAAATGCCGAAGAATCATTAGTAAAAGGAAGAGTAAAAGATGAACTTGCCACGGCGGATCTACCTTTTGTGATTACGCCACATAAAGTGAATTACCTTTTACCAGTCACCTACAGCCCAGATCCCAACATGGCACCTTTCACCGAAGATGCAATACTCAACCCCTATTCATTAGATGAGTTTGAGGCTAAGTTCCAAATCAGTTTTAAATTTCCTATTTGGTACAATGTGTTTGGTGATAATGGCCATTTATTTTTTGCTTACACCAATCAATCCTATTGGCAGGTTTATAACAAAGACACTTCATCACCTTTTAGGGAAACCAATCACGAACCTGAAGTCTTTATGCTGTTTAATAACGATTGGAAAATTGGCAGTGTGACCAATTCCTTTTGGGGGTTTGGTGCCGTACATCAATCGAATGGTAAAGCAGGGCCACTTTCCCGCAGCTGGAATCGCCTCTATGCCACTATGATTTTTGATGCAGGCCCACTCGCCTTCTCCACCAAAGTGTGGTGGCGTATTCCTGAAGATGAAAAAACAGATCCATATAAAGCCAGCGGCGACGATAACCCGAATATTGATGACTATATAGGTAAAGCAGAGTTTATTGGCGTTTATGGTATTGATGAACATAGATTCACTTTAACCGTTAAAACGAATCTAGAAGATATCGACAGAGGCTCAGCAGAACTGACTTGGAGTCATCCTATCGTCGGCAACTTACGCTTTTATACTCAATACTTTAATGGTTATGGCGAAAGCCTAATCGATTACAACTATCACAATCAACGTATTGGTATCGGAATTTCACTCAACGATATTCTTTAAGAAAGATATACCCACTTGATCCCGCTATTTAAGATTGTTTGGGTATATAAAGTGACTAAGTACAAAAATCGACCATAATTTGCTGCTAATCTACCAAACCTGCTGCTAAATTGCTCAGATGGACCTGAGTTTAGGGCAGAGCAGGACGATTTACATTGATCCGAATGGCATTTAAGCCGATAGTCGCACACCTTTTTGTGCCCTGAAGCAGCGCCTTAACATCATGGAGGAATATGAGTTTTAGCTACCGCAGCATAGTCATGCTACTCAGTGTCATTATTTTCGCGAGCTTACTTAAGCTCGCGTTTTTCGCTGTGCCAAAAGATAGCGCTGCACCAGTGCTGAATGCACAAGAGGTACGCCAAGATCTCTATGCCTTATTGGATCAAATCGAGCAACACTCAGCGTTTTATGCCTTAACGGCCGACAAAGCCAACCCGCAGCTTAAATTTATGGCTAGCCTTATTGTTGAACAGTATCAAGATATTACTCCCAATGATCGCTTTGCTGCTGAAGTCACTAAATTACTCAATACCCTCAAAGATCCAGGCGCTCAAGTGCATAACTTCGACGATCAAAGCGGCGATCTCCCGTTAACGCTAAGGCCAGTCAACGACCAATGGTTAGCCTTGGATAACGGTAATAATCCAGTCAACAACGACTTCCCCTTTATCACTCATATCGATGGTTTACCTATGAGCAAATGGGTAGCGACCAGTCAAGCCTACTTACCTGAGCCGGCAAAACAAAGTCAAGAAATGCAGTTACCTTGGCTGAAAAAACTTAACCTACTGCGCGAAGACTTAGGACTCAGCATAAAGCCCTATGTAGTCATTACGCTAATTAATGATGATCTGCAAAGCCAGCAGGTGACTCTCGCCCTGCCAAGCCATAAACCGCAAGTTCAATTAGCAACTATCAGTGAAAAAGACGAGACTCAAGATATTAATGTGCTCGAGTTTATTAACCAATTATCTCAATTTGAGCGCACCGAATTTCAAGACATGCCAAATCAATTAGAGACGGTCAACAATACGACGGTCAAACTTAAGATCAGCGATCTCTACGCCTTTGAATTAGATAAAGAACAACAGCAAGAACTGCTCAAAGGCATGACACATCCCTTACTGATCATTGATTTACGTGATGCCAGTGGCTTTAGTCCGAAATTATTGACTATACTGTCGCGATATCAAGATGCGGATTTAAATAACACTTTAGCACCTAACGTGATGGGATTTGCGCACTATCGCCGCTCACCAGAGCTGAGAAATGATTATCTACAGCCGCTCAATTTTATGCCTCTGGATGCGTTAGAGTACAGTCCTCCTAGGCTCAAATCTCTCACCCGTAACTTACCCTCTGTCGATAAAGAGAAATTCAGCCCTTGGTATGTTCGCACTAAGCCTGCGGTGGCTCCTGAAGGGCGAAATCGCTTAGCGCTACTCGTGAGTCCCCATTGTCGCCAAGAATGCGAGTGGATTGCCTATCGTACTAAATCTTGGTCTAGGGCAAATTTGATTGGTGAAAAAACCTCAGGCGACTTTGCACGTCAGTATCATTTCAAACTGCCAAACAGTGGATTAAACATAAGATTCAGCAGTTCGTTAACCTATGATGCACAGGGGAGACTCCTGTCCGGTATTGGGACTGAACCGGATATTTTGCTCCCTCAGAACAGTGATATTCAATGGCAAGGGCTCGTTAGTTTAATGCGCTCCGCCAAGCCCAAAGCGCAACTTGTTCTGCCAGCACAGCACACTAAGTTGGCTCAAGCTAAGCTAAATTAAGCCAAAAAAAGAGCCAGCAATCTGCTGGCTCATTTCAAACAAATATGAGTTTACTAACGCATTACTTCTTTTCAGTCGCTTTAGAATTGGCGACTGAACCTATGACCAAGCCTTGCTTATTCACATCGAAGCTCATTTGAACTCGCATGTTGTAATCTTTAAGCATTTGCATTTCTTCAGGGATCGGCTCACCGCTCATTTCTAACAGTGTAAGCACTGGCGTAAACATCTTGCCGTAATCAGCAGACAAGCTGTACATGCCATTAGCTGACAGTTTCTCGCCTGCTAATTTGTTGGCTAAAGCCAAGCCTTTATCACCGCTATACACCACTAAATGTTGGCCTTTAATCGCCAGCATTGGCTTAACACCTAACTCTGGAGGCAACATCAATATTGGAGATAAATCAGTAGCATCGCCGTTATCGGCTAATTGCACTTCAGCCAGCATAGGGGCGAAAGGTTTGACCATATTGAACAACATGGATGGGTTTTCGGCGCTAAGGCTGACTAAAGCATCTAAGCTTTCTAACTTAGGCTCTTGATCTTGTGTGCTCATTTTAAAATCGAGCAATGAAACGCTCATGCCTTTCACACCGTTAGCCATGCCAGTAAACATGCCTAGCATAGCAGGGCTCTGTTGGCTCAACTCAGCCTGCAACTCTGCCAATGGTGCACAGGTCAGTTGTGGCTTTTGCAGATCATCCCAAATAGCCGTTAATGAAGGGGTAATTTCATTGATATCTAGACCTATTCCCATGGAGAAGATAGTGCTGTCGATATCCGCCAGATGCGATGGAATAAAACCACGCATCTTTTGCATTGCCGCAAGAATAGGTTGATTCTTCGTTTCGACAACAAATGAAGCCGCCATATGGCTTTCTTTTTCAGTCACAGAAAACGCCGTTAAACCAGCAACGGTACGCGGCCAGTTAGCGGCAATCGCAGTCAGTTCGGTACGACATTCTGGTGTTCTGATTTGAGCTAATGGATCTTCACCTGCACTTTCATCAGTAAAAAATTGAGTCAGTTGCTTAGCTAGCATATTGCTATCTGCAGAGGTCAATGCCTTTACAATTTCCACATGGTTAATAAAGCTAATGCTGTCATCTTTAAAACCATGGGTCTTAATAATATCTTCTAATATGCCAGAAGCGGCTAATGACTGCGGCGCCTTCTTAATACCAAATGCCATTTCTAATAACTCAGGCTCGGTAATAGAGGTGCTGAAAGTCATCGTTAATATGCCATCTTTCTGGGCAAATAACAGTTCAGCTTTCTCTGCTGAGCTTTCATCCGATAGTGCATAAGCGCGATAATCAACATCGCCCACTTTACGCATTTCGTGGGTTACACCACTGTCTTTTTCGGCTTTATCTAATACAGCCCAAAATGCTTCGGCCTGATTAACATCAATCTTTAATACAGGCAAAGCACCTAAAGTATAAATATAAGGTTTAACTTCATCGGGGAAACCGAAGGTTTTTAACAGTAAGGCAGGATCTTTCATCCCATCCATATACTGCTGATAAATGCTAACGAAGAACTTGCCCATAGGGCTATCCTGCACACCGAGTTCATCAAGCGTGTTACTTGGATATTGCTGATAATTTCCAGAAATAGACTGTAAATACGCTTTTAACGGGAAGGGTTTTAACTGGCCCGAAAATATCGGCGTATCGGCAGGCACATAGTCGAGCAAAGGATTGGCAGAGGCACTAGAACCCGCGCCATTCTGCATATACCAATAACCACCAGCACCTGCTGCAATAATTGCCGCGGCAATCACAATCTTTTTCATTTAAGAAACTCCATTTAATGACATTCAATTTTATGAAAACAATACCTAAAGAACTCACCTTAGGTATTTAAATATTTATCCGCTCTTACATATCCCTTATGCAGATAATGCAAAATCAGAAAACGCAACGACTCAGCCCTACGCAATACAAACCCAGTTTAAAATGCTTAGGCTAAGCGAAACTAAGGTATAAAATTTTCCCGATAATTTAACATTAAACCGACACAGAAGCGAACAGGATAGGAGTTCGCAGCATTAAAAACGCATTAGAATTAACGTTTATTAAACATAACTCCAATCTTATTTCAATTCGGTAATAAAACATCTCAAAGTCATCGACGATTAAGCAAAGAACTCAATGACAAATTAAGCTCATCTCACTCAAACTAACTCACCAGAGCGTCATCGTGCTTCGTGGACTTTTTTAAGCGTGACGTCACCTAGCTGACGCATTTGCTTACGGATCCAAGCTGAGCGCTGCTGCACATAGGATGACGGTGGAGACACCTTATAGCGCCAAGGATTGGGTAAAATGGCTGCGAGTAATGAGGCCTCGTATTGGGTGAGTTTTGCCGCTGACTTTCCAAAATAATGCTTTGATGCCGCTTCGGCGCCGTAAATACCTGGGCCAAATTCTACAATATTTAAATACACTTCAAGAATACGCGACTTATCCCAAGTCAACTCCATCAATAACGTAAACCAAGCTTCCAATCCCTTACGAAAGAAACTGCGACTCGACCACATAAAAAGGTTTTTCGCCGCCTGCTGACTTAAGGTACTTGCCCCGCGGACTTTGGTACCTTTTTGGTTGTATTTCAGTGCCGAACTTATCGCGGCTAAATCGAATCCAGTATGCTCAACAAAACGTTGATCTTCCGCAGCAATCACAGCCAATTGTAATTCGGGAGAAATTTGCGCTAAATCGCGCCATTGATGCCTGATCTCACCGATAGGTGCAGGTGGAAATAAGGCACGCTCGATACGCCAAGTCCACATAGGAGGATCGACGAATCGTAGTAGGATCACTAATAAAATTGAGCAAATAAATGCCCAAACTAATCCCTTAAATAACCAAGACAATAAACGACGAAAACCACGCTTTCGTCTCTGAGGTGCTGGGTCACTCGACTTATTAACACTTGGACGCCTGACATGATCTCGCATCGCATATAAAGGGGCCGTCATTTATACCATCTCATCCACACACTCTCATTTCTTGTTTCTCATCTATCCAGTCAAGCCATCCCATTGCAAGGATTCTTTGGGGCAACCTAGGCTTACAGAAAATATTCTAAAGCTTTACGCGAGTTGCAAGCTGATCATGCTACGAGAGTAAAGGAAACACCAAGGATATCTTACTCGATAATCAAAGATAGGTTGAGAAATAACCATAACAAGAACAAATCACTATTGAAGATTAACTGGGGTCGACTTAACTTGACCTCGGCAGCTTTGACGACAGCTGACCGAGGTAATGATGGCTGATTAACGAGAGCTAGCAAGTCAATCAAACTGCTTGATACTCGCAGGTGCGAGTCAGGTTTTCAACGCTGTCACTGCATCCAATTAAGCCATATCGATACACAGCAAACCCAGCCCATAAATACCGATATACAACCACTTAACCTCATAAAAGACATGAATCATGTCAATTAACGCAGTAAAACGCTTCAAAACCATCTACGGGAACTTCAAAATATAGCGCAGGCTTAACCAATGTGCATAACTCTGTGAGTAAAAATGTACAACATTTTTAGCATTTAAAAATGAATGCAAACTAACTCTATGAATATCAATCTATCTTAGTTAAATGACGCTTAAATGACATCACTTAACTTCCTCGGCAATCCAGAGTATTAAATTCCCCCCAAACCCCACCTACCTTAAAATGATAAAAAAAACGCCCCAAACTAAGTTGAGGCGTTTAATATTTAAAATCAATAAAATGACTAGATATCGTAGTGCAAACCACACTCACGTTGTAGGCCATTAAAGCGAGTTTCTTCCTCTGTCATGCCTAATTCGAGTGGTTTACTCGAATGGGTATCCCCCACAGAAACATAGCCTTGGTCCCAAAGTGGATGGTACGGCAAGTCAAATTGCGTCAGATAAAGGTGAACATCTTTATTCGACCACTCGATAATCGGCAGTAACTTAAAGCGAGTACCATGAATCGCCAGTATCGGCAACGCCTCACGGGTACTGGCTTGGCTGCGTCTAAGCCCTGCAAACCAAGTGCCGACCTCAAGCTCGGCTAAAGCTCGTTGCATAGGCTCAACTTTGTTGAGACGGTTGTATTGCTCTAGCCCGTCTAACCCTTGCTCCCACAACTGACCAAAGCGTGCCTCTTGCCATGCCGATGTCATCACTGCTTGATACACTTTTAAATTCAGCGATAAACGCTCTGTCAGTTCATCGATAAACTGATAAGTCTCAGGGAATAAATAACCCGTATCCGTGAGAATAACCGGAATATTCGCCTGTGCCTGACTCACCATATGCAGCATTACAGCGGCTTGGATCCCAAAACTTGAGGACAGCGCATGATTACCGGGCAAATAAGTTAAGCCCCATAGCACTCGCTCTTGTGCGCTTAATCCACCTAAGAACTGATTAATACGTTCAAGCTCTATCGCTTGCTCTGCCTTAGGCGCACTCAATAATGCCTTGAGTTCGGCAGCGCTGACCACAGTCGGCACTTTATCACTGGTTTTTTGCTCAATATCAGCCATGAAAATCCTTAGCGGCATCGATCACCGCCTTCACTACGCCCACGCGGACGGTGAAGTTACCAAAGGTTTCGCCTGCATCACGCTCTACGGCATAGCGGCCAAACAGGGTATCCAATTCGGCGAGAATGTCCGCCTCTTGGATATTTTCTTTATGCATTTTGTTCAAACGAGTCCCTTCAAAACTTGCACCTAAGTACAAGTTATAACGGCCCGGCGCTTTACCCACAAGGCCAATTTCAGCGGCAAATGGGCGGGCACAACCATTTGGACAACCCGTCATCCGCACCACAATCGCTTGCTCGCTAATGCCGTGTTTTGCCTGCAGCGCATCGATATGATCGATAAACTCAGGGAAATAACGCTCGGCTTCCGCCATCGCTAATGGGCATGTCGGCAACGCCACACAGGCAATCGAGTGACCGCGGGTTTGCGTCAACACTTGGCCCAGCAGACCATGTTTACGGGCTAAACCTTCAATGGTAGCTTTATCTTCCGCTGCAACGCCTGCGATGATCATGTTTTGATTCGAGGTCATGCGGAAATCGCCCTTGTGGATCTTAGCAATTTCACGCAGCCCCGTTTGCAGGGTTTGGCCTGGTAAATCTTTAATACGACCGCTTTCGATAAATAAGGTTAAATGCCACTTACCGTCAACGCCTTCGACCCAACCATAACGATCGCCGCGATCACCGATCACGACCTCACGCTTAGGTTCAAACTTCACCCCAGCACGTACTTCAACTTCGGCTTTAAATTTCTCATAGCCGTGGTCAACGATAGTGTATTTAAGGCGCGAGCGCTTACGATTAGAGCGATTGCCCCAGTCACGTTGCACAGTCATCACAGCTTCGGCAAACTTCATCACGTCTTCAGTTTTGATAAAACCAAAGTCGTCCGCTAGGCGTGGAAAGGTTTCTACTTCGCCATGGGTCGAGCCCATGCCGCCGCCCGCGGTTAAGTTAAAGCCAACTAGCTCGCCGTTTTCGGCAACAGCAATAAAGCCTAAATCGTTAGTGTAAACGTCAACATCGTTATCGGGAGGAACCGCAACCGCCATTTTGAACTTACGTGGCAGATAGGTTTTGCCATACACAGGTTCAACGGTTTCATCTTCGGTTGAGAGTAACTTTTCTTCATCTAACCAAATTTCGGCGTAGGCGCGAGTGTGGGGTAATAGATGATCAGACAGTTGTTTCGCCACTGCATAAGCTTGCTCGTGCAGTTTCGATTCCACCGGATTGGGGTTACACATGACGTTTCGGTTAACGTCACCACAGGCAGCAATCGAATCCAGCGCTTCGCGATCTAAGTCTTGAATAATGGTCTTCAAGTTACGCTTAGGAATACCGTGGTATTGGAAGGTTTGACGGGTCGTCAAACGAATGCTGTTCGAGCTGGTGAGCGTCGAGGCAATTTTGTCCACGCCTAACCATTGCTGTGGAGAACAAATACCGCCAGGTACACGGGCGCGCAACATAAAACTATATAAAGGTTCGAGTTTTTGCTCTTTACGTTCGTTACGTAAATCGCGGTCATCCTGCTGATAGAAGCCATGAAATTTGATCAGCTGCTGATCGCCGTCACTGAAACTGCCAGTCACGGAAGAATCTAAACCTTCTTTGATGGTCCCGCGCAGGTAATCACTGTCGGTCTTTAGGTATTCGTTTAACGCTAACTTTTGCTCACTCATGGCAACTGCCTCTTAAAATTGGGTTCGCTGGCTGCACAGGTCATCACGTGTGCAGCTTTAGCTATTCTTATGCGTTTCTTATCTGCGCAACGGTTGAGATTAATACACGTCTTTTTGGTAACGTTTATCGCTGCGCAGGGTTTCAAAATAGGCTTCGGCAGCTTCGGTATTCAAACCACCGACTTCGACTGCCACCTCAATCAAGGCTTGGTGAACATCTTTGGCCATACGTTCAGCATCACCACAAATATAAAGATGCGCGCCATTTTGCAACCATTGCCACAGGGCTTGGCCTTGCTCTTTAATGCGGTGCTGCACATAAATCTTATGGGCTTGATCGCGTGAGAACGCTACGTCGATACGGCTGAGATCGCCATTTTTCAAATACTGTTGCCACTCAGTTTGATACAAGAAATCCTGCTCAAAGTGTGGATTGCCGAAGAATAACCAGCTATCGCCTTGAATACCTTGGGCTACGCGCTCCTGCATAAAGGCACGGAACGGCGCAACACCGGTACCAGGGCCTACCATGATCACCGGTGTTTCTGGATTTTCGGGTAAACGGAAATGCTTGTTCGACTCAACATAAACCTTAACTTGCGTACCTTCCTGCGCAGACGCTAAGAAGTGTGACGCGCCGCCAAAACGTGCTGAGCCGTGGCGCTCATCTTCCACTAAGGCCACAGTTAAGTGGACTTCTGTTTCGACTTCGCTTTGACTTGAGGCGATAGAGTAAAGTCTTGGCGTTAATGGACGCAGTAGCTCAAGCAGTTTTGCTGCATTTAAGGTTACTGAGTTATTTGATAACGGATACTGAGTGACTAAATCGGCAAATTGATGCTTAAGGATAAAGTGGCGCACTTGTTCTTTATCTTCGCTCAATGCCAGCAGTTCTGCGCTGCCGCTCAATTCGGCCCATGCTTTGACTAATCCAGGGTATAACTGAGTCAATTCTTTCTTATCAACCAAAGCCTGCTTAAGGGACAAGGATTCAGTACCAAGGGTCACTAACTCATCGGCGGCTAATGACAAACCCGCTAAGACTTCATCGACTAAGACTTCGTTATTACTAAACCACACACCAAGGGCATCACCCGCTTGATAGGTTAAGCCTGAGTCGCCAAGGTCGATTTCAACATGGCGCACATCTCGGTCTGATCCACGGCCGGTAATTTTTTGGCTCACAAGCACTTCGGCGCTATAGGGGTTTTGCTTAGTAAATTCACTTTCGCCAATCGCTTTAGCGGTGCCGATGGATACCACACTGGCGGACGAGGTTTCGATTAGCGGCTTAACGGCCTCTAATACATCGGCGTGCCACTGGCCCGCGGCAGCTTCATAATCCACATCACATTCAATTAAAGGTAATAGTGATTTAGCACCCAGCGCTGCTAGGCGGGCATCGAAGTCTTTACCGGTTTGGCAGAAAAATTCATAGCTAGAATCCCCCAGCGCCAGCACTGAGTAATGTAAATTGTCTAACTTAGGGGCACGTTTCGATGCTAAAAACTTGTGTAATTCAATCGCATCATCCGGCGCTTCACCTTCACCATGGGTGCTGACCACCAATAAAAGCACAGCTTCTTGCTTTAATTGGCGAACATTGTATTCGCCCATTGAAGCCAGATTGACCGCATAACCTTGCGCCTGCGCCTTATCGGCGAGCGCTTTAGCGACACCACGGCCATTACCCGTTTGGCTGCCATAGAGAATAGTCACAGTTTGAGCCGTTTGCGCCTGTGCGGCAGGCGCTAATTGGCCCGCATTGGCTGTGGCAGCAAGATAGCCACTCACCCAGGCCAATTGCACAGCACTTAACTCAGAAGTGAGTTGTTTTAGCTTATCGACTTGTCCTTGAGACAATGGCGAAGCCAGCGATGAAAGTTCTTTTAACAACATGAGACGGCCCTATGACAGTGTAATGTCCACAAGCTTATCGCGGTTTAAGAAAAGCAAAAAAGAATAAAATAGGATTTTTAATTCCATTTTGGAATATACAAAGTGCAAAATTTAAGCTACAAAAGTGTGCACTGGTTAAAAGTTTTTGATCCGACCAGTGCAGAAACGGCCTGCTTGAGAAATATGCACTTGTGCCAAGCTAAAGTATTGCCACAATGGTCATGAGCCTGTCGAACAATAATTTCTGTTGCCCACAGAATAGTTTGTTTTAAAAACAAAAAGTGTCCATCCTAGATTGAATGCCCTAACTGACTCGAATCACCCGCCGAATAAACGCTGGTGACGACAGATTTTGCAGTTGAGTACGATGAAGGAAGAACAGCAGGCGGAACGATTATATAAACCATCAGGGAGTAGTCATGCAGATTGGAATACCGAGAGAAAGTCTCGCCGGTGAAACTAGGGTCGCCGCGACCCCAGCCACCGTTGAGCAGCTTAAAAAACTCGGCTTTGAAGTTGTTATTGAGGCCAATGCGGGTCAACTGTCAAGTTTCGATGATGCAGCCTTTGAAGCTGCGGGCGCGAAGGTGACATCAAACGTTTGGCAAGCCGATCTGATCTTTAAGGTCAATGCGCCAAGCGACGCCGAAATTGAACAAATCAAAGACGGGGCGACTATCGTCAGCTTTATTTGGCCCGCACAAAACCCTGAGCTGGTTGCGAAGTTATCTAAACGTAAGATCAACGTGATGGCAATGGACATGGTGCCACGCATCTCCCGCGCCCAGTCACTTGATGCCCTCTCCTCTATGGCAAACATTGGTGGATATCGCGCCGTTGTTGAAGCCGCACATCAATTTGGCCGTTTCTTTACTGGCCAAATTACCGCTGCTGGTAAAGTACCGCCCGCCAAAGTGTTAGTCATTGGTGCTGGTGTCGCTGGCCTTGCCGCCATTGGTACTGCTGGATCGCTTGGCGCCATAGTGCGCGCCTTCGATACCCGCTTAGAAGTGGCCGAGCAAATCGAATCTATGGGCGGCCAATTCCTTAAACTGGATTTTGGTAACGAGGAAGGTGGTTCATCGGACGGTTATGCTAAAACCATGTCGGATGAATTTATTGCCGCCGAAATGGCACTGTTTGCCGAGCAAGCCAAAGAAGTCGATATCATCATCACCACAGCGCTAATTCCTGGTCGTCCAGCGCCTAAGCTCATCACCAAAGCCATGGTTGATAGCATGAAAAGCGGCTCAGTGATCGTCGATTTAGCCGCAGCGACGGGTGGTAACTGCGAATACACTCAATCGGGTGAGCTGTTTGTTACTCCTAACGGCGTAAAAGTGATTGGTTATACCGACCTTCCCGGTCGTCTACCGGCACAATCCTCACAGCTTTACGGCACTAACTTAGTCAACCTGATGAAGTTAATGTGTAAAGAAAAGGACGGCACAGCCAGCATCAACTTTGATGATGTAGTCATGCGCAATATGACAGTGATTAAAGAAGGTGAAGTGACCTTCCCGCCACCACCGATTTCTGTTTCTGCGGCGCCAGCAAAACCAGCGGCGAAAATCGAGCCTAAAAATACCGCCCCGAAGGCACCATCTAAGCTCAAATACGTGCTCGCCGCCTTAGGCGTTGCAGGATTTGCTGCCGTGGCATCGGTAGCACCACCAGAGTTCCTGTCGCATTTCACAGTATTCTTGCTGTCCTGCGTTGTTGGCTATTACGTGGTATGGAACGTATCCCACTCACTGCATACGCCTTTAATGTCAGTCACTAACGCGATTTCGGGCATTATCGTGGTCGGCGCCCTACTGCAAATCGGTCAGGGTTCAACTTTGGTCACTGTACTGGCGTTTATCGCCGTGCTGATCGCCAGTATTAACATCTTCGGTGGCTTTACCGTCACTCAGCGCATGCTGAAGATGTTCCGTAAGGATTAAGGGGGTTTAACGTGTCTCAAGGACTGGTAACAGCAGCTTACATTATTGCCGCCATTCTCTTCATCTTCAGTCTCGCGGGACTGTCGAAGCAAGAGACGGCAAAACACGGCAATTTATTCGGTATTTTAGGTATGGCAATCGCCCTACTGGCTACCATTTTCAACCCCGATACTAACGGAATTGCGTGGATCTTAATCGCTATGGTGATTGGCGGCGCGATTGGTATCCGTTTAGCACTAAAAGTCGAAATGACTGAAATGCCTGAACTGGTTGCTATATTGCACAGCTTTGTGGGTATGGCCGCGGTATTAGTGGGTTTCAACAGCTTTATCGACTTACACCCACAGGAAGTATCACAAGTCGTGGTGGCTGTCGGTGGTGATATCAATACGACCCTCGCCGCAGTACAAGATGCACTAAGTGAAGCGGTGAAGACCGCCAGCAAAGAGCACCTCACTGGCGCTATGCTTAACATTCACTTAGTCGAAGTCTTCCTCGGGATCTTCATCGGTGCGGTGACCTTTACGGGTTCTATCGTTGCCTTTTGTAAGTTACGCGGACTGATTTCATCTAAACCTCTGATGTTGCCACATCGCCACAAGCTAAACCTAGTCGCAGTGCTAGTGTCTTTCGCCCTGTTGGTATACTTCGTACAGACAGGCGGCACTATGCCAGCACTGCTGTTGATGACCTTGATTGCCTTCGCCTTTGGCTGGCATTTAGTGGCATCCATTGGCGGCGCGGATATGCCAGTGGTTGTGTCTATGCTGAACTCCTACTCAGGTTGGGCAGCGGCAGCGGCAGGCTTTATGTTGTCGAACGACCTCTTGATTGTGGTCGGCGCGTTAGTGGGTTCATCGGGTGCGATTCTGTCTTACATCATGTGTAAGGCCATGAATCGCTCATTTATTTCAGTTATCGCGGGCGGCTTTGGCACAGATGGTGTGGCCTCGACTGCCGATGAAGAAATGGGTGAATACCGTGAAACCAACGCCGAAGATGTGGCGGATATGCTGAAAAATGCCACTTCAGTCATCATCACTCCGGGTTACGGTATGGCAGTGGCGCAGGCGCAATATCCTGTTGCGGAAATCACTCAAAAACTGCGTGATCGCGGCGTGAAAGTGCGTTTTGGTATCCATCCAGTTGCTGGTCGATTACCAGGCCATATGAACGTACTGCTCGCTGAAGCGAAAGTCCCCTACGATATCGTGCTCGAAATGGACGAAATCAACGAAGACTTTAAAGACACAGATGTCGTGCTCGTTATCGGCGCCAACGACACGGTTAACCCCGCGGCAATGGAAGATCCAGGCAGTCCAATCGCAGGTATGCCAGTGCTGGAAGTGTGGAAAGCACAAAACGTGATTGGCTTTAAACGTTCGATGAACACAGGTTATGCCGGCGTGCAAAACCCACTGTTCTTCAAAGAAAATACCCAAATGCTGTTTGGGGATGCTAAGGCCAGTGTTGAAGCCATTTTAAAGGCACTTTGAGTTTGATTTAATATCAACAGAGTAGAAATCGTTTAGGCGATAAACACTATTCTAAAGAAATGAAGGGAGCCAATGGCTCCCTTTCTTTTCACATTTTTTTAAGCCTATTAAGCTAGTCTCTGCGCCAATATGATGCGAGGCTTATCTGCCCACAATGCTGATATGCTTAATGTAAGCTAAAACAGTAAGTTAAATCTAAAGCTGGTTTAAGGAAATAATAAATGTTGCTTGGGCTGTTTATCCTGTCTGCCGTGTTAATCAAAACCTCATTACTCGGGCTTGGCTGGATATCGATTACCATCGGCCTGAGTGGGTACCTGTTTTGTCGATGGTTTAATATCAATTTAGATATCAAACTGATTGATAAATTTAAACGACTCTTTATCACTGGTGCGGCTCTGCATCTTCTCGTCTATATCGGCTTTATCACTAAGCTTTTCCTTATCGACAGCTTTGAAGACTTACCCACATTCCTGATAAGTCACTTAGTCTTTCACCACGCAATCAGTGCCGTGATTGCTGCTGCATTAACCTTCTTGGCGATTCGCATCTATCTACAACAGCAAAAATTAGCTCAAGCCTATCGACAGGAATTAAGCTAACTCAACAAGGTTTTGATGATAAATGCAGACGAATAAAAGCTGGCTAGATTCATCATTAGCTTAAGTGCCATAAAATAATGGGGACTAAAGCAGATCAGGCAGAGGTGTTGTCAGCAACACTGAATCCATTGATGAATTCAAACATCAGGGATAAGAATGACCCCTGATGTTTGGGGAGGAGCTAAGCCAAGATACGTTAGTCGACGGCAATATCGTTATCTTTAAGCTCTTTTGACAGGGTTTCATAATTCGTTTTGAGTTTTGGCAAAGTATCTTCTTTGATTTTACTCAATACATTTTGCAGCTGATCCTTACCGTAAGAAACGCTATAGTGACGGGTTTCAATATTGCTAATGATCTTCTCAGACTCTAAATACAAACGACGAATATCAGACAAAATATCACTCGGTGTTTCTAGCGCATTGGCAGAATAGCGCATGTTATCCCAGACAAATAATCCCATCTGCGGATGCATTTTCACTAAACTATTACTACTCACAGTCTCAACTGTGTCAGCGTAATGACTCAAGATTTCAACATTGTCACTCACTTCGTCATATAGGGCATGACGCAGATGATAGTTATTCTGCATATTGCTCAGGGCATCAAATTTAATTGCCTGTGACAACCCTTCTTGCGCGGCTAAATACACGCCAACAACAGTCGCAATGATTATAAAAATCTGACTCACCCAAAAACTGGTTTTGATAAGCTCAGTGTTATCAAGCTTAATGGTGCGTTTAGGCATATCTGCCTCATTAGAGATGGGTGTCATGTCCATATGTTTTATCCTGTCAAATCAAGAGTACAAGGCAATATCACTAACTTAAATCATTATTGAGTGGTCATCCTACACTATTGGGGTATGACTTACCTCAGTACAAATCACGATTTTTACCCACAAAAAAGGAGCCATCTGGCTCCATTTTTATATTCATTGGTCAGTCTATTATGCTGCTTTTGCCAAATCAAAATTGGATAGCAACATCACAGCTGTACGGCCTAATAGGTGGTTGATCGTGCGATCGCCCGCTAAGCCTAACTCAGCAATCGCTTGCTGACGCGCTGTACTCACCGCTCTAAAGAGGGTAATTTCATTATTCGCACCACCACAAAGACTAAAGAACAGTCTTAATACTGCGCGGTAATGCTCTTCCTGCATTGCCTGCATCCAGGATGTTTCCAATGCCTCTTGGCTAGAAAAATCCAGCGCAGCAACAAATAGATTGCCGATACGACTATCTAAACGAACAAGAAAATCGCTTTTGCGTGGAAAATGGTGACTAATACCTGTGCGACTAATACCCGTTGCTTCAGATAACGTAGTATAAGACATAGTCTCAAAGCCGATAGTCAAAATTTGTCTTAACGCTTCATCCATAATTTGATTTATGGTTTGCTCAGTTTGTACTCGCGAGCGCTTAGCCATAGTAATGTCTCCCCTCTTATTTTTGGGGGGAAAGCTTACCAAAGCCGCTCAGGGATTACTGCTGTTCACTGGGCCGTAACCAGCGTATTTCACTTTTGTTCAGCTAGGGTTCAGTTTAAAACAGGCTTCACCACCGATTTAATTAACACATTCATAACATTGAATTTTGTACCAACCAGTTATGTGCTTTTTCTTCGCCCATGAGTAAAACGAACGTCGGTTGGAGATAGTGTCCAAGATCAGCTTTTCGCCAAAATAGATATTCAGGAAGGGGTTGCAATACACTCGCGCCAAAAGTGCGTTGCATTAAGCTCGAATACTCACCTAATAATCTCGGCTCTAATTGCTCGGCTTTAGGATAAAAATTCGTTAAAAAGTCCCGATATTCGGCAAATTTAGCCACTTGAGCAACATCGTATCGATGCAACACTTGTATCAACATTGGCGAACTCCAATGCGACAAGTATTGCGGGCTTGTTAATGCATCAAGGTTACGTCTGTGGTATTGCTGCCACGCCAAGGCAAAATCATTTTTCTCCCGTGCGATACGCCAAACCAAATAAATGTCGGCTAGCCATTCATGTTGATATGCACTCAAGTGAGTCGGTAACACAGAGCCTTGCAGAGCAAGGTTCTCCAAATGACCGAGCTCATGCCATAGGGTTAATTGCGGCTGTTCAAGCAAAGGTAATTGATAGGTCACCATATCGACACTGGCTAACTGTACTTGTGGTGTCAGCTGCTCATTCACTAAGACTAGGCCCGCAATCTTATTGTCATCGACGGGCATGACCATGGCACTTCTGCGGCCTAAATCAAGCCTAAATTGTTCGAGTGTTGCAGGAAGCTGCACCAACACTTGCTCTGGCAATAATGCCAAGCAAGTACCAAGCTCTGGTAAAGGGCAAATCAAAGCCTGCTTATCGGCAATGGGCGTCCAAGTCAGGCTAGATGCGAATGCCAGAGCGACTAAGCTCACTGATTCGCCATGATATTTTGTATAATCGCCGTGGTTGAAATACCATCCTCAAAGCCCAGCACTTGCACTTTGCCACCTGCGGCAATCACTTCAGCGCCACCAGCAATATCCTCAAGCTTATAATCACCACCTTTGACCAGCAGATTTGGCAGCAATCGAGTAATGATGCGCTGCGGCGTATCTTCACTAAAAGGCACAACCCAATCGACAGAAGCTAAGCCAGCGAGCACAGCCATACGACGATCAACCTGATTAACTGGACGACCATCACCCTTGAGGCGTTTAACCGAGGCATCATCATTTACCGCGACGATCAAACGATCACCCAAAGCTTTCGCCTGTTTAAGATAGCTCACGTGGCCCGCATGTAAAATATCAAAGCAACCATTAGTCATCACCACACGTTCACCGCGTAGTTTGGCTTGCTCTAAGGCGTAGGCCAGTTGATCTTCACTCACCACCCCAAAACCCGATTCTCCATGGTGCAAAGCTAAAGCTTCAATAAGCTCAATGCGGCTCACGGTAGAAGTGCCAAGTTTACCGACCACAACGCCTGCGGCGGTGTTCGCAATCGCACAAGCTTGCGGTAAATCGGCGCCCGCGGCTAATGAGGTTGCTAAGGCCGAAATCACAGTATCGCCAGCCCCCGTCACATCATAGACTTCACGGGCAACGGTAGGAATGTGCAACTCAGGCGCATTAGCGGTCACTAAGGTCATGCCCTTTTCAGAGCGGGTGACTAAAATGGCATCAAAATGATGTTGCTTGAGTAAACCACGGGCTTTTTCCAGCAGGTCGGCTTCAGAGGTCACAGTGCCAACAACAGCTTCAAACTCGCTCATATTTGGGGTAATGAGTGACGCACCATGATAACGACCAAAGTCACTACCCTTAGGATCGACTAATACCATCACACCTTTCGAACGCGCTAATGCAATAAAATCTCGCGGCTGATCGATAGCGCCCTTTGCATAGTCGGACAACACCACGACATCGACAGAATCGAGTAAAGCCTCGGATTGTTTCAATAAACGCACGCTATCGGCCTTGTCGAAGGCTTCTTCGAAATCGAGGCGGATAAGCTGCTGATTACGTGATAACACCCGCAGCTTAGTGATGGTTGGTTTATCAGCAATACTTAACCATTGGGGTTCAACCCCTAAAGTTTGCACACCGAGCGTTAGGGCATGGGCAGTATCATCTTGACCGACAAGCCCGGCAAGTTGGACTTGCCCCCCTAAGGTCGCGATATTGAGCGCCACGTTGGCCGCGCCGCCGGGTCTGTCTTCGACTTGATTAATCTTCACCACAGGTACGGGGGCTTCAGGGGAGATACGTCCCGTAGGGCCAACCCAATAGCGGTCTAACATCACATCGCCGACGACTAACACTCTGGCTTTTTCAAATGCTGGCAGAGAAACCTTCATAGTGCTCTTATCTTTATGCAGAAATTAAACCGTGATTGTACCTAATTTTCAGCAAAAATTGAGTTAGAATGAGCAGTAATTTTCAAAAGTAGTGAGTATTTTTGTGGTCGAGAAAGCCGAGTTTTCATCTTCTTTATATCATCCTAAGCATTGGCCCATGTGGTTTGGCGTATTTTTGATGCGTTTAACTCAGCTTCTACCGCTTCCTTGGCAGATGACGCTGGGTAAGGGATTGGGTCGCTTAGTGATGAAATTCGCAGCTGGCCGCACCCACACAGCGCGCCGTAACTTGACCCTCTGTTTCCCTGAAATGACGGAAGCACAGCGAGAAGATTTACTCACGCGTAACTTTGAAGAAACGGGCAAAGCCATTTTCGATACCATCAATGCATGGTGGTGGCCCGATGAAAAAGTGCAGCAGCACATGAGTATCAAAGGCGAAGAACACGTGCAAGACACCCTCGATGCTGGCCACGGAGTTATCCTCTTTGCCGTGCATTGTTTACCGCTGGAAATGGGCGCACGTATCTTCGGCCAATTCCAACCCGGCGTGGGGGTTTATCGCCCACACAATAATCCTGTGATGGAATACCTGCAGGTCAAAGGCCGTTTACGCTCGAATAAAGGTCTTGTTTCTAAACGCGACTTGCGCCAAATGATACGCTGCCTACGCAATCCCGATGTGATTTGGTACACGGCCGATCAAGACTTTGGCCGTTCCAGTGCGGTATTTATCCCATTTTATGCCATGCCAGATGCGGCAACGATTACCGGTGCCACCACGTTAGCTAAACTCGGCAAAGCCAAAGTCCTGCCTTTTTTTGTGGAACGTACTACAGATGATAAAGGCTATCGAATTGAAGTGATGCCACCGCTGGATAATTTCCCCGGCGAAGATGAATTAGCCGACGCGATTCGCGGTAACAAGATTATTGAATCCATCATAGATAAAAACCGCGCCCAATATATGTGGTTACATCGCCGCTTTAAGACCCGTCCCGACCCAACGGACAAATCTTTATATCAATAAGCTCAATTAGCTTTGAATACAAAAATGCCAGCAAATAAGCTGGCATTTTTTATGGCGACTTTCGATAGTAAGGACCATCTAGCACATAGGATTAGAGCGCATTCTCAGTAGGTAAACGAATACCTACGTTAGTGACTTTACCTTCATACAGCCCCGCCACCACCCAATGCAACGACTGCCAGTGGAACTGATCCCCAAGTACAGGATTAGCACCAAGCTGAGATACCACAAGGTCTGCGACTGTCATATCATCAGCGAGATTATCTAAACTCAAACCATAAATAGGCGCGAGATCCGCAAGCTTAACGTCTGTTTCAATAAAGAAATCACCGAAGAATCGTTGTACTTCTTTATTTTCTGGCGCTTGGCTAAAGAGGTTACTCAAGGCTTCTAAACTTTTCTCCTGACCCAGCACACAGAGTATATCGCCCGCCTCGAGACGAGTGCTACCCGATGGATGCAGCAAAGTGTCATCCCTAAATACCGCCGCAATCCGTGTCCCATCTGGCATAGCCAAGCGCTTTAGCGGCTCACCAATACACCACTTACTTTCACTCAAACGATAGACAAACACTTCCCATTCGCTGCTCGGGTAAATTTCAACTCCCGAGCGCGAAACGGGTAACGGCTTTGGGGGCAGTTCCACCTTAGCTAAACGCGCTGCTGTGGTCAAAGATGCACCTTGAACCAGCAACGACACTAATACAACGAAGAAGGCTAAGTTGAAGTACAACTGAGCACCCGGTAAGCCCGCCATCATAGGGAATACAGCTAAGATGATAGGCACAGCGCCGCGTAACCCCACCCAAGAAATAAACCAGCGGTCGCGACTGCTAAAGCTCTTAAATGGCAATAGACTGATCCATACGGCGACAGGGCGAGCAAATAAAATCATTCCGAATGCCAGAGCAAAACCTGGGATCATGATATCGACTAAATCTGAAGGGGTAAGCAATAACCCTAATACGAGGAACATGCCGATTTGACTGACCCAAGTCATACCATCCAGTACGTTCAAAATCGCATGACGGCCACGGGTTGGCTTATTGCCGAGGAACAGACCCACTAAGTAAATCGACAAAATACCGCTACCACCCAGTTTGTTGGACGCAGCATAAATAATCAGACCACCGCTTAAAACTAAAATAGAGTACAGACCATCAGCTAACTTGCTTAAATTGACGAGCTTCCACAGCATCCAGCCGCCGCCCAAACCTAAACAGATCCCCAGACCAAATTGCTTAATAAAGCTAATAAGCATAAAGCTGAAGGACAACTCACTGTCGACATTGGCAAGAATGGCAATCAAGGTTACGGTTAAGAATACCGCCATGGGATCGTTACTGCCGGACTCAATTTCTAAGGTCGCACCAACCCGCTCGTTAAGGCTACGCCCTTTAAGCAGGGAAAATACCGCAGCGGCATCGGTCGAGCCCACAATCGCGCCCACCAGCAAACCTTGCAACCAATGCAAGTCGAACAACCATGCGGCCATCATGCCGGTAATACTGGTCGTAATGGCAACGCCAAAGGTCGCCAACGATAATGCAGGCCATAGCGCCACCCTAAAACTAGCAACGCGAGTGCGCATACCGCCATCGAGTAAAATAATCGCTAAGGCTAAGTTACTGACTAAATAGGAAGTTGAATAATCATCAAACTGGATTCCACCAACGCCATCTTCGCCAGCCAAAATACCCACAGCGAGGAAAATCAATAAAATAGGGATGCCCAAACGGGAAGACATAGGACTCAGTAAAACACTCACTGCTGTAAGCAAGGCGCCAATCAGAAAAAAACTATTGATGGAATCTGCATCCACAAACGCCTCCTTAATACAGGTTGTTTAGTTAAACGATAGACAAATCACCGAGGTTAAAAATGACTCAACTCACAATTTTATGATTTTATATTAGCACAAAAATATCGAATTATTGGAGCGTTAAATATTAAATTTCAATCATCTACATAAAAAATGTCATAAAAACAACTTTCTATTAACCTTTAGATAAAGGCTAACGTAAAACCTAAAGGATAGCAGAACATCTCCACACGACTTAATAAGAATTAAAAGAAATAAATATCATATAGTTAAAAATAACAAACTGAACGTAAACTCAAATCATTCAAGCAAAACTCAGCTCACAAACCTGTATAAACTAACGGTATCATGACCAATTTAGTGTCAGATAAAATAATGTCGTGTAAAGGGTGAATATTTGAACATTATCCTTAAGCTAATTGTTTTAACTCCATTTATTTGCCAATGAGATGATTTAAACTCACTTTATCCGATGAGCAATAGCCTTGTCAGAAAATGACCACACACTGTTTTCCCAAAACAAATCAATTCAGTTCCAGTAACGCCATACATGCTCGCCATTCAAACAGACACGTTTTAGATTGGTTAACACTGCAAATATTTATCATCAAGCAGGAAGGCATACACAAGACAATTGAGTACAGCAGGTTTTAACGACAAGACTAAATACTGACAATTGACGCCGCCAAGGAAAACCGTTAAAACAAAAAATTAAGCGATAAATACGCCGTACTGATCATATTTCAGTTGAAATAATGTCCAAAATAAGGAAGGATGCGAGCTTCGCGCGCCAGTGCATTTTGCTCGTCAAATTGCCGCTCTCGTTTTAAGAGAGAAAGCTGCGTTAAACACGCTTTTTTATTAACAGGAATCGTAGTATCCGCTTATGAGTATGCTTCGCACCACAGCTTTATTATTGACTTTGGTTTTCCCTAGTCTGTCCGCTTTAGCAACGGAATATCCTTTACCAGCCGCCCAAAGCAGGCTAATTGGCGAGAACCAGTATTATACGGTTCCAGAGGGTAAACACACTCTCGAAGATATCGCAGCCAAATACCAGCTTGGTCTCAGTAACTTACTCGAAGCTAACCCAGGTGTGGATCCATTTCTGCCAAAACCAGGTAGCCAACTGATCATTCCATTGCAATTGATCCTGCCAAACGCTCCCCGTGAAGGCATAGTGATCAACGTGGCTGAAATGCGGTTGTATTACTATCCCAAAGGCAAAAAGACTGTTGAAGTATTGCCTATTGGTATTGGCCAAATCGGTAAAGACACACCAGAAAACTGGGTGACCACTGTACAACGCAAGCGTGCGAATCCAACTTGGACACCCACACCGCGCATTCGTAAAGAATATGCTGCTAAAGGTGAAATCCTGCCTGCGGTATGGCCAGCTGGTCCAGATAACCCTATGGGACTGTATGCGCTGTATATCGGCAATTTGTATGCGATTCACGGTACTAACGCGAGTTTCGGTATTGGTTTACGTGTGAGCCAAGGTTGTGTGCGTTTACGCCATGAAGATATCGAGCATCTATTCAAGACTGTACCAGTGGGAACCCGGGTACAATTTGTGAACCAGCCGATTAAAGCAACCGAAGAGCCAGACGGTAAACGCTACTTAGCCGTGCATCAACCATTGTCTCGCACTGTGGCGGAGTTTGAATCAAATGAGCCCGTTGCGATATCACTGCCAAAAGAGATCGCTAAGTTTATCGCTAAAGCTGACACTGATTCTTCTGTGATCAAGAAGCTACTCGATGAACGTACTGGTGTGCCAATGCGAATTAATCAATAATTCACTGGCGAATACCACCTAAAAAAATACCCGCAATCTGCGGGTATTTTTTTGTCATGTCAGGCTATTCACTAACGTAATAGACTAACATATCAATCACATAAAGGTGCACACAGGGCCAAGAAGTGAGTCATAGCAGCACTGTTTGCTAATACGCGTTGATCGAAGTTTTGCAACGCAGGCGTTTCAGTACAAGCACCGACACGAGCACCACTTCGTACTAAACAAGCTTCAAAAGACGTATCAAAATGATTGAAGATCAAACCATCCTTAACAGGACACCCATCAATCTCACCGTCTACCGCAATCGGGAAATAACCACCTAAAGTATCGCGCAGATCGAGACTAAAACGTCCTGGCACTTGGCTTGGCTCAAAAGAATACACATAGGCTTCACGACTCAAGACATCTTCATGGCAAGTTAAAATACCGTCTCGACTCGCAGCAAGCAGTAACTGTGCGTGTTCTAACAATAACTTACCTTCAACCGATGTATGTTCATTCGCTTTAGGTTTACCGTTCTCAAATACAAAACCACGATTTGGGTTTTCGCCGTATTTATTAAATCTATGACCACGACTGAATCCAGTAGGATTGACGAGAGGCAATAAACTCAAGTTCACCCGTTCAAATAGGTCTGCTGAAGCTTCACTCAAAAAATGCAACAAACCCCATGGGCCTGCAGATTCTTCGCCATGAAATCCTGTGCTGATCAATAAAGAAGGTAAGCCTGACTTAGCGGCCGGTGACTGATACAAGCTAACATCGTATTTACCCACTTCACCCAATGTTTTCTCAACCATGCCCAAACGGGTCATTTCCTGCTCAAGCAGCAGATAGAAATTATCAATATCAGTGCTTTCACAGTTAAAAATATCGCTTTTCCACTGAAAGGATTCGAACGGAGATCTGCTTACCATATCTTGTACTTATGCCAGAAAAAGAACTGTGCCATCATAGCAGTTCTTTTCAAAAACTGAATGCTATTCAACTGATTTCGATGAAATCCGAGCAGTCGTCGACAGTGGTGCAATCTGTATCGATACCTGCGAATGTATCAATTGCCTGTCGTTAATGGTATCCAGCTTGAGTAAGACATTTAACGAATTAAAAAATAAGCTCGGCAGGACGCACTTATGAACACTCAAATCACCTTTTTTATCGCCCTGTCGGCCAGTGTTTTCAGTCATACGCTACAGGCCCAATGCCGCGCCGAGCAAGATGCGCAAGCCTTATATGCGCTCGAAGCGAATATAGAGACCTATACGCTACAAAATGGCCTAACAGTGCGATTACTGCCCATGGCAGATAAACAAACAGTCACAGTCGCCAGCCAATTTAATTTAGGCGCCCGCAACGAAGCCCAAGGTCAGAGCGGTTACGCCCATCTGTTTGAGCACATGTTGTTTAAAGGGAGTGAAAATGCCCCCGGCGATACCTATGCTCAGCAGTTCAGTGCTTTAGGTGCACGTTTTAATGCCAGCACGCATTTTGACTACACCAACTACTATGTGACGCTGCCAAACCAAGCATTAGAACTGGGCTTATATCTCGAAGCCGATCGCTTTATCCGCCCTAGCCTTAACGCCACTACGGTTAAAAATCAGCAGGAAACCGTACTGCAGGAAATGGCACAAACCATAGATAATCAGCCCTATATCCGCAGCGCGATGGCGTTTTTACTCGAGCAAGTAAAAGGCACTCCCTACGGTCACGGTATTATTGGCAGTCGCGAAGATATCTTGCAAGCCACACCAGAAAACCTAACAGCCTTTCACCGTGCTTATTATCGCCCCGATGCGATGCAGCTTTCCCTTGTCGGCAAACTAAGCACACAAACCCGACAATGGATTGAGCAAAATTTTGCGGCTTGGTCTAGGCCAACAATTGCTGAACCTGAATTTTCTGAGTTAACAATCCAGCCTAAACAAGTACATGCTGAGTTAGTGGATGAGCGCGGACCTTGGCCCGGATTACTGCTCGCTTGGCATACCGTAGGTAAAGATCACCCCGATGCTGCGGCAATTCGGCTGCTAGAAGGCTATTTATTTCAAAACACCGCCAGTGCACTCGCTAAACTCAGTCTGCATAATCCCGAACAAATGCTCAGCTATTCCCTGCCCTTTGAGTTAGAAAATCACGGCATAGCGAATATCGTCTTGGTTCCACGGGCACGGACCTCACTCGATGCCTTAGTGCAAAAAGTGTTGGGACTTGTGGCACAAACGCAGCAAGATGCTCTGGATGAAGCAAGTCTTTGCACACTTAAACAAGTGTGGTTAAACAATCAATTACAACAACTGGATGACACCCAGGCCTTAGCTACCAAGCTTTCCGCAACGTCGGCTCAAGATAAAGACCATCCCTTTACCGCGCAATGGCAACGGATCAACGCAGTCACGGCCGACGATATCCAAAGCGTCGCAAAACGGTATTTCAACCAAGATTATGTCCGAGTCGACCTACTGCCACCTTGGTATATTCGCTGGGGTAAAACGCTACTGGAATGGCTGCCTAACGATATGAGTGACAGTTTAGAGGATGCGGTATTATGACGACTCAGACAATGTCAAAGCAGCTACAAGGCTTAATGTTCTGCGCTGTGGCTTTATCACTAAACGCCTGCCAGCAGACGCAAATCGTCTTCACGCCGAGCGAACCGCCGAGTTTGGCCCATTTTGAAACGCCAAACTCTTTAGCCCATTCTTTGCCTAGCTCTTTGAACAATCATTTACCCAAAAGCGGCATCATTATCCCCGTAACGGATGAAATTTTTACCGATGAAGTCCATACCGAATTGGATTTACCCTATCAGTTACATCGCCTTGCCTCAGTTCAAATGAATAGCAGTGTGAGCAACAGGGTCAGTTTAGCGGCAGTGAGCCCGCAAGTTCCCTTCAATAATCCTGATATTTTACAGATTGCCTTTCAAGAAAAGGCCCGCGCACTTGCCATTAGCCGCGCAGATCCCTGTCTTGAGACTTTCAGTATGCGTGTCAGCTTGCACAGCATTAATTTAAGCCTCACTTGCCCCGACGATGTTAACCATATCTACGGCTTACTACTGCAATTTTGGCAGCCAGATGCCTTTGTTGATGCGACAACCGCCCCCGTCGATGTCGACAATATTCGCCGTCAACTCAAGCTCAATAAACACTTAAACGCCTTTAGTGGCGCCGAGATAGATAAAGTGTGGCGCGATAAACTGCTCGGCCCTAAACATCCCTACAATAGAGTGATCAATAATAATACATTGTTCGATTCGCTCAGCCTAAGGCAACTGCAACAAATCCAACAACAGGCGGTAACACAAGCACAGTGGCATCTTTTTCTACCCAACTCTTTGGCAAATAACGCTAAATTTGACCTTCAGGCTAGCCTTAAACTGTGGCCAATATTGCCTAATTCAGTGCCGAAAGTGGATAAACTAGAGACAGTAAAGCCTCAGCAAATCAAGCGGATTTACCTTATTGATGCGCCGGGCAGCGTGCAAACCCAAGTCCGCCTAGGTTATGCCATAGATCATGTCCTAAGTGATGCATCAACTCAGCAGCAGCAACTGAACCCACAGGAAGTCGCCTTAAGCTGTCGCAGTTTATCCGCACTCATGGGCCGCAGTTTTTCGGGCAGACTCTACTATGATCTACGGGAAAAACGCGGCCTCACCTATGGCATCTACGGCCAGTGTGCCAATGCACCGCTCTCCAGCAGTATTAAGTTTTATGGCAGTACAGCCATAGAACATACGGGCGCGTTTGTGGTGGGGATACTCGATCACCTAACACTCGTTAAGACGCAAGGTGTTAGCCAAGGTGAAATCGATGCACTTAAAACCTATTTGATCGGTGAAGATTTGCTCAGCCAAGACAACAGCATTCAACGTGAAAACCAATATATCCACCAAGTCGCGATAGGATTAACTCAAGTTGATGTGCAAAAGCTGAATACAGAGTTGCAGGCTCTGACGCCTGAGAGGCTACAACAGTTAGCCAACGGGGCTTTTAGCGGTGAGCCATTGATTATTTTGCGGGGCGATGTTGCTCGAATTCTTCCTGACTTAAAAACCAAGCTACCAGAGTGGCAGTTTGAAAGGGTCAAGGTTGGCCGAACTAACAACTAAAGCCAAATAATCCTTCTAAAAGATTCAAATGCGCGATCGACAGATTAGAGCTTATTGGTTGCATTGTCGCTGGCAGGCGGTGCGCCATTATCACCCTGCGTCATCTGTTCATGGCCTTGTTCCATTTGTTGTAAATCTTCCATCGCCGAATCCTGCTGTATGATCTGCGTATCAGGAGCATCAGCCGGTAATACCACCATATTGTCGGCATTCGCGCTATTTGGCGTAGCAGGTTGATCAGGAGCCATACCATTTACGTCCTTAAGCCCCTCGATTGCCGGAGACACCTCAGTTTTCAACGTGCTGTCACTAAGATTCGGTAACCACTCACGCAATTGCTCGGGTCCAAAACTAAAACCTAACGCTATGACGACAGTTGCCACTGCAACATACAGCCAAGGGCGAATCGCCAGATTATCACCTCTTAGTAAAGTGCTTTCACTGGCATATAAATGCGCATCCGAGCGTTGAGCTATTGGCGCGAGTGCTTGTAGCATGTCCGGCAAGGCATCGAGTTCAGGACCTTTAATACGCTGACCAATAAACTGCCCACCTTCGTAAATCTCCATCTGATGACTGGCGACTTCACCGTCAACCACACCAGAACTGGTAATAATCAACTTATTACAACAGACTCTTCCGCGAAATACGCCACAAACCCGCAGCTCATGACAACTGACTTCACCAGAGATCTCGCCGCCAAGTTCGATCTTAATTTGTCCTGCTGATCTAATCTTGCCCTGCAATTTACCCGCAATGAATGCCGCGCTCTCTAACTGAATGTCGCCCTCAATCAAGGTTTGCGCATTGATAACCGTAATGCCATTGCCCTTACTCGCCATAGGATTCATTCCATATCATTATTTTTGTGACAAAGATGTTATGGTAAAAGTCCTCGAGAATAAAGCACTGGTTTCGCTTAGTATTTAACCTAAGCCCCAGAGCGGGACTTAAGTCACGCCAGCGACTATGTTACCCTGAGCATCTTGCCATATGGCTCCCGAGTACCTGAATATGAGTAACAGGATGCCTCAAAAAGGTGAGTGTTGATATCGCACTAAAACAAAGCTAAAGAACACACTAGCAGCAAACACCGAAAACAAACCGCCAACGAGACCCCGACATGGCACATTCAAACTCCGCTAGCTCGCAATCGATAACCCCAATCGTGACACCACTTGAAGCGTATCGCGCCAAGGTGAGCATAGATCTCATTGACGATCCCGCGCAGCAACAGGCGGTGTTGGCGCTTGATGTGCTATTTAAGCAGTTGATGCTACAGCCACATTCAGCACAGTTTTCCCTTATCAACAAACAAGCAATCAAAGGTCTGTATCTGTGGGGCGATGTGGGTCGGGGCAAAACGTTTCTGATGGATTTGTTTTTCGATTGCTTGCCGAGTGAAGGCAAGTTAAGACTGCATTTTCACCGATTTATGGCACGGATACACCAAGCATTACGCGAACATTCGGGTAAACGAGATCCGTTAACTCTCATAGCTAAAAATCTCGCAAAAGAGTGCAAGGTGCTGTGTTTCGATGAGTTTTTTGTCTCGGACATTGGCGATGCCATGATACTCGCTGGGCTCTTTGAATGCCTATTCAAACAAGGTGTGGTGCTGGTCGCCACCTCAAATATTCCTATTGAGCGCTTATATGAGAACGGCCTAGCTAGGCACAGATTTTTACCTTGCATCCAACTGCTGCAAACACACACTCAAATGCTGCATCTCAATGGCAACCAAGACCATAGGATGCACGCCATCAATGCTTCATTAAACAACGAGATTGGCATTGATAGCGCTGAAGTGAACGCCTCGATTTCCCGCAATATCGGCATTACCGGAACACTCGATTTTGAGCAGATTTTTGATAAGCTAGTGAATAGGTTAACGCCAAATACACTCAGTATGAGCGCTATTGGCATTAGTGATAGCAGAATGAGTAATGCTAGCCTCACCATCTGCAACCGTGAAATTCCAGTGATCCGCGCCGCTATAGCACCAACAGGCAACTCAGTCGCTTGGTTCGACTTTCATGCCCTGTGTGACGGCCCGAGATCTCAACTCGATTATATCGAAATCGCCAGCCGATTTAAGATCTTAATGGTGAGCGGCGTTCCCAAATTAGGCGGCGAAGTAAAAAGCTGGATCCGTGCCCGCGGTACAGAGGACGGTACAGGTGATAACCAAGCTGCAGCCACGGGCGAGCGCAAACTCTCCTATGCGGCCAACGACGACCCAGCACGGCGTTTTATCAGCTTAATTGATGAGTTATATGATCAAAATGTCAGCTTATATCTCAGCTGCGACGTGCCACTGAGTGAACTCTATCAAGGTGGCGCACTCAGTTTTGAATTCCACCGCACCTACAGTCGATTAATAGCAATGAGTCGAAGTGAATGGCCGTAAAACATTAGCGATTTATCGCTCTGTTGAGTTAGACCAAAAGCCTAATATTGATAAGCGAGAAGTTAACCATCACGATAAAAATTCGAGGAACAATTAGTGACAAGATAATTCATGTATTAAGAATATAACAAGTCAAATACGCTATTTGCAGATACAAGCCTAGAAAGATGAATGAATAAGTACCTAAATTGAAAATCTGCAATCATAGACAAACTAGTACAGTAAAAACTATTATAATAATTAAAAATCAAATACATAAAATATAAAACCCATCCTCCATAATCGATTCAATCCACACAACCAAATGACTCATTACGTTCAATTTGCTTCTAGCTGTTGCTAACCTTGAGTTTTAAGGTACGGTGTAACTTAGTTTCAATTGTTCTAATTTACAGCCTATAGGTTTAAATCGATCAAATTTACAACCTGCAACATAAAAGCTCAAAAATATAATCTATAGTTTATGCAATCAACTAAAGACTCATGATTCTGAATAAGCGCCATGACACTTAGTTCGAAGTATTCGCTAGAAAATATTAAGAACAGCCTTAAACGGAACTCTTTTAAATACAGGGACGATTAACTTATGTGGTTACGACAATTTAAGATTGGCTCACGATTAATTGCTGCGTTTGGATTACTTGCTCTTGTGTTGCTACTTCAAGGAATCATGTCATTACAGACAATGTCATCCATGCGATCCACTGCAGAAGAAATTGAAGATAATACCCTACCTACGCTGGTCAGTCTGTCGAGCATCAACCTCAATGTGATGCGCGCTAGGGTGTTTACATTTCGCCTGTTATTAGCAAATTCGGCAGCAGAACTTAACAAAGGACTCGATACATTAAGGCAAATCCGCCAGAGTATTAAAACGGATCAAAAAAACTATGAGCCTTTAATTAGCCTGCCAGGTGAGCAGGAGCTCTATCAAGAATTTAGTGGCAGCCTTGATCTGTATTTAAAGCATCAAGATGAGATGATCAGCAAGCTACAGGCGAATGATGCAGCCGAAGCTAAACGGATCATGGATGATGTCATGATAGTGCAAGCCGAAAAAATGACAAAGACGCTCATTAGCATTGGCAGCTTGAATACTGAATATGCAAAGGAACAAGGTCAAATAACTGCACAAGCCTACGACGAGAGTAAATGGCTAAACAGCATTATGATAGTGGGCTCCTTAATCGCTGCATTTGTAGTGGCAATATTTTTAACTCGCAGTATCGTGCAGCCAATGAAGGAAGCTGTAGGCATTTCAGTGGCAGTCGCAAGGGGGGATTTAACGCAGAAAATCAGCACAGAGGGTAAAGATGAAACCAGTCAACTGATGCAATCATTAGCTGAAATGCAGCAAAACCTGCGCGACACTTTATCCCATATAGCAAACTCCTCTAGCCAGCTCGCCTCCGCCGCCGAAGAACTCAATTCAGTCACTGAAGATGCTTCCCGCGGCATACAGCAACAAAATGATGAAATACAGCAAGCGGCAACAGCTATTACCGAAATGAGTTCGGCAGTAGATGAAGTGGCCAATACGGCGGTGCTCGCTTCAGAAGCCTCTGAAGAAACCGCCCGCAGTACCGAATTAGGTAAAAAACAGGTAGATCAGACAGTCGCAGCCATTATCGACATGAATCAGGATGTGACGCAAAGTTCACAGGTTGTTCAAACCTTAGCGATTCAAGCGAGGGATATAGGTAAAGTTCTCGATGTGATCCGCGCCATTGCTGAGCAAACAAATTTACTGGCCTTAAACGCAGCCATTGAAGCGGCGCGAGCGGGCGATACAGGCCGTGGTTTTGCGGTTGTTGCTGATGAAGTTCGTGCCCTAGCCCATCGCACTCAGTCCTCGACCCGTGAAATTGAAGACATGATTAACAAAATCCAGCGCGGCACCGAAACGGCTGTGCAATCGATGCAGCACAGCGGCCAAAAGGCTGAACAGGCACTCTCAGTCGCAAGATTGGCAGGGGATGCATTAAACACGATTAATCGCCAAATCAGTACGATGAATAACAGCAACATGGTCATTGCAAGCGCCGCCGAAGAGCAAGCGAAAGTCGCACGTGAGGTCGATAAAAACATTGTGAATATTAGTGATCTTGCCAGCCAAAGTGCTGCGGGGGCACAGCAAACCAGTGCCTCGGCACATGAACTCTCAAGACTCGCCGTTGAACTGAACAATCTACTGACGCGATTTAAAGTCTAGAGTATCACTTTATAATGGAATCAGAGGGTAATGGCACAAGATGTGTTAAACCGTTACCCTCAATGCATAACGCTATGATCTAGTTTAATAAAGCATTCCATAATACAAGCAAGACTCAAGAGTGCTAGGACCGAGTTTGCGGTGCATGATTAAAGTGCATAGCCAGTTCACTGATATCAGTGGCAACCCATTCTGGCTCGATACACTCGACCAAATGCGCCGCCATAAAGTCCACCAGTTGCATGGCGGCATAGGGCAAACGGCGATCTTTACGGCCAACTAGATACCAGTTACTTTCGAGCGGAAACCCCGTAACAGTTAGAATTGCAGGTTTTTCGCGCCCTTCTTGCAAGGTATGCGCCGAAATCACCGACAAACCTAAGCCCGACGCGACGCTCAAGCGTATCGCCTCATTACTCTCGATTTGCATAGTGTCACCGAGCGTGATGCCTTGGCCGCTGCACCAAGACTCGAACATTAAGCGGGTGGCTGACCCCGGTTCGCGAACGATAAAACGCTCATTTTTAAGCTCGTTAAAATTCACTTGTTCACGACCCACAGCCCAATGCTCCTTTGGTGCAATCAGTTGCAGCGGATTTTTGATGATGCGTGCAGATAACACGTTATCGCCACTTGGAGGATGACTGAACAGGTATAAATCATCTTCTTGACGTTCAAATCTGCCTAATACATGGGCACGGTTACCAATATTTAAGGTCACTTTAACCTGTGGAAACTGCCGATAAAATGCCCCTAAAATCCGTGGTAACACGTATTTTGCGGTAGTGACAATACCGATATTAATGTGACCGACACTGCCACCTTTAGCCTGCTGCATAAAAGCATCGAAATCCTCAAAACGACTCAAGGTATCGCAGGCTGCGCGGTACAACTCATTACCAATCAAGGTCGGTAACATGCGGCCATCACGACTCTCGAGTAATGGCTCGCCCAACACATCGGCCAGTTTTTTAAGCTGTAATGACACTGTGGGTTGAGTTAAATGCAATGCCCTCGCCGCTGCGGAAATATTACCTAACCGCACCACTTGCACATACACCTGCAGTAACCGAAAACTCAAATGCCGCAATTTAAGCTGAGTCGATGACGAACGCTTATCCATAGACAATTATCTATACCTAGGTGGTAAACAATTTATTTTTCAATATAACCAATTAGGTCCAAAATCACCAGCCATCAGGATCACCCGACAAACAAGCGCGTTTTGCACCGCTTAAAAGTCAAACTTAATGAGATACCAATGCCCGATATTGTCATTGCCTTTTTCGCCTTAGGCCTGTTAGCTGGCCTAGTGAAATCAGATCTTAAAGTCCCACCCGCGATCTACGAAACCCTATCCATACTGTTAATGCTTACCTTAGGTTTAAAGGGCGGAATGGCGCTCCACGGTCACACTCAAAACTTAGTGTTCACTGAGCTGTTAGCTGTTGTTGCCTTAGGTTTGATTATCCCCTTGGCCTTATACCCTGTACTAACCCGGCTGGTTCGCATTGGCCATACCGATGCCATTAGTATTGCCGCCCATTACGGCTCCGTCAGTGCGGGAACCTTTGCGGTGGTGATGGCTATGGTTGAAAAATCTGGGCTGATCTTAAGGCCAGAAACGACCCTGTATCTCGTGCTGCTGGAACTGCCGGCGATCGTCGTGATGCTCTGGCTACACAGATACTTAAGTGCCAAAAAAGCAATTGAAACATCACCCAAAAATGAAAATCAATCAAGCGTATTGCACGAAGCCTTAACCAGCCGCGGCGTTGTATTACTCCTTGGCGGTGTGGTGATAGGTTGGCTTTACGGCCCAACGGGACTTGCACCGCTTACACCTGTGCTACTCGGCGGATTCAAAACTTTACTGGCATTATTTTTACTGGAAATGGGCTTAGTAACGGCTAAAGTGTGTTTGCCGCTACCACTGAAACAATGGCGCTTATTAGTGTTCGCCGCCGTAACGCCCTTTGTATTGGCTTGGTGTGGTATTGGTGTAGGTGTTTGGCTGGACTTACCTTCAGGCAGCATTTTAGTGTTAGCAGCATTAAGTGCCAGCGCATCTTATATCGCAGCGCCAGCGGCCATTCGTGCCGCAATCCCCGAAGCCAATATAGGTCTGGCTATGCTAGCCTCACTCGGGATCACATTTCCGGTTAACGTATTAATTGGCTTACCCTTATATCAACATTGGGTAACGCTCATTACAGCTTAGTACTTCTTCGCCGAATAAAAATTAATAAAAAGGGAGACATTATTGTCTCCCTTTTCTTCTTGCTTAAGCACACATCATTTAAGGCGCATCACTGTGGTGCGCGGCTTTATCCTGATACATGGCTTTATCGGCGGAATCTAACAGATCCTCTAAGCTCACATCAGAATCTGGCGTCCAATGGGCGATACCTATGCTGGTCGCCAAGCTATGTTGCTTAGGATGCTGTTGATTATATTGCTCAAGTAATTGCTTAAAACGCTCAATCACTCGATCGACTGTATCTCTATGCACAAAACTTAATAGCACCACAAACTCATCACCGCCAAGCCTTGCAATCACATCCGACTCCCTAAAAGCGGTCATCAAGATATGGGCAAAATCGTATAACACTTGGTCGCCCTTGAGGTGACCAAAGTTGTCATTCACTTCCTTAAAGAAATCGAGATCGAAGAAGAGTAAGGCCGCCTCAGATTCGGTACGTCGACAACTCGCCAGTGACTGATGGGCCAGTAATTCAAAACCACGTCGATTCGAAATAGCCGTCAAGGGATCTAAGGTATTTTGCGCGATAGAGAGTAATTCAGCCTCTACCATTTGTCCTAAATCCGTTAAGGTTTCAATGTCTTCAGCCGTAAAATCCCGCGGTTCAGTGCCGATTAAACACAAGGTCCCTACCCGATATTGCCTATGAATGGTTAAGGGATAGCCAGCGTAGAAGCGAATATGCGGCTGCTCGGTCACCAGTGGATTGTCACTAAAGCACGGATCTTTGAGGGCGTCGTTTACGATAAAAATATCGTCTTGATTGATCGCATGGCCACAAAATGAAATTTCCCTTGGTGTTTCAGTCACCTCTAGTCCTTGACGAGATTTAAACCACTGCCGCTCGGCATCCACTAAGGTCACAACACAAATCGGCAAAGAGAAAATTCTGCGCGTGAGCCGAGTGATACGATCGAAACGTTCCTCGGCATCGGTGTCGAGCACATTAAGTGCCCGTAACGTGGCCAAGCGTTGCAGCTCGTTTTCAGGAATTGTAGGTAATTGCATGGCACTCTCAGCGAACTGCTCTCATTAAACTCTAGCCTAAATGGTGTATTCTTGCGGTGTTAAGGCTGAAATTCGTATCAGCCTTAATCCCCTTAAAGACTGCACTATTCGAGCACAGCACGATAAATGTTTAACACCCGCTCAGCATGGTCTTCTACCTCTGACACTGGTAACTGCCCCGCCTTTTGTTGCAGAGTAAGTCGATGATTTTCATCCCGTAGTAAGCAATAGGTCTGAGTTAAATGCTGGGCACTCATCATTGGCAAAAGTTCAAGCTCAGCTAACACACCAAAAATCCGCACATTGTCGGACCAAATCGTTAGCTCTGGATACTTGTGGGCATTAGCCAGCACTAAGTACTGGGCAATAAACTCAATATCGGCAATCCCGCCTGGACTCTGCTTTAAATCAAACATGCCATCACTGACTTTAAGCAAGTGATCGCGCATCTTCTGACGCATCTCACGTACCGCTTTTTGCAGCTCAGCTTTATCACGGGGCTTTTCCAATACTGAAGCGCGAATATGGCTGAATTTAACCGCTAAGCTATTGTCACCAAAAACAAAACGCGAGCGAACTAAAGCTTGATGTTCCCAAGTCCACGCCTCATTAGCTTGGTATTCGCCAAAACGCTCAATCTCACTGACCATCAAACCCGAGGCGCCAGAAGGACGCAGGCGCATATCCACTTCATACAACTCCCCCGAAGTGGTGCGAGTCGAGAATAAATGCAGAATGCGCTGGGCAAGTTTGAGGTAAAAATGACCAACTTCAATCGGGCGATCACCATTGGTCAGGCCGTTCTCTGTTTTATTTTCACACAAGAAAACTAAATCGAGATCGGAGCCGTAACCCAATTCAATCCCGCCGAGCTTGCCATAACCGACAACGGCAAAGCCTGTGTCACTGCCCTCAAGGTGAGCGGGCACCCCATGGCGCACTGAAACCTGTTGCCACGCCTGCATCACCACTTGTTCGATAATAGCTTCGGCTAAAAAAGTTAAGTGATCGCTCACTTGCATCACGGGTAAAACACCCGTGACATCGGCGGCGGCGATTTTAAGTTGTTGTGAAAGCTTAAATTGTCGCAGCGCTTCCATCTGCTGCTCCATATCATCCTCGGGCACGCGCATCATGTACTGACGCAGCTCGCTCGGATAATCGTCGATGGAGGTCGTGTCATAAAGCTGCGACGGATCGATAAGCTCATCGAGCAACATGGGAAATTTAGCCAACTGCGCGGCAATCCAAGGACTGGCGCAGCACAAGCTCACTAACTGTTGCCGTGCGCCTGGGTTTTCACATAAAAGCTCAAGGTAAGTGGTGCGAGTTAAAATTTGCTCCAGCACCTTAGACACGGGCTCAAAAGCTAACGATGGACTCTGTTGATGAATCAATTCTTCCAATAATCTTGGCATTAATTTATCTAAGGTTTCTCGCCCGCGTGGTCCAATGGAACGCTTAGTCACTGTTTCGCGCCAGCTGCTAAGCATAGGGCACAGCTTGTCATCATCAATTTGCTGTTCGGCCAACAACGTAATGCCATCATCAAGGTCTTGCATATTCCACAGCTGCGCCGTCCAATGTTCGGCTTTTTCTTCGCCTTCTTCGCCACCCACAGTGGCTTTAAAATGACGATGGATTTTGCTCATTGCCGCTTCAATATGAGTGCGTAAATCAACCTCATTGGCCATATCGAGTACATGGCACAATCGCGCCCAATCGAGTGGATTATTCGGTAAGGTTTGGGTTTGTTTATCGTCAATGGCTTGCAGCAGATTCTCAACCCGGCGCAGCAGTAAATAACTGTGTTTAAGCTCATCCACCGCCAAATATTCAAACTGCCCTAAGCTGTAAAGCGTATCGATAGCACCGAATAAACTCTGCTGACGCAACGCAGGCTCACGGCCGCCACGGATCAATTGAAAACTTTGCACCACGAACTCGACCTCACGAATACCGCCTGCACCGAGTTTAATATTGTCGGTCAAATGACGGCGCCGCACTTCTTGCGCGATGAGTTGCTTCATTTTCCGCAGGGATTCTATTGCCGAAAAGTCAATATAACGGCGATACACAAAGGGTCTCAGGAGGCTGTGTAGTTCATCGGAGAAATGGTTCCAAGGCCCGAGCGCACGAGCCTTGACCATGGCATAACGCTCCCAGTCTCGCCCTTGTTCTTGGTAATAATCCTCAAGACCACTAAAACTCACCACCAAGGGGCCACTTTCACCGTAGGGACGCAAACGCATATCCACGCGGAACACGAAACCATCGACGGTAACTTGATCGAGCAAGTTCACTAGCCTTTGCCCCATGCGGATAAAGAATTGTTGATTGTCTAAACTGCGACGACCGCCGACGGTTTCGCCATGCTCAGGAAACGTGAAAATCAAATCGATATCGGAGGAGAAATTAAGCTCGCGGCCGCCTAACTTACCCATACCTAAAATCAGTAGCGGTTGCGGATTCCCTTCTTTGTCCATCGGCGCGCCATATTGAGCGCACATATCTTTATAGAGCCAATCGCGGGCGCAGATTACTAACGCTTCGGCGAGCGCCGACAGATCAAGCAAGGATTCCTCTAAACTGGCATAGTCTAAAAAGTCACGCCAAGCTAAACGCACCATTTGATAGTTACGAAACCGTCGCAGGGTGGTTTTAGCCATCTCCTCGGTGGTCGTGCTAGCCAGTTCTTCATGTAAATCAACATCAAAGTTTTTACGATCAATCAGGCTTAACTCGCCCGCAAACAGCATAGCGATCCACTCGGGATGTCGGCATAGTTGAGCCGCTACATAATCACTGAGTCCCAAAACCGTTTTGAGTTCTTGCTGCTGAGCAGGCGTTAATTGCGCAAGTCCTTCGGACCATGCTTCCTCTAATCGCAGCCAATTGCGTTCAGCGGTTTGATTAATAAGAATAGACAATGACTTATTACTGTCTTTTTGCATGGTCATAATAATCCCTAACAAATTTAGCTATCGACATATTATGTCGTAAATGATATAGATTGACGCCACATCATGTTATGTTCGACGAGACTTGCAGCTACCTGATGTAACACACAAATAAAGGTTTACACTTTTATCTGTGGCATTTAAGGGTACTATAACCTGCGCGGCAGGCATATTGGGCAAGAGGATTATTATTGCCTGCAAGTATTTGAGTTTTATTTCATTACCTTTTGGAGAAAACATGGCAGGAATGCTAACCCGTGTTCTCACATCGATACTTTTTTTAGCCGTTTCGCTATCGCTGACGGGTTGTGGCGATGACAGACCGGATAAAATCGCGAAGTATCAACAACTCACACAGCAACGTCTCGCTACGCTCACGACGATGATCGATGACGGCCAGTTGCGTAACGCTAATCTCTTAAAACAATACACGACACTGCTAAAGCAACAGAAACCCGATTTAGCACCCTTACTCGATGAATTAGCAAAGGATTCTGGCACCCAAGGTCCCATGTATACCTCGCTGAAACGTCGTTTAGATGAATCGAAAGTGGCGAGTAACTTTGCTGATCTCGATCAACAGCTGGACGAAGCGGAAAATCTTTATCAAGCCGCAGATCCCAGTCTGTTTAACGATATGTTGTCTGATCCCGTCAACGTGGTCGCCGATATGTCCGACGGCAAACTGGCTCGCGTGAATGCGATTAGCCGTGAGGCTGCAACATTAGCCAATGGCGGTGAAGATTTTGGTCCAGGCAGTCAATTAGTTGGTAATCCCTCTTACGGCAACTGGCAAACCGACTCAAGCGGCACTTCGTTTTGGGCTTGGTATGGCATGTATTCGATGTTTTCGAATGTTTTCAATCGCCCAGTTTCCTACGATCGTTGGTCGGGTAACCGTGGTTATAGCTATTACAATGACGTAGGTCGTTATCGCTATACCTCACCCAAACAAGCGGATGCGCAAAATAAGACTTTCGAACAAACGAAAAAACGTTTCGACTCACAAGGCAAGCGCTTTGACAGCCCTTATGCTAAGCCGCGAACTGGTGGCACGGCGTTATCCCGTGAAAGTACCAGCGCACCTAAGGCCAGCACGACAAGTGCGAGCAAGAGTTCGAACAGTAAGTTTCGATCTAACTATGCTAAAGACAGCAGTTTCCGCAATTCCAGTAATCGCACGACCCGCAGTGTGCGCCGGGGCAAGTAACTAAGGATTTCCAATGACATTATTTCAGGATTTCGGTATCACACCAGAGCTAGCCATCATTCTGGCTATCGATCTCACCATAGCCGTGATTTTGCTAACGCTAATGCGTTATTTGCAAGGTTGGAGTGTAAAGGTCAATAGCAGTAAGGAGCTGGCAGAGCGGGATAACTTTGCCTTTGGCATTAGTACCGCTGGCGCAGTTGCCGCCCTAGGCATAGTGCTTACAGGCGCTATCACAGGCGCTGCGGCACACTCTTATCTTACCGAAGCGATTGGCATGAGCTGCTATGGTTTATTCGGTTTAGTACTGATTAAACTCGGCCGTTTTCTCCACGATAAAATAGCGCTAAATGAGTTTGATAAGAACGAGCAAATCATCAAAGGTAATGTGTCCGTCGCTATCGTCGATGCCAGCGTTGCTATTGCTACCGCCATTATCATTCGCTCTGTCTTGCTGTGGGCAGAAGATTTAACTGTCGATACCTTCATTGCCATCTTCAGCGCCTTTGCGATTTCGCAGTTGATGTTAGTGCTACTCACGCGCTGGCGTGAAAACCGTTTCGCAAGCCGCAACCAAGACTCGTCTATGCAGCAAGCCTTAGCCCAAGGTCATACAGCGTTAGCGCTACGCCACGCGGGTTATATGATTGCTATGGCACTGAGCTTTAATGCCGCCAGTCACTTTATTATTTATAATCCAACGGCTTATGTGACTAACGTGATCGGTTGGTTAGTGTTCTCAGTCATTATGCTGATCGCACTCTCCTTACTGCTGTTCGTCGTGAAGAAACTGGTATTAGCCCGTATCGATTTAGCCGATGAAGTGGAAAGACAACACAATATCGGTATCGCCGCAGTAGAAATGGCGATCAGTATCGCTATCGCACTTATTCTTACGGCACTGATGGCTTAATCGAATGCAAGAAATTAGCTTAACTCCCTCGGCGGCTAAACCTAGCCGCCTAGGTTGGTTCGACGATGTTCTCTTACTGGGCATTATGGCCGTATTAGCAGGTTGCGGCCTGATCTACGAATATCTTTTATCCCACTATGCGGGCCGCATTTTAGGCGCATTAGAAGCCGCCATTTACACCATGATAGGCTTAATGATTGTCTCCATGGGGCTAGGTGCCTTCGCCGCCCGTAAGATCCGTGATGCCTTTACCGGTTTTGTGATTTTAGAACTCACAGTTGCACTCTGTGGCTCACTCGCCATTTTAATCACAGCAGCGGTGATTGGTTTTGGTCAACAACTGCCATTGATCATTGCTAATACCTTAGGTTTACCGCCAGATCAACTGCCCGAAGGTGGCATGATAGGCTCGCTGCAAAAACTCAGCGAATACTTACCCTATGTGTGGGGTGTGTTATTGGGCCTGATGATTGGTATGGAAATCCCGCTGATTGCTAGGGTTCGCCAATCCCTTTCCGACGAGCATTTACTGCATAACGCGGGCACCATTTACGGAGCTGATTACATAGGCGCAGGCATAGGTGCCGCCATTTGGGTTGGCTTTATGCTCGCCATCGATATCCAACTCGCCGCCGCCTTAACCGCCAGTTTCAATCTATTGGCAGGTTTTGTGTTTATCTGGCGATTCTGGCCTAAAATCCGCCGCCCTAAACTGCTTTTGAGTGGGCATTTTATCGTGACTGGCGTCTTACTCGTATTAGCAATCCACGGCCCACGCTGGGAGCAAGAATTCAATAATTTGCTCTATAAAGACAAAGTGGTTTACGCCAAGGCGACACGTTTCCAACAGCTGACCTTCACCGAGCGGTTGCGCGGTAACGGTCTACCGCCCGTTTATGCTTTATACATCAATGGTCGCTTACAATTTTCTAGCATAGACGAGCACATCTACCATACGTTTCTCGTTCATCCTACGCTCGCGGCCAGTGCCCGTCACAACAAGGTGCTGATCATTGGCGGCGGTGATGGACTCGGTCTAAAACAAGTACTGCGCTGGGAACCTGAACAAGTCACGCTGCTCGATCTCGATGTGGGCCTAGTGCAATTATTTAAATCGCCCGATACAGATATGCCCGATAGTCTCAGTCGCGCTATGTTGGCGCTCAATGGCAATGCACTGAATGATCCCCGTGTCACAGTGATCAACGACGATGCATTTAATGGTGTCGATAAACTGATTGCCACAGGCGTGAAATACGATGCGATTATCGTAGACTTGCCTGATCCGAGCCATCCCGATCTTAATAAGCTGTATTCGGACTATTTCTACCGTAAATTAAAGGAACTTATGAGCAGTGATGGCGCTCTGACTGTACAGTCGACATCGCCTTACCATGCCCCTAAGGCCTTTATTTCGGTAGCAAAAACCTTGGCATTGGCGGGATTTGACGTCAAGCAGTACCATCATAATGTGCCCAGTTTTGGCGAATGGGGCTGGAGTATTGCAACCTTAGGCGGACTCGATGCACAACACAGATTAGCGAAGTTAACTGAGTTGCCCATCAAAGATGATTGGCTCACTTTAGGTTTAGTGGATGGCGCCTTTGAGTTTCCAGCCAATTTTTATCAAGATGCCGCCAACATAAAACCCAATGAATTGGGTTCATTGCAGCTGTATCACTACCATTTGCAAGATTGGTCCGAGAATCAAGGACTGGATCTTTTTTAATAGTATGAGATAGTACTTGACATATTATGTCTCAGTGCTATCTTTGAACACAGACATAATATGTCAATAAGGACAAATATGAATATCCATACCATTGCCAATCACCTCAACAGTCTTGGCAACAACAGCCAAACTGGCTTTCAATTTGATTGTTATCCAATCGATGGTGAAGTCGAAGTGTTGCAAGTGAATGTGGTCGGCCGTGAAGAAATCCCGGTATTTGTATCGGTAACGGACAACCAAGTACTTTGCATCAGCTACCTGTGGGGCGAGAACGAAGTAAATCAAGAACGTCGCAGTGAAATGTTTGAAACCATGCTAGAGCTCAACATTCCAATGCCCTTGTCAGCTTTTGCAAAAATTGATGACAAATACGTGGTTTACGGTGCGCTATCACTACAATCTAGCATGCTCGAAATCGAGCAAGAATTAGCGGTTTTATCTGATAACTGTTTAGAAGTTATTGATGAATTGGTCGACTATCTGAAATAAGGAGCCACAAAATGGGCATTCTGAATAAAATTTTAACAGCGTTTCGCGGTGGTGCCACCGAAGTTGGCCAAAGCATCGTTGACGCAAACTCAACCCGTATTTTCGAACAGGAAATCCGTGATGCAGAAAAGCATTTAACCAATGCTAAACGTGAACTGACCGATGTCATGGCAAAAGAAATGCAAGCCAGCCGTGAAATTGACCGTCTGAAACGTTCGATTGCAGAACACGAAGGTTATGCAACTCAAGCATTGGACAAAGGTAATGAAGCCTTAGCGATTGAAATTGCTGAAAAGATTGCTCAGTTAGACCAAGAGTTGTCTGAGCAACAAAGCGCCAACGACAGCTTTAGCGCCCATGCTGCACGCTTGAAAGACTTAGTGAAGAAAACCGAACGCCAATTGTCTGATTATCAACGTCAGTTGAGCATGGTTAAAACCACCGAAAGCGTCCAAAAAGCGACGGCAACCATTACTGACTCGTTCGCGTCTAGCAACTCTAAGCTGCTGAACGCTAAAGATTCACTAGAACGTATCAAGGCACGTCAGCAACAATTTGACGACCGTTTAAAAGCGGCTGAAACCTTAGCCGATGAAAACAGTGATAAGTCGTTGCAAGCCAAACTAGCCGAAGCGGGTATTGGTGAGCAAAAGTCAAACGCAAATGCAGTGCTAGATCGAATCAAAGCACGTAAAAGCTAAGCAATGATTGACCGAATGCCGAGTCTCAGTGGGATCATCACCCCCTACTGACCTCGGCATTTTTTGTTTCATCCTCATTAAATAAAAATGATCACTATTGCCCGTGAATATCCGCAGCCAATCAATATGAGGCCGCACGCGAGCATAGTCAGCAGGAGTCACTATGGGATTTTTCAATAGTATTTTTGGTAAGAAAGCCCCGCCACAGCGCGAGCTCAATCACCCGTCCCAGCTCAATGTCGGCGACATGATCTCAATTGATGATAGTTTTGCCCTGCCACCACAACTCCGTGGTCAACAATTAAGAGTCGAAGCCGTACATACTTACGAGTCGGAACGTAAACAACACTCCGAGTGGTTACTCAAGGGACATGGTAGCGATACTCTCTTTTTGAGCATTGAAGAAGACGACGAAACCTATCTCGCCTTTTCGATGAAGGTTTCCCGCGCCCAAGTGGAGCAATTATTCAATCTCGAGCAATTCAGCGCCCTGTTCGAGGAACCGGGTCATGCCGAGTTAACTACGCAAGTATTACCGGCCGACTTAGCTGAACAACTTGAACAATGGCTTGGAAAACAATACCACCAAGTGACTTTTGCCGCTTTTGGCTATTTCCATCGTCAGGATTATCGTGGCCAAAAGCCGCCACAGGATGCCAATGGCGCCACAGGTGAGCCCTTTGAGTACTATTTATTACTTGATGACAATGAAAGCTGCGCCGTCGAAGTGGAAGTCTACGAAGGGGGTGATACAGATGTCGTCTTGACCCTATATCGCCCGCTAACGGATATTCGGGAATACTGGCCGGCGAAATAACACAAAAATAAGATAAAGTGCGTGCTCGCACTTTATCAATAATCCCAATACAATCTCACAGATAAGCGCTAGAAACGGTTGATAGCAATAGGTAATACGCCATGAGTAAAACCAAACACCCTCTGCCCGAGCAATGGTTAAAGAACCAACAAGCCGCTAAGGCGACACAGGTTGCCTTCGATCTCGATGAAAAATTTCAATACTCTATTCGTAAAGCCGCGTTAGATGCAGGCGTTAGCCCTTCTGATCAAATTCGCACTATTTTAGGTCTTAGCGTATCGAAACGGCCAACGCGTCCGCGCCTTACCGTGTCACTCAATGCAGATGACTATGTGCAACTGGCAGAGAAATATGGTTTAAGTGCCGATTCACAGCTAGAAATTAAACGCCGTGTACTCGACGATTTAGTCCACTTTGTTGATGAAACCTAAAGCAACGCAGATCTCAAGCGCCAACCCTTCTTACCATTGGCTGGCGCGATTAATCGATATATAGCCCTTTTATTAACTCAGTCAATTTACTCACAGCCTAAAGTCTTTTACTTTAGTAGTGATATTCGCCGCACTTAACAGGGATCATGTTTGGCATGACAGATAAAACCCCATGGTCGCTTCGCACCCTTGGCACTCCTTCTCCATTCGAAATGGCGATGATGCTATTGTCCTTGCTGTCGGTGATCATAGTACTTGTCATGACCTTCGGCCGCCTAGATAGCGAAACCTACCGCTTGCTCTTCTTTGTCGATACCAGTATTTGCATGATTTTTATGATCAACTTCTTTGTTGGGTTGATCCGTGCTCGCGATAAACGCTTTTTCATTAAACACCATTGGATTGATTTTATTGCCAGTATTCCGGCGATTGAAGCCCTACGTATGGCACGGCTTTTTCAAATCCTACGGGTAATACGCCTGATCCGCATGAGTCGCTCACTGCTGCTCCCACTGGTAAAACAACGTAAACAAGCCACCTTAGCCAGTTTACTGGTTGCTATGGTGACGATTCTAACATTAGCTTCCGTCATTATGCTCATCGTCGAAAGCGGCACCGAAGGCGCCAATATCCAGACCGCTGAGCAAGCGATTTGGTGGGCATTAGTCACTATCTCTACCGTCGGCTACGGCGATTATTATCCTGTAAGCACAGCAGGCCACATCATAGGTGGCGTGGTCATTGTCAGCGGTGTGAGTTTTTTTGGGGTGATTTCAGGTTATATGGCATCGGTATTTGTCGCGCCAGATGAATCTGAACGCCAAGAACGCCAAGATGCGCATAAAGCCGAAATCAAATCAGAGCTTGAATTAGCCTTAGCGAGAATGGAAGAGAACCAACAAAAAATAGAACAAAATCAAGCGCAAATGCTGGCTCAAATTGCGGAACTTAAGCAGGCTATCGAAACAAAAAATAGCTGACTTTGTTGCGAAAACGGACTAATGAAAAGGCTCAATCTATTTTAGATTGAGCCTTTTCCGTTTATCAGCGATAAAAAGTAATACTACCAGTAGACCTGCTGTTGCATCGCGTTACGGCGTGTCGATTCCATAGCAAACAACAAACTCTGCTGCTTGTCTTCCAGCCACTCAGCTAAATTGATATCTAACTCCCGACTCGCATCCTGTAAGGCGCGATAACAAGCTAAAGTTTTAATCCCAAGCGCGAGATCTTGCCAAGGTGCACGAAATGCGTCCCGTGATTTCGCCTCATATAAACTGCCGTAGGCATGACCCACAAGAATGCTCGCATCCAACACTGTGGCCACTTGTAGATAATTCGCCGCTGTCATGACGCTATTGAGTGGCATGACCTCAATTATCGCCACCCAAGAAGCTTGCTGAGCACGATCGGCATGCTGGCGTAAACCAGGCTGATGGGTGATGTCCACTTCACCAGCACTGATCTTTAGCAACAGTTCAACAATAGCCAGCTGTAATTGACCATATTCGGTCTGTTGCCATAGGGAGAGTAAGCGTTCCGTCAGATTAATCTCTGTCAGTTGCGCCAGAAGTCGCGCCTTAACTTGGGCATGTTGGCCAAGTTTAGCAAATAAGCCTCTTTGGCTACCAAGCAAAGCGGTCAACGCCTGTGCCTGCTCAATAAAATCGAGCTGCTTTTCAATCAGCATAAATTGGCTAGACAGTGTCACATTCAATAATTCGAACTGATTTAAGGTCATGCGCAGCAAACGAATACAGGCGCGCATCCGCCACCATAGTGCAACACAGGCTTCAGGGTCGCTTTCCTCTGCAATCATGCTCTCTAATAATTGCCAGCGCTCAAGGGCGGTTTCAAGCAGGATTTGGCAGTTTGCACTTAAATCCTGTGAAGAAGAATCGTGTGACTCGGCCAGTGGCAGAAATTCCAATGCTTTTAAATCGAGCGGCTTAGCCTTGCCCGCCAATCGATAGCCCCGCTGCGCTTTACTGGCCTTACCTAAACGCACGGGCACCACGCTCGCCACTTGCATCGCCAGCTTAAGTAGCGCCTCAGTACCGCCACTGAGGAGTTCAAACTCGAGCTCACACAGGGCTTCTTGCTGGCCATTGGCGGTGATTTCACCTATGTCTAACGCCACTTCGACCACGCTGTTATCAATCTGAACATGCCAAGCGCGACGATGAAAATCGGTGTGAAATATACAAGTTAACTGAGCTTGAGTTGCCGCTAAATCGGCATCAACGGGCCAAATGCTGGTAGGAAATAGACTTAAGTCTGGGCTATCGGATTGGATAGTCACATTGTATTCGGGCCGCGAATGAATGCCGCCCACGACTTGTCCTGCGGTTTTTATGGTCTGCTCTCGGTGCGCATCGTAACCGCGCACCCGCAATCCCATGTCCCACTGACGTAATTGCAAGTCAGGGGTGTCGAAGTAACCATTCGCCAAACGACGTTGACCTTGAGGTACGGCATTATCGAGACTATCTAACTTATTTATCAGGGATTCTTGATATATCGGCAGGAAAAACAGTTTTAATTCAATCTCAGCATTCATTGCGTAACCGCTCACTTTGTCATCAAATATTCATCGATGCGTCATCTTTAGTTCATAATGTCACAAATGTGTCATAAAAATCCCGTAGGATTTGGTTTTGCAGTTGGTATATAACCCGTTAGAATAAACCTGTCGTTTTTTCTGAAAAAACACAGTTTCAATACGCGGACGCATAGGTTAACATGCGCCCGCTTTTTCCAATAATGGAACAATCTAAATAGGTAAACGGCAATGCCAGTAAACTCTATTTTGGGCGTGTTTGCAAAATCGCCAATTAAGCCTCTTCAAGAGCACATGGACAAAGTACACGATTGCGCATCGTTACTCGTCCCCTTTTTCGAAGCCACTATCACAGGTAACTGGGACAGTGCAGTTCAATTACGTAAGCAAATTAGTTTAGCCGAGAAGCAAGCAGATTCACTGAAGCGTGAAATCCGTCTGACTCTGCCAAGCGGTTTATTTATGCCAGTAGAACGTACAGATTTATTGGAACTTTTAACTCAACAAGACAAGATAGCCAACAAAGCCAAAGATATTTCCGGTCGTGTTATCGGCCGTCAGCTGTTAATCCCTCAGGTCATGCAAGTCCCATTTATTGCTTATCTACAACGCTGTATCGATGCGGTAGCACTAGCAAAACAAGTCATTAATGAACTCGAAGATCTGTTAGAAACAGGTTTCCGTGGCCGTGAAGTCGACTTAGTGGCAAAAATGATCAACGAACTCGATATCATCGAAGAAGATACTGACGATCTACAAATTCAGTTACGCCGTCAGTTATTCGCTATGGAATCTGAATTGAATCCTGTCGATGTGATGTTCCTCTACAAAACGATTGAATGGGTCGGTGGTCTTGCAGATCTTGCCGAACGCGTCGGTTCGCGTCTTGAGCTTATGCTGGCTCGCGTTTAACAAATTAAGGTTATCAAGGTATCAATATGGTTGATGCAGGTATTGAGGTGGCTAACGTCTTAGTCACCAATGGCCCGTGGCTTATTGCCATTGCGGCTGCATTTGGTTTTCTCATGGCATGGGGTATTGGGGCGAATGACGTTGCCAATGCGATGGGAACCTCTGTAGGTTCAAACGCAATTACAATTAAACAAGCGATTATTATCGCAATGATCTTTGAGTTTTCCGGTGCATTTTTAGCTGGGGGCGAAGTTACCAATACCATTCGTAGCGGTATTATTGATTCTAGCTATTTCACTGCGACTCCTGAATTGCTGGTTTACGGCATGATAGGATCATTGTTGGCAGCAGGTATTTGGCTTGTCGTCGCATCGGCCCTTGGCTGGCCGGTATCAACGACTCACTCCATTGTCGGTGCCATTATTGGCTTCGCCGCCGTGGGTGTTGGTGCAGATTCAGTCTCATGGGATAAAGTAGGCGGGATTGTAGGCTCTTGGATCGTAACCCCCGCTATTTCGGGCTTTATGGCATTCATCCTCTTCCAAAGCACTCAAAAACTCATTTTCAACACTGACGATCCATTGAGTAATGCTAAGCGTTTCGTACCTTTCTATATGGCATTTGCTGGTTTCATCATGTCATTAATGACTATTATGAAAGGCTTATCCCATGTTGGTCTGCATTTCTCAGTTACCGAGTCTTACCTACTCGCAGGTGCTATTGCTGCTGTAGTTGGTATCTTAGGTAAAATCGCCATTTCACGCTTACAAATGAGTGATAAAGCAGATCGTCAAACCCAGTTCAAAAACGTTGAAAAAGTGTTTGCGATCCTGATGGTTTTGACTGCTTGTTGTATGGCTTTTGCCCATGGTTCAAACGATGTAGCAAATGCGATTGGTCCATTAGCGGCGGTTGTTTCTGTCGTCAATAGCGGTGGTGAGATTGCAGCGAAATCACCTCTAGTCTGGTGGATTTTACCTTTGGGTGCCGTAGGTATTGTGATGGGTCTGGCGATTTTTGGTCAGCGCGTTATGCAAACTATCGGAAAAAACATCACTCACTTGACGCCAAGTCGTGGTTTTGCGGCAGAATTAGCCGCGGCAACGACTGTAGTTATTGCTTCTAGCACTGGTTTACCTATTTCTACCACACAAACCTTAGTGGGTGCGGTATTAGGTGTAGGTATGGCCCGTGGTATCGCAGCGATTAACATTGGTGTGGTACGTAATATCGTCGTATCTTGGGTTGTGACCCTACCAGCAGGTGCTGGCCTATCAATCATCTTCTTCTATATGATTAAAGGTATTTTTAATTAAGAAGTCTCGCTAAATGTGTTGCTGACATTAAGCAGTATTAGCGCCTAGGACTAGAAGGTCGTAGGAAAGATTGAATTAAATTGGAATGGTCATAGCATGGATGCCGTAAAGTTGAGGGAAGTCTATGACTTCCCTCTTGCATTACAGGCCTCAAATCCCTAGCATGTGCAGACTATTTCGTTGATGAGAATACAAAAGTGTTTAGACTCCTGACTCTGGTAGGAATGATCTTGCTGTCTTCCAACCTGCTGGCCGAAGGCCAATCCCGCTACATCTCGGATAACGTGTTTCTGTATCTTTTAGGTGGCCCTGGTACTGAGTTTCGAATTGTTGGATCAATTGAAGCGGGTCAACCTGTGACACTGCTCAACGAAACTCAAGGTGATTACTCCAAAATAATCGACCATAAAGGCCGTGAAGGTTGGGTACAAACCAACTTGATCAGTTCGACTCAAAGTTTCCGTGAGCAAGTCCCTGCGTTAACAACTGAACTCGCACAGGCCAAAGCTAAGTTAGCAGAAGTATCAAGTTCAACGGATAATCATGCTGGCGAACTGCTCGAATTAAAGGCTAAACTAAGCGAGTTAGAAACCAACCTAGCTAAAACGACTCAAGAACGTGATCAACTGAAAAATGCGGTAGATCGCACAGCTCAAGACGAACGTTTTGAACTTTGGCGCCAAGGTGGATTAATCGCAGGCATGGGCTTAATCCTAGGCATTATTTTAGTGTATTTACCTAGACCACAACGTCGCAATAAAAAACGTTGGATGTGAGTCTGACACACAAAAAGTCTTAATTTACCTTCCAAAAGCCAGTGTTTTCAAACACTGGCTTTTTTGTCAATCAAGCGTTACATCGACTTATTAACAAGCTAATCAAACAAGCTTCACAATCTTTCACGCTATAGTGTTGTCCGTCACATTTTGGTTGTATAATCTGCGCGCGCAAACCTTCATATTGTATACAAAATATCAAATGCGTTTGGCGCCTCCCAATTTGTTTCAACAATAGCGCCCCAATAACGGCCAAGATGGAAGCGATAACTATGTTCAAAGCGAGTGAAGTGCTGGCAGGCCGCTACGATTCTGCCAATCTCGACGAACTGTTCAAAGCAGTCAGCGACAACTACATTGTCGATGAAGAACAATACTTGTCAGAGCTGATCAAACTAGTTCCCTCAAGTGATGAAGCCATAGAGCGCGTCACTCGTCGTGCCCACGAACTGGTCAATAAGGTTCGTCAATTCGATAAAAAAGGTTTGATGGTCGGCATAGATGCCTTCCTGCAACAGTACAGCTTAGAAACACAGGAAGGCATTATCCTGATGTGTTTAGCCGAAGCTTTACTACGAATTCCCGATGCGGCCACTGCCGATGCGCTGATTGAAGATAAGCTTTCAGGTGCTAAGTGGGATGAGCACATGAGCAAGAGTGACTCAGTGCTGGTTAACGCATCGACCTGGGGCTTAATGCTCACAGGTAAAATCGTTAAACTTGATAAAAAACTCGATGGTACCCCAAGCAACTTGCTGAGCCGCTTAGTGAATCGCCTCGGTGAACCCGTGATCCGTCAAGCCATGATGGCAGCGATGAAGATCATGGGTAAGCAGTTCGTACTGGGCCGCAACATGAAAGAAGCCCTAAAGAACAGTGAAGACAAACGTAAGTTAGGTTATACCCATTCCTACGACATGCTGGGCGAAGCGGCGTTAACGCGCAAAGATGCCGAGAAATACTATACCGATTACGCCAATGCGATAACTGAGCTTGGTGCTCAAAGCTATAACGAAAATGAATCACCGCGGCCAACAATCTCCATCAAGCTATCGGCATTGCACCCACGTTACGAAGTGGCCAATGAAGACCGCGTCTTGACTGAACTGTACGACACTGTGATTCGCCTGATTAAGCTGGCACGTGGCTTAAATATTGGTATCTCTATCGATGCTGAAGAAGTCGATCGCCTCGAGTTATCACTAAAACTGTTCCAAAAATTGTTTAATGCAGAGGCAACTAAAGGCTGGGGATTACTCGGCATAGTCGTACAAGCCTACTCTAAGCGTGCCCTGCCCGTACTGGTTTGGTTAACGCGTCTAGCGAAAGAACAAGGGGATGAAATCCCAGTGCGTCTGGTAAAAGGTGCCTATTGGGATAGCGAACTTAAGTGGGCGCAACAAGCTGGCGAAGCCGCTTATCCACTCTACACTCGCAAAGCCGGTACTGACGTTTCTTACCTCGCCTGTGCCCGTTACTTGTTATCGGATGCGACTCGCGGTGCTATCTACCCACAATTTGCTAGCCACAATGCGCAAACCGTGGCGGCAATTTCCGATATGGCGGGCGATCGTAACCATGAGTTCCAACGCTTACACGGCATGGGACAAGAGCTGTACGACACGATTTTGGCTGAAGCCGGAGCTAAAGCGGTACGTATTTATGCGCCTATCGGTGCGCATAAAGATCTACTGCCCTATTTAGTCCGTCGTCTGCTGGAAAACGGCGCGAATACTTCGTTCGTCCACAAACTGGTGGATCCTAAAACCCCCATCGAGTCATTAGTGGTACATCCGCTAACAACGCTGACGGGCTATAAAACCCTGGCTAACAACAGAATCGTTTTACCTGCCGATATTTTCGGTAGCGATCGCAAAAATTCCAAGGGACTCAATATGAACATCATTTCCGAATCTGAGCCATTTTTCGCGGCACTAGAACAGTTTAAAAATACCCAATGGCAAGCGGGCCCTCTGGTTAACGGTAAAACCTTAACTGGCGAACATAAAACGATTGTTAGCCCATACGACACAACCCAAACCGTAGGTCAAGTCGCCTTCGCCGACAAAGCTGCAATCGAAGCAGCCGTCGCGTCTGCTGAAGCAGCATTTGCCTCTTGGGCACGCACACCAGTGGAAACCCGTGCATCTGCACTGCAAAAATTGGCCGATTTATTAGAAGAAAACCGCGAAGAATTGATCGCCCTGTGCACCCGTGAAGCGGGCAAGAGCATTCAAGACGGTATCGACGAAGTACGTGAAGCTGTTGATTTCTGTCGTTACTACGCTGTACAAGCTAAGAAAATGATGGCGAAGCCTGAACTGCTTCCTGGCCCAACGGGAGAGCTGAACGAACTGTTCCTCCAAGGCCGCGGCGTATTCGTGTGTATCAGCCCATGGAACTTCCCATTGGCCATCTTCCTCGGTCAAGTCTCTGCGGCATTAGCGGCGGGTAACACTGTTATCGCGAAACCTGCGGAGCAAACCTCGATTATTGGTTATCGTGCAGTACAACTTGCTCACCAAGCGGGTATTCCTGTCGAGGTGCTGCAATTCCTACCCGGTACGGGTGCGACTGTGGGTAGCGCAATTACGGCCGATGAACGTATCGGCGGCGTATGCTTTACCGGTTCAACTGGCACAGCAAAACTGATTAACCGTACACTGGCCAACCGTGATGGCGCGATTATTCCGTTGATTGCCGAAACTGGCGGTCAAAATGCCATGGTAGTGGACTCAACCTCGCAACCTGAGCAAGTGGTTAACGATGTGGTTTCATCGTCATTCACCAGCGCAGGCCAACGCTGCTCCGCACTGCGCGTGCTCTTCCTCCAAGAAGACATCGCCGATCGCGTGATCGAAGTCCTGCAAGGCGCCATGGATGAATTGGTGATTGGCAACCCAAGTTCAATCAAAACCGACGTAGGCCCAGTGATTGACGCCACCGCCAAAGCTAACTTAGATGCCCACATCGACCATATCAAGCAAGTCGGTAAGCTTATCAAGCAAATGCCACTGCCCGCTGGTACTGAGAATGGTCACTTTTTGTCGCCAACCGCCGTTGAAATCGATTCAATTAAAGTGCTTGAGAAAGAACACTTTGGCCCAATCCTGCATGTGATCCGTTATAAAGCGGCAGATCTTGGCAAAGTGATCGATGAAATCAACAGCACGGGCTTTGGCTTAACCTTAGGTATCCATAGCCGTAACGAAGGCCATGCCTTGGAAGTTGCCGACAAAGTGAACGTGGGTAACGTCTACATTAACCGTAACCAAATCGGTGCTGTGGTGGGCGTACAGCCTTTCGGCGGTCAAGGTCTGTCAGGCACAGGTCCTAAAGCCGGTGGCCCACACTACTTAACCCGTTTTGTGACTGAAAAGACTCGCACCAACAACATCACCGCCATAGGTGGTAATGCGACCCTACTGTCACTCGGTGATAGCGAAGAATAAGTACACTGAACTTGCTTTAGAATATCGCGATGCATCTTTAGCCATCGCGATAACAATAAAAAAGCCAGACTGAGTCTGGCTTTTTTATTAGAGTCTAAAACGGTACTTATCTATGACGTAACAACTTAATTAAAATCCCAGTCATTACATATCCGTCATTAATACGGGTTGACCAAAACCTTTAAGTTCAGCATGGGAGGACTCAAAATACTGCTGCCAAAACTGTTTCAACGGCAACATTACTTGACCGCCTCTAAATCCTTTTGATGTAGCAGGAACCCAACCCGCACCTAATACGTAAATATCTGCCTGCTTAAAATCACTCAGCATGTTCGCTTTTTGTATTTTTAGCATTTCTTGCTCAGGTTCGATAACTTTTAAGGTGTTTTTACTGTAAAAGCTGGTCACATCTGAATTTTCAACCATATCGGACACAAGTAACAATACTCGGCGTCCTTCGGTATCGGCAGCCACTTGCGGCGCAATAACCTGAGATAAATTACTGAGGATTTCAGTTTTAGGCAAATCCACATCATTAGGTTTAAAAGCATGTTTTATATGGGCATCAATTTTACTTCTAACGAACTGAGCCTGCTTATTCATGCAATTATCAAAAGCCATTAGATTTTTCTTCGATACGTCATCCCTGTCAGCAATATCAGTATCCAGCCTGCCACTAAACAAAACATCGGTATAAAAATCTTTTACATAAGCACTAAAGCTAATGATAGTGATTTTATCCCCAGCTTGTAGGAAGAGATGCACTTTCTCATGAACTAACTGTTTAATATTTATGTCCGGAGAAAAAGTACCATCGATCGCCACAAACAAATGTCGGCCAGAAACTGTCTTTGCTGTTAGTGGATCAATTTTGGCAAACTCGTAGCAACTTTTAATATCATTTCTCTCAGCGGCCATCGCAGGCAAACACATAGAAATAGCTAAAGTGCCAAACAAGCCAGTAACCACCAACTTAGCAAGCTTTGTCATTCCTGTCATGAACTTAACTCTCCAAGTATCTCTTTGCGTAAACGATCGCGCATCTGTTCTTCCGTTTCAACAACCTTTTTTTGCTGAGTTATTTCAGCAAGCAGCTCTTGTCGAATACGTTGTTCAGCTTGTTCTGGCGTTTCGGCCTCTGCAGCTTTTTTAGCATTCGCTTCAGCAACAAGCTCGGCTTTCAATCTTGCTTCCATCGCCTCTGGTGCTTCGGAAGTTTCTACCTCAACAACATGAGACGTTGCCACCACAGCGGCACTTTTCATCGCCTGATGGCTGGCTAATGTTTGATGCTCACGTAAACGTACCGATTGATCATATCGATTTTCGGCATTACCTAAATCTTCCATATACATCAAGAATGAACGCTCACCACAGGCCTCTAACACCTCTAGCACCTTAGGATCTTGGCAATTAGTTTCGGCTTTTTGATTCATTCTTTGCTGCAAGTTAGTTAGGCGCTTCTGGGCCACGCGCGCGACTTGCTGCTTTAAACGAGAATAATGCGTCTTAAACTCACGCTCACTTTTAAAGTTGCCAATTTCTTTGCGCGCATCTTTAGAATGTTTGCCAGCAAATCCGGTTTTAAAACCAATCAAAATACCGAAAATCTGTAATAGGATGAATAAGAAAGCAAGAAAAATAAAAGTTCCCCAACCGCCTTTCTGTTCACGATCCCACACATCATCCTTTGCTTTATCACCTGCACTTTTAGACTCATCGAGTAAGAGTGCTGGAGGTGCTTCAGCATAGGGGTCTTGTTCTTGATACAATCCACTCGTTTGCTGAATATTGACTTCATCAATATGCATTTTTTCAAGCACTTGACCACGCACATAGGTTGCCAATACTGCAATCACTAGGATCGCAATAGCTGTGACCGTGGTGATAAAATAACGGGGCTTAACCTCTGCGTTAGTAGAGATCCGATTAATGAGTTGCTTATATTGAGGCTCATTATCATCCTCAAAGGTTTTATCTAAATTAATGCGAGTATTAGGTGCCAGTTCTGGCGTCGATTTGTCGCGGTTTTTAGCATTTTTCCACCAGACCTTGGCCTTTTTAATGAGCGAGTTAGCATGCAGCTCATGTCCAGTAAAGTGAGTTAAACCTACCAGTAAAACCGAGATGATGAAGGCGATACCCACAGCACCTTGCTGCTGTAGTTTTTCCGATGCTCCGGGAATCGTGAAACCTGAAAGAACGTAACTAAATCCCATTGCTTCAACAAACACTAAGGCGGCAATCAATATCCACCCCAAAATATGTAAGTTGTTACGACCATTTTCAGTCACTTTACCTAAATAGTCTTGGCTTTTACTGAAAAGCTCCTCGTCCTTATTCACTTTCTCATAATGAGCGGCAAAATCAGTACACAGTGCGACTTCAGTATTCAACCAATCCTTATCGTAAATCTTAACTTGGGTTTCATAATCTTTCGCTAAGCGACTCTCCTTACCGATTACCGGAAAGGCATACCATGTATTAAGCCACCAGAAACTGACCTTATCCCACCAAACCGTAATAATGACCACTAATACCATCAACGAAAGTAACAGCGACACTAACGTGCGATACTCATTAAATAACATAGACACAAAATCCATTTACCGCTCCTAAGCACATTGCTTATAACAATTTGGGTTCAAAATCGGCTTCATAAACCGTTTTATTCTTCTCGTAGTACAACTTGCCAGCAATCGCGGTCGCTGAACGATCGATTGGCATCACCACATCCATACAGCGCACAGGAGAGTCTTTTTCCGTTGTAAAAACACGATATAACAAGCCTTTATCACCATAATAAGTCTCTACATGGCTCGTAAGCTGATAATTTGGATCATCTTTACTTGAACCTTTGTAATTCTTCCAAATATTCACTTTAGGCGCAGAAACAGCCGTGCCACTGTCCTTAATCACAGCAACAGGGGTCAAACCAATATAATGGCCATTCACTTTATAACCCCAAGCAGTACCATTCATACCCGGTAAATAATCTGCTGTGTTGTAATCCTTACGATTATAGCTCTCACCTGTGGCTAAACTCTTCACGTCCCCCGTGACTCTCGGTCCCTCAACGGCGCAATTTAGGCTAGAGACTTCAGATGCATACGCCTTGCTAAATAATGCAAAACCGCTCTCTTTTTTAGCACCCACTAACTGGGTAAAGTTTGTCGATGGGTCGAGCATTTTCTTACCACCAAAATCTACCAAGGCTTTTTGCAGTTTCACTGGCTCAAGTAACTTGACGATTTCCGACTCCGTCATTTGTATTTGAGCTGGTTCAAGGCGAGAAGTGCTCGGTTTAGTTGGCTGAGTTGTAGGCTGCTTTTCCACTTGATTAGTAGGCTTGGCTGCTGCCACTTTATCCTGCGATCGGCGGGATAAATAACTCAAATTTGCCTTCTGTTTGTATGAATAAGCCAGTAATTGATCCGGTTTACCGTCAATTTCAATAATTTCTACTCGACGATTTTTTGCTTTGCCAGCGTCATCACTATTAGCTGCAACAGGCTGTGACTCCCCTGCACCTTGGAAGAATAATCGCTCAGTCGGAATGCCAGCTTGATTAAAGAGGGTTGCCACATAACGCGCTCTCGCTTCGCTAAGCTCTTGATTTAACGATTCAGCACCACTGGCATCTGTATGACCTGTAATCAAAATGTTTTGTTTAGAGTCTTTATAGATAGCGGCGAGTTTTTGAAATTTTTGTTTAGCTTGTGGCGTCGCCTCTGAAGCTCCAGAAGCAAACATCACTTCACTATTACTCGAAACTGTCGCAGCCATACCCACAACTTGATAATTAGCGTACTTTTCTGAATCTTCCTTCGACATGGTTTGTTCGGTTGAACTGATCAGTAAGCTACTTTGTTGTTCATCTGATGCTTTTGAAGCGCTGATTGAAGTAAATTGAATATCAAGATTTTCTGTTTTCGCTAACTGTTCTAATGCTTCGCGTTTTTGCTGAAAATCATAACCAACGGTACAACCAATCGCAGCACCAGCGGCACCGCCATAAAGCATACCTTCATTGCCACCTAAATAATTCCCAATCAGTACACCTAAACCAGTACCAATAGCACAACCAATAACAGTTTCTTTATTATCTTCAACAGATTGAGTGATGGCACAACTGCTAAGCGCTAATACGCCAGCAACTGCGAGCGATATGGATTTCAAATTTGACTTCATAGTCATCCCTAACTTTTTAAAAATTCAAAATTGAATTTTAGATGCAATAAATTAAGTTAAGGATTAGAAGGAATTAGCCCTAAAAAGTCAATCTAAAGTTGATACTGATGTAACCAAAATATTAATTAAGGCTGAAATTTGTGAGCAACTTTATATCGAAGATATTTAAGCGACTGACACAGGAGTTGTCATAAAACAGTTTTATCCTAATGTGAAATCACAATCACTATGCAAAAAAATCATTACTGGGAATCGTTTCTCAGTTGCACCAAATCTTTCATAGACCTCATAATCTGCACATGACTAATCTCTCTCTTTCTCCCCATATTACATTTTACTAAGGTGGCTATGACATTTTCGTTGTTAGATATTTCTGCATTGGTGTGGTTTATCGTTTCTTGGGCTGGCTACACCGCCTTTGCCCGTAGCAAGGCGAGAGATACAGACTGTATTGCCCGTGGTCTGCATAAGCATAGAATTTACTGGATGCTTGAGGTGATGACCCGCGGTGTGCGCGTGGGTGATGCGGCACTACTGGCCAACTTAGAACGCAATATTGCCTTTTTTGCCTCGACCACGCTGTTTGTGCTTGCGGGTGTACTGACCTTATTTGCGCAAGTTGAACGACTAGAAAGTGTTATTGCGACGATTCCCTTCGCTACGCCACCGAATCATGCGCTGGTGCAAGTCAAGTTAGCTCTGCTAGTCGGCATTTTTGTGATGGCCTTCTTCCAGTTTACTTGGTCAATGCGTCAATACGGCTTTGTGAACGTGATGATAGGCGCGGGTCCTCTGGACACCGATGGCTCAAATGACAATCTCAAAGCCTATGCAAGACAAATGGCGACAGTGCAAGATCAAGCGGCACACTCCTATAACTATGGTTTACGCGCCTATTACTTTTCAATGGCGGTATTGTGCTGGTTTGTACACCCGATACTCTTTATCTCGGCCAGCTTATTTGTGGTAGCAACCTTATATCGCCGCGAGTTCAAGTCCCGTGCCGTTCTGGCGATCACGGCAGCGAAAGGCCATCTCCAAATAGAGAGCCAAGTGCGAGAAACCGCCCGCAACCATAAAATAGAATCATAGCCTTGGCGGTTTAGGCCGCTGGCGTCATCTTGATTGGAATTATTGTTCTATACTCTTTGGGTCATGTTTCTATTGAATTACTGGGAGAGTGCCATGAGCGATAACTTATTAACCTTAGATGAAGTGTGCAAAATGCTAGATAAAACACCAGCGACCATCAAACGCTTCGCTCGGGAGAATTTACTCTCAAGTGTTCAAGATGGTGACGAATTAAAATTCCCTGAAGCGGAAGTTAAACGCTACCTCGCCTTTTCACAACGCTTAGGCTAAAACGCATCAAGTAACTCACGGCAAATAAAACTGAGTCATCAGTATTTAAGCCGTTTGAATTTGTAAAGGTGGCTTGAATTGAAATGTGATACTCGAATTTAAGTATGCTGCTTAAGTTTAAGTCGTCGATAGCAAGTTAAAACAGGCAGTGAATGCGATATGGACAGTGACGCTCAAAGGGATTTGAACTGAGCTATAGCGGTTTGTTTCGAAGGATTGGTTAGCCGAATTTAGCGGTGCAAGCCATTAAACTTAAGCTATGGAACTTTAAGCTATTAAACCTCAAGCTGTTAATCCAAAAAATTCAATCCATTACTTATTATTTAAAGCCTGCTGCAACTGCCGATAGGATAACCACTCCCGCTGCGTTTCACTTAAACCCAAATCGGCGGCGAGTTGTTGCAATTGCACTTCATATTTAGGCAATAGGGTTTCATCATTGGTCATAATCGCGAGTTCAGCAAAATCCCCTAAACCTTCGATATGATCGATTGTTAGATGAAATTCACCCAGAAAATAGATACTGCGGCGCTTTTTAATTTCCAGTACACACTCATAACCTAAGGTATGCAGCATACTTTTTGCTTTTGTTGCTTCAGTGATATTCACGGCTTCACAGCGGTCTTTTTCTGGCCCTTTCACTATCCACAGCATTATCCCCGATGGCTGCATCTCACGGATACACAAGCTCTTGTGCTCACCTTTAAGTGACTGTGATGGCAGATCAAAGTAACAGTCATGCTCAAGGTTATCTTCGAGCATGACCTCGGGATTTCTCATTTGTAAGGCAGCGAAAAAATCGTGGCGATCCAATAAGCGATATTTAAGCTCGACCTCAAACTTACCATTAAAATGAGCATTAATTTGTGGGGCTAATGCTTCTGGCATCGCAGGGTTCATAGATTCATATCCGCTTTTAATGAGTAAAATATATCGCTATTTATAATATTGAGCGCCAACATCTTAATTCCAAAAGATTAAATCCAAAACCTTAAGCGAGTCTTTGGTACAAGGCCTGATACTCCACACAGTCTTCAATTAAGCTCTGGTGAGTACCAGACGCAATAATCTTCCCCTGACCGAGTAGATGAATTTGATCCATCTTCGCCATAGCAGTTAAACGATGGCTAATCATAAGTAAGGTTTTATCCTGAGCAAATTCAAACAGTAAACTTAAAATTTCCCGCTCGGTGCGTTTATCTAGCCCTTCGGTTGGCTCATCTAGCAATAACAGCGGTGCATCACGCAGCAGCGCCCTAGCAACACCAATACGGCGCTGCTCGCCGCCCGAAAGCTGACGTCCACCTTCACCTATCCACATATCCAGCGGCTTATCACCCGTGAGTAAAGCGCCAAGCCCAACCCGCTGTAACACATCAATCAAGCGTGCGTCGTGGGCCGTGCGTTTCTCGCCCTCGATAACAGGTAAGGCTAATACTAAATTTTCCCGCAAAGTACCTGCAAACAAATAGATGCGTTGACTAATCACAGTAATCGCATCCCTAAGACCGCGCTCACTGTACTCTGAAAGTGCATGACCATCGAGCTTGATGTGCCCTTGCTGCGCTTGCCATTCTCGGGTAATCAGCGTCAATAAGCTCGACTTACCGCACCCCGTTGGTCCAAGTAACGCGACTTTTTGCCCAGCTTTTATCTCAAGGGACAAACCTTGCAGCACGTTTTGATCGTCTCGATAACCAAAGTGGATACCTTCAATCTGTAATGCGCCAGACTTTGCCCTCAAGCCAGTATCGACAGCAAATTGAATATCGGCCTTTTGTTCGGTGATTTCATTAATTCGCGTTGCGGCCAATACGCAACCTGACAAATGCTGAAACGCGCCCGCAATCGGCATCATCATCTCGACGCAGGCCATAGTCGCAAACACCATAAGTGCAAACATGGGCCCCGGCGGCACGGCATCACCCACACCTTGAGCGGCTAAATAAAGCATCATGATCAAGGCTGAGCCCGTGGAGAGGATCAACATGGCTTGGCTGAGAGCAGTGATATTGGCCATCGCGCTTTGGCTGCGAAAAAGTGCAATTTCAGCATCATTCAGTTTCTGCCTGAATCTGTTGTTCGCGCCAAATAGGCTAAGTTCGGCTTGGCCTTGCAACATATCGAGCAACTGCACCCGATAATGACGCTTGGTTTCGAGCATAGTCCGGCTTGGCGCGTGTCCAAGGCGATAAAATAGCAGTGGCATCACCAGCCAAACAGCGACTAAGAATAAGCAAAGACTGAGAGCAAGTTTGGCATCGAACCAAGCGAGGAATAGATACAAGAGCCCAGTCATCAGAAGGGATGCTGCCATAGGCGTGAGCAGTCGCAGGTAAAGATGATCTAGGGTATCGATATCGGCCACTAAGCGATTGAGCATGTCGCCACGGCGCAGCCCCTGCAGATTTTTAGCACTGAGCGGCAAGAGTTTACACCACGCCCAAACACGAAGTTCAGTCAGCAACTTAAAGGTCGCCTCATGGGTCGCTAAACGCTCGCCATAACGACTAGCGGTTCGGGCAATTGATAAGAAACGCACGCCGCCCGCAGGAGTGAAAAAGTTAAAGGACTGCGCCGTAACTATCGTCAAACCCGCGACAGCTGTAGCGGAAAGAAACCAGCCCGAAAGTGACAGTAAACCTATGCCGGCCATCAAAGTAATAATGGTCAGCAGCAAGCCCACGGACATCATCAGCCATTGACGCGAGAACAATCGAATAAAGGGGATCAGCACTTTCATTGGGCATCTCCTTTAGTAGACTCGGCTGCACTGTCGAGTGGAGCGTCACTATCAAGCTGCGTCTCACTGGCGCTTGCCAATAACGGTACAAGTTCAATATCAGCCACGGACTCAACATTTTCACGCAGTAAAGTTTGGAATAAGCCGTTTGTGTCAGACAAAGTGGTGTAATCGCCCCGCTGCACTATCAAGCCTTTATCGAGCACAAGAATAGTATCCATTTGATCTAACTGATCTAATCTGTGGGTCACCATAATGCACATCTTACCCGCCATGGCGCGATTCAGCGCAGAACTCACCGCCTGCTCACTCTGGCTATCTAAACTGGCTGTGGGTTCATCAAGAACAAACAAACTCGCCTGCTGCCCAAGCGCCCTTGCTAAGGCAATACGTTGAGCTTGGCCAACGGATAAACCGGAGGATTGTTCACCGACTGGGGCATCTAAACCCAATGGCTGCGCCTTAACAAAATCGCTGATATTGGCCTCAGCCAGTAAGTGCCACAGCGTATCGTCGGGCAGAGTTGGGTCGGCTAAGGCCACGTTATCCCGCACTGTGCCATGAAATAACTGCGGTTCCTGTCCAAGCCAAGCTAAGTGCTGTCGCCAATGGGCTAAGTCTAATGCGGATAACTCATGGCCATTAATCAACAAATGGCCCTTGTAGGGTAAAAATCCCAATAAGGCGTTGAGTAAACTGGTTTTACCCGCTCCACTCGGGCCAACTAAGGCTAAGCGTTCACCCTCTTTTAACTCAAAACTCAGCGGGCCAAGTAAACGCGTACCATCGACACTGAACACCTCAAGATTGTCGGCACTCAGCGTCTCTATGCTATTGATACGGACGTGGCCGACAAACTCAGGTTCCGGATGTTCGAGCAAGGTAATCAAGGCTTCTGCCGCGCCTATAGCCTGCGCCTTAGCATGGTAATGAGTCCCCATGTCGCGCAGCGGTTGATAAAACTCAGGAGCTAAAATCAGAATAAATAGCCCAGTAAATAGGCTGAAAGGAATACCACCCATGTCAGGATCTGTACTTGAGCTGATATTGGCATGGGCGCCATAGTAGCCAAAATCTAAGTGACCTAAGTAACTAAAACCAAAATAAACCGCCAAAACAGCAATCGATACCGCGGCAAAAAACTCTAAGACTGCTGAGCTTAAAAAGGCCATGCGTAGCACCGACATAGTGCGGCTACGAAACTCCTCCGAAGCAGTCGCGATCACCTTAAGCTCGGCATCACCACGGTGAAAAAGTTTCAACGTGCTTAAGCCTTTTAATCTATCCATAAAATGGCCGCTCAATCTTGCAAGCGCACTGAAGTTCTTGCGATTAGCATCGGCAGCGCCCATGCCAACTAAGATCATAAACATAGGGATTAACGGCGCTGTGAGTAACAGGATTAAGCCTGCCGCCCAGTTAATCGGGAATACCACCGCTAAAATGAGTACGGGAATAAAACCAGCAAGGCTGATTTGCGGAAGATATCTGGCATAAAAGTCTTGTAAATCTTCGACTTGCTCTAAGACTATGCTTGCCCAACTCCCTGCGGGTTTACCTTTAATAAATGCTGGACCTAGCTTAGTCAACTTGTCCATCACTGCCGCGCGAATATGGCCACGTAGACGCTTACCCGCCTCAAAACTGGCGCGTTCACGCCCATAAGCCAACAAGGCACGCAGTAACATCAAGGCAATTAGCGCAATAAAATGAGGTGTATAGGTATCAATATTCACGCTGGAACTGATCGTTTGGGCATTGTCAGTTAGCTGTATAACTTGCCCTATGATCACGCCATCCAGAATCGTCGCGATAATATAAGCCTGCGCCACCATAGCGACGGCGCTTATCATCCCAAGCCATAACGACAATTTAAGGAACAGGCCACAGGCTTTTTTCTGGGCTTTAAGCCAAACGAGAAGGGATTTTTCTAACGACTTATCCATGGTGCTCCAACAAGAAAACAATTAAGCGACTCGTAGCGGGGATCGACTATCGATAACAATTCAGTTTAAGGGGCTTGCAACAGCTAAAAAGTTCCGATAGGGACGCAGTATCGCAGGCATCTACAACAGATGAAACCCTATCACAGACTTTTGCTAGCGGACTCACAAAAACGAGCTAAAGATAAATAAATCTAGGAGTTAACGGAACTTTACCTAGTACTAGCCTGATTTTAAAAACTTAGGTAGCATGAAGCTCTTTGTATTGAATGTCCTCTATCTATGCCAAATAAAAATGCTGGTTTCACCCTGATTGAACTCGTTGTGGTTATTATTATTCTTGGCGTATTAGCCGTAGTAGCTGCACCTAAATTCATTAATTTACAATCAGATGCCTATAAGAGTCAGCTATCAGGTGCACTGGCTTCGATGAAATCCGCCGTCACTTTATTCAAATCAAAGTCGGAAATTGCTAACAGCGGCACCACGAATAGAGTCGTTTACGACGAAATCCGTGGCGAAAACTATCAGCCTTGGGCTGCCAGCACCAGCGGTATAACGCCAAGTACGGCTTACACGACTCCGCCAGAAATTTTTAAAGCGGCAGGGCTAAATGTGAATGAGTGGTCCTATCGAATTTACACCACCAACGGCACCTATGAAGTTATCGCCACACCAAAGCAAAAACTGAACCTTGCCACGCCCACAGAAGCGCAAGTCGAAGCGACAAATTGTTATATCGACTATAAATGGGAGACAACGGGCGTCCCCACTTATAAAAAAGTCGACACTGGTTGCTAGGCGACCTTAACGATAAAATATCTATAGAAAAAAAACAGCGAATTAACCTGATGTTATCTCGCTGTTTTATTTACGACCTAAACTCATTTTGTTGTTAATGCTTACGTTTACAATTAAGCATTTTTAAAGAGTTCGCGCTTATTACACTCCACCGTATTTCACCAGCACATGCCAGAGCAACTTAAGTTCATGGGCGACTTGCGCACGATTACCGCGCTCACGCCAATGCTGGGGGGAATGGTATAAATCCCGCGCCGCCACGCCTATGGCATAGGCATCAACTCTGTCTTCTATGGCAATCCGATTAGCCAGCGATGGCATAGTTGGCCCACGGAAATCACTGGGGATCTGCGCCGTATGCAGGCTAAAGCCACCATGATATTGCAGCTCAATATCATATTTATCGCAAATTTTACTTAAGCTTGCGCCAATATCAGTCCCCTTAAAACTGGGGTCCGCCACCAGCATGGCGATATCTTCATCGAGGGAAACATCGCCATGGATCTGCGCCTCTATATAATGGTCAAGATTATTCGATAGCGGCCGCTCGAAACGTGACAGCAAGGAAGCATTGAGCTGATGCCCAAAATAATGGATCACATTCAGCGGCTTAAAGTCGGATTTACCTAAGGCATAGTGACGCTCAAAACTCTCAGTCAGCAGCGCCGCTAAAATATCATCGAAACATGACAGCGTGCCCTTCTCTTTCGGATTACGATACGAGTCGAGATAACTAAAGGTTGAGCGCGCCATCGCACTCGTATGAGTCAAAAAATAACAACTACCAAAACGTGGGGCGGGACCGTCCTGCCACATGCCCAGATCGAGTGCACCGTATTTAGGCCGAGATTTAGTGCCCTTGTATACATCCCCAAAAAGCTGATTTTCCCAATGATCTCGTGGGCCACCTAACTCTGGTGACAACTGACCATTGGAAATATGGGTCTCAAACTGGCTGCGGTATTGACCATCGCGCAGTAAACCTTCGGCCACAGTCATACCACGACTATCGATTCTATCGGGATGAAAATGCAGCGCAATTCGGCCACAGTTGAGCAATTGTTTAAGCGCGAGTTGCATCTCATGCATAGGGATATTTGACATCTGCTGCACATTTTTAATCACAGCGACGGCTTGTTCACTGCGTCCTCGTGCAAGGCGTTCAATATGCTGTATCGCTGTCATAATCCACCTATAAATGAGAGGCGTTTAACCGTTCCCACAATGCCTCATCCTAAAATAAACGTGAGATAAATCGCAAGCTGCAGAGAACCGCTCTTAAGCCACTCCATCTAAATGACTAAGTTAAACATGAATGACTCAGTTAAACGTGATCGTGAAAACACTCAATAATTCTTTCGCTCGGTTCATTGTTAAAAATTCAGCGAATAACATCAATCACGAACTGAACAGATAGCTAAACCAATTGCGTCATTAATTAATTCTACTCCAATCGACTTTAGTTTATACCACTCTCATTATTGTTGCGTGATCTACCGCTAACTCATTCTAACTCTAGATAAAAAATGCCTATGACTTCAATTGATATTATGAAATAGGCCTAATAGTCACCTTGTTCCTTGAAATCAATTAACTTCCATAACCTCAAACTCTGCCATCTAAACTTGCGCCTAAAAGATAAGCGAGGCCGAGTGAAAGCCGCCGACAAGCGATTTATGTGCCAATATGAATGAAACCCAGCCCAAAAACCTTTATTAGATGGCACTTAAAGCCCTGATCCTGTAAGCTGCACGCCCGCCAGCAGACCTGGCTATTGACCATAAATGCAGCACAGTGTTGCCACAAGAGACCAATCTATGAGTTTTACCTCCCTGGGCTTATCGGCCCCGATACTTAAAGCCGTTGCCGAACAAGGCTACGACACACCTTCGCCAATCCAAGCTCAAGCAATTCCGGCTGTGCTTCAAGGCAAAGATGTGATGGCGGCCGCCCAAACAGGAACAGGTAAAACAGCAGGTTTCACCCTACCTATGCTCGAACTCCTGAGTAAAGGTAACCGTGCCCAAGCAGGCCAAGTGCGCGCATTAGTGTTAACTCCGACACGCGAATTGGCAGCTCAGGTTGCAGAAAGTGTTGAAACCTATGGTAAGAATTTACCACTGCGCTCAGCGGTGATATTTGGTGGCGTGCCCATCAATCCACAAATCGCGAAATTGCGCCACGGTGTCGATGTATTAGTCGCGACGCCTGGTCGATTGATGGATCTATATAATCAAAAAGCGGTGAAATTCAGCCAGCTTGAAATCTTAGTGTTAGATGAAGCCGATCGCATGCTCGACATGGGCTTTATCCGCGACATCCGTAAGATTTTGGCCATTTTACCTAAGCAACGTCAAAACCTGATGTTCTCAGCCACCTTCTCCGATGAAATTCGTGAGCTGGCAAAAGGCTTAGTCAACAATCCGGTCGAAATTTCGGTCACGCCACGTAACGCGGCAGCGACCACAGTAAAACAATGGGTTTGCCCAGTTGATAAGAGCCAAAAATCGGCACTCTTGATCCAACTCATCAAGCAAAACGATTGGCAACAAGTGTTGGTATTCTCGCGCACTAAACATGGCGCTAACCGTCTGGCGAAAAGCCTTGAAGAGGCAGGTATCAAAGCCGCCGCTATCCACGGTAACAAGAGCCAAACCGCCCGTACTAAAGCCTTGGCAGACTTTAAAAATGGTCAAGCTCGCGTACTTGTAGCAACCGATATCGCCGCCCGCGGTTTGGACATTGACCAATTGCCACAAGTGGTTAACTTCGACTTACCGAACGTGCCAGAAGATTATGTGCATCGTATCGGCCGTACTGGCCGCGCTGGCGCATCGGGTCAAGCCGTGTCACTGGTAAGTAACGAAGAAATCAAACTGCTAAACGATATCGAGCGTTTAATCAATCGCGTATTAGACCGTGAAATGGTTGAAGGCTTTAACCATGAATTGCCAGAATCACGTTTAGGTGGCGGTGGAAAAAGTAGCGGTAAATCAGTACCAAGCCGTAGAAATACCCGCAGCTCAAACCAACCTAGCTCACGCGATGGTGCTCCAAGAAGCGCCGAGCATAAAGACGGTCAACGCAGCGGTGACGTCGCGCGCGGTCACAAGCCAAACGACAAGAATCCAAGACACAGCGGCGAAGCCAGTAGCGCACCCCGCAGTGATGCCAAACCTCGTCCACCACGTTCAAACGATGGCCGAGCCAATAGCGCAGGCGCTAGTCGTCCAACTGAAAGCCGTTCAGGTGCTGGCGAGAATCGTGGCCAAGCGGGTGAGAATCCTTACGCCAATGGCCCAAAGAAAAACACCCGTCGCCCAAATAATGGTGCGAGTCGTCCAAGACACTCACAGGATTAATGCAAAAGCTAAGCGAACTTGCTTAGCGATTTAGCCGTATTAAGTCCTAAACAGAAACGCCCAACTCCATATGGAATTGGGCGTTTTTGTTTGTCTTTGTTTATTTTGATGTTTAGCTCGTTATCTACGCTTTGAACAATAATCGGCTTGAACAATCACTGCCTTAAAAACAGCCTAAAACGGCAACCTAAGTTAATTCGCCTTTGTATCTGGCAACTGCTGCAGGACTTCATCCGTAAAATAGGGTTCATCTTCAACCCAAAAAATGTAGTCTAAGCCTAGGTAGTTTTGCGCAAAATCCAACTGCTCAGGCACAGTATTCTTTTTACCCGTTTTAGGATTAATCTGCCGCAAATTACCGTCTTGCACCGCCATACCTTTCACCAGTGTCGCAGGGTAATCTTTAATAAAGGCATAACTTTGTGCCATATGACTTTTACGGTAAGGCATCAAATCTGGGCCACCCACACCCATGTTGAGCGATTTGGCTTGCGCAAATAAGCCTCGCATATAGCCTTTGTCATTCCATGGCAGCCATTCGTCTGGCAAAAAGTTCAAATACACCATAGCGGTTGAATGCTGAAATGACTCAGCTAATACCTGCATATTCTCGCCAATCGCATCGATATAGGCTTTAGGATTAAAATCACTGGGAAAGGTGGTCGTTCCATCGGCGTTTTCAGTCCCCACATCAATTGAGCTTTCACTAAAGTTAATGCCCGCAATTTTCCCATCAAACTCTTGGCCAAGTTGACGCACCAATTGTTGATAACGTGCACGCACTGAGGGCTCCCACATTTTGGCAGACCAGCCATACTCATCATCCGTCACCGGTTTATTGGGATCACGCTCTGGTGCACTCAACATGCTTTGCTTCAACACACCACCTTGATAAATAGGATCATCGAGCAAATAGCGCGGCACATTGACTCTGGGCGTAAAGGATTTCTCTTGCAGCTGGATCCACAATTTTTTGCCTATCGAATCGAGATACGCAATATCGGCCCTAATCGCGCTGAAATCATATTCGCCCTGCTTAGGCTCTAAACTGCGCCAAGTATAAACAATCTGCGCACCGCCAAAACGGGGATCGCGCAGCGCCTTGTCGGCACGAATGTTTTCTCCGTTAGCCTCACGATGATTAATGTAGATGAAGTGCTGTAACGGTTGCGACTCTGACTTAGACTCCGGTTGCGGCTCTGGCTGAATTGATGCAACGCTCGCTGCGCTTAAAAAGATGCTTAGTAAAATAGTCCATCGAAACATAAATACTCCAAACCGATGCACGCCTTATCACCTGACAAAGCCGTTTATCTGCTCATTTATTTTTTACTCAGAATCACTTCTAACACAGGCAAGCTGAGGGGCATATCAATTAAGCAGACAAATACAAAGTGTTACTTAATCGCCCAATAAGATTCGCGGTGAAGTAGGCACAAAGGTGTAGTGACTACCGCTATAAAACCCAACAAAAAAGGGAATAAACCTGAGTTTATTCCCTTTAAAAATAGAGCGAATTAAATCGAGGTACGATTCAACTCAAGCCAAACTTACTTCATTGGCCAAGCGCGGTAAGATTTTCCTTTAATGCGGCCACCAGTAATTTTGTTCAGTGCTTTCTTGGCAACCTTACGATTTACGGCCACATAGGCGCGGTAATCAGTCACTTGGATTTTACCCACCTGTGAGCCTTCGATACCGTTTTCGCCTGTCAGCGCGCCTAAGATATCCCCTGGACGCAGTTTTTCCTTCTTACCACCATCGATCTGCAAAGTGATCATGGTTGGGGCTGCAGGCGTGTTGCCGAGCAGACTTTCTGATGGTAGTGATTCGCTGGTGATTTCGCGCTCTAAATACTCTTCTAACAAGGCAATTTTGTAACCGTCTTGATCGTTATAGAAGGTATAAGCGGCGCCTTTACTGCCCGCACGGCCAGTACGACCGATACGGTGAATGTGCACTTCGGTGTCGTAGGCGACATGATAATTAAACACGGCATCCAGCGCATCGATATCTAAACCACGGGCGGCAACGTCGGTCGCCACTAAAACACAGGCACTCTTGTTAGCAAATTGCAGCAGAGTTTCGTCCCTGTCTCTTTGCTCTAAATCGCCGTGCAAAGCCAATACGCTAAAGCCTAAGCCTTCAAGCTCATCGGCCACTTTTTGGGTTTCGCGTTTTGTATTACAAAACACCACAGCGCTTTCAGGCTTATGTTCTAACAACAATAATTGCAGCGCTTGCATACGCGCCTTGTCATCATCTAAATGATAGAAATGTTGGGCTATGCTCAAGCTGTCGTGATGACCTTCAACTTTAACCATGCTTGGGTCATACATGATTTGCTTAGCAATCGATTGAATTTGCTCCGGGAACGTCGCGCTAAATAGCAGCGTCTGACGCTCACGCGGGGCTTGTTCGATAATCGCATCGAGGGCGGGTTGGAAGCCCATTTCTAACATGCGATCGGCTTCATCGAGCACTAACATATTGAGATTGCTTAAATCTAAGCGGTTACGATCTAAGTGATCGACGATACGACCCGGCGTTCCCACGATAATGTGCGCGCCGTGTTCCAGCGAGCCGACTTGTGGCCCCATAGGCACGCCGCCGCAAAGTGTCAGTACTTTAACGTTATGAATACCACGGGCAAGGGTACGGATTTCCTGCGCCACTTGGTCGGCCAACTCGCGGGTTGGGCATAACACTAAGGTTTGAATGCGAAAGCGTTTAACGTCTAACTTGTTCAGTAACCCTAAGCCAAAGGCGGCCGTTTTACCCGAGCCAGTTTTACCCTGACCTATCACATCCTGCCCCGCTAAAATGGGTGGCAAACTTTGCGCCTGAATTGGCGTCATCTCGTTGTAGCCCATAGAAGAAAGGTTCTCAAGCAGTTCGGGTTTTAGCTTAAGAGTCGAAAAAGCCATTGATGGATTAGGCTTAGTATCAGAGTTGCTCAAGGTGAATATCCTGTGGTGGGTAACGAAGCGGCTGCTAGGTTACTGAAATTGCGTTACTTATCGATTAAACTGGTCTATCAAGATTCAGGTTAGTTTTAGGCTAGCTTGAGTTTAGATTTAAGCGCTAGGCTCGCTCAACCCAAAAGCACGGCTATTGTAGCAACAAAGCGCGGCTTTTGCCTCAAGTCCTTAAGCAATAGACATAGCAGGCGTAAACAGCAACAAAAAAGCCCTGCAGGAATACAGGGCTTAGGCTTGGATTTAGAATTAGCTCAGTGCGGCAGATTTAACAAATTACGCGATCTGGCCGAAACGCCCTTCTTGGTAATCGCGAATCGCCTGCTGAATCTCCGCTTGGGTGTTCATCACAAAGGGACCCATCTGGACGATCTTTTCACGGATAGGTTTACCCGCAAACAGTAGCATCCCAGCGCCGCGCTCATCGGCTTTAAGCTTAAGCACACTTTGGCTATCGATCACTAAAAACTCGCCTTGATGATGTTGATTTGAAGCAGATGACCACTGCGAATCTTCGCCTTTACTCGAATCGCTTTTATATAAGTCACCTTGGTACAAGTACAAGGCGACAAACTCATGTTGAGACAAATCAAGCGTGGCCTCAGCATTTGGCGATAGACTTAAATCAGCAATGGCTGCTTCGCCCGCTAACCCTTGAATAGCTGCACTAATAAGCGGTTGATCTTTAAAGCCCCAATCACCCGCTAAGGCTTTTAAGCTAGCACCCGTGTCATTGGCCACTTCAACGCTCGCGCTACCCGCAGTATCTTGATACTTCGCTGGACGCAGCTTGTCTTTGGCGGGCATATTGACCCAAATTTGGAATCCATGCAGACCATCGACAGCATCGGCCAGAGGCATTTCAGAGTGCACTACCCCGAACCCGGTACTCATCCACTGCACATCGCCGGCACGAATCGCCTTCACATTACCCATTTGGTCGCGATGCTCAAAACCGCCCTTACGAATATAAGTGAACGTCTCCATCCCGCGATGGGGATGTGCGGGGAAGCCACCGATAAAGTCTTGTTCATCATCGGATTTTATTTCGTCGATCATCAAGAAAGGATCAAATTTAGTCGTCACAAAATCGGCGACACGGCGAATATTGACCCCATCGCCATCCATCGCGGCTTTGGCGGAAAACTGACTTAATACTTTCATTGCTGCTCTCCTATCGGTTGAGCAAAGCGATACGTGAAACGCCAAGATCATACGGCTAACACAAGACGCAAACGCTTTGCTGATGGAGGCAGAATAACAAGGAAGTTTACAAAAGAATAACGCGAAATCACGACCTAAACATTCGAAAAAATAGAACGGTATGCAGGAAGGAGCGAGTAACCTAGTGTTATAACTGGATAATAAAATAGTGGTTTAGTTGCCAAATCTCGCACTTCGGATTTGAACTCGTGGCTATCAAAAATAGCGTTAACAAAAAAATTTAAATTATTATAGTACATAAAAATCAAACCTTACATCTGAATGAAATAACTTCCATTCATTAAAAATGTATTTCCGCACACTGTATACAAATACAACCAACACAAAAAATACTATAAAAATCTAATTTAGTTCATTTAGAAACAATGAGGATTTAACAATAATTACTGCTTACCAAGTAAAATACATAGCGAATTACTGAAGTCTAAGAAGAAATAATAAATTATTACATTTGTTTCAATATAAACTTACTGACATCTGTCTACTTATCGGGAGACCATACGAAATAAATAAAAATCAAAACATTTACAATTAGCAACCAAATCTGTTACTTTTAGCGTTCATGGATTAATGTGATTACAGGAAGTACAATGAAACGCTTATTTATACTTTTAGCTTTACTCATTTCCACTACAGCATCTAGCGCAGACGAAACCCATGGTTTCTCTGCAGGCTTGGGTTTAGGCTTAACAGAAGACTATGGGGGGATTACCCATTATGACTTTGCCTATCGCTATCAATTCACCCCAGATTGGGGAGTTGAAGTAGGTTACACACCATTTCAAAGTGAGCCTTTTACCGCAGCAATACATGGTGTTTTTGACGATTACATTTTGGAGAACTCTTATTCCTCTCGGCTTACTGGCACATATACATACCAAATATCAGCAAGACATAATGCGATATTTAAGGCCGGATTATCTCAATCTAAAGCTAATTATCAATTGAATGACTACGGAAATAGTGGTGATGATGTTATTACTATAGATGAGTATTCAGACGATGGATATGGCTTATATGCCGCATTAGGTTGGCGTTGTCGTTTTTATAATGGCTTCGAAATTATGACAACATTAGCCTACCAGGATTCTGGAGTATTTGAAATGACGAGCTTCACTGTAGGAATAGGCTACAGCTTCTAAGGCTATAAATTTAAAACCTTAATGCCAGTAAATACTGGCATTATGTTTCCAATAAAAATTTAATTTAGAATTCTAGAAAAAATCCATTTTCATCATAATTAATTACGTTATTTCTATTAACGCTATATAAAATTTATAGCAAATGCTGAAGAAAAACTTCCCATTCCACAGCTGATTAAACTATATCCTATAACTATATCTCCTAAGAATAGTCATATTATATTCACTGAAGACACTATTTTAAGAAAATACCTACACATAAAAAACGCTATTGCAGATTGGCAATAGCGTTATATTTAAGATGACAAGTTAATAAGTCTAAAGTCTCATCATTATTCTCTGGGTCATCGAATTTATTTTTAGTAACTTACTCCGCCCATTTGCCCATAGTGCATCTATCATTACTGCCAAAGTCTCGCACTGTGGCGACATTCTCATAGCCCAGTTCAATAAGCTTAGCTCTGAGTTTCACAGCCTGCTCAAAACCATGTTCGAGCAGGATATAGCCGTTAGGCTTTAAGTAATCTCGAGCTGTGTTGGCAATATAATAAAGATCGGCAAAGCCTTCCTCGGCGGCGGTTAACGCGCTTTGGGGCTCGAAACGCACGTCACCTTGGTGCAAGTGTTCGTCAGCTTCATCAATATAGGGCGGATTTGAGACGATTAAATCAAAGTCCCGCGACTTCACGGCACTGAACCAGTCACTCTGGAGAATTTCGACCTGTGGCAGCTTTAAGTTCTCGCGGTTTGCGATAGCCAAAGCCACGGCATCATCGACTTTATCGACCGCGGTGATTTGCCATGACTCACGCTCAGACGCCAACGCCAGCGCAATTGCCCCAGTACCAGTTCCTAAATCGAGCACTTTGGCGTAGGTGGAAAGCGGCAGGTTCAAGGCAGTTTCGACCAAAATTTCCGTGTCAGGACGCGGGATCAAAGTGGTGTCGTTGACGATAAAAGGCAACGACCAAAATTCGCGCTCACCGACAATATGTGCCACAGGTACGCCTTTTTGGCGTTTCTGTACCATTTGCTGGAAGCGTTTCCACTGTTCAACCGTTAGGGATTTTTCAGGCCAAGTATACAAATAGCTGCGGCTTTTATTGAGGCAATATAACAACAAAACCTCTGCATCCAGATGAGCGGATTCAGAGGTTGATGCTAACTGCACATAAGCCCATTGCAGGGCTTCGGCTATGCTAGATTGATCTGACAAAATTACCCCTGCTCGTCAGCCAGTGCGGCTAACTGATCGGCTTGATGCTCTTGCATCAGAGGCAATAAAATAGCATCGAGATCGCCTTCCATCACTTCGTTCAAGCGATATAAAGTCAAGTTGATGCGGTGTTCGCTCACACGGCCTTGCGGGAAGTTGTAAGTACGTACACGTTCGGAGCGATCGCCACTGGCAACCAGACTACGACGGGTCGATTCTTCGGCGCTACGGCGTTTTTCGTCTTCAACAGCTTGAATACGTGCGGCCAGTACACTCATGGCTTGGGCACGGTTCTTGTGTTGCGAACGTTGATCTTGGCATTCCACCACGATCCCAGTAGGAATATGGGTGATTCGAATAGCTGAGTCAGTTTTGTTAACGTGCTGACCACCCGCGCCCGATGAACGATAAGTATCGACTTTCAGATCGGCTGGATTGATTGAAATCGCTTCCGCTTCAGGCACTTCGTGGAGTACCACAACAGTAACCGCTGAAGTATGCACACGTCCTTGGGATTCGGTTTCTGGCACACGCTGTACACGGTGGCCGCCGGATTCAAACTTAAGTTTGCCGTATACGCCGTCACCGCTGACCTTCATGATCACTTCTTTAAAGCCACCATGTTCACCTTCGTTACAGCTCATGATTTCGATCTGCCAGCGATTCGCTTCAGCATAACGGCTGTACATGCGGAATAAATCACCGGCAAAAATAGCCGCTTCGTCACCGCCTGCGCCAGCGCGGATCTCAACGAACGCATTTTTATCGTCGTCAGGATCTTTTGGCAATAATAGAATTTGTAATTCGTCTTCGAGCTGCTCGAGTTTGGCCTTAGCGGCTTTCATCTCTTCCTGCGCCATTTCACGCATTTCAGCATCGTCTTCTTCCAGCATTTCTTTGGCAGAATCGAGATCGGCCTGCGCTTGCTGATAGGCTTTAAAGCCAGCAACAACATCTTCTAACTGGGCATATTCTTTCGATAACGCACGAAACCTGTCTTGATCAGAAATGACGCTAGCATCACCCAGCAAAGCCATGACTTCTTCATTGCGCTCGAGCAAGCCTTCCAGCTTGCGGATAACGGATTCCTTCATTTAACTCGCTAACCTTAGTTTTTATCTAATCCAAGCGCTGATCTTAACTGACCGAGAGTATTCAAATCGCCCTGACGACTCGCTGCCGTGAGGGCCTGTGTCGGTGCGTGGATAAGTTTGTTGGTCAGGCGATTGGCTAGTTCAATCAATACCTGCTCAGTGTCTGAACCCTGGGCTAATTTATTCAGGGCGCGTTCCACTAACTCATCTTTTACCGCCATGCTCTGGCTGCGATACTCGCGAATACTGTCGACCGACTCTAAAGAACGGATCCAATCCATAAATAAGAAAGATTGTTCTTCAGTAATTACTTCAGCTTGCTCGGCGGCTTCTTTTCGAGAAGCCATATTCTGTTCAATAATGCTATGCAGGTCGTCCACTGTATACAGAAACGCGTCATCCAAATCGGCGACTTCCGGCTCAATATCCCGGGGAACTGCTATATCAACCAATAACATAGGTTGATGGCGACGCTGCTTTAGCGCTTTTTCGACCATGCCTTTACCTAGGATAGGCAGAGGGCTGGCGGTAGAGGATATCACGATATCGGCTTTTGGGAGATAATCTGGTATCTGCGCCAGTGTAATTGCTGTTGCGCCAAACTCCTCGCACATGCCTTGGGCACGTTCTAACGTCCGATTTGCTACGACCATTGAAGCCACGCCGTTGTCTTTAAGATGCTTCGCAACCAATTCTATGGTTTCACCTGCGCCAATCAACAGTACTTTAGTGGTCGATATTGATGAGAAAATATGTTTCGCCATGCTTACCGCGGCAAATGCCACTGAAACTGCGGCGGCGCCAATTTCAGTGTCAGTGCGGACTTTCTTAGCGACTGAAAAAGTATTCTGAAAGAGTCTATCTATGGTTAGCGCAACCGTACCAGCCTCTTTGGCCTTAACGAACGCTTGCTTTACTTGACCGAGAATCTGCGGCTCACCAAGGATCAAAGAATCGAGCCCAGAGGCTACGCGCATCAAATGCCTTACGGCATCTTGACCATGATAGTTATAGAGACAAGGTGCTACATCCTCATGATCTAGGCCGTGATACTCTTCAAGCCACGCAATAATGTCGGCCTCATCGCCGTTGTTGCAATACAACTCAGTGCGATTACAGGTCGAGACAATAACGGCTTCACCCGAGCGTGTACGACTGGCCAGACTCTTCATAGCGTCATGAATTTTGTCCGGAGAGAAGGCGACTTTCTCACGCAGGTCTACCGTGGCTGTTTTATGGTTAATACCGATTGCTACAAGGCTCATCTGACTCTTTCTAGATTCTTGGCGACTCTCTTAATAAGGGCATTCTACTGAATTGGCCCAACTAAAAACAGAATACGCTTAACAAAACCGAATAAAGGTCTAACTTCTTACCTAAATTTTCTATCAATAATAGGTAAGGCAAAATTTGTCCCAAGGGAGCAAATCTAAGTGACCGCCGATGGAAATTTTACGTTTGGCATTGGTATTCTTTCCAAGCCCTCGTATCATAAGGACTTTGGTATATCAGTCATAGATGAATAATTTGAAGCGCCTCACAAAAACCATTTTCTCTTGTTTTACCTTAAGCGCCCTACTCTTGCTAGCGGGGTGTGAAACCTTGCCGCCGATGACTGACTTAAGCCCAATCGTAGTCAATGATGCGCGCCAAGCCAAAGCTTGGGAATTACAGGGAAAACTCGCGATAAAAACTCCCGATGATAAACTCAGTGCCAATATCTACTGGCGCCACAGTGAAGATCGCGATGAACTCACACTCACGACTATGCTAGGTACAACTGTGTTGACGCTTAATTCAACCTCAAACTCTGCCCATTTACATATCAATGGCAAAGATTTTCGCGACGATAATGCCCAGCGTTTACTCGAGCGCGTCAGCGGTTGGTCCATCCCCTTGGCCGATTTACCTTTGTGGATCACTGGTCAAGTTGGCCAAAATGATCAAGTACTTGAAAGCGATAGCCAAGGCAAACCTAAACAGCTCACGAACACTCAAACCCCACCGCCTTGGCTGGTCACATTTTTAAGTTGGCAATCCCAGAGCGGCGCCAACGTGCCCCATCAATTAAAGCTTGAGCGTGGTAACTTACAACTCAAATTGCAATTGAATCAATGGCAAGCCCTCGGCAAGCCTGCAATCATACTCGAAGAGAAACCTTAGCATGCCCGCAGCAATTTCACGCCATTGGCCAGCACCAGCAAAGCTTAACTTATTCTTACACGTGAATGGTCGCCGCGCAGATGGTTATCATGAACTGCAAACCTTGTTTCAGTTTATTGATTACTGTGACATGCTCGATTTTAAGGTCACTGATACCGCAGAACTGATTTTGCACTCCAATATCTCTAATGTTGTCGCCGATAGCGATAACTTAATTCTGCGAGCCGCAAAATCATTACAACAAACCACAGGCTTTACTGGCGGCGCCGAAATCTGGTTGGATAAACGTCTACCCATGGGCGGAGGTTTAGGTGGCGGCTCGTCAGATGCTGCCACCACTTTAGTGGCACTGAACACATTATGGAACACCCAATTATCGACCGAAGAACTGGCTAAAATCGGCCTTAAACTTGGTGCCGATATTCCTGTTTTTATTCATGGTTTCGCCGCTTTTGCCGAAGGTGTAGGTGAACGCTTACAAGCGGTAAATCCGAGTGAGCCTTGGTACTTAATCATCGCACCCGATGCCCATGTTTCCACCGCTGAAGTATTCCAAGATCCACTTTTACCACGTGATACCCCGAAACTGGCCATAGAGACCTTAATGAACCAACCTTGGGCAAATGATTGTCAAAAACTAGTCGTTTCTAAATACCCTCAAGTTGCCAAGGCATTAGGCTGGCTGCTAGAATATGCGCCGTCGAGAATGACAGGAACAGGCGCATGCGTGTTCGGGGAATTCACACAAAAGCAACAAGCTCTCGCAGCCTTGGCGAAATTACCGTCTGAAATGCAAGGATTTGTTGCACAAGGGATGAATCTTTCGCCGCTCATCACGCGACTCAGTCACCCTTAAACTACTTTCTTCTAGAGTAACCACTTAACGATAACGCCTCGGGTTCCTCCCGTCCCTACATCGTCGTTACTCTAGCCACTAAAATATAAAGCAAACGCCTGAGGTTCATACAGTGCCCGACATCAAGCTCTTTGCTGGGAACGCCACCCCCAGTCTCGCTAAAAAGATAGCCGATCGTCTATTTTGCAAACTCGGAGACGCAGTGGTTGGTCGTTTCAGCGATGGTGAAATCAGTGTCCAAATTAACGAAAATGTACGTGGGGCCGATGTGTTCATCATCCAATCCACTTGTGCGCCGACAAACGACAACCTGATGGAACTCATCGTGATGGTTGACGCGCTGCGCCGTGCATCTGCTGGCCGTATCACAGCTGTTATTCCTTACTTTGGTTATGCTCGTCAAGACCGTCGCGTTCGTAGCGCCCGTGTACCTATTACTGCAAAAGTGGTTGCCGATTTCCTGTCTAGCGTGGGTGTTGACCGCGTTCTGACCTGTGACCTGCACGCTGAGCAAATCCAAGGTTTCTTCGACGTTCCTGTTGATAACGTATTCGGTAGCCCAGTGCTGCTAGAAGATATGTTAGCGAAGAACTTAGATAATCCAGTCGTTGTTTCTCCAGACATCGGTGGTGTTGTTCGCGCTCGCGCAGTAGCAAAACTGTTGGATGATTCTGATTTAGCGATCATTGATAAACGTCGCCCACAAGCGAACGTTGCGCAAGTTATGCACATCATTGGTGATGTTCAAGGTCGTGACTGCATTATCGTTGACGATATGATCGACACAGGCGGCACTCTGTGTAAAGCGGCTGAAGCCTTAAAAGAACATGGTGCGAACCGCGTATTTGCTTACGCAACTCACCCAGTGTTCTCTGGCAAAGCGGCTGAAAATATCGCTAACTCAGTGATTGATGAAGTGATTGTGACTGACACTGTTCCTTTAAGCCCAGAAATGTTGAAAGTGGCTAAAGTAACTCAGTTAACTATGTCTGCGGTACTGGCTGAGGCAATTCGTCGCGTAAGCAACGAAGAGTCTATTTCTGCCATGTTCCGTCACTAATAGTTCCGTCGCTAACAGTTCGGTCACTGAACGTTCTGACTAATCTGAGCGGTTCCAATGCACAGCTTGCTGTTTTAACGAATCACTAAGCTTGCAGAGCTAATTACTCAGACATAAAAACGCACTCCTCGGAGTGCGTTTTTGTTAGTGTATTTTTTAAGCCAGCTTCTGATCATCAGATGTAAACTGGCTTCTACGCATTAGATTTTAAAATTACTCACCGCACGGAATAAGAACTCAGCCTGCGCCTTAAGCTCATCCGATGCGGACGCATTTGCATCTGCCGCATGGGATGACTCCTCAGCGATATCGCGGATCACCACCACGTTCTTGTTCACTTCGGCCGCCACCATACTTTGTTCTTCAATAGCCGCCGCAATTTGAGTACTCATGTCCATAATATTACGCACGTCGTTATTGATAAGCTTCAATAAAGCGCCAGCACTTGCCGCTTGTTCAGCGCTTTCAACGCCTTGTTTTTGGCTAGATTCCATCAATTGCACAATCGATCGGGTACGCGTCTGCAGGGTTTGAATGATGTTAGCAATCTCTTGGGTTGACGATTGCGTCCGCATCGCTAAGTTACGCACTTCATCGGCAACCACAGCAAAACCACGGCCCTGCTCACCCGCACGCGCCGCTTCAATCGCGGCATTCAAGGCTAAAAGGTTAGTCTGCTCAGCAATGCCGCGGATCACATCTAACACGCTACCGATAGTCTCGCTGTCACGTTCCAATTCGTTAACGACCGCTGCTGAGCTATTCAACTGCTCAGCAAGTGACTGGATTTTATGTATCGTTTGCTCAACCTCTAATTGACCACTTTGGGCATTATCGTGGGTCTGACCCGCTTTTGATGCCGCTAATTCGGTTGTTTTAGCAATTTCCTCAATCGTTGCGCCCATCTCAGTGATTGCTGTTGCGACCATGTCGGTCTCATTAAGTTGTTGGCCCACACCTTCGGAGGCGAGCATGGCATTTTCTGAAACACGTTTACAGGAAGTGTTAATCGTTGCGACCGACTCAATCACTTGCTCAATCAGCTGTTGGAAGCTACTCACCATGCTATTGAAATGCTGTGCAATTTCACCAAGTTCATCTTGGGTGGAGGCATCGCACCTCAATGTCAGATCTTTACTCACTTCGATGCGAGAAATGATCTGCGTGATACGCTCAACCGGCGCGATAATACTGCGGATAATCAAGTAGGTAATGATTGATAGTAGTAACGCAATAAAGATAAACACAGTAATACCGACATTAACACTACTACTCTCAGCATCATCAATGGCCTTAAGTGCTAAGTTATGTAAGTCATTCGCACTACTTTCAGTTTGTAGGTTAGCAGCGATAAGACGCGCCATAGTGCCATCCTTCTCTGTCAAACCAAGTTGCTGCTCCTTATTAATTAAGCTTTTGAAATCTTTCTGATACTGAGTAATAAGCTCTTCAATTTTCCGTTGAGTATCAATATCGATACTCGAGGCATGAAGCTTGTCATTAAACTTACCAATATTGGTATCGAAGGTTTCAACATAACTTAACTCACGACGCAGCATAAAATCCTTTTCGTTACGCCTAAGTTGTAGCATAGCCACTTCGAGTGCGGGCTGATCAAATTCCTTGAGTAGCGTTTCAACATTATGTACCGCAGTGCGCAATGTGCCGTACAAACCTGTTTTAGGTGTTAAGCCAATTTCCTGCTGTAGTAACACCACTTCAGAGAAAGCGGCTTGATACTGATTTAAATTACTGTCGAAACTTTCAAGCGATGCCGTCGACATACCGTAGTCTTTAAACACTCTCTCTAACTCGGGGACAATACTGTCGATTGCCATGTGGCTTTGCTTATGCAGCTCGACATATTTTAAATCCTTACGAGCGAAGAAATCCTTTTCGTTTTTACGCAGCATCAAAACATCGCGCTCTAACTCAAGCACACTTTGAGCCGCGTTAGAAAGTTCCGATTTCACCGAATTTGAATAGAGTTGTAATCCAAACATGGCAATTAGTGCCGAAATAGACACTGCAGCACTGAGTAACAACTTTGAGCGGATTAACATAGAAAGTCCCCGAATATATAATCTATCTTAAAAAGATAGCTGGAAATTAAGCCTTTAACAGCGCAAACATAGCAATACATTAAAAGTTCACATCAAATACTTTGATAGCTTGTCGATTTAAGCTCCCATACTGTGAGTACCGCATTATTTTTAACTTAGTTCTTCAGGGTGATACCCTACCGTTACTACAAAGTATTTCGTTTTAATTACGTTAAATATACCGTCTCAAAGCAGATGTAAGTGTCATAATATCAATTGATATAAAATGAATTACTTCATTAGCTTAGCAGTACTTTTTCGGGAGAATTCTACTACAAATTACAAAAATGTTACGCTGGATAATTGATCTAAATAAAATATATTTTTTAAGGTTCCAAACCTTTTGTAGCGCCCACAGCGTCAAAACTACAACACTCAATCATTATGGCAGGAAATTACAGTGACAGCAGGGATCCTCCCACTCAATGGCTCAATGTCTGACTTTGAACTGGTCACCTTAGCGAGCCAAGGAGACAAAACTGCCTTCAAGTTGCTGTATCAAAGCCATTACCAACGTATTTACGCCCTATCACTGCGCCTTTGCGGCCATAGCGCTATGGCCGAAGAAATTACCCAAGAGTGTTTTATTTTAGTGTGGCAGAAGTTGCCACAATTTCGAGGTGAGAGTCAGTTTTCCACTTGGTTACACAGTATTTGTGTCAATCAAGCATTGAGCAGCATTCGTAAACAAAAGTCCTTTTGGTCACGATTTATTCCGCTGGAACATGAAACTGAGCCCTTAAGCTCTGATAGCAGCTATAGCGGATTAGATAAGTTAATTTTCAAACTGCCAGAACGCGCTCGCATGGTTTTCGTACTCTGTGCAATCGAAGGTTATCAACATGATGAAATCGCTGACTTACTTGGCATTGCCGTCGGCACCAGCAAGACCCAATACCATAGAGCTAAGCAACTACTACAGGAGATGCTGTAATGACGTTAACGCCGCTTTCCCGTGAACAACAGCTTGAGCAATTGATCAATAGCGCGCCCAAAGAGATGTCGCCTACACATGATCTGTGGCAAGGCATTGAAAAACGCATGGATAAAACGCTGATAGCCCAAACGTACAAATCCCAGAAGAGTCACGCTTGGGCGATAGCGGCTTCGTTTATTATTCTAGCGGCATTGGGATATACCCAATTGCCCTATTTCAACTCATTCATAATGCAGCAGACAGAGCTTGCCCAGAACCAAGCTATGCCAGAGCAACCAGGGGATGCGGCCTTACATTTATTACTCACCCAAATTGCAACATCGCACCAAGCGCAAGTGGACAACCTAGAACAGGCGCCAAATGCGCTAATGTGGCAAACGAGCAGTTTCAGCGCACCCGTTGAGCAAGGTTTAACTGAGCTAAGGTTCGCAGCAACACAGATTTACCAAGCTTTACAAGCGAATCCAACCGATAAACAACTTTGGCAACTCTGGCTTTGGGTGCAGCAGCGTGAGCTCGACCTATTACAACAGGGCCAAAAATTACCCATTAGAAACTCGACACAAGGAAACACCCTATGAGCAACCGCAATCTCACTAAAGCTAGCCTATTGGTTTCGACACTCTGTTTAGGCTTAATGGGCAATGTGTTAGCAGCACAAAGCGTTGATAAACAGTTAAGTGTCAGCAGCGACACTCAACTGCAGATCAAAGTCCAACGCGGTGATGTGACCATTCAAACATGGGACAAGAGTGAAGTGAGTGTCACTGGCACATTAGATGAATTGAGCGAAGGCTTTGTGTTTGAGCAACAGGGAAATAATCTCAATATCGAAGACAAGATGCCTCGCCACTATAATGGCAATAATGACAAAGGATCACAGCTCACCATTAAAGTCCCAAAGACGGTTAAACTCAGTGCAGATACCATCTCTGCCAATCTGCAAGTTGCCGAAACTCAAGGTGAACTAGATTTGAATACGGTAAGCGGCAATATCAACGCCAACAACTTAAGTGGTAAACCTGAGTTACATACAGTCTCTGGCGATATCACGACCAAAGCACTTGATGGAAAAATCAAATTAGAAACCGTATCCGGCACGATTCAGGACACTGACAGTAAAGGAGAAATGAATTATCGCCTCGTTAGCGGTGACTTAAAAAGCCACACTCAAGCAGAAAAAGTCACGATTGAACAAGTCTCAGGTGAAGTGAATGCTAACTTTAGCGTCACCAAGGAAATCGAGCTCAGAACCGTCAGCGGAGATTCACAAGTGTCACTCGCTAAAAACTTCAACAAAGCAAATTTTGAAAGTGTGAGTGGCGATATTACCGTGATCTTTAATGATGTTCCCGATGCAAGCTTCAACTTAGATGGGGGTCCTGGTGGAAAAATCAACAACGGTTTAACCCAAGATGTACCGCAAAAACAAAAATATGTACCAAGCACAGAGTTATCATTCCAAACAGGCTCTGGCGCTGCCAACGTGAAGATGAATACCATCAGCGGTAATCTGATTTTAAAGAAACAGTAATAAAAGCTATTTAGCACAAATAAAAATGCCGCCAAAGCAAAACTCGGGCGGCATTTTTTATATCAAACTCGTTAGACTGAAGCTATCTCTTCAGCCGTCAAATATCGCCATTCACCCAGTGCTAAGGTGGGGTCTAATTCAATTTGCCCTACACTTTCACGATGCAATCCTTGCACATGATTGCCCACAGCGGCAAACATACGCTTCACTTGATGATACTTACCTTCGGTGATGGTTAATCGCACTAATTGTGGATCAATAATCTCCAGTAACGCCGGCTTAGTTAGACCATCTTCACCGCGCAATTCAACGCCAGCGGCAAATACCGCAATCAAACTAGCATCCACAGGCTCAGCGAGTTGCACTAAATAGCGTTTGCCACATTCTTTCTTCGGTGAGGTGATCTTATGCGACCATTGGCCATCACTGGTAATCAACACGAGACCTGTAGTATCGGCATCTAAACGACCAGCAATGTGCAAAGTTTCTGGCTTAGGCACATCCACTAAGCTCAATACCGAAGGGTAGGTTTCATCTATCGTCGAGCAAATAGTGTCTACCGGTTTGTTAAGCATTAAATAACGCTCGCCCACTAAGACAATCGGCTCGCCTTCAAGGCAAACACACATACCTTCAGTCACTTTAAAACCCGAGTCTTTAACGACTAAGCCATCACAAGTAATATCACCGCGATGCAGGGCTTTTTTCGCTAATGAGCGAGTCAGTGAGGTACTCTCACAGATAAATTTGTCTAAACGCACGTTAATACTCAACTTCAATAAAGAAAACTGCCGTATTATGAAGCCGACCAGTTCAAAGGGCAAAGAATTGCTGCTCAACGCGACCTGTGTTTCTATATTAGCCCTTACGCATTGACAGTAATCACCATAGGGAAAGATGCTATGACTGAATTCCAAAAGATGATCACAGGCCAAGAATATGATTGTCTTGACAGCGAACTCTTAAGTTTAAGAACACAACAGCAGCGACTGAATCGACAATTAAATCAAACGATTGCTCAAAATAGCACTGAGTACACCCAACTCTGCCAACAACTTCTGCCCCTTAAATCGCCAGTCGCAACTATCTCCACGCCGATTTTTATCAGTTATGGCATCAATCTTACTCTTGCTGACAGAGTGTTCATCAATGTCAATGTCACCTTGCAGGATAATGCCCCCATTTTTATTGATGAACAGACTATGGTCGGCCCCAATGTACAGTTTTATACCTCAAGTCACCCACTTGATGCCGAGCTACGTTGCTCAGGTTTGGAAACCGCTAAAGCGATTCACATCGGTAAACGGGTATGGATTGGCGGCGGCGCAATCATAATGCCAGGAATCAATATTGGTGATGATGCCGTCATCGGTGCTGGCGCCGTAGTGACTAAAAATGTCGCAGCCAAAACAGTGATTGCAGGTAACCCTGCAAAACTAATTAGGCAACTGAATTAACCCTATTTTAAAATGATAAATCGAAGTGCTCACTTACCTGAAAAGGCCTGCATACGGTAACTTTGCAGCTACTGACTTAAATATGCTCACTGGTAACCTTTAGTTACATATCACTCAAGATAAATCCACGATAAACAGTGTAATGACCTTGTTTCGATTCCTAGTAAGGCATTAACATAGTTCATTGCGCCTGAAGCAATCCCATTTTGCCAAAATAACAGCCCCAATAATGGGCACAATAATAAACTCGAAGGAAACAACATGAGAAAAGTACTCATTGGGGGACTGTGTGCCTCACTTATCGCAGGCCTGACTGCCTGTAATGACAAGGCTGCCGAAGTTAAAGCACCTGAAACTGCTAAAACAGCCACCGCAGCGGCAGTGACTCAAGCACTAGGTTCTGGAATTGAATTTGCTAATTTTGATAAAGCGATTCGTCCACAAGACGATTTCTATAAATACGTTAACGGCACTTGGCTAAAAAACACTGAGATCCCATCCGATCGCACTAGCATTGGCGCTTTCTACGATTTACGTGAAAAATCACGTGACGACGTAAAAGCTATTATCGAAGAAGTGGCTGCAACGCCCAATCTCGCCGCTGGTACAGACGAGCAAAAAGTGGCCGATTTATATCGTTCATTTATGGATACAGAGACACTCAATAAACTGGGAGTCACACCAATCCAAGGCGAATTTGATGCTATTAATGCCTTAAAAGATAAGAATGAATTAGTGAAGTACTTCGCCCACAGCCAAATCGCTGGCGCGGGTACCCCAATAGCATTTTATATCGATATCGATGCGAAAAACTCTAGCCGTTACGCAACGCATCTCTATCAATATGGCCTAAGCCTGCCAGAGAAAGACTACTACTTTAACGAATCAGAACGCTTCGTTAATATCCGTAAGGCATATGTCGCCCATATCGAAAAAATGTTTACCCTTGCGGGTCTTGCTAACCCTAAAGCCAGTGCTGAAGCTATTTTAGCCTTAGAAACGGCCATTGCTGCCAAGCACTGGGATGTGGTAGAAAACCGCGACAGCACTAAGACCTACAATCTATATCAAGTCAAAGATCTGCCAACACTGGCACCGGATATCGATTGGGCAGGCTACTTAGCCGCTCTTGGCGCTGACAAGCAAACCGATATCATAGTTAACCAACCTAGCTATATCCAAGGGTTAAACGAAGTTTTAAAAACGACTGAGTTAGCCACTTGGAAAACCTATATGCAATGGCAAGTGCTGACGCACGCGGCGAGCAATCTAAGTGAAGCGTTAGACAATGAAAACTTCGCTTTCTTCTCTAAAACCTTAAATGGTCAAGAAGAACAAGAACCTCGTTGGAAGCGTGGCGTTGCAGCCGTCAATGGCGTTCTTGGTGAAGTTGTGGGTAAAGTGTATGTCAAACGTCACTTCACTCCAGAAGCCAAAGACCGTATGCAAGCACTGGTTGAAAACCTGCGTGGTGCTTACGGCGACAGCATCAAAGAATTAACTTGGATGAGCGACAGCACTAAAGTGGCTGCGGCGGATAAATTAGCAAAATTCAACCCGAAAATCGGTTACCCGAACAAATGGGAAGATTACAGTAAGCTGACCATCAAGGCAGACGACTTAGTCGGTAACGCTATGCGTGCCAGCGAAGTTGAACATGCTAAATCACTAGCCAAACTGGGCGCGCCAATCGATAAAGACGAATGGCACATGACGCCACAAACGGTTAACGCTTACTACAACCCAACCATGAATGAAATCGTGTTCCCTGCTGCCATTCTGCAACCACCATTCTTCAATTTGGCGGCTGACGATGCAGTCAACTACGGTGGTATTGGTGCGGTAATCGGCCATGAAATGGGCCACGGTTTTGACGACCAAGGCGCTAAATTCGATGGCGAAGGCAACATGCGTGATTGGTGGACAGAGCAAGACTTGAAAGAGTTCTCTGCTCGCGGCAAAGCGCTAATCGCACAGTACGATGGTTACGCAGTGTTTGATGATCTGCATGTCAACGGCAGCTTAACCTTAGGCGAAAACATTGGTGACTTGTCAGGTGTGACTATCGCTTATCGTGCTTATAAGAAATCGCTTAACGGTAAAGATGCACCCGTTATCGATGGCTTAACGGGCGATCAACGTTTCTTCATCGGCTTCACGCAAATTTGGCGCGCAAAAGCCAAAGAAGAAGCCATGCGTAACCGCGTAGCGACCGATCCACACTCACCTGCGGAATTCCGCGCACTGGGTGCACTATCTAACATGCCTGAGTTCTACACTACATATGATGTAAAACCTGGCGATGCTATGTATATCGCACCAGAGAAACGCGTAAAAATTTGGTAAGCCAAATTTAAATCACTGTTCAGCGGCATAAGCTGGCCAACAATGGCGCTCACTGTTACAGGTGGCGCCATTTTTATTTCCTTAAACCACTGAGCCCCATGCGCAAGATGAACAAGTCTTCATGGTTGGTTCAGCTTTAATTAAGCAATAGAAGCCTATGGTGGGTGCGTGACCTGAATAACTCACCCATAAGGAAGTAGGCCGCATGACTAAGTTATTTCGTACTTTTTTTATTTTTCTACTCTTATTATCGAGCCGCGCTGGTGTAGCAAATCCTCTCGACATCAGTGACAGTAAAGCAGAACGTGGTAATTACAGTGCAAGACAGGCATCAAGCCATGACCTACAAGGTCTATATGCACTCAGCAGTCAGACCTTCGATGCGCCTCATCAATCCTCGAATGACTTATCCGTGCTCCATCACCAAGCCTATGATGCACAAGCTGAACTCGCCCAATTACTCACCAATATTGCCCATTATTCACAGGCACAAGTGATTGTTCCGCCAGTAAAGAGTTACCAAAGAGCTGCCGATAAAGTGGCCACAAAATTTAACGGTGATGCCAGCCAAATTACCGACCTTGCAAGGGCAAGTATTGTGACCGACAGCATTCAAGATCTGATGCAGGCCTACCAAACTTTGAATGAGCACACCCAAGTTGTGAAACAAAAAAACCGCTTTGCCGAACCTAAAGCCTCCGGCTATCGCGATCTCAATCTACTGGTACGCTTACCCCAATCAGGCATGATTGCTGAAGTGCAGTTACACCTACAGGATATCGCTGATATCAAAAATGGTCCTGAACACAAGGTATATGAAAAAGTACAAAGGATTGAGGCCAATGCTCGTAAACAACAACGTTCACTAAGTGAGTTTGAACTCGCGCAGATTGCCCAATTACGTCAAGAATCACATAAGTTGTACCACAAGGCATGGCTTAACTATAAACGGGTTGATGAAGCCAGTTTATTAAGAGCCTCAGTCGCTTAACTAAAAAGCTTCCACTCTTGCGCTGGTTATCTGTAAAGGTGCCAGCGCCTTTTTTTATATTTTACAGTGCCTGAAAAAACATATTAAAAATAAGCTGAAAAATGCACTCTCTCGCATCGAACGTCTTTTTAAGTATATAATCCCGCGCCATAGCCCTATCAGCAGGAAATGCCATGCACGACATTATTGAGCAACTCCAAGAACGCAGCGAAACTGTTCCTGTACCACTCGAATTACCCACATTTGAGCAGCTCGTCGAAGTCGAAGAGCAAATCCTGATTTCATTGCCAAGGGAGCTAAAAGAATACCTGCTGTATGCCAGTGATGTGATTTACGGCACGATAGAGCCAGTAACAGCATCGGATCCCTACTCGCACACCTACCTGCCCGAAGTGACTTGCTATGCGTGGTCCATCGGTATGCCAAGGGACATGATTGCCATTTGTCAGCAAGGTGATGCTTTTTACTGTATCGACCAAGATGGTCAAGTACATTTCTGGAAAAACGGCGACTTTACCGATATCTATTGGGAGTCGTTTTGGGAATGGGTTGAAGAAATCTGGTTAAAGATCAAATACTAATTTTACTTTTATTGCATTGAGAACACGATTATGTCTAAGAACATTGGCTTGAATGCCATCGAAATGAGCTACTTACGCCAGTCACTCAGCTTAAGCGCGGCTCAAGTTGGTGCTCTGACTAACCATAGCGAAGCCGATGTACTCGCCTGGGAAAGCGGTGAACAACTGGCACCTGATCTGGCGCAAAAGAAACTGCTTGATATTGATGACATCATTGAGATGCAAGTGCTCAACACCTGCGATGGTATCGAAGAACTATTTAAGAAAGAACCTAAGCGTCACTTAGCCTTCGTGGTCTACCCCACTCAAGCGGTTTACACACAATACAACCCCGAATTCTTAAGTTCACTGCCTTTTACTGAGCTGTACAACACGGCAGCTTGGCGCATTAAGAAAGAGTGCAAACTGGTCCTAGAAGTCGACGTCAGCCTAGTGGCTCTCGACGTGGAGGCCTACAAAGCCTTCCGTGAACCGACCAAAATGAGTGAAAGCCGCGAAAGTCGCGCAAAGTGGGCAGCGACTCAGTTATAAACTCAACCGTCACAAGTTTTAACCCTATAAAAATAAAGGCCAATATCATTATTGGCCTTTTTTATTAGAGATCACACCACCCATCATAAATGACGCACCATTCCGAATGAAATGACGCTAAGCGGTAGTTAGAAGTTCATCGTGAATTTAGTGTAAATGTAGCGGCCCATAGGATTATGTACTGAAATAACATAGCCGTAGAGATCCGTATCACCGTCACCGATAGCAAATGGTGGCTCTTCATCAAATACGTTGTTCACGCCTAGTGTCAGCTTGAACATTTCATTGAAGCGATAAGTACCAGACATGTCGACCAATAATTGAGAGTCGATCATACGAGACTTATTACTTTCAAAATCAAGTACACCATCGAAATTGATATCTGGAGTATCTTCAAATTCACCGATGTAACTCAAATTAATATTGGCGGCAAAATTATCCATAGTCCAGTTAGTGGTGAGTAACCAGCGATGTTGAGGAAACTTATACTCACCCGTGTAATCCAGACCATCTTTCTCAAAATTATGTAAGTAACTGTACTCTAAGCCAAACTTCAAATCCCCATAGCTATCTAACTCAAAACCATAATGACTAGAGACATCCATCCCTTGTACATCTTGAGAGCTTAAGTTGATAAAGCTTGAATGGATAATACTGATCGGACCTAAAGTTTGACCTAGCTGTGGCGCTAAGCGCTCGCACACAGTGCTATTTTGATCGTTACAATTTGCAGTATAGATATCGCCTAATGGCTGTTTATCAATTTTGTTGTCTTGCGTGATGCTAAAGATATCAAAACCCACATCAAACGTCTGACTCGGCGCCCAGATCATACCGACGTTCCAAGTTTCGGATTCTTCAGCATCCAGCTCAGAGTTACCTTCAAATTCAGTGTTGTAATCTAAGGCTTCACAATCAACATTATCGGCAGCGCAACGGTAAGTATCGACAAAGAAACTACTTTCGCGAGATGGACCAAGACCGATTTGCGCTAACGAGGGTGCACGGAAGCCCGTAGACCAAGACGCGCGCGCCGTTAGCTCGTCAGTCACTCCCCATTGAAAGGCGACTTTAGGGTTAGTCGTTGAACCAAAATCGCTGTAATGATCATATCGACCAGCGAGTTGCAACTCGAAGTTATCCGTGACTGGAATAGATAATTCCATATAAGCGGCATATTGCTCACGGGATGCCGCCGCAGAGACAGCTTCAGTACCAAAAATCAATCCACGTTGGAATTGCTCATCGGGCACATCACTGACATCTTCTTCGCGATATTCAGCTCCCGCCGCCATCATGATGTCGCGACCAGCCAAGGTAAATGCTTGACCAGATATGTTAGCCGCATAAGATGTCATGTTTGACAAGCCTTGGCGTACTAAACTGGTGGTAATAGCGTCAATGACCTCTTGTGAGTTCATCGTGCCGCCGAAAGGATTGTAACGACCCGCATCAATTTCACGTTGCAAATAATCTGTTCTTACCCAGCCTTGGCTGCGATCACCCGTTTGAGTCGACTCACTTCGACCTTTTTGAACAGAAGCTTCCCAATCCCACTCTTTTACTACACCGCGTAAACCAGCAACTAAACGTAAACTATCGGATTCAATATCCCAACGTCGTGCGCCCGCATCAACCGTACGGAAGCGACCAATTTCAATATCTTTCCCCCAAGGATTATTCGGGTGAGATCCAGGTACAGTTAAACCAGCATCCTCGTCAAGTGGTGTCGGTGCTCCACCTGCGATTGAGGTATTGTGCTGCGCCGCTAACTCTAAAAATGCTGTTAAATCATCATTAAAATGATAGTCAAATTGGCCAATAGCCCCTACGCGCTCCGCAGCCGGCGCAACAAAATTGTATGAGCCGTACTCAAATAAACAACTTCCACTCGCGGTTGCACTATCAGCAGGACAAGCAGGGTCGATAGTTTTAACACCATCAACATAGAAATACCCAGGAAAACCACGGGAAGAACGAAAATCTTCACCACCATAAGGTGATTGATTTGAAACACCAAAACGTCCTAAATCAGTCGCAGCTAAAGTGTCATTTTTGAAATAGTCGAGGATAACGGAAGCACTGCCCTTATCGGACTTCATCCCCCACACCATATTCGCTGTAGTTTCATCGTAGCCAGTGCCTGAAGCATCACCGTAGCCAAGATTAACCTCAATGCCTTCAATATCTTTTTTCAGAACTATGTTAACCACACCCGCGATCGCATCAGAACCATAAATAGCCGATGCACCATCCTTCAGTATGTCGATACGTTCAATAGCTGATACCGGAATATTATTGATATCAACAAAGGAATTAGTGATACCTTCGGCAAAAGCACTCGCCGCAACACGACGACCGTTAATTAACACTAAGGTCGCGTCTGGGCCTAAACCACGTAGACTGATAGATGCGCCGCCGTTGGCGGTTGAATCTTGGCTGTTTCCTCGGGTAGAAAACGCGCCAGCACCATTGGCAGGCATGCGTTCAAGTAATTGCTGCAGGTTATCAAATCCCATATTGGCAATATCGTCTTTACTGATCGATTGAATAGGGGAAGGGCCTTCAATATCGGTACGTTTAATACGGGAACCCGTTACTTCAATACGTTCAACTTTTTCTGCACCTTTATCGGCAGCATGGGCCACTGTTGGCGCATATGCCATAGCAATTGCGATTGCACAAGCACTGGGTAGAATCTGAGGTCTGTTCATACATTTCCCTTGTTTTATTTATCTCATTAAAATTATTTTAACAATAAGAAAACCATAAATTAACAATACACAAGGTAATGAGTTACAAACCAAAGTCAATGGCAGAGAAATAAAAGTTAAGCTTTTGTTACATTTGAGGCAGTGTATTTTCCTCATACGAGAATCAAAGAAGGTCTAAGCACTAAAAATTCAACCTACAAGACAAGTCGCAGTATTTGAATATCAGAATTAAAGGAAGAAAGATGGAAGACAAGATTATTTATCAAGCAGAGTTTGAAACCCATTTAGGTTGGTATTGGCTGCTTTCAGGGGCCGCCTATTTCAGTCTAAGCATAATAGGTATTCCCTTGTTATTACTTTGGTTTCCAATCGGGCTATGGGGGACTCGCCGCTATATTAACAACATGAGTGCGCAGCTCACCAGCAATAAACTTATTGTCAGGAGGGGCATATTAACTCGTACTGAAAACACAGTGCCTTTGGACAAAATTACCGATATGGCATTGATCGAAGGCCCAATTATGCGCCTATTTGGTCTGCATAAACTCACGGTAGAAACCGCAGGGCAATCGGGCGCAGGCGCATTGATAAGCTTAGTCGGCATAGTCGATGCGCCTCGATTTAGAGCCCTCGTATTAGAGCAAAAAGAGCGGCTTACCCAACCCTTGCACCCAATAAGCCCATCGACACAGCCAGATAATACGCTGTTACAAATCGTAGTCGAAATGGCTGCAAGCTTAAAACGCATTGAAACTTTACTCAGCCAAAAATTAAACAGATAAATTGAATAAAACGACTTTTAGTTCAATCACTTTACCTTTAATGTTGAGCCACTCACTTAGCGTTAGCGCGGCTTTAACATGAGCGCAGCCTTAGCATGAGGGCTTATTCGATTCCCCAGATTAATTTTCAACAGGCATTTTTAATAACGACATGACAGAATCTTCAGTAACTTCTCCTTCATCTTCTTGGATGACACACCTAACTCTCGGCATTAAAGCCATGGGCCCAGGTGTACTTATGGCCGCCGCGGCGATTGGCGCATCCCATTTAGTCGCCTCGACTCGGGCGGGCGCCGAATTTGGTTGGCAACTGGCTTGGGTTATTCTTGGGGTAAATTTACTTAAGTATCCCTTCTTTGCAGCTGGCGCACGCTACACAGCTGCCACAGGGGAGAGTCTACTGCACGGCTACCAAAAACAGGGCCGAGGTTACTTACTGCTGTTTACTGGGCTCAATGTGATCGCCGCCATTGCCAGTACAGCAGGGGTGTGCATGTTAACCGCCGCTATGTTGACCCAATTTATTCCGCTCCCCATCGATTGGTTAGCCCTACTGGTATTGCTGAGTTCATTGGCTTTACTGATTTTAGGCCATTATCAACTGCTTGATAGACTCACTAAGATCATCATGTTCGCCCTAACCTTAACCACCTTAATTGCCGTGGCCTTGGCTTGGGATCACGCTCAACCATTAGCGAGCAATTTTGTCTCTCCTTCACCTTGGCAATGGGCCCATGTGGGATTTTTGGTCGCCATGATGGGTTGGATGCCAGCACCGATTGAAGTCAGCGCTTGGAATTCTCTCTGGTTGCTCGAAAAACAAAAAAGCCAGACGGTCACGAAAGCGCAGGCACTGCTCGACTTTAACTTAGGCTACCTCATCACTGCGATCCTCGCGATCGTGTTTTTGTCATTGGGCGCCTTAGTGATGCACGGCAGCGGCGAACACTTTTCAGATTCCGGCGCACAGTTTGCTAATCAATTGATTAATCTTTACAGCCAAGTGATGGGCGGCGAGAGTCGTTATCTTATTGGTATTGTGGCATTTTTGTGTATTTTCAGCACCACAGTAACAGTGATCGATGGCTATAGCCGTACCTTAGATATGGGCTGGCAGTTACTCACCTCAAAGACCAGTTCAGACAAACGTCTCACAGGGATCATGCTCGCCATCAGTGCCTTAGGCTTGTTACTGATCCTCTTCTTTAAAGGCGCACTGTTGCCGCTACTCGAGTTTGTGATGATCTTGGCCTTTATGACCACAGTCATTTTTGCTTGGTTAAACTACCGCTTAATGACCAGCAAACAGCTCCCCGAAGCCGATAGATATGGCACTAAGATGAAGCTACTCTCTTGGTTTGGCCTAAGTTATCTGCTGATTTTCGCGGCACTGTTTATCTATTGGTACAAGGTCATTAAAGGTTAATTACCCAGAATGTTTATGCCGAAGCAATAAATGGCCTTAAGTAACTGGCATTAAATTCCCGCTGAATTCTGCATTTAAAGTGGTTTGGGTATATAATGCGGGCTCTTAAACCAGACAGCGCAGCCGCGCCAAGAGATGACCATGATTAATAATGATATTTTGCGCCGTTTGCGCTTCGTGTTTGATTTTAGCAATGCAAAAATGATTAAAATTTTTGCTAAAGCTGGAAGAGAAGTGCCTGTCGAAGAGATGATTGATCTTCTACGTAAAGAAGAGGAAGAAGGTTATAAAGCTTGTAACGACACGACCTTATGTCAGTTTTTAGATGGTCTTATCATAGAGAAGCGCGGTCTACGTGAAGGTGCAGAAATTCCAGCGCCCGTTTCACGTTTAAACAACAACCTCATCTTTAAAAAGCTGAGAGTTGCCCTCGAAATGCGTGAAGAAGACATAGTAGCAGCTTTGGCTTTAGCCGAAGTGCAAATGTCAAAATCAGAGCTAAGCGCCCTGTTCCGCAATCCAGACCACAAGAATTTTAAAGAGTGTGGCGATCAAATACTGCGTAACTTTATCCGCGGCTTATCACTTAAGTATCGCGGCGTATAACGCTAAACTTATGACATAAAACGCAGCTTAGGCTGCGTTTTTTTATATCCGTTTTTATCTACACCTGAGCTTGTTTGGATATAAACAAGACCTTAACAATTCCATCTCAACAACCTCAGAAATCCTGTTTAAAACAGCTGACTTTTTTACTGCTGCAAAAAAAACCACAAATACCTCGTTCCACGGACAACAAAGATCACATTTCATGATAACCTTACGTGACTTACAGCACGTATTGACCACTTAAACAATAACTCAAAAGGTTACCCATGGACGATAATAAACGCCCCCTCTATCTTCCGTTTGCAGGACCTGCCATTCTTGAAGCCCCACTGATTAACAAGGGCAGTGCATTTTCTGAAGAAGAGCGTATTTTCTTTAACCTCGAAGGCTTAGTCCCCTATGCCATTGAAACGATTGAGGAGCAGGCTTCTCGCGCCTACGATCAATTTAGAAGTTTCAATAACAACTTAGACAAGCACATTTACCTACGTAATATCCAAGACACAAACGAGACCTTATTTTATCGTTTAGTGCAAAATAACATCAGCGAGATGATGCCCATCATCTATACGCCGACGGTAGGTTTAGCTTGTGAACGTTTCTCGAAAAACTATCGCCGCAACCGTGGTTTGTTTATCTCCTATCCGAACAAAGATAGGATCGATGACATCCTCAATAACTCGACTCGTCAAAAAGTTAAAATTATCGTAGTCACTGATGGTGAACGTATTTTAGGCCTTGGCGATCAAGGTATTGGCGGCATGGGGATCCCTATCGGTAAGCTGTCACTCTACACTAGCTGTGGCGGTATCAGTCCAGCTTATACCCTGCCTATTACCTTAGACGTAGGCACAGATAATCCGCAGTTGTTAGAAGATCCTATGTATATGGGTTGGCGCCATCCACGCATCGGTGGCGAAGAATATGCCGAGTTTATCGAAGCCTTTATGCAAGCCGTCCACGTGCGTTGGCCGGATACTTTGATCCAGTTCGAAGACTTTGCCCAAAAGAATGCCATGCCAATCCTAGAGCGGTATAAGGATCGCTATTGCTGCTTTAACGATGATATTCAAGGTACTGCTGCGGTTGCCGTTGGTTGCTTGCTCGCCGCGTGTAAGGCTGCGGGCACTGAATTGAATCAACAACGTATCGCCTTCCTCGGTGCTGGTAGTGCCGGTTGCGGAATTGCCGAAGCTATCGTGGCACAAATGGTGTCTGAAGGGATCAGCGACGAGCAAGCTCGCACTCAAGTGTGTATGGTTGACCGTTGGGGCTTATTGCTCGACAACATGCCTAACCTGTTGCCATTCCAGCAAAAATTGGCGCAGAAATGCACCAACATCCAAAATTGGAGCAATTTCAGCGACAATATTTCACTGCTCGATGTGGTTAACAACGCCAAGCCGACAGTGCTGATTGGGGTATCTGGCGTTCCGGGTCTCTTCACCGAAGAAATTATTCGCGCTATGCACAGCCATTGTGCTCGGCCGATTATTTTCCCTATGTCGAACCCCACCAGCCGCGTAGAAGCGACACCGAAGGACATTTTGCATTGGACCTCAGGTCAAGCACTCGTCGCTACGGGCAGCCCATTCGAGCCTGTGGTTGTCGATGGTGAAACCTATGAAATTGCCCAGTGCAACAACAGCTTTATCTTCCCAGGTATTGGCTTAGGCGTATTAGCTTCGGGCGCACGTCATGTATCCGATGCCATGTTGATGGCTTCAAGTCGCGCACTTGCCGAATGTTCGCCACTGGCAATCGATGGTACTGGTCCACTACTGCCTAAACTCGAAGATATCCATGCTGTGAGTAAGCATATTGCTTTCGCAGTAGGTAAAGTCGCAGTTGAACAAGGGTTAACACTGCCAATGAGCGATGAGATCTTACAGCAGTCGATTGAAGGCAATTTCTGGAGTCCAGAATATCGCCGCTACAAACGCACTTCGTTCTAAGCATAGCGTTGCCGCGACCCAAGTCGCAGTAAAGCAGCTTAGTTGAGCGTTTGTGCTAGCCAGCAAAAAGCCCGTTACTTTGCAGTAACGGGCTTTTTCATTTCAATAGAACACTAAGGTGCCATCACCTGTTTAAAGCTATTGAGCAAAGCACGATCGGTACGCGCTTTCTTCAACTTACGTAGGCTTTCTTTGAGCGATTCATCGGCTAAGCGCGTAAAAATGCCATTATATTCTTGCTCTTGGATTGCACTATCGGTATCGGCTTGCTCAGAAATTTCTTGGGCGACACGACTCAATTGCAACCAAGCATTCGCGATATAGAAACCGTGGAATGCGGCTTGTTCCATTAGATTACGCGCACTGGCAGGTAAAGATGCCCAAGCTTGGCTAAATTTACCTTCCCTGTCTTCCAACAGTTCGGCACACAAACCTTGGTACGCTGCTAATAAGTCACCCGGTAATTTCGCCATTGGTAACACTTTATTCGCAACATTGTAAGAAATCTGCTCGGCAGTTTCACGGTAAACAGCTGATAATTCACTCATAAAAATCTCGATTCGCATCCCAAAAATAGACTCAAAACTGGCCACTCACATATAAACCATAAACGCCGTTACCCGCAATCGGCGTAACTGTAATCCCCTCATAGGGTTGAGTAAAATACCAACCCGCCAGCGCTCCAATCGCCGCGCCAGCTAACACATCCTCGAGGTAATGTTGGTCGCTCGCCACTCGTGTGTAACCCACATAAGATGCGGCAACATAGGCAGGTAAACCATATTGCCAACCATAGCGCTGCTGAATAAACGTCGCCGCCATAAAGCTGTCTGAGGTATGACCCGATGGAAACGAATCATCGCCACTATCGTCTGGCCTGTCTTTACTCACACTATACTTAAGACCTTCAACAATTAACCGACTCGACACCGCTGCCTGAATTAACTGCCAACTACCGTCATAACCCTCTTCATAAAACAAGGTCGCGCCCATCGCAGTAGCGGGTAATAATAAATGCAATACATCGCCAGAGGTTTCTAAATCTGAGCCTGCCCAGCTAGTGCCACTCATAATGAATAATGCAGCACAGAGTAATTTCTTCAAGGGTGATTCCTTTGTGGGATAATAACCAAGGCGGAGTTTATACCTTGATCATTAACCGAATGCAAAATTGCTATACATCTATATTAAAAATGAGCAAACAAGTTATGCTAAGCTAATAATTAGCTATTGATTTTAATTCGAACAGGAATCTTTTTTGCTACATCAACTTAGGTATTTATCATTCTCCTTATTGCTGCTTCTACTGCCGCTCAGCAACGCTATGGCAGAAGAAAAGACTCAGGTTGATAAAATATTTGCAAGATTTGAAAGCGGCGTCCCTATGACCCGTGAAGAAATCGAAAGCAATCTAGTGTTATTAAGCAAACTAATTTCGACTGACGATGTCACCCGTCATGAAAAGCTGCAACTGCTTAAATGCTGGGATCAGAATACAGAAAACGACACCGCTATTGCACTGGCACTTAAAAATACTAACCAAGCACTGAGCAATATTCCGCCAACCGCCTCCCCCCATTTCATTACCGACCTCACTCTCTGCCGCTCTTGGTTTCTGCAATTAAGTGGTGATATGGATGGCGCGATGGAAGGCTATAATCTCAGTGTTAAACGTGCCTATGAGCATGAAGACCTTAAGCTAATCGCCGACTCGCGCAGCATTCGCGGCGCACTTTACTCTTATATTGGCGATTTTTCTGCGGCATTAGACGATCTCGTCACAGCGCAAGATCTCTATGAATCACTCAATTTAAGCGGTTGGGCTAACATTAACCTTGCCGATGTTGCTACCAGTTTTAGACGTTATGGCGATCCCCAAAGTGCAATCCGCTATTACACCAAACTCAAAGCTCTCTATCTAAAAAACAATAACCAAGAACAGGCAATGTATGTCAACTCGGACATTGGCCTTGCCTTAGATGAACTCGGTGAACATCAACAGGCCGTAGATAATTTCTTAGTAAGTTATCAATACTTCAAGGAACATCAGCAGGAAAAAGTGGCAGCAACTATGGCAACGAATATTGCCTACAGCTTAATCAAACTCAATCGTCTAAACGAAGCCGAAAAGTATTTAATCGAAGCCGATACTGTTATTAATGAAAAAGATCTGACCGATTACAGCTTCATGAAGCTTTTTATGGCCGATATAAAGTTTCAACAAGCTCGCTATAAAGAGGCGCTTACCGAACTTGAGCAAGGGGAAAAAGCCTTTCGCACTCTGCAGAATAATCGGGGACTCACTCAACTGCTGCAGCTTAAAAGTAACATATATGTGGCTATGAATGATTTATCTGCCGCCTACGGAGCGCTGCAAGAATTTGTTACCCTAACAAAAAAAGTCGATGGCAATTCTCTCTCCCATCATACGACAGAATTAAAGGTCAAGTTTGATACCAGTCGGATTGAATCTGAAAATCAACGCTTGATTGAAAACCAAAACCTTAAAGAACAAGAGCTCGCGCTACTCGAAAAGAACAAATCACTGCAACACATTATCCTATTACTAGCGGGCTTTATCCTGACGATAGTGTCTATATTCGCTTATAAACAAGTACATAGAAATCGCCAACTGCAAGTTATTGCCCTCACGGATTACCTTACCAAACTCCCTAATCGTCGGCATATTTATGCCCAAGCCGCGAAATATTTTCAGCAAGCCTTAAAACATCAAAGCCCTTTTTCAGTGATTATTTTTGATGCGGATCACTTCAAAAAAATCAACGATAACTTCGGCCATGAATTAGGCGATCGCGCCCTTATGACCATTGCAAATGCAGGCCGAGCCTTATCAGGTAATAAAGACCTCGTTGGCCGCATCGGTGGTGAAGAGTTTTTAATCCTATTGCCTAACACTGACGCCACAGGTGCGTTAGCGCTGGCGCATCAATTGCAGAACCATATTAGCCGCCTTAGCGCACAGAATTTACCAGCAGAACTCAAATTAACCGTTAGCGCTGGTGTCGCCACTTTAGAACCACAAAATAATACTGAAGATGCATATCAAGATAAAGATTTTGCCACCTTGCTAAAGCGGGCCGACAATGCTCTTTATGAGGCTAAAAATGCGGGCAGAAATTGTGTGAAATCAGCCAAGAATGAGGCTTTAAGAGAGAATTAAACGGCCTTATGCCAAAACACTTGATGTTGTAATGGCGGTGGCAAAGTGCCAAACCATGTCTGATACAGACGACTAAATTCACCCGAGTCTTTCATTTTCTCAAGCTCTGTTTGCCAACTGATAACGGTTTCCGCCGACGTCCCTTTAGAAAAAGCTAAATAGAGATTAATCTCCGATACCACAAACACTTGGCGGATATCTGTCTCACTCGCGCCAACCTCTTCGAGTATCTGCTTTACCGCAAGATCCGCTTGGCACCAAAAACGAATTCGAGAAAACAGCAACTGTTTCGCCGATTGCTGTGGAAAACTCGCCACCAGCAAATTATCCACGCCCGCTTGTTGTAGCAACTGCGCACCCGCCGATTCCCGATAAACCCCCACAATATCTGTCGATTGAAGTTCAGCAAGTTGATCGAGAGCGATAGGATCTGCCGCCCTTGCGTACAATGCAATTTTGCTGGTCGCAATAGGACCGATAAAATCAAACTGCTCAGCTCGTTCATCATTAATTGACGTAGCAAAAAGTAAAACGTTCGCAGAGGTATTAGCAATCGAATACGCCCGAGCCCAAGGTAACACATCGATTTTTTCACTCTGACCCAGTCTTGATTGCAAGGTATTGACTAAGTCCACCGCAAAACCTTGCGGCACACCATTTTGCTCGTAACTCATGGGAGGCCAAGCTTCGGTCACCAATTTCAACTTGTCAGGCGCCGCAAAAACAAGATTAGGCATCAGGCCTAATAAGCTCATCGCAAGAAAACACGCCCTAAGGGGAATCGCACTCAGCATACGAATACCAAACGATAAACAGTAGACCTAATCATAGACTCAATCCCAACAGCAAATAAACAAATACCCCAAAGAAAATATCGCCTCACGCCCCCTTCTGAGTAAACTCGTCCTCAATAAGTGAAAACTGCTATCATATTGCCACCTAGCCAAGAGCCTCGCTGCAATCAATTCATGTCAACTTTAGTCAATCAAACCCCAAGCCAATCCTATGCCAGCATGCTGTCGCGGCTCGCTCTGCAAATTAAAACGTGGGGAAAAGCACTCGGATTTGCGCAGGTTGGCATTTGCGATACGGATTTAACCGCTGAAGAAGCCAAACTCCAAGCATGGCTAGACAAAGGTTTTCATGGCGAAATGGCCTATATGGCTACCCATGGCATGATGCGCGCTCGCCCGCAAGAACTGCATCCGGGCACAGTGCGGGTGATCTCCGTACGGATGGACTATTTGCCACCCGAAGCTGGCTTTGCAACGAATCTCACCGATCCCAACTTAGGTTATATTTCCCGTTATGCCGGAGGTCGTGACTATCACAAGTTGATCCGCGCTCGACTTAAAAAGCTCGGAGATCAAATCAGTGCAGAGTTAGTTGCTCTCGGTTTCGATGCCGCTGACTTTCGCCCCTTTGTTGACTCAGCCCCTGTACTTGAGCGCCCCCTAGCCGAAAAAGCCGGTATAGGCTGGACAGGTAAACACTCACTCATACTCAACCATGAGGCTGGCAGTTGGTTCTTTTTAGGTGAGCTACTGATCAATTTGCCTCTACCTGTGGATATTCCCATTCAAGAAGGCTGTAACACTTGTGTCGCCTGCATTACCTCCTGTCCAACGGGTGCAATCGTAGAACCTTATGTGGTCGATGGCAGACGCTGTATTTCCTATCTCACCATTGAGTTGCAGGGCGCTATTCCCGAAGAATTTAGGCCACTCATGGGCAATCGCATCTATGGCTGCGATGATTGCCAACTCGCGTGTCCCATCAATCGCCAAGCGCCGCTGACTGAAGAAACTGACTTTCATATTCGTCCGCAGTTAAAGCAACCTGACCTTCTCAGCCTTTTTGCTTGGAGCGAGGCCGAGTTTCTTAAACAAACTGAAGGCAGCGCCATTCGTCGCATTGGACATAAACGTTGGCTACGTAATATTGCAGTAGCACTGGGTAACGCTCCCGCGAGCCCAAGCATTATTGCCGCACTTAACGCCCGCAATCACAGCGAAGATATCGATGAGATAGTGCGTGAGCATATTGAATGGGCGCTTAATGCCCAGCAATCGCGCCTTGCTGAAAGCGCAGCAACTGAACAACAAAAAGCCCGCCGCAAAACCGAGCGCATGGTGCGCATTATCGAAAAAGGCTTACCGCGAGATGCTTAAGTTAGTCGGCAAGCAATAAACAACAACGGATGCATAAGCATCCGCTGTTACTAACTCAATAAACTCAGTAAAAAAATATTTCACTCAAGCATAATATTAACCAAGGCGGTGACGTAGTTCTCGCGTGGCATCGACCATGTTTTTCAGTGCGGGTTCGACTTCATCCCAAGTACGGGTTTTTAGGCCACAATCTGGGTTGACCCACAGCTGACGTACGGGCACTTTTTGCGCCGCTTTCTCGATTAAGTGCACCATGGCCTCCACACTTGGAGTGTTTGGCGAGTGAATGTCGTACACACCGGGACCGATTTCATTGGGATATTCAAAATCTTCGAAGGCATTGAGTAACTCCATCCGTGAACGCGAAGTCTCGATAGTGATCACATCGGCATCCATGGCGGCAATCGCGGTAATCGTATCATTGAACTCGCTGTAACACATGTGGGTGTGGATTTGAGTCTCATCAATAACCCCTGCAGCGCTGAGTTTAAAGGCATTCACCGCCCAATCTAAATAGGCTTGCCACTCACTTTGTTTCAATGGCAGACCTTCACGGAAGGCTGGCTCATCAATTTGTATAATGCCAATACCTGCATTTTGTAAATCCACCACTTCATCACGGATCGCCAGCGCCAGCTGAGTCGCAATCACATCGCGGCCGATATCTTCACGGGCGAATGACCAATGCAGAATCGTCACAGGGCCAGTTAACATGCCTTTTACAGGCTTGTCTGTTAGGCTCTGGGCAAACTCGGCCCAATCGACCGTCATCGCCTTTGGACGACTAACATCGCCATAAATCAATGGCGGCTTAACACAGCGTGAGCCATAACTTTGCACCCAACCATTTTTAGTAAAACCAACGCCCGCAAGCTGCTCACCAAAGTATTCCACCATATCGTTGCGCTCGGCCTCACCATGAACCAGCACATCGATACCGAGTTTAAGCTGGCGGTCGATAGTATCGCGGGTGACTTGCTGCAATTGTTCGGTATATTGTGCATCACTTAGCTCGCCCTTGCGCCAGCGACTGCGTAGTCCACGGATTGCCGGTGTTTGTGGGAAGGAACCAATGGTAGTGGTCGGCAACAGAGGTAAACGATACTTCTGCTGCTGCACAGCTTGGCGTACGCTAAAATCACTGACACGCTCATAATCGGCAGATGTCAACGCGGCAACGCGGGCAATCACTTGACTGTCGGCGGCCTGCGCTTTCGCCTCACGGCGTGCCAAACAGGTTTGCACAATCTCTTTTGCCGCGATAGATTCAGGTGCCAGTAGCAATTGGCGCACATTGGCCAGTTCGAGTAATTTCTGCTTCGCAAACGCGAGTTGTTGACGCAGCGCGGGCTCAAGCGTGGCTTCCACCTCTAAATCCACAGGGCTGTGCAGGAGTGAGCAAGAGGTACCGATCCACAAGCGATCTCCGAGATCACGGGCAACCGCGCCTATGCGTTCGGCAATCAAATCCGCCTCTGCCGCCCACACGTTGCGGCCATTGACCACACCCGCCGACAGAATTTGATCTTGACCAAGCGCATTGGCAAAGACTGCCAATTGATCCGGCGCTGTGACTAAATCGATATGCAACCCCGCGACCGGCAAGGCCGATACCAGCGCTTGATGGTGTGCGATACCGCCGTAATAACTGGTAAGAAGGATCTTCACCTTCGCAGTGCTGAGGGCTTGATACGCCTCAGTGATCGCTGCTTGCCATTCGCCATCCAATTCCAATGCGAGCATGGGCTCATCGAGCTGTACCCATTGCACTCCCTGAGTAGCAAAACGCGCCAAAATGTCAGCATAAGCAGCTAATAAATTGGGTAATAAGCTTAACTTATCAAACTCTTGGCCCACAGTTTTAGCAAGGAACAAGTAGCTAACAGGGCCGAGTAGCACAGGTTTGGCTTTATAGCCTAGCGCTTGCGCTTCGCTGACTTCCTCAAAAAACTGCTCATAGGCAATCGAAAACACTTGGTTTTGCGTGAGTTCAGGTACTAGATAGTGATAGTTAGTATTGAAATACTTGGTCATTTCAGAGGCTGGCGCATCTTGGCCCGTTGGCGCTCTGCCGCGGGCAACACGGAATAAAGTATCGAGATCGATGCCCCCTTCACCACGGTGACGTTCAGGAATAGCATTTAAGGTCGCGCTTAAGGTCAGTACTTGATCATAAAAGGCAAAATCACCCACGGGAACTTGCTCAATGCCAGCAGCCGTTTGCCACTGCCAATGGGTGCGGCGAAGTTCGCTCGCCACTTCACGCAATTGCGCCTGAGTGCTCTCACCACGCCAGTATTTTTCTAAGGCAAATTTCAATTCACGACGACGCCCAATACGGGGAAACCCAAGACTATTTAATTGCATACTCTATCTTCCTTTATTTGAGATAAGCCACATTCGGCACTTGCACCCACCAGATTGTTTTCTCTTGGCACTTTTCAGCACTTCAGCCTTGATAAATAACAATGGGCGTCTGGACGTCTAGAAGTTTATTGTGTTAGTCTCTATGCCAGCAACCGAATTGATTTCAAGCACAACATGAGCGAAATTCACTTGGAGTGAACATGATCGAACTAAGACACCTGCGAACCTTAATGGCCCTGAAAGAAAGCGGCAGTTTGGCGGGCGCAGCCAAAAAACGTTTTGTCACTCAATCCGCCCTCTCCCACCAGATTAAGGAGTTGGAGCAAAGGATTAACTCGCCCATTTTTGTGCGTAAGAGTAAGCCACTGTCATTCACCCAAGAAGGTGCACGCCTGCTGCATCTGGCCGAAGAAATTTTGCCTAAGGTGTTAGAAACCGAGACAGATTTGAAGAATGGGCTGGAAACCGAAACCAATCAGTTGCGTGTCGGCATTGAGTGCCATAGCTGTTTTCGCTGGTTAATGCCTGTAATGGAGCAATTTAGACAAGATCATCCGACAGCCGAGTTAGACTTGTCGAGCCGCCACTTGTTCGACTCGCTCAATGCCTTAGAAATGGGTGAACTGGATATTGTATTAACCTCAGATCCTGTGCCTGGGCATTCACTCGCCTACCAGCATTTGTTTGATTTTGAAGTGAAGTTAGTGGTTGCTAAGGATCATCCTTTAGCGAAAGAAGCCTATGTCACCCCTAAGCAATTAGCACACTTGCCTATTATCAGTTATCCAGTGCCGTTGACGCGTTTAGACATTTATCGCCACTTTTTAGAGCCTGCGGGCATAGAGGCGGGCGAGCAAAAAACCTGTGATTTAACCATGATGTTATTGCAACGCATCGCCTGTAAAGACGGCATAGCCGCACTGCCAAGTTGGTCGATTAATGAAGGACATGGACTGAGTCTCGCTACGGTAAAACTCGGCCAAGAAGGTCTGAAACGACCGCTATTTGGTGCCTATCGCCGCCACAGTGCTAACTCTGCATTGATCCAAAATTGGTTACAACTGGTGGCGAGGGAAGGTTTATCCCGCCAGCAGAAGACGAATTAATGCGGGTGACATTGAGTAAAAAAGCCTGCGAATGCAGGCTTGTTTATTGAGTCAAATGACTATTTCATAGCATCGACAAATTACAGCGGATTCATCAACAATCCACGCATAGACAAGACACGGCGCAGTATCAACCCTGATGAATTAGGATTACGGGTCTGACGCAAATTATGGGCGATCATAAATTCTTGACGCAGATCCTGATCGAGATCTAACGCCTCGAACGCTTCGATGGTTAAGGTCTGTTGTTGATTATCAATCAATGACTTAATCACACTTAAAGGAAATGACTGTTCGGCATTAGCATTTAAATAGGCAAATGCGGTCAGTGCGATAATTTGGCCGAACACACTGAACAGAGCTAAGGTTTGCACTTCGTCAGCATCAACCTCCACACCTTCCATATCCGCTAAGCTATCTACCGCATCCGTTGCAATATCTTCAGTCAGCTTCCAATAACCTTGGACCAACTTTTTATAGGGCTGTGGCAGTTCATCGAGGCGTTCTTTTAAATAGAACGTAAAGGCGTAGCGATAGATATTAACTTGACCTAAGCGGATCAAAGCTTCTTTCAACGAGCGAGTTTTGTGATTTTCCACTACAGCAGCCTGTGCGGAATTACTGCGCATAAGCATGTGCGCTGCCAATGCGGGATCGCTCGAGATAATGTCAATCACATTACGAATGTCACCTTCAGCAAGGATCGCTTTTTTGAGTGGAATTAGAATCCCTCGGCGGCCAATCACTTGCTCTTCGTTCGCTATGATAGCTCTAACTTGAGTAAAAACCTGTTGCTCAAGATCAGTCATAAGACACTTTACACCTGTTTATTAACAATAAGATGATTCGGTTACAGCTCACATCATACCTAAAATACTAAGAATTTCAGCCATAAACAGCAGAGTAAAATATAAATTACTCCTATTTAGTTATGACTGCCCGCTAACACTATAGATAACGACAATTAAACCACTCTACTAAAACGATATTCAAGACTATACCTATTTTAAGATTTATTCTTTGAACTCAGCGTAAAAAATAAAAAGCCAGACTGAGTCTGGCTTTGTTATTAGATAGCTCATTAATATTTAGAAGCGGTAGCCCACAGTGAAACGAATATCACGGCCTCGACCTGAGTAATAACCATTATATGTTCCACCACCATAATAGCCTGCGCTAACATAATCTTTATCGAATACATTATCGATACGCAGACTGGCAAGCCAAGCATCACGATTATAATTCAAGGCTAAATTACCAAGCACGTAACTTGCTAGCTTATCACCTTGATTAGCGTTATCGCCTTCGATAAAACGATCCCCCGTGTAGATAGCTTCGGCAAATACTTGGAAATGCTCAGCAAAATCCATGCTGACATAACCGCGTCCCGTGTGTTTTGCCACCCAAGACAGCTCTTTGCCATCGTTAGCACCATCGGTAAATTCGGCGTCGGTATAGTTATATTCCAGCCCTAGCTGCAGCGCTTTAGTGATCTGCCAATCCCAATCGGCACCCGCGCCATAACGACGAGAAGCGTCGGCATTAACGTTTGCACCGTTGAAATTTCCACCTATGGGTTTAACTGCACTCGAGTCATAAACAATTTCATCCTCTAAATCGAGACGATATAGGCTGACTCGTAGGGTTTGACTAGCGACAGCCCAATCCCAACCCGCCTCATAGGAACGGCCTGTTTGCGGCTTTAAGCCAAATACGCCCGGCGATGTATAAGCTTGCTCATCCACTTTGGCAAAACGGAAGTTATCATCGGCGCGCACGTAGAGTCTGTGCTCCGCAGTTGGGCGGTAATTTAAACCCAGTTCGAATGCGTGGGCATTTTCGTCTAAATCCATGCCATTAGGATAGACATTGCCATCGACTAACTCATCGGTCACCCGCGCATATCGTCCACCCACAACGTAACTTAAAGTATGACTTAAAGGCACTGTAGCTTGTAGATAGGCGCTTTGCATTTGCTGCACATTACTGCGCGCCATAGTGTCAAAATCAGCCTTACCACGGCTGATGTCTAAACCTGTGACTAGGCTTAGCTCGCCTTGACGCGTACTGTAATTCGCTAACGCTTTAGGGCTAAACATTAACAGTGAGCGTGTGTTATGGCTGTTCGCCCCCCAATTAAGAGAAGACACTAAGGTATCGCTATAATCTAAATCAGCCGCCAGCGCCCAGTTTTGATTAAGCTGATGCTGGTAACCCGTTCGCGCCGCAGTGGTCATCTCGTGGGCATACTCTACCTTATTTGATGAAGCACGGGGATCGTCTTTAAATTGCTTTTCAGTAAGCGAGCCCGGATTTTCACGATCGTTATCGTAGTAGCTGGTTTCAACAAAGAACGAGTCTGTGGCTGTTTTATATTGAATGCGGCCAAGAATAGAGCCGGTTTCGTTGGCATTATGCTGGCGATAGTTGTCACCTTGGTTGTAACTACCGGTGAAAAAGTAACGCCAATCTTTGTTGATCGCGCCAGACACATCACCACGACCTTCATAGGTATCAAAACTACCGCCAGATAACTGCACGCTGCCGCCAGTATTTTCAGGGGACTTAGTGACAATATTAATCACCCCGCCCACGGCTTGGTCACCATAAAGCACACCCGCACTACCCGATAAAATTTCAATACGATCCACTTGATTAAGCGGAATGGCATTAAGGCTAGGTGCGGCGATATCGATATTATTGAGACGACGACCATCAAGTAAAATCAGCGTGTTATTAACGGCAGTGCTGGCGCTAAAACCACGCATCGCAAAGCTAGTTCCAATATTGTTATCCGAAATTTGAATACCGCTTTGACCACGTAAGACGTCGGTCAAATTAGTCGCGCCACTCATTTCAATCGCAGCGGCATCAATCACATTCACATTGGCGGCAATATTTAACGGGGTCTTATCAGAGCGGCCGATCACGACAAGATGCTCGTCGACTTTAGCTGTGCTGGTATCGTCAGCCGCCATAACGGGCGCGATAATTGAAAAACTGCAAAGGCTGCCGATCAGCAGCGCGATTTTTGTTGGATTTGTTCCCATTTTACCTTTAACTCCTGCAAGGAAAACGGGGCATTGACGCCACGATACCGTTAATTCAGTCGTAAATACTGACGGTGATTATCGCATTTTGAGATCTGCCCACCGAAATCTCAAAAACACCTTTAGGGCCGGTCTCCGGACTTAGGCTATGTTAATCCATTAAAGTTGAATTAACACGAGACTGACCTTTCACATTCTGACTTTCGGGTTCTGTCTTGAACACACCAATCAAACGCGGTCCTCTCTCACCTTTTACCGTTGCGGGGGCAGTGCCAGAATTTCACTGGCTTCCCGATTATCTCACGACGCTATCATCGCAAGCACCACAGAAGGTTGACTCAAAATTAGGTTCAAAGGGCGTACAATCTGTTAACGCCCAACAAGGCTCAGAGCATATCAGACCTGAGCGCGCGCATTATAGACGTCTATACGGATGAAAGTCCATCAATCTCAGATTAGCGAGAAAACTCACATGAGCTAGAAAACGCCATCCCAGTTTTTTGCCGCAGGTTTTGGTCTGTCTTTGCTCAAAATCGCCTGACGCTGCTCAGGAGTTTCGCATTGGGCAACGGGGGTAAAATCCAGCGGTTTAATCACTAACGAGTCAGCAGGTTGTACCGGCGACTTGTCGAACATGGGCAAATTCATCGACCAAGAGACCAGCTCCCCCTTTTCGCTGATGCCAACATAACCGTCATTTGCGCCATCTAACCAAGTGAGTCGCGGAATACGTGCAATCAACTTCTCCACATTTTCACGGTTGGCGCGATAACCAACAGGCACCACTTTGCCATCGGGACGCGTAAACACAAAGGAGGCAGGCCCTCGAGTAATGATGCTGCCTTCCTGCCAATATTTATCAAGAATCTCTTGGGCATAGTGAAACCCAAACATATGAGCGTAATCAGTATCGTCGGCCACTATTTGCGGCACGGCCTTATCCCGCAGTAATAAAAAGCCTGAGCCAATGCTAATAATCTCTTTTACCCCTGTGATATTGGTTTTTTTAATCCAATCGACACCACAGTTAATCCCATCGCCCCAAAAATGCGCATCCCCCGTAGGACTTAAAATCGCAAAGGCACAATTGTTTGCCGTCATACTCGCCACATCCTTTAAGGCGCTGCGGATCGAGTAAGCATCACTGCGCCAACCCCAACTCACCACAGTGCCGTCCTTTTTCAAGGCGGCATAGGTGTGTTGAAAATATTCGATCTTCGCTACATCCGTAAGCTGCGGGAGTAACTTTTTCATATTGGTCGACTCTTCAACCTGCCCCCAAATCACAGCACTGCCCTCTTTTTTGAGGGCGACAAAACTGCGTCCTCTGGCAAAGATATCGACAACATCAACTAATTGATCCTGCACATGTAAGCTATTGCCGCCGTAGGGGCCATAACCCCAAGTGTGTACCTTGCCATTAGCATCAAGGGCCGCAATGGCCTCTTGATTAGCGAACAACTTGGTAATATTGGTCATGCGGTTTTGCAGGGCTTTGTCGAGGCTCAATTTCCCCACATTACCCCAGTAAACCACAGTGCCATCTTGACGTAGCGCGGCAAACCCGTCCTTAACTGGGACGATTTGCTTCACTTGCTTAAGCTGCTCCGTCACCTCCCTGCTATCACCGCCAGCATAACTGTCGCCCCAAGTGATCACCTCACCGGATTTAGTTAACGCCGCAAAGGCCGAACTGTTGGTGACTACAGTCTCGACTGTGGGTAAATCACAGGGAATATGGCGATACTGTGGACTCGGATTTTCCTTAAGTTGGAGCAGTTTGCCGTTATCGAACTGCAGCAATGACTCGTTATTGCTTTCAATAATGGCCATAGGTTGAGGATCGCTACAGCCAGAGATCTGCATGGCAACCATGCCCGCGAGTAAAGCCTTAGGCCAAGTAATTCGATGAGTGAGCATTACTTATTTCCTTGTATTTGCTTGGATATGTCATTCAATGTTGTGCAGCGGACAGAGCGAGAATGGATTTACCTAACATCGCCTAGTGTCAAAAATGGGCAGAATTCTAGCAGCTTGTTGATAAAAAGACGAAAATGCTCACAGTTTACTCTGCAAGTCCCCTCCACAGGCTAGCGCCTAACTGATGGCATGCTATTCTAAGCCCCCATCACCACTGTTTAAAGGAGTAACAGTATGACTCGCCCTATTATTCTGGATTGCGATCCCGGCCATGACGACGCTATTGCGCTCATTTTAGCTCTCGCCCATCCAGAGCTGGTTCCACTGGCCGTCACCACCAGCGCCGGTAACCAAACGCCGGATAAAACGCTCAATAATGCCCTGCGGATCTTAACCTTATTAAATCGCAGTGATATTCCTGTCGCTGGCGGCGCCGTCAAGCCATTAGCTCGCGAATTAATCATTGCCGACAATGTCCATGGTGAAACCGGACTTGACGGCCCTGCATTGCCAGAGCCCAGCTTTGCGCCACAAACACTCAATGCCGTAGAACTGATGGCCAAGAAAATTCGCCAAAGCGATAAGCCTGTGACACTCGTCCCCACAGGACCACTCACCAATATCGCGCTTTTGCTCGCCAGCCACCACGAATTACACGCCAAGATCGAACGCATAGTGCTAATGGGCGGCGCAGCCGGTGTCGGCAATTGGACGCCTGCCGCCGAGTTTAATATTTTTGTCGACCCTGAAGCCGCCGATATTGTCTTTAAATCCGGTATTCCCATCACTATGTGTGGGCTCGATGTGACTCATCAGGCGCAAATCATGGATGAAGACATAGAACGCATTCGCGCGATTCAAAATCCAATTGCTCAGTGTGTCGCCGAATTATTGGATTTCTTTATGATTTACCACAGAGATCCTAAATGGGGCTTTATTGGTGCGCCATTGCACGACCCCTGCACTATCGCTTGGTTGCTTAAACCTGAGCTATTTGAGGCGCAAGATTGCTGGGTAAGTATTGAAACCCAAAGTGAGTTGACCTTAGGCATGACAGTGGTCGATCGCTATCAGCTAACAGGTAAAGCCGCCAATGCGACTGTGCTGTTTGGGATCGATAGGCAAGGCTTTGTCGATTTACTGGTAGACAGTTTACGCGTCTATGATGCAACTTATCTCAATCGCAGATAAAAATGACAGTGAGTCTTCTATGAGCCAGATACTCGTTATCGGCAGTGCAAATGCCGACCATGTGATGAAATTTGAGTACCTGCCCGCTGCAGGGCAAACCTTAATGAGCCGAGATTATCGCCTCGAACTGGGCGGTAAGGGGGCCAACCAAGCCGTCGCCTGCGCGCGCTTAGCCAAATCAGGTTCACGCACTGATTTTATCTGTCACCTCGGCCAAGACAGTATCGGCGATGATATGCGTCAAAGCTGGATGAAAGATGGCATCAGCGCGGAAGGGATCCGCCAAATAGCCGGACTGAGCACTGGCACTGCCATGATTTTTATCGGTGATAACGGTGAGAATACGATTGGCGTTGCCGCAGGTGCCAACGCCAGCCTTTCACCCGATGACTTAGAAGCTCATTACGCTCTGTTTGCTAATGCGGAGTACTTGTTAGCACAATTGGAAACGCCCGCTGCCACAGTGGCAAAGGCGCTGCAAATAGCCAAGAATCTTGGCGTGACGACTGTACTAAATCCTGCTCCAGCGACGGCACTTGGCCAAGATGTACTCAAGTGGGTAGATATTATTACCCCCAATGAAACCGAAGCAGAAGCCTTAACGGGAGTTGAGATCAACCATATTGATGATGCACAAATGGCAGCGCAACTTCTCCACCAGCAGGGAGTAAAGATTGTGGTCATAACCTTAGGTAGCCGTGGCGCATATATCAGCAGCCCAGGTTTTAATGGGCTAATACCTGCGTTTGAAGTGCAGGCCATAGACACAGTCGCCGCAGGGGATACCTTCAATGGCGCCTTAGTTGTGGGCTTAAGCGAGGGCATGTCGATTGCTGCAGCCGTGGGATTTGCCAATGCAGCCAGTGCCATTACTGTCACTCGCCCAGGTGCACAACGTGCGATTCCCTATCGACAGGAGCTTTCGTACTAAAAACGTAAGAAGTTCTGAAGTAGACGCCCTGCGTTAGAACAAAAAATTATAATCTATAAATCAAACACATAAATAATAGTTCCTGAGTACTTAGTTCACTCCAAATAAGTACTCACCTATGTTTACCGCTAACAATTTTGCCGCCAATAACGATGCAAGCTTTCAACCTAAAGTTGCATATACATAATTTACACGCTGATTTCATTCCCATTTAATGAAGATTGCTTATGCTAGCAGGTGCATGTCCGAGTCAAAACGGCTCGGCTACCCTTGTTCAAATAAGGAAGTACCAGATGAAAGCAAAAAGCACAGCTTTACGTAACGTGACCAGCACTAGCCTAATCGGCCTAGGATTATTATTCGCTAGCCAAGCGAGTGCCAACGAATGTGAACTGAAAATTGCCGCCACTGATGCAATGCAATTTGACACTAAAGAGCTGTCTGTACCTGCAAGCTGTAAAGAAGTGACCTTAACCTTAACCCACTCAGGCACTTTGCCAAAAGCAGCGATGGGCCATAACTGGGTATTAACTAAGGCAGCCGATATGTCAGCCGTAGCGACCGAAGGTATGAGTGCAGGTCCTGATGCAGCCTATGTCAAAGCCGGTGATACGCGCGTTATCGCACACACTGATTTAGTGGGCGGTGGCGAATCAACGTCTATCACCTTTAGCACTGCCGGTATGAGCGCCACCGAAGCCTACCAATTCTTCTGCAGCTTCCCAGGTCACTGGGCGATTATGCAAGGCAGTTTCAAGTTAAAAGCTTAAGGTGAATGGCTTAGCCTAACGTTAAGTGATAAAAACAAAAAAGCGGATCTTAGGATCCGCTTTTACATTTCAGCCATTGCATTTAGCCGCACTAATTCATCATGGTCTTGGTTGGATGACTAATGGCGCAAAGCTCGTCATCGTATTACCGTTAGCGCCGTTCAAGTTAGGATATTCAACCCCTTCCTGTAAAGTGTAATACACGTCGACAAAGTCATCGTCATTGGTGAACCAAGCATCCGGCATCACACTTAAAATACCATTGGTAATTTGCGGGATCAGCGCATAACCCTGAGCTTCAGGATCGGGGATCGACTTTAAGATCTGCTCCGCCGCTTCCAACAGCTTAGTGGCCAACACTTTATAGTTAGTACCATCGTCATGCTCCATTAAGATCATGTCCGCAGCCGCCCAACGATAACGCTCCCAATGTATGATGATTTGATTCGGATAATAGGTCGTATCCGCATAATCTAAATAGGGCATTTCGACGATATCGAGCACTGGCTCTTCACGGCTTGGATCAACCCCAGTCACTATGCCGTAAATTTCGGCACGACCAGAAATCCACGGCTCATGGTCATCCTTCAAGGATATTTGCTTGATCACTGTGGTTGAAATCGGCTTGTCTGCCACCGCCTGTGTTTGCGCACGGCTCAGTAGCGCGCCCTCTTTTTTCGCTGACTGCGCCTCGGCAAATGTCGCCCGCATCACCTCTAAGCCAGCCACAAAGGCTTTTTTGCTATCGATACCGACCACAAACACTGGCTGCTGCGGCAGGTTATACACGTCTAATTGATGCACTTGCCCATGAATATCAAAGGCTTCAATATAATCCCACTGACGCTCGTCACCATCGGGCTCATAGGCAAATAAAGGAGACTCACCTTGCTGCCATGGGGTTAACATGGCTTCATCCGCTAGACGCACTTGCACCAGAGAATCTGCTTTGGCACTTAAGCCCTTCACTCGGCGAATTGATGCATCGGCTTTGGTGATCACATGATCATTGAGCCTATGCTGAGACAGAATGTCATCGGCATTCACTGCTAACTGATACTGGTTTATTTCAGTCTGTAAGATAGGCGCAAGCTGCGCATATTGATGGCTTAAATCTAACGCCAATGCCCGCTTTGTATTGGTTAACTGCGCTTGTGCATCCAAAGTCGAATCCTTTAGCGACGCTTGTAGTAAGCGTAACGCCTCTCCATCTAAGGCTTGGCCATAACTCAGGGTTGCCGAAGCCGACAAACACAGCAATAAACTGGATTGAAGTAGTTTCATAGGAGTTCCCTTACCTTGATAAAGTTAAACGTGCGTTCGAATTCCTTACATATGAGCACAGAGCAGCATCTAAGTAAATCAAATGATAATAGTTATCGTTAATTATTAATGGTATAGGGTACGTAATCCCGGCTAAATGCGATAAAAACAAGCTAATGACAGCATCAACAGATCAGTCCAGCCGAACAGAGTGTATGAAGATAAACGAGGAAATAGGATGAAATGAATTGATATGCACAGTTTCGCGAGCGACAAAAACACAAAAGGCAGATCTTAAGATCTGCCTTTTGCTGTTCATCGCCAAAGTGACGTTTCAGAACCCGTTATGCGCGCCCTAACAGTCACACTGGCTTGATAAGACAAGGTTAAACGAATGAGTGTTACTCTTCGTCGAAATCATCTTCATCAAGATCTTCGGCATCAGTTGCCGCTTCAGCCGCTAATGCAGCGGCTAATTTTGCTTTAGCTTGTTTCTCTGAGCGACGTTTATTGCGCTCAGTTAACGTGCCTAAAAACACTTGTAATTCAGTTAAGCCCCAAGCTTGCGCTTCGGCTTCAGTCGCAAAGCCATCGTGGCTCTTAGACACAACTGTTTTAGTTGATGTCATGCGACGAGTGATTTCAGTTTTCCAACCGTTGTCGCCCTGTGTCACGCGAAAATCGTATTTTTTGCCCTTGCTCATTCTGCTCTATTTCCTAAATGATGCTTGTCACGTTTGTCTTATCAAGCGAACCAAACGCTCATCATAAAACAAAAGGAGCGCAGTGTACTTGATTTCGGCCCAGAAAGATCGCCCAGATGAAAATATTCATGCCAGTTTCATCGACTCGCTCAGTGGAGTCAATACTCACATCTAAAGCAACACTGTGCATATATCCCGACCGTCCTCTGTCTAAGGCAGTTTATTGTAAGCTAGCGTGCCTTAGATAATCGTCGTGCAAACGGTATATATTCTTGTTTATGTCATACAAATAGGCTTTTTCAGTCACATTAACACTTTAGAGTTTCTGATTAATATTAATAATTTACATCATTACTCATAGGTAAATCTGATGAAACTACACCCTATTTCGTCGCTCTCACTCGGCCTGTTAATTGCCACGAGCGCTTTATTAGCCGGTTGCAATAATGACGATGATAACGCCGCAGTCACGCCATCCACCAGCAAACCCGTTCCAGCTCAAGTGGGAGAAAGACCCTTATTCCTCGTACGTCAGATGCAAGACAGCACACTTAAAACCCGCTTAGAACAATGCACCACTGACAATTTTTATCGCAGCGAATTTTCCATAGGTCACCGTGGCGCGCCAATGAAATTCCCTGAGCATACAAAGGAATCCTACCAAGCGGCTATCGATTCGGGCGCAGGCATAGTCGAATGTGATGTCACATTCACCGCCGATAAAGCTTTAGTTTGCCGCCACTCACAGTGCGATCTTGCTAGCACGACCAACATTTTAGCCATACCCGAACTTGCCAATAAATGTTCGAGCCCATTCACTCCTGCTGATGCCGCCAATGGCGTCAGCGCATCGGCAACCTGTTGCACTAGCGATATCACCCTCGCCGAATTTAAAACTCTCAAGGGTAAGATGGAAGGCAACAATCCGAAAGCGACCACTGCGGCCGAATTCATCAATGGTACCCCAAGCTGGCGCACCGATCTTTATGCTGGCAATGGCACCTTGATGACCCACGCTGAAAGTATTGAAATGTTTAAAAAAGCCGGTGTGAAGATGACGCCTGAGCTAAAAGCCGCCAGCGTATCTATGCCCTTCGATGGTTTTACTCAGCAGGATTACGCGCAAAAAATGTTGGATGAATACACGGCGGCGGGCGTCGATGTTTCGCAAGTATTCCCCCAGTCATTTATTTTGGATGACATCAAATATTGGGTCGCCAACGCACCTGAATTTGCGAAGCAAGCTGTGTTTCTCGATGATAGATACGATTATAACAGCGCCTTTGATCCGCAGAACTCTGCCACTTGGTCGCCATCAATGGCGGATTTAAAGACCCAAGGCGTCGAAATTATTGCGCCGCCACTCTGGGTATTAGTCGCCTTAGATGCGGACAAAAAGATCATTCCTTCGGAATACGCTAAGGCCGCCAAAGGCGCAGGGCTTAAGATCATCACTTGGTCGCTGGAGCGATCTGGTTTATTAAAAAATGGCGGCGGCTTTTACTATCAAAGCATTACCGAAGCGATAGATAACGAAGGCGATACCTTTGAATTACTTGATGTACTGGCGAAAGATGTTGGCGTGATTGGAGTGTTCTCCGACTGGCCCGCCACAGTGACTTACTATGCTAACTGTATGGATTTATAAGTTTTAAAACAGAAAAAAAAATGCGTTAACGATTCATCGTTAACGCGTTTTTTTATTGCGAAAATAGTCTTTGTCTCGCCGCGAGCAAGCTATTTAAACAGGTGCTGAATATTCTTTAAATCGCCCTTACCTTCGGCAATTTCTTCAGGCGTTAAACCTGTGACTTCGTGCGGGAAAACTAACCAGTCTTCAGAGGCATGAATGTAATAGTCGGGTTTTAAAGGCACTGCGGTATTTTTTGGCTTGTAATAAGGGCAAGCGATACGGATATCGGTTGGCATATTTAGGCGCATCAGTTGGCTGAGTTTTTCTTTTAATGCATGAATACTACGGCCAGAGTCAAACACGTCATCCACAATCAACAAACCGTCACTCGCGTTCGCATTTTCAACGATGTAATGCAGGCCATGAACTTTGATTTCTTTGCTTTGTTTGTCGGTGCCAATCCCATAATAAGAAGAGGTACGCACGGCAATGTGATCAGTTTCAACTTGTTTAAAATCGAAAAACTCCTGTACCGCGATCCCGATTGGAGCACCGCCACGCCAAATACCCACGATAAATTGCGGACGAAAGCCACTCTCATACACTTGCGAAGCTAATAAAAATGAATCTTCCAGCAATTGCTGCGCGGTAACAAAATACTTTTCTGACATGACACAGTCCCCATCACATTGATTTTATTCTTAGGTCGTTAAAGCTTATGACCCCTGTAAGGTCTGTTCGGCGGGTAAAGGTTCCCAAAACACTAGAACAGCTTTGCCTTAGCAAGTGTAGGCAGCCGCCGAATTTTGGGAGCGAATTTTATACCAAAAAAATGCGATGTGCTGCAGTAATAGTAAGAACTTGCGTGACAACAGACATTTATTTTGCCTTTTAAAGCCAAAAGCAACAAAAAGGCCACCCTAAGGTGGCCGATAAACAAGCGAACAATACCGCATTAAACGATAGGCGTAATCACATGCTCACCTACTTTTGTCTTAGTGCTATAACCACGGGCCGTTGCGACTTGGAAATCCTTCGACAAAATGGTATCCACATAATGCCAGTCGCTGCGCACCTCATCAGCGGTAAAGGTGAGCGTCATAAAGCCTCGGTCTTTTAAGTTAGCGTACTTAAGATCTGGCACTAACTCGACGATTGCCGCCTCGGTCGCGGGGATCTGTTCCGCTGGCAGATTCAAGTAATATTCAAGGCCTGGCGATGATACTGAGCTAGTCGCAAACTCAACACCCACAGTATCGCCTTGCACATCTTTAAGCTCGTTTGCCCATGCATTATGGGTGTCACCCGCGATCACAACTAGGTTGAGATTTTTCGATTTAGCCGTACCTAAAATCACTTCACGCTCATAGGCATAACCATCCCAAGCATCTAAGTTGTATGGAATGGCAGGTAATTGCAGCAGTCCGATAACTTCTGGCGTGAGTAAGGCTTGATTGGCTTGAAGATATTGCAGCTCTTGGGCAGTCAGCGTGGGATCATTTGCCGCCGCACGGGCCGCTAACTTAGCTAAAGCCCCTAACATGGCAAATTGAGGAATGCTCATCTGCTGAGTGGCAATCGCCGCAGGCAATGACATCTTACCCATTAATACCTGCTGTCCCAGTACCTGCCACTTGCCTGTCGACTGTAGCAATGTGCCCTGCAGCCATAATAATTGCGTCAACCCCAGCATAGTGCGAGTGGTCGAAGTGACATCGGCAAGGAAACGCTCACCCGCAAACGAGCCCGTGGTAGGGTCCATATAATCGGCATAATCGAGCTGTTTATCACGGGCTAATACGCGAGTATCCAGCATATGCAGATCGACGAGATTGCCGTAACTGAAGCTGCGGTAAATCTCTTCATGGTTCCCTTCACGCCATGGGCGAATCGGCAACCACTCGAAATAAGCTTGTAGTGCCGCTTCTTTACAAACGGCAAAATCCCCTTCGCCTTCGTTGTGATTCTCGGCACTATCACGCCAAGTATCATTGGCCACTTCATGATCATCCCACACTGTAATAAAAGGCACTTTCGCGTGTAACTTTTGCAGACTCGCATCGGTATGGTACTGACCATGGCGAGTGCGGTAATCACTCAACGTCAGCAACTCATTGGCGGGTAACACTTCACGCCCCAATTCGGCAGCATGCTCACTGGCATAACCACCGCGGGCATATTCATAGATGTAATCGCCTAAATGCACCACAGCATCTAAATCATCCTGCGCCGCCGCTAACTCATAGACGTTAAAATAACCGGCAGGAAAGTTAGCACAGGACATCACGGCTAATTTGACTGAGCTTACGTCACCCTCAGGCAGAGTGCGGGTTTTACCCACAACAGAGGTTTTATCACCCGTCATAAAGCGATAAAAGTAGGTTTGCCCGGCACGTAAACCACGGGCATCAATCTTAACCGTGTAGTCACGGCTCGCATTAGTGACAGTCTCACCTGTGGTCACTAATTGACTAAAGGCCGCATCGCTTGCCACTTGCCAACTCACTTTTACATCGCCCTCAGACTCAGGCGTGACACGGGTCCAGAGGATCACGGCATCGACTGCCGGATCGCCACTGGCAATTCCATGTAAAAATTGCGCGGGTACAGAATTATCATCATTACTATCACTACAGCCCATCAAGCCGTAAGAGATCACAGCAACACCAACACCTTTGGCCGACATAGCCAAAAAATCACGACGAGTTACGGTACGATTCATTATTATTCCTTGTTAGAAAAGGCTTCACTGGTATGAGGTCTAATAAGACCACGATTGTGAGATATCACTGTTACATATTTGTGACATCTTTGTCAGCCTTTTATGATATCTATCAATTCAAACACTTATACTGGATAGCGTACTTTATTTGTGCAGGACTGGCGTAGGTTACAGAGAAGCTGCTAACATCGGTGCCGGCTAACGCAGCGTGTGAAATGCACGCCAGAGAATGGCAAGAAAAGGAATTTATATAATGAAAGTCAGCGATATTATGAGTGATCAAGTCATCTGCATCAGCGATGGCGCCAGTTTGAAAGATGCCCACCATCTGATGCAAACCCGTGGCGTACGCCACTTACCTGTGATTTCTGAAATTGATGGCACCCTCGTTGGCGTACTCACCCATAAAAAAATGATCGCCAGCGTGATGTCTATGCTAAACAAATACGGCCAAGGCGCGCTCGAACGTAAAGAGCGATACACGCCAATCACGACAGTGATGGATAAAGAGTATCAGCATCTAACCGCCGACGAGCCCTTAACTGTGGTGGTGGAATATTTTATTGAGAACAAACTCGGCTGCTTGCCCGTCGTCGATGTCGATAAAAAGGTGCTCGGTATTGTCACCTCATCGGACTTTATTAAGCTGTGCCGTACCCTGCTGCAACAGCAAGCGTAACGTTTTACGCTCCTTTTCTTCTATGTCAGCCTTTTACTACGTAAAAGCTGGCGTTGTATTTTTTATAAACTGTATTTTCTATAAAAAGAAAGGATTCCCTTGGCTAAATTACTCTCCCAGGAACAATTTATTCGCGCCTATGAATGCGCAGAATTTGGCTGTTTTGCCAATCAACAACAACTCGCCAAATTACTCGCCGATCCCGATTACGACTTTTTACATCAAGACAGTACCTACTTTGGCAAAGCGGCGACACAAATCACCTGTATCAGTGACTTACAAAGTATGGAGGAATTGCATTTTGTCGCGGGGAACTTGAATTGGGACGATCATGACCCAAACATGGTCAGGGCGATTATTGAACATCCACTCTGCGACGCAGGTACCGCCTTATTACTCTACTGGTACGGACAAGGCTTTTATTACTCCACGCCAGAGACACTCGACACACCTTTTGGACAGCTATTCAAAACCATAACCGATAGATTTGTCACGCGCGGCTATGCCAGTTATAAAATCCATTTTGACCCGATTAAAGAATGTTTTATGCCCTCATTAGAAGACGTTCTTACTAGAGGATGCCAAATTCCAGGGGCTATTTTTGCCCCTTATAGCACTATGGAAATCGAAACCGATGAAGGGCACCCAAGGTATCTACAATTTAAAAATGAACTACTGAAATCGGGCAAATGGGGCAACCAATAAGCATTGACCTTTTGATATCAGAATAGTTTAAGCTGGGGTTACTGGCGGAATACGCGTAAAACGCTGCCAGCGGCCTGAGCGCCAACGGTGCACCATAATCAGACCGCGGATCCATTCATCGGCAGCCACAGCAAGCCAGGCTGCAAGCACGCCATAACCTAAATGCAAGCCAAAGAACCAAGCCAATAACACGCCAATGCCCCACATACTAAAGAGGCCTATACGCACAGGGAATGCCACATCACCCGCGCCCTTGAGCGCCGAGATAATCACCAGATTAAACACTCGCCCTGTTTCAAGCGCGATGGAACCCGCAAGCAATAACGCTGTTAATTGGATGACTTCTTCGTTTTCACTCAACCAGCCGACAATCAGGAAACGCTGCCAGTAGAAGACTAATACTATGGTCAGTGAAGCGACAAAGCCCACCAAACAGTAACGCTGCACCCGAGTGGTGATTTCATCGAACCATTGTTTACCTACATAGTATCCAGTCTGAATTTGCGTCGCCTGCCCGAGTGCTACCGCAAAACAATAGATAAAACGGCTAATATTCAAGCCATAGGTGTAGGCCGTGAGCGATAAAGTGCCCATCTGGCTGATAAAGTAGATGATGGTCATCTGAGCCACATTGTAAGACAGCATCTCGCCAGCATTGAGCAGGCCAATACGCATCACACTCCAATAAGTGCTGCGCGGTAAGAGCTTAAGTCTTTGCAGTGGCAGCGGAATTTGCTTATACCGGATCACCATCAGCATGATAAACGCACCGATGATCTGGCTGGTCACTGTCGATATCGCCACCCCTGTTACCCCATAAACAGGTAAACCAAAGGGTGAATACAGGGCAATATAATTACCGATCACGTTCATTAAGCCCGTGCTCGAGGTGACTAACATGGCCGAGCGGGTAAAACCGTAACTACGCAAAATAGCAGCGAAGGCAATGTTCATCACTAGCCCTATGCTCAAGCTGCCGCAAATCACCAAATAGTCATATCCAAAACCAGCCACATCGTGCTCAAGTGCAAATAAGCCGATAATGCCCTTAGCACCAAAGAACATAGATGCGCCCATGACCAAGGCTAATACCAAACTCAATACGACACTCGCCACCCCGATATCGACAGCCTGCTGCGGTTGGCCTGCCCCATTGCTTTGGCTAATCAAAATACTTGCGCCCGTACTCACCATCATGGACATGACCATCATGAAGAACATCAACTGAGTAGTGAGTCCCACCGCGGCAACCGCATTATCGGAATAATGGCTCAGCATAAAGATATCGCTGATCCCAAGCAGAGATTGCAACAAGGTCTCGATAAAAATCGGCCACGTCAGGGCAACTATGCCCATGCGCTGTTGCAATGTTTTGGGTGCTTTGGCCACGAAAGATTCCTGCAAATAGAGAACGAATAACGAGTGTGATCGCTGGCTCAATGTGTCGCTCAAACTGCATCTTGGCAACCTATATTTTAGCCAAGAGACTGAAACCCACTTTCACAAATCGACATCAAAGTGCTATCGAACGCACAATCAGGCGGACATTTAAGCGCATTAAGCCTGACAGTCAATTAAGTTGGTAATTTTCTTACAAGACACCCTACAACTCAATCTGTAATAGTGAAAAAGATGCCGACTGCAACCGTATTCATTACTAAGTTAATACCAAAGTTAATTTCCGCAATCATGATAGAGCTCATGGCTGAGTGTGAATCTAGGCTACCAATTCAATTAAGCTGCCGATAAACTCAGCCCATTGCAGAACAGCCGAGCGCACTAAAAATTGAGGGAGTATTAAATGAGCCAACTCTATTTAGAAGAGGGAATTAAACAATTAGTTAGCGAGTTTATCGCGGCGGGTTGCCCATCGGTGCGAGAGCAAACCATTGAGCAACGTAGGCAAGGTTATATCGCCAGCACTGTACTCGCAGGTGAGCCTGAAGAGGTGTTCGAGGTTAGATCTATTTCCATCGATGGCGCAGAATTAACTCTGTTCAAACCCTCGGCGGCAAACAATTTACCTATCGTCATTTACTACCATGGTGGCTGTTTTGTCAGTGGCGGCGTTGAAACCCACAATCAACAACTGCGAAAACTCGCTAATGATTCTGGCGCACTGGTGATCGCCGTTCGCTATCGCCTCGCCCCAGAACATGTTTATCCCGCTGCCCACGACGATGCCTGCCATGCCGCAGAAGTCATCTATCAACATTGTCACCAATGGGGCGGTGATAACACTAAGATCACCCTAATGGGCGACAGCGCCGGCGGCCATTTAGCCCTAGTCACTTGCCTGCGTTTAAAAGCCAAAGGGCAATGGTTGCCACACAAACAAGTGCTTATCTATCCTATGCTCGATGCCACCGCGAAGAGCCAAAGCTATAGCGACAATGGCGAGAAATACATCATCACCCGCGACACCTTGCTAACAGGTTTCGATCTGTATTTAGATTGGCACCCCAGAACCGATGCCGAAGCCAGTCCACTACGCCGTGATGACTTAGCAGGCTTACCCGAAACCCATATCATCACCGCCGAATTCGATCCACTCGTCGATGAAGGTGAACAGCTATTTAGGAATCTATTAGAGGCTGGCGTAAATGCCCACTGCCGTCGTTATCTTGGCGTCATCCATGGTTTCTTCCAACTCTCGGGCGTGAGCCGTTCCGCTCGGGATGCCATGGTGCAGGTGACCAATATAGTGAAGACAGCCTAACGTCATACTTGATGATTAATTCATAAAAAAGGCTTTCTATCTAGATAGAAAGCCTTTTTTAACCGTTTGATATTTAAATTTAAACGGTTTTCTTTCGATACGCCAAGAACAACAAGACTATACCTACGGCTAAAAACGGTAAGCTCAGAAGTTGTCCCGCACTTAAGAAAGTTTCAGAGTAAGCCGCTTGGCTAACTTTAATCGACTCAATCGCAATTCGCGCACTAAACACCGATACCAGAAACAGGCCGAAAATAGCCCCATGTCTTTGTTTAATCTGCGTGTATTGATACAAAGCATACAGACCAATAAAGATAGCTAAATAAGCGAAAGCCTCATAGAGCTGTGCTGGATGTCTTGGCAACATGTCGACACGGGCAAATATAATGCCCCAAGGTTGAGTCGTAGGATCGCCTAAAATTTCTGAGTTGGCGAAGTTTGCCATACGCACAAAAAAGCCAAAAATGGCGGTTGCGATCGCGAGTCTGTCCAACAAAAACAGGAAGGGTAGCTTCACTTTACGTTGGTAATAATACAAGGCCAGAATCGCGCCTAAACCACCACCGTGGCTGGCGAGTCCGCCTTCCCAAATCGCCAAAATTTTAAGCGGATGAGCAAAGTAATAAGTCGGATCGTAGAACATACAATGGGCCAAACGCGCACCCACAATAATGCCAACCACACAATAAATCAGTAAATTATCAAGGGACTCAAGATCGAGATTTTCCTTGATATAAATCCGCTTCATCACCTGAAAACCAGCAGTAATAGCAACAGCAAACAGGACTCCATACCAATGTATTTTTAGTCCCATAAACGAGATTAATACAGGATCGAGCTCCCACACTAAGTGTTCCAAATTCAATTACTCCATAACACTTGGTACATAGAGGTACGCCAAAAAGCATGTTTTACGTGGTTAAACGCCAATAGACAAGCCTTGTCGCGGGGATATCTTACTATTGAGTCAAATTTAATGACTCAGAGCGACCTTGGATTAGCCGAATGAGGCAATGTCAACCAAGTTACCATTTAACGAATCAACTGGCTAAATTTAACTGACTTTAGCGCTCCCCTAACGGCTCAGACGTTGGATGATGTCACTATGCTGTGGATATTGGGCTAACAAAGTTTGTTGGCTAAACAGCTCAAAATCATCAAAGGTAAAACCAGGCGATACCATGCAGCCCACTAATGAAAAACCATCTTGATTCATGGCTGAACCAAATATACAGCCCTTAGGGACTAAAAACTGTGGCCGCTCGCCCGCAACTAAATTAAGCCCTAATTGCGCCGTTGTTAGCACCCCATCAGGATCAATCATGTAAATCGTCAGCGATTGCCCCGCATGGAAATACCACATTTCATCAGCTGTCAGACGATGGAAATGGGAAACCTCTCCCGTACGCAGCAAAAAATAGATACTGCTCCATAATGCCCGAGTCTGATCAAATGCCGTTTCTGAACGATAGGATGAGCGGTAATAACCGCCTTCAACATGCTGCTCTAGCGCTAAATGTTCAATAAAATCATCTGCAGTATGCATTATAAATCCCTGTGTAAAATTAAAACCACAATTAAGGCCCTAGATTCTACTCGAAAATCATCTGTCCACTAAGCACTGCAATGAAGCTTTTTGAACATAAGCACAAACGCTAAAGTTCAAGACATCACGACTGACTCGATACGATCGCAAGGCTTAGGTTTTAAGCCTCAACAGGGATACAACTCTGCGCCATCGAACGCTCTGATGCCTTGGTAAAATCGCGACGACAAATAAATTGTACGGCATATTGTTATGGTTTGTTGTTACCCACAAAAGCGGCTAAATTGTAATGAGTTCGCAGGATGCATTCGCGGCTAAAGCGCCAAAGAGTAGTTTATCTATGATAACTTGGACACGCGGACTTAAGGTTGGGTGATTTTCCACAGGGATTTTAATCGATGATCAAAATAGAAGAAATGGCTTTAGTCCTTGATGCACTTCCTGATCCTACTTTTGTTCTGTCAAAAAGTGGTAAATACATTGCCGTCTTCGGTGGTAAAGATGACCGTTATTACCACGATGGTAGTGGACTAATCGGCTTATATCTTAGCGATGTGTTAAAGGCTGACAAACTCAATTACTTTTTACAGGTTATCGAAAGTGCATTAACCAGCCGAAAATTACTGATCGAAGAATATGAATTGAGCAATAAAGATGTCAAAGGCTTACCCGATATAGGCCCAGAACAACCCATTTGGTTTGAGGGACGCATTCAAGCACTAGACTTTCTGGTTGATGATGAGCCTGTGGTGCTTTGGGTTGCCAGTAATATTTCCAAGCGGCATGAGCTTGAACTGCAACTACGTCAGCTCAGCGATACCGATCAACTGACAGGGTTGTATAACCGTCGCCGTTTAGAACGTGATTTAACCTTCCAATTCGATATATTTCAGCGCCACCGTATTCCCACCTCAATCTTGATCCTCGATTTAGACCATTTAAAGTCCATCAATGATCAGTTGGGTCACTATGCTGGCGATCAAATCATCATCGCAGTTGCCGAAACCTGCCGAACTCAATTTAGAAAAACCGATAGCGCGTATCGTTTTGGTGGCGATGAATTTGTGATTGCCCTACCTGGGGTTGAGCATTCGCAAGCGGTTGAATTTGCAGAATACCTCTGCGATTGCTTTTACACTGAACTGCAAAAATATGCGGTCAATGGCTTGTTTGCCACCGTAAGCATTGGAGTCGCCTCTATCGAACCATTGGATAAGTCCTATGAAGAAACGCTTAAGCGGGCCGATGCGGCCTTGTATCAAGCTAAACGTAACGGTAAAAATCGAGTTATATCAAATACAGCCTGAGCGGGCTGAACATTTCAAACCACACATAGCAATAACAAGCGCCCTTAATAAATGATAGCCACAAGTGCTCATAAGAAGCGCGAATCAAAAGAGCAACAAACAAAAAAGCGAACCAAAAGGTTCGCTTTTAAACACATTAAGCTAATGCCAAATAACAGAATTAATTCAGGTTTTTCGCAGTTTTACGGGCTTGATGCAGCTTCTTATAGCTTTCAATCAATCTTAAATGCGGCTCAATACCTTCGAGCTGCATGCTAGTCTTAGTTAAACCATAAAAACGCACTTTACCTGTGACTGAGCCAACGACGTTGTCCATCACTTCTTTACCGAACATACGGTTGAAGTTATGGATAAAATCATCAAGTTCTAACTCTTCATCTAAGGTCACTTCCAGCACAGCATTCATGGCTTGGTAGAACAGGCCACGTTTAACGGTATTGTCGTTAAACTGTAGGAACTCACCGACCAGCTCAATCGCGTCTTCGTGTGCACCGAGTGCCAAATAAATCAGGATCTTAAGCTCAATAATCGTCAGTTTTCCCCACACGGTATTTTCATCAAATACAATGCCGATTAAGGTGCGAATATCCGTGTAGTTATCGAGTTGGCTTTCTTCTAAACGGTTGACCAAATTAGCCAATTGCTTAGTGCTTAACGAATGCAGATTTAAGATATCTTCACGGTACGCCAGCGCTTTGTTGGTGTTATCCCAAATCAAGTCATCAACTGGATAAATTTCAGAGTAATCAGGTACTAATATACGACACGCCGATGCGCCTAAATCGGTAAACTCGGCGATATACACCTCTTTACCTAACGCTTCTAAGATCCCAAACAGGCCGTCGGCTTCTTCTTCGCTGGTGCCAGAAAAATCCCATTCGCAGAATTCATAATCAAATTTACTGCTGAAGAAGCGCCATGAAATCACTCCTGTTGAATCAATAAAGTGCTCAACAAAGTTTTCTGGCTCGCTGACCGCCATGCTGTTAAAGGTCGGTTTTGGCACATCATTTAAGCCTTCAAAGCTACGGCCTTGCAGCAATTCAGTTAAGCTACGCTCTAACGCCACTTCAAAGCTTGGGTGCGCGCCAAAGGAGGCGAATACACCGCCAGTTTTCGGGTTCATCAGGGTGACGCACATCACTGGGAACTGGCCGCCGAGTGAGGCATCTTTAACCACAACTGGGAAGCCTTGCTCTTCTAAACCGTTAATGCCCGCGAGGATGCTTGGGTACTTTTCTAGTACAGACATAGGCACATCGGGCAGGACAATTTCTTGCTCAATAATTTGGCGTTTTACAGCGCGCTCAAAAATCTCTGACAAGCACTGCACATGGGCTTCTTGCAGGTTATTACCCGCACTCATACCATTGCTTAAGAACAAGTTTTCAATCAGGTTCGACGGGAAGTAAACCGTTTCACCGTCAGATTTACGGGTGTAAGGAATCGCACAAATGCCGCGCTTAATATTGCCCGAATTAGTATCAATCAAGTGCGAACCGCACAGCTCGTCGTCTGGGTTGTAAATCTCTAAACAATAGTCATCCAGAATACCCGCTGGCAGCGCATCATCTTCCTCTAACGCAAACCACTTTTCATTGGGATAATGCACAAATTCGCTATTGGCGATTTCAGTCCCAAAGAATTGATCATTATAGAAAAAGTTATTATTTAACCGCTCAATAAACTCGCCGAGCGCCGAACACAGCGCGCTTTCTTTGGTAGCGCCTTTACCATTGGTGAAACACATTGGCGAAGCCGCGTCACGAATGTGCAGTGACCACACGTTCGGCACGATATTGCGCCATGATGAGATCTCTATCTTCATTCCAAGATCGGCGAGCATGCCCGTCATATTGGCAATGGTTTGCTCCAGCGGCAGATCTTTACCCAGAATAAAGGTGCTCGATGCGCCATTAGGCTGGCCCATCAACATGGCATTGGCGTCTGAATCTAGGTTCTCAACGGTTTCAATTTTAAATTCTGGGCCAGTTTGCACCACTTTTTTAACGGTACAACGGTCAATCGAGCGCAAAATACCTTCGCGATCTTTCTCCGAAATATCTTCGGGTAACTCAACTTGAATTTGGAAAATCTGATTGTAGCGATCTTCTGGATCAACAATATTATTCTGCGACAGTCTAATGTTATCCGTTGGAATATCACGGGCTTTGCAATATACCTTCACGAAATAGGCCGCACACAGGGCTGACGACGCTAAGAAATAGTCAAACGGACTAGGGGCAGAACCATCACCTTTGTAGCGGATTGGCTGATCGGCGGTCACGGTAAAATCATCAAACTTGGCTTCAAGTCTAAGATTGTCGAGAAAATTAACTTTGATTTCCATTGAATATGATTTCCACTAAATATGCGAGTCTGTAGCAGCCCATCGACCAAGTCGCGTCATTGGTAATGAGTCATTAAGGGTGAATTATCGGTGTTTTTGGCCCATTAGTCTTGGGTTAATTATGTTAAAAACCATAATAAGGCCATTTGCGGCTGAGCTTGGTGGGTTGAATAGCAGGGTTAAGCGAGTACTTAGATTGAGTATCAAGAAGGCGAGGAAACCAATGAGTCGCAGAGTAACACTCTGTGCAAAAACACATTATGGATGTTTTTCAGTTTCTCGCTTAACCAACAGGAAGGTTAAATACATCTTAGTCGGTAATGACAAGGCCATGCCAAAGGCAACACACATGGCGCTGAGAATAATCCCTTGCACGCCCATAGCCTCAACGGTTTCATTAAAGTTATGCAGATAAATACCCAGCGCAATAAGACAAATGCCCACACTAATGCAGATTTTCAGCGTTAGGATCAACTTTTCATTTGTCACAACCCAGCCCTTACTGTTCGCCACTACTTGCACCAGCCTGCACCAGCTCTAGCTAATTTTGCATCAATTTTAGCTAATATAGTGAACGCATTGGGCCCATATAGTGTTGATAAAGATCAAAAGAAAGGCCTAGATTCACAGCATAGTTAACGATTTTGGAATAAATCAACAGCGCGCATTTTATCGATTTCCATTACATTTTTGTTAACTTAAACACTTAAGAATGCGGGAAATTAGCTATACTGCCCTGCAATAAAAGAGATGTTCATCATGGAGTCGTCAAGCATGTCTAATTTCAGCCTACGTAATAAATTACTGCTGTTGTCGTTATTCCCTTTAATTTTTACTTTGTTCGTACTCATGACAGTTTCTTACTATGTCGAAAAAGACGCCCTTGCAGATGAAGTGACGACCTTTAGAACTAAGCTCATCGGTGAACGTAAAACACAAATAAAAGAAGCCACCGAAATTGCCGCAGGAATAGTGCAGTATCAGTTGTCTTTAAAAGAAAATGGCAATGTAAACCAAGCGCTACGTGATATCCGTTTTGGCAGTTCTGGTTACTTCTTTATTTACGACTCCCAAGGTAAAAACCTGTTCCATGCCGTCATGCCCAACCTCGAAGGGCAAAATAAAATTGATATGACAGATCCCCGCGGCACTAAAATCATTGTCGGTTTACTCGATGCCGCTAAAAAAGGGGACGGTAACTTCTCGTTCTACTTTCAAAAACCCAATACCAATGAGCAAATTGAAAAAATCGGTTACTCCATGATGATCCCTGGCACTGACTGGATGCTAGGCACGGGAGTCTATATCGATGATATCGACACTGTCGTTGAGGATTATCGTGCGACGGTCACTGAGCAGATGATCGAAAAATCCTATGCCATTCTGTTAATTGCGCTGTTACTCGCCGCGATTACTGTCGCTGTTATTCTGATCACCGCCCAACGTATGGTCGCGCCAATTAAAAATATGGCGGACAACTTAAACGATATCGCCAAAGGCGAAGGCGATTTAACTAAACGCCTCACAGTGAAAGGTGAAGATGAAATTGCACAACTAGGTCAATCCTTTAATCTGTTTGTCGATAAACTCCAAACCATAATAGGCGATGTGGCAAACGCGACGGCTAAAGTTAAAACCGCCGCCAACGCGATTCACGATCAAACCAAAGTCATGTCGAGCCAACTCATCAGTCATAACAATGAAACTGATCAAGTGGTTACCGCCATCACTGAAATGTCAGCCACCGCCAGCGAAGTAGCGCAAAATACCACGCAAGTGGCTGAAGCGACTCACGCTGCCACTGGCGATGTAGCCAATGCTCAGCGCTGCGTCGATGCTTCTTTAGAAGAAATTTCGGCACTCATGGCGCAAATCAACAATGCGGCGGCCAGTATTCAATCCTTGAGCGAACAGTCTAAAAAAATCAACAACGTGCTGTCAGTGATTGGCGGTATTGCTGAGCAAACTAACCTATTGGCATTAAATGCAGCCATCGAAGCTGCCCGCGCCGGAGAACAGGGCCGAGGCTTTGCCGTGGTGGCCGATGAAGTGCGTAACTTAGCGAGCCGAACGCAATCAAGCACTTTAGAAATCAATGAGATGCTATCTGAACTGCACAAGCTTGTCGCATTGGCAGTAAAAACGATGGAAGAAAGTCAGCAAAGCTGCGTGCGCTCGGTAGACTCTTCCCGTGCAATTTCTGAAAGCCTTGGTTCAGTGACATCGGCGGTCACGGCCATTAACGACATGAGCACCCAAATTGCGACGGCGGCCACGGAACAAAGCTCTGTAACCGAAGAAATCAACCGTAATGTGTTCGCCATCCAAGAGATTGTGAATGAGTTACTCCATTCCAGCGAAGATGCTGCCAGAGTCAGCCAGACCGTGTCGCAGGAAGGTATTAACTTAGGTAAGCTCGTCGGTCAGTTTAAGATTTAAAAATATTTTCAATGGGTTGCAAGCTAAATAAGACATCGCAACCCATTGGTTTGCTGAAAATGTAAGATAAGGTCTCAGCCTTGCTGAGGCCGATGGCAGTGGAATTGAAGGATTGTGGGATTTTTTAATTTCAAAAAGTAAAACTTAAATCCCATTGCCTACGTATATAAGTCCAAATACCCAATCCAATAGAAATGGCCATGTTCTCAATATTTAAGAAAAATCCCTTAAAAAAATTAACTCAGCAATATAACGCCAAGCTTGAACAAGCTATGCATGCCCAGAGAAAAGGCGATATTAGATCCTACTCAATGCTGACCGCTGAAGCCGAGCAAATCGAAAATCAAATAAAAGTGTTAGAAACAACAAGCCATAAATAAACCTTCAAAGCAAAAACACTCAGCAGACAAACTACCAAGAGTCAGCTTGAAAACGTGCCAATCTGGCCTCTGTGACTGTGCATTGAGTCAATTGCATCAACTCACCTAAGGTAATCGCAGGATTGTCTGTGATAAGCCGAATCAGCTTAGCGTCTAATGGTTCAAGTTTGTCCGCATGCTGCAGTAAAGCTGACTCAAGCTTTTGAATAAGATAACGAAATACTCCATCGGCCATCAGTAGCTGCTCGGCTTGTAAACGAGCACTGCAGGATTGGATCTTGATCGCCGCGCCAACAATGCACCAATTTCTCGAACGCCGCACACGCTTAAGCTCGCAATCATGTTGGGTTGCAATCGCTTGAGCTTGTTTAACCGCCTCCCGCCCAATTCGATGAATCAGCGAGGGCAGCGAGATACTAATGTCGTCGTTCATAACGCTTGGTTAATCGCCGCTCTTTTATGCCTGCATGGGAAAAGCCTGCTCGACTTTACATTCAAATACAAAAATTCAATGTGCGGCAGTGTACTCTGCCTCACTTTATTCTAAAAGCTCCACCCTCTGCCGGATAAGATTTGATGCGATTATGCTTTTACTCATTAACCCACATATTTTGAGTGAGTTTCGCACCAAGTTTGTAGCTTATGTTGTAAATCGCGCAGCTTCTTTGGGTAATGGCTCTGCTTGGCATAAACCATATACAACTCATGTGGATAGCATTGCCATTGGGGAACGAGCAAAGTGAGTTTGTGCTGAACGATATCCTCCTCTACCAAATAATAAGGCAGGCTAGCGATACCTGTACCACTCAAAGTAAGAAGATGTGTAGTGGCATAGTTTGAACTGCACAGTGCAGGCTCAAAAGTGAGCGTGAGACTGTCCCCTGTGAGCGGTTCAAACACCCACTGAGTTTCGCCCGAAGACAATAGACGATAATGGCGTAAATCATCAGGGTGACGAACTTCTGCGGCTGCGGGATGCGCGGGCGAAACCACTAAGACATGGCGAATTCTGCCAAGATATCTGGCGATCAGATTATCGCTGTGCGCAATGCTTGTTCTTAAGGCGAGATCAAAATTACCGAACTCAACATCTTGAATACTCTGCTCAAAACACAGTTCGAGTTTCACTTGAGGATACGAAGCAATAAACTGAAGCAGCATAGGACTCAGCAATTTTTTGCCCAGTTCCGTTGGAGCGGTGAATTTTAAAGTCCCACAGGAGTCCTGCGTTAAATCCTGCACTAAACGTCCAGCTTCATTGGCCAGCCTCTCGATTTCGCAGGCTTTACCATATAATGCTTGCCCTGCTTCGGTCATTGATACTCGCCGCGTGGTTCGGTGGAGTAATTGACAACCCATTTCATCTTCAAGGGATTTAACATGGCGCGACACTAAGCCTTTAGATGCGCCGAGTTGTTCAGACGCAGCGCTAAAACTGTGCATTTTGGCAACCAGCATAAATGACTGCAGATGAGTGAGATTCATCAATTAAGCCTATTAACGAAACAATGTGGTGATTATATGCGCTTTTTCTATTTAATTAACCAGATTATCCTCAATTCGTATTCAATTTAGGAGCATGTCATGAAAATAGTCGTAGTAGGTGCATCAGGCACAATCGGACAAGCCATAGTCAGCTTATTTCATTCAACTCAGCATGAAGTTATTCAGGTAGGGCGAACAACGGGGGATGTCCTGATAGACATTCGGGATGAACATTCACTCCATCAAGGGCTAGAAAAAATCGGTAAAGTCGATGCAATGATTTCGGCCATGGGTGACGTCGTGTTTAAACCCTTCAACGCTATGACCCAAGCAGACTGGTACACAGGGCTCCAAAGTAAGTTATTGGGGCAAATACAGTTAGTGCGAATAGGTAGCCAATACCTCAACGCTGGGGGCAGTTTTACGCTAACCAGTGGAATTATTGCCGATGTCCCAGTAAAAGATGGCATCAGTGCCGCCACAATCAATGGCGCACTTGAGCATTTTGTTACCGCCGTCGCGGGAGAATTACCTGCACAGCAGCGAATAAACATTGTCAGCCCAACGGTATTAAGCGAGTCGTTAGCGAGCTATCAGGACTATTTCCCCGGTTTTAGTGCAATCAATGCCGACACATTAGCCAAGGTTTATTTGCGCTCAGTCATGGGCAGAGAAAACGGCCGAGTGCTGAAAGCCTTTTCCAGCTGCGGCACAGTGTCTTAACAGCAGTGTCCTAACAGCGGTGTCCTAACAGGACAACCTAACCTTGTAACGCAAGGCGCGTAATCAGTCACAGTTAAAGTCTTGAGCGTTGCGCTGGGATTGCCTACAATAGCGCACGCTTTTTCACTATAGACAACGACAGATCACGACCATGACCGACACAACATCATTACCTGCTTTACCGGATCGCCTTTCCGTTAACCCACGCAGCCCGCACCATGTGGCAGAAATTTTCGAGCACGATATCGGTATTAAGCTCAACGGCAAAGAGCGTTTTGATGTCGAAGAATATTGCATCAGTGAAGGTTGGGTAAAAGTGCCAAGCAAATCCTTAGACCGTCGCGGCCAACCTCTTTTGCTCACAGTAAAAGGCACAGTTGAAGCGTTTTATCGTTAAGCTTTAGTGCAAAGAGCTGGATCATAACAACGGCCAATTAATATTGGCCGTTTTTGTTTGCCCAGCAGCAAATGATACTAACTCAATACTACTTGCTGAAACTGCACCAGTGTACTGACCTACTATTCGGAACAGCTATTTAGTCGATTTTTGGCGAAATGGATTAAATCAAATAGCATTATGCATGCCTACTTATTTGAATATCATTAAGTTTATTTGGGGATTCACGAGAGAAAGCGTTAGAGAGAGGAGAAATAGTTGATGTCTCGGTAACTCCAATATATAAAGGTCCTTCCAGAATACTGGCAGGTATAACAGTGAATGCTCAAGGTAATGGTGGTTTCTTTGAAAGCATTACTCTTCTTAATCCTCGTGGAATGTAGATCATGACCCTATCTGTATTAAATAGCATTTTAGTTCCCCCTAACATCCCTAATGAATCTGGGATTGGTAACGTTTGGCCTTCTATAGATGAAGGTCTTAGTTTTCCCCGGGATTACATTGCGTTTATTAATCGTTATGGCACAGGAAGAATTGCCGATTTTATAGCGATATTCAATCCATTTACTACGAATTGTGATCTTGATTTTTTTGAGCAGAAGAAATCAATCATTGAGGATTTCAATTACCTTAATAATGAAGACCCAGAGTATTTTAAATATAACCTCTATCCAGAAATTAATGGCCTTTTACCAATAGGCGTAACGGATAATGGTGATTGCATATTTTGGGTTGTTTCCGATCTAAAAGACAGTGAGACATGGGGCACTGCAATAATCGCATCTAGATCGCCAGATGTAGAATATTTTGATGAAAATATAACCTCTCTATTGACTGGTTTATTGTTAAGAAAAATAAGATCAGGATCATTACCTAATAGTTTCCCTCCTAAAAATGTTACCTTTGAAAAAATTTAAACAAAAAATAAATGGTCATCCGCAATAAATCATGGACCGCCACGGCCAACCACTGCTACTCGCAGTAAAAGGCACAGTTGAAGCCTTTTATCGTTAAGCTTTAGCGCAAAGAGCGGGATCATAAAATGAGTAAAGGCTAGCCGTGGGAACCCTAGCTAGCCTTAGATAACAAACACAGTCTTCCTTACGTTATAGCTTGCATTCTAGTTTATCCGCGAGGTAGTCAGCTAATTCAAAAAGAGGGATGTGTGTCATCACACCGTCTTTGCGGCACTTAACTGAAACCCTATTTTCAGCCTCCTCCTTATCCCCAACCGTTAAGATATAAGGCACTTTTTGCTTGTGAAAACGTTTCATTTTGCGGGCAACTGAGTGTTGACTGATATCAATCAACACTCGCATGTCTCGTGCTAAACATAGTGCGGCTAACTGACGGACAAATTGGCTGTTTGACTCATTCACTGAAGCGATAGCAACAGGCACGGGATGCAACCAATCCGGCAGGTTACCCTGTGAGACTTCCAAGAGAATCCCCAACCAACGCTCGATAGAGCCATACATAGCTTGGTGCATAATCACTGGCCGTTCGAATTCACCTTGCTCATTTGTGTACTGAACATCGAATCTTTCAGGCAAATTGAAATCAAACTGGATAGTGCCACACTGCCAGCGTCTTCCCATAGAATCTGTCAGTGACAATTCAATTTTGGGACCATAAAAAGCCCCTTCGCCAGCTTGATACTCGGCATCAAAGCCCTCAATCTGGCAGGCTGAATCCAATAGCTTTTGTGCTCGGCACCATTGCTCATCGCTGCCTAATGCCTTCTCAGGTTTAGTCGATATTTTTACGTCTAAATTATGGTAGCCGTAATCACCATAAACCTGCTTTGCACGCTGGAGAAAACCACGTATCTCCTCCTCTGCCTGAAACCAACAGCAAAAAACATGGGCATCATCCTGAGTGAACTGGCGTGCGCGCAGGCAACCATTTAACGAGCCTGAGGATTCATTACGGTGCACCAAGCCAAACTCAAATAGTCGCAGTGGCAAATCTCTATGGCTATGTACCCCGCGCTTAAACAGCAAAATATGGGCAGGACAAGACATAGGTTTTAAAACATATTCATCCATGTTTTCCTTTCCGCCACCGAAAAACATGTTCTCTGCAAACATGTCCATATGCCCAGACGTTTGCCATAACTCCTTCTTCATAAAAACAGGCGTGTTCACCTCCTCAAAACCATTGCGACGATATACGCGCCTCATGTGCTCTTGAATATCTCGGAATAACGCCCAGCCATTCGGGTGCCAAAAAATCATACCCGGCGCCTGTGGTTCAGAGTGAAATAGGTCAAGTTGTTCTGCAATTTCGCGATGTGTTTTCATCATTCTCTCCTAAGTAAAATCTGAGCGAAATACAAAACCAAGGTATAAAAAAACCCTCTGGCGATGTCGCTCAGAGGGTTTTTTTAAAGACGCAAAAAACTACCCCCCGAGAATTCTCGTGGTGGTAGTGGTGGTGTTAATTGCGCTTACGTATATTTTTTTCATGCGCCAGTAATAACAAATCATCCCTATCGCAGCAAGCATTTTGTTTATAAAAAAATAAATGACAGACAAAATAAAGACAAAATAAATGGCCATCCATAATGAATTATTGGACCGTCGCGGCCAACCTCTTTTGCTCACAGTAAAAGGCACAGTTGAAGCCTTTTATCGTTAAGCTTTAGCGCAAAGAGCAGGATCATAAAAACGGCCAATTAATATTGGCCGTTTTTGTTTGCCTATTCTACTTCTGCGGCTAAACCATAGGCCTGGTAAATCTGTTTTACACGGCCCGATGCAGCCATATCAAGCAGCGCCCGATTAAGTTCATCGAAAATAGCAGCATGGGTAGAGTTACGGGACATACCAAAATAATGTTCGATCCGATTCGACTGACGGTAATCGGCATAGCTAAAACGATCGTAACCGAGCTGCTTGAAGGCATTCTCAATGGCGGCACGATCGAGCACCACCATAGTGTCGAAACGCCCCATGATAAACATGCGAGCCATGTTTTCATCATCGGTAGACTCAATTTTACGTAGCGCGGGATCTGTATTAAAACGCTCAAAATAAACTGTGCCCCGTTTAACCCCTACAGTAACCTGATACAAATCCTCATAGGACTTAATCCGTCCTTCCTCGCCGGCTTTTACGAGAAACAAAATATCGCGAGTCTGAGTGCCGATAGGACCAAGAAACCTTACAAATGCCTCTCGCTCTTCGTCTCGTATCGTGCGCGGCACAATGTCGACCGTGCCTACCCGCAACTCATGAATGCTGCGAGCAAAAGGACGCGCGCTCCATTCGACGCGATAACCGACCTTAGCCGCCGCTTCCTCAAGAATATCCTTTAACGGACTCGTCATAGTATTAGTTCGCTCATCAAGCACCATCTCAGGAGGACGATGCCGAAAATCGGCACGCAACACGTTAGAAAAAGTAGCCGATTGCACCTCAGCGGCGACAATGATGTCCGAGAAAAAACCACAACCAAGCACACACAGAATTGCGTAAACAGAAGGCAACGAAACAAGGATACTTTTAAAATACATAGAGATGCCCGCAAATTTATATGTTGCATTTAGCATAACTCAAAAAATCGAAAACTAAAGTGCATAAAACATAGGCCCAGCCTGTAATTGTGATAAAGCGCATTGATTAAACCGTATAGAGCGGGTTAAAGTGTGACCACAAAGTAAAAAGTGTGACCACTTAAGGAAAATGCAGGGCAAACTCGAACTCAATCATCGAGCACGCCATTTAGGGAAGAAGAAGCAAATCAGCAATGTGCGCCCAAACTCTAAGCAGACAAGTCTGCCACCACTTTCCAAAATAATAAGTACATTTGATTAGCGGGTTATGTCATCGGGTTAACTATTGACTCGCATTACTTCAGGGACGTAAATGACCGATTTCAGTAACAGTATGTTATCCCTAGCGATAATACTCTCCAGCATGTTTGCCATAGTGGGTGTCATGTATGGTTTGCTGAAATATCGCGATGCAACCGTAAAACTACCCGTCGATCGTGAGCAACTCACCCGTATTCCCGCTTATGGTCTTCAGCAACAAATACAAGATCTGCAGATGGACTTAATCGGCAGCATGCTGATGGGCGCGATGATAGTATCCCTGCCGTTTGCCGTAAGCAGCCTTAAAGCCCACATCACAGTCGGTCAATTTCCGTGGATATCTGTCACAACGGGTTTAATGGGATTAGCTTATTGCGGCTTTAAAACATGGAAAAACTTTTCCAAGCTCACCAAATTACGCCTCGGCCACACTGCTGAAATCGCCACAGCCAATGAGCTCATAGGCTTACAAGCATTGGGTTATCAAGTGTTTCACGATGTCCAAGCCGACGGCTTTAACATCGACCATCTCGCCGTAGGCAAAAATGGCGTATTCGCGATTGAAACCAAAGGCCGCCATAAACGGAACAAAGACCTACTCCAAACCAATGGAACTGGCCCAGGCTCTGGTAAAAAAGGCTATCAAGTATTTTACAAAGACGGGCGCTTAAACTTCCCCTCGTGGACAGAAACCAAGCCCATAGAACAAGCCGAACGTCAGGCCAAGTGGGTCAGCCAATGGTTAACCAAAGCCACAGGCTCCCCCGTCGCCGCCACCCCAGCCCTAGTATTCCCCGGCTGGTATGTCACAAGTCAATCAAAACCACCGTTCCCGATCGTCAACCACAAACAATTAGTCGGAACGATCCCAAAACTGAAAACCCAAGATCTTACCCAGCAACAAGTCGACACCATCATCTACCAAGTCGCCCAAAGATGCCTAAGCAAAAGCGAAGCGGGGAAATGATGATATTGAATAAGCTTACTCTGACCCGATTAATTTGGAATTTCTTATGTATATCAGAAAGGTAACGATTCACAACTACCGTAGTTTCCGCAATTTCGAAGCTAAACTTCAACAACTGACAGTTGTTATTGGTGAAAACGATACTGGTAAGACGAACTTTTTCACCGCACTTTCGTTACCGTTAAGCGGCAACCAAATAGACTTTAACCAGAAGCGTTTGAGTGTTTCTGACATCAACAAAGATGCCGTTATTGATTTTCTAACGTCCGTTGTCAATGATGACGCCGAAGATAATCAGCTTAAAAAGATCCCTAAAGTATCAGTAACCATAGAGTTCGCTGATCCAAAAAATGCCTATGAAACAGCACTGCTAGCTAAGTGGATTGTTACTGATGGAGATGAAGAAACTTACAAAATCAGATATGAATTTAAGCCTAAAGACGACAAAGACCTGCTTGAGGTCGTGAAGAAATCGCTCGCTGGTAAGACTTTAGATGAGATTAACTGGTTTACTCTACCCGTTGAGCTATACGACTACCAAGTCGTATCTGTGAACAACGAAAAGCCTATCGCATACAGTGACTTAAAACATGTCAGTGTCCATAGTATCAATGCTGAGCGAGATGACTTCTCAGAAAGCAATTCAATGAAGTCAAATAGCATTTTCACAAAGCTGCTTATGAACACTCTCAACGATGATGACAAAGGTCAGATCAATATGGCCTACTCTGAGTTCTTTAGTGCTATTGAAAAGACAGAAACATTCGACAAAGTCATTGGAGCTAATGACGATTTTGAGAATTACGACAGTATTATCAAGCAGCTTGAGTGCACTCCTAACCTGCCTAACTTGAAGAACATCTTATCGAACATCACTTTGAAATACGGTAATGAATTTCTGTACCAAAAAGGCTTGGGACAGCGAAATCTTATCTACATACTCATCCTGTTTGCTTACTACAAGTCATGTGGTGATACATTCAACTTGTGCTGTATAGAAGAACCAGAAGCACACTTGAGCGTTAACAACCTTCGTTTAGTAAGAGACTTCATTGAGAAAAGCTCAAGCAACAGTGGCTCGCTTGTACAAACTATCATTTCTACCCATAACCCATCGATCATCAACAAGCTGAAGATCTCTAATGTGTTGGCGTTTACTGGCGAGAAAGCAATTAGTTTGTCTGATACTCCAACTAAGCTAGTTGACTACCTAAGAAAGAGACCTAATTTCGACATCCTAAAGCTGCTGTTCGCAAATAAAGTCATTCTAGTAGAAGGCCCAACTGAAGAAATGCTGATCAGCACTTATTTGTCTAAACAACCAGTCCTCAACGACATTGATATCATTCCAATTGGTCAACGTGGTTACGCCACTTTCTTAGATATATGGCTCGCCTTGAACAAAGATAACCAGAACAAGAAAATTGGTGTTGTCCGTGATTATGACAATTCAGAGGAAGCTAAAAAGAGACACGATGCGTATGACACAGCGCATACGAATGTCACTGTAAGAACAACGACAAATTACACACTAGAAATTGATTTAGTAGAAGCAGAAGACAACCTAGCTTTGCTAAATGGTTTATTCAAAATGGATGGCGACCTCGCCGCAGTGTCCGAACACATGATCAATGGTAAAACAGCAAGAATGCTTGATGTATGTGATGCGATGGTTGATGAAGAGAACCCACTGGACATCAAGTTACCAACTCACATCGCTGAGGTCATTGAGGCGGTATCATGATAGAAGTACAGATTGCAGGAGCAGGTGCTGGGAAAACTTATGGCTTAGCAAAGACTTTGATAGAACACATCGTAGCGTGTACTACTCACAAAAAGACATTTGCACTGACATACACAAACTCAGCAACAGCGAAGATAGAACAAGAGATAGTCAAACAACATGGCTTTATTCCATCAAATCTCTGCATACAGACAGTACATAGCTTCTTGTTAAACGAAATCATCTACCCATTCTCGTCATTCACTCTCGGAGATATGTATAACGACGCATCAATAATGATGTTACCGAGTAATGTTAGATTCAAAAACTGGCACTTAAAGCGATTAAAAGATAAAAACATCATTCATGCCGAGAGCGTCTACAACATCGCTAAACAAATTGTTGATGAAACCACCAGCAAGCACAGCAACAGAGCGAAGAAAGCCAAAGTCCGCAGACTATTAGCTATTCTAGAGAGTTGCTTTGACAAGATATTCATCGACGAAGTCCAAGACTTAGATGACGATGCTCTACGCTTTTTCGAGGTACTAGGCAGCAACGATATTGACGTATACATGATTGGAGATCCAAAACAAGCAATCAAGTATCCCCAAGCACTTGATACTTTCGTTAAAAAAGTAACTCCAAAAGAATACGCAAATATCTTACCAATCAACAATCAAACCAGACGAGTCCCCACGGAGATCTTAGCTGTATCAAACAGCTTCTGTTATGAAGACCAGCAACAAGAATCACTATCAGAAGTAGTCGGTGAACTCATGTACATAGAATCGGTGGATAGACGATATGACAAGCTACTAACGAATTACATAGATGCAAAACAACTTGTTTGTATCGACAAAAAGAATGGTCGTTATACAACTTCGTCTACACACAAACACGCATTTCCACGAGAGATCGAGGAAATGATTCGTGAGTCTAACCACAAGAAAGACAAAACTTTGTTTGTTAAAGCCGCCTTTTCTGACTTTATTGACGATGCAATCGATGAAGATAATAAGCGAGCCATAAGCAAACTCATTGCTCGGCATTCATTAACTCTTAATAAACAGCACTTCGCCCAATTACATGAGCTGTGCAATTCATGCACAAAAAATGACGTTCAATACAAAGTCCAAAGTATCGACTCGATTAAGGGATTGGATGCCGATACGTGTGTAATCATACTTAGCTCTAACACCCTGAAATACTTAACCCAAAATGGTATTGGCAAAGCGAATCGTTTTAATAAAGAGTGGAAACGAGTCTATGTAGCTCTTACTCGTGCCAAGAAGAGGTTGGTTTTGGCATTAGATCACGATTTACTCGCTAAAGAAGACATGGTGGCAGTTAGGGATTTGATAGGTGAATTGGGGTTTGTCAGTCATGATTAAGAATCAATCTGGGCTATTTTCATCCAGAAGAGTGTTAGGGAATAAATGAGGTCAGAGTAAACTTAAGATAGTTACACTAATGACCTTCTAAAACATGGATGTTGAAGCAAAGCCTACAGGAAGGCTCATGTTTAGATAATAGGCGGCACGTCACTTGTTGGGCTATTAGAAGAGCGTCAAGGGCTAAAAGCAGAACAGGTATAACTCTTCATTCAATGGTTACACCAGAACAGGCATTGTTGCACCAGTGACCTTCTAAAACAGGATGTTTTAGTAGAGCCTACAGGGATGTATCCACGGCGTGTCACTGGTGTAACAGTGCAAGAGCCTGCGGCAGGCAATTAACAACACCGCATTATCAGCGACTTATAAAGCTAATTAGCAGCTCAATCCCAGCAGAATTAAAACTAACCAATAAAAAAGCGAACCGCTAAGGGTTCGCTTTTGTATGTCCATAATTGCGTTGCTGGCGAAGCTAATGCAAGGCGGATTGAAAGCTTTCGCGCGGAGTTGACTCCTGTCAAACTCTCGATTTCGAGCTATGCGAAAGCCTCATTCAACGCCGCAGTAGCTAGCCTAAGCAGCAATTATTATTCGTAGTCTGATAATGGCGCACAACTACACATTAGGTTGCGGTCGCCGTACACGTCATCGATACGATTGACAGTTGGCCAGAACTTGTTAGTGCGTACTGCAGCACTTGGGAACACGGCCACTTCGCGGCTGTATGGACGCGTATCAAACTCTGGGTCCATGATATCGGCCATAGTGTGCGGTGCGTTGTGCAGCGGGTTGTTGTCCACTGGCCATTCACCTGATTCTACTTTGGCAATTTCGGCGCGGATTGACACCATAGCGTCGATGAAACGATCGAGTTCCACCTTAGATTCAGATTCCGTCGGCTCAATCATCAGGGTTCCCGCAACAGGGAAGCTCATGGTTGGTGCGTGGAAACCGTAGTCATTCAAACGCTTAGCGATATCCATTTCGGTCACACCTGAGGCTTCTTTCAGTGGGCGTAGGTCGATAATACATTCGTGCGCGACGCGATCGTTACGGCCACGGAACAATACTGGGTAGTGTTCAGACAGCTTCTTCATCACATAGTTAGCGTTTAACAGCGCAGTTTGGGTCGACTTTTTCAGGCCCTTTGAACCAAGCAGCTTAATGTACATCCAACTGATCGGCAGAATGCCCGCGCTACCGTAAGGTGCAGCCGATACGGCGCCGTTGTTGTCGCTCACGCGGCCCGGTTTAACCACAACGTGGCCGGCAACGAACGGCGCTAAGTGGGCTTTCACGCCGATTGGGCCCATACCTGGACCACCACCGCCGTGTGGAATAGCGAAGGTTTTATGCAAGTTAAGGTGTGATACGTCGGCACCGATAAAGCCAGGAGACGTTAAGCCAACCTGCGCGTTCATGTTAGCGCCGTCTAAGTACACTTGACCGCCGTGCTGATGCACTATGTCGCAGATTTCGCGGATAGATTCTTCATACACACCGTGGGTCGATGGGTAAGTGATCATGATGCAAGACAGGTTTTCAGCCACTTCGGCGGCTTTGGTCTTCAGATCATCTAAATCGACGTTACCTTGCTTGTCACAGGCAGTAACTATCACTTGCATACCGGCTAATTGCGCCGATGCAGGGTTAGTACCGTGGGCAGATTGCGGGATCAAACAGATGTTTCTGTGCGCATCGCCGCGTGACTCATGGTATTTCTTGATGGCTAACAAGCCAGCGTATTCACCTTGAGCGCCAGAGTTAGGTTGGATACACACAGCGTCGTAGCCTGTAATGTTCACTAACCAAGTCGACAACTCTTCAATCAACTGAGTAAAGCCTTTGGCTTGATCCAGTGGGCTGAATGGGTGCATGTTGGCAAATTCTGGCCAGCTCACAGGGAGCATTTCAACCGCTGCGTTTAACTTCATGGTGCAAGAGCCCAGTGAAATCATCGAGTAGTTAAGTGCTAAATCTTTGCTTTCGAGACGTTTGATATAACGCATCATCTCGGTTTCGCTTTGATAGCGATTGAAGGTTGGGTGGCTTAAAATCGCATCTTGGCGCACGAGTGCCGCCGGAATCGATTGGCTACCTTGGCTCACGATTTGCGCGTCTAACGCGGCAACATCTAAACCATGGCCGGCACCTAAGATCACATCGAACAAGGCTTCGATATCTGTGCGCAACGTGGTTTCGTCTAAGCTCACGCCCACAATACCATCGGCATCGAAACGTAGGTTCATTTCAGCAGCCAGTGCGCGTGCATTGACGGCAGCAACATCTAAGCCTTTGATGCTAACTGTATCAAACCAAGTGCTGTTGACTAAGTTCACGCCCTTCGCTTTTAAGCCTGCCGCTAAAATGTCGGCGAAACGGTGAATGCGTGACGCGATAGTTTTCAGGCCATCTGGGCCGTGGAATACGGCGTAGAAAGACGCCATATTCGCTAGCAGAATTTGTGCAGTACAAATGTTTGAGTTGGCTTTTTCGCGGCGGATATGTTGCTCACGAGTTTGCATTGCCATACGCAGTGCGCGGTTACCACGGGCGTCTTTTGACACACCAATGATACGGCCAGGCATAGAACGTTTGTGCTCGTCACGGGCAACGAAGAAGGCCGCGTGTGGGCCACCAAAACCCATTGGCACGCCAAAACGCTGTGCACTACCAAATACCACATCGGCACCCATAGCGCCCGGTGATTTCAGTAATACCAAGGACATAATGTCGGCGGCGACAGTCACAACCACATTCTTCGCACGCAGAGTTGCGAATAATTCAGTGAAGTCAGTGATTTGACCGAAACGGTTAGTATATTGGAACAAAGCACCAAACAGCTCATGGTTAACGGCCTCAGATGCAGGGCCAACCACCACTTCAAAACCAAAACACTCAGCGCGGGTTTTCACTACGTCTAAGGTTTGCGGGAACACATCATCGGCAACGAAGAAGATATTGGCTTTTTTCGCTTTAGAAACGCGCTTTGCCAGCGCCATCGCTTCGGCAGCAGCAGTTGCTTCATCTAACAAAGAAGCAGAAGCCAAATCTAAACCCGTTAAGTCCATCGACACTTGTTGGAAATTTAGAATGGCTTCTAAACGGCCTTGGGCGATTTCTGGCTGATATGGCGTATAAGCCGTGTACCAACCTGGGTTTTCAAATACGTTACGCAGGATCACGTTTGGCACTTGAGTGCCGTAGTAACCCATGCCGATATAGCTCTTAAATACTTGGTTTTGTTTCGCTAAACCACGAATGTAAGCAATGCCTTCGGCTTCGCCGCAGGAATCACCAATGCTCAGATCTTGGCTTAAACGGATCGACTCAGGCACAATTTGCGCGGTCAGATCGTCCAGAGACTCAGCACCAACATAGTTCAGCATGGCTTGCTGTTGGCTGCTATCTGGGCCGATATGACGACGTAGGAATAAATCGTGCTGTTCTAACTGAGTGAGGGTTTGCTTGGTCATGATAAACCTTGTTCCAGATTTGCCGAAATTCAGAACTGTAGGGTACTGATTAACGGACTGTTGTTATGTCAATCTTGCGCTAAAACAAACGAAGCCCCTTAGGGCTTCGTTAGCGTCGACGATTATTCTTCGTCGATAACAGCTTGGTAGCCTTCAGCATCCAGCAGAGCGTCGACTTCTGATTCGTCAGAAGGCATTACGCGGAAGAACCAGCCTTCGCCGTAAGCACTGCTGTTAACGAGTTCTGGCGAATCTTCCAGCGCTTCGTTCACGGCAATCACTTCGCCAGAAATGGGGGCATAAATGTCAGACGCCGCTTTTACTGATTCAGCTACAGCACAGTCTTCACCCGCAGTCACAGTGTCGCCAACTTCTGGGAGTTCAACGAAAACCATGTCACCTAACAGCTCTTGGGCGTGCTCAGTGATACCTACTGTGTAGCTACCGTCTTCTTCCTTGCGGATCCATTCGTGTGAAGAGGCGTATTTCAGTTCTGTCGGAATATTGCTCATTGTTCTTGTTCCTTGTTCCGTTTTTTTAAAATGCTTGTTTACCGTTGCGCACAAAGTTTGGCGCCACTACTCTAACAGCCACACGTTTTTTACGCATTTCGACTTCCGCAGTATCCCCAATCGAGCTAGGAACACGTGCCATCGCAATAGAATAGCCCAATGTTGGCGAGAAAGTCCCGCTGGTGATCACGCCTTGTTGCTCTACACCGGCTGAGTCGGTGAAAAATACTGGCATATCATGGCGTAACACGCCCTTTTCTTCCATCACTAGACCAACAAGTTTGCTGGTTCCGGCATCGCGAAGTGTTTCGAGGGCTTTACGGCCGATGAAGTCACGGTCGTTTGGTTCCCATGCAATAGTCCAGCCCATGTTGGCGGCCAATGGGTTGATGGTTTCGTCCATGTCTAAGCCGTAAAGATTCATACCAGCTTCGAGACGCAGCGTGTCACGGGCACCAAGACCACAAGGTTTAACCCCTTGATCTAACAATGCTTGCCACAAGGCTTGGGCTTCATCTTCTGGGACGATAATTTCGTAGCCCGCTTCGCCTGTGTAACCCGTAGTCGCAATAAACAGTGAGCCTGCTTGCTTACCGAAGAAAGGTTTCATGCCTTCGATGGCGGCGTTTTGCTCGGCACTGAACACGGCAGCGGCTTTCGCTTTTGCGTTAGGACCTTGAACGGCAATCATCGCCAGCTCAGGACGCTCAGTCACAGTGACATCAAAACCTTGGGATTGCTTGGCGATCCAAGCGAGATCTTTTTCGCGGGTCGCTGAGTTCACTACCACGCGGTAGTTAGTGTCAGTGAGGTAATAAGTGATGAGGTCGTCGATGATACCGGCATTGTCATCTAACATGCCGCTGTATAAGGCTTTACCTGGCACTTTAAGTCTAGCCACATCGTTCGCCAGCAACTTACGTAGAAATGCACCAGCGTCGCTACCTATCACATCAACCACAGTCATGTGGGATACGTCGAACATACCCGCGTCTTGACGCACAGCGTTGTGTTCTTCGATTTGTGAACCATAGTTGAGGGGCATATCCCAACCGTGGAAGTCGACCATCTTAGCGTTTGATTCTAAGTGCTTGTTAAACAGAATAGTTTTGTTAGCCATTGTTATCCCTTTTTGCGGCCTTTTTCAGGTCTCTGCCTAGTGTAGGGTGTAGATACTAGGGTCTAAAATGCGGCGAAATTATACCTTGCGTCACAAATTTGTATACAGGAGATTTTTCTAATCCGAAGTCATTGTCATTAGATTTTCTCATCTTCAACATGTAATTTTTTTACATGCGAAGGCCAGATTTGCGCAGCTTGCAGTCAAATTGCTGATATTGTCAGCAATTCTGATCACATTAGCGCAACCTAGGCTAACGGCACAACTTAGGCAGTGCCGACTTATTACCCATGGCCTGTTGTATGAACACTGTTTTCAGCCCAGCGACATTATCAACGAGATTTAATCCCAGATCGCGAATCGCCTTTTTGACTGGGTTTGAACCTTCGAATAGGCGTTTAAAGCCCTCCATCGCTGCGATCATCTCCATCGCATCGGCTTTACGCCAACGTTCCAGTGCACGCAGCTGGGCATAATCACCGATATCTTTACCCGCTTGCTGTAATTCGCTGATCACTTCGATAATGCTGGCCGCATCTAAAAAGCCGAGGTTCACCCCTTGGCCAGCCAGCGGATGAATAGTATGGGCTGCATCACCTGCTAACACTAAGCGGTGACGGGCAAAATGGCGGGCGTAGCGCATCCGTAATGGAAAAGCGTGGCGCTCGCTTTCCAGCTTGCAAATCCCTAAACGTCCGTCGAAAGCCGCGGTTAAGTTGCGCTCGAATTGCACTTTGTCCATCGCCAGTAATTCAGTGGCGCGCTCAGGCGGCACCGACCAGACGATAGAGCAGAGATTGTCTTCATACAGAGGTAAAAATGCTAGCGGGCCGTCCTGCAAAAACACTTGGCGGGCGGTGGCAAGGTGTGGCATTTCGGTACGAATAGTTGCGACGATTGCGTGGTGGCCGTAATCCCAGAATGTCAGCGGGATCTTGCATTGCTCGCGCACCCAAGAGTTGGCGCCATCGGCGGCTATCACAAGTGCAGCACTGACACTTTCTATTTCAGAATCGGCGCCATTGGCAAGGGTCAACCAAGCTTCGCGCTCACCAAAAGCAATGCGCTCTATGCGTTGGTTTTGAATATGGGTGATATTGTCAAACTCACTGGCGCGTTTGGCGAGGGCAAAGCTAATGGCATCGTTTTCTATAATCGCGCCGAGACTGGTTTCGCTGATGCTGTTGGCATCAAAGGCAATTTTACCGAAACCATCTTTATCCCATACCGACATTTTTTGATAAGGCGTGGCGCGGGAGGTGTCTAAATAACTCCATGCCCCTAAGTTTTCTAACAAGCGCAGGCTCGCCTTATTGATGGCGCTCACCCGTAAACGTGGCTCGCCGCTCACGGCCTCTGTGTGGCCCGCATCGATAACGACAACATTCAGATCGGCCTGCGCCAATCCAATCGCGGTGGCGAGTCCCACCATGCCGCCACCCACAATGGCGATGTCATAGGCTTGTGAACTTAACATGGGTACATCCTTTTCGCGTTGCGATACCAGTAAATTGCGGAGTTATTTCCAGCCCATTGCCTTTTGAGCAACGGGGGTTTTCAGTGGCGGAAACCAAGACAAGAGCCGTAATCCTAAGTTACGACCCAGCGCCATCGGCCAATATTGGTTTGAAAAGCCACGGACTAAAAATTCGATATTTCGGATAGTGCTGTTTCTGTCGTGCTCGCGGGCATTAAGGTACGCATGGGTCACAGCGGCGGAGCCGATATCGTCACCCTGCGCGAGCGCCGTTTGGATCACCTCGAGCAAGCTCACCACATCCCGCAGCCCTAGGTTAAATCCTTGCCCCGCAATCGGATGCAGTGTCTGCGCCGCATTGCCGATAAACACACATCTGTGATGAATTGGCCTTGGCATATAAGACAAATTAAGCGGATACGCATGGCGCGCGCTGACATCGATAAACGTGCCCGCACGATAACCAAAGGCCTGTTGCAGCGCCGCTAAAAACTCGGCCTTAGGCGCGTCTTGCATCTGTTTAGCCCGCGCATCATCGAGCGCCCACACGAGAGATAAGCGAGGTTGACCTTGAATATCGGCCATAGGCAATAACGCTAAGGGACCCGTTTGAGTAAAGCGCTCATAGGCCCAATGTTTGTGAGGCCTATTGGTTGGCAAATCGGCAGTTTGAATATTGGCAATAATGGCCGTTTGCTCAAAGGCCACCTGGGTCACGGGCAAATTAAAACTGCTGCGCACTTTGGATTGCAAACCATCGGCTGCGACCACAAGTTTGGCTTGAATTCGCTCGCCCGTATCGAGCACTAAGGTGTGACCTTCAACGGCGGGTTCTACTTGGGCAAGCTTGGCGGGGCAATAGAGTTTGACACTACTCTTATTCAACTCGTTAAACAGCACTTGGCCAACCCGTTCAAGCTCAACCACTTGGCCTAGGGCATCTAAATGAAACTGCGCCGCATTGAGTTCTGTCATGCCAAAGTGGCCGCGATCCGACACATGGATATTTTCAATCGCCGTGCCCAAATGGGCGAGCTTTTGCCATAAACCTAAACGGGATAATTCGAAAATAGAACCGTGGGCGATAGCAATAGAGCGAGCATCGAATCCGGGATGTTGCTTATCGGGAAGGTGCGCTTCGATTAAGGCAATAGAAAGTGGCCGAGCTGCGGATAAAGAAAGACGCGCGAGAGCTAACGCTAGGGTCGCCCCCGCCATCGCACCGCCTACAATCGCGATGTCGACGTGTTGAACTGAAGTATCCATGTGATTTGTGGCCGTCATGGGGATCTCATTCAAGCTTTGGCATAACACTAAGGCATGTAAACATAAAAGATGTAAACATCAATGCTATGCACTCAAAAACACCAGTGCTATGGACTCAAAGGCAGGTTTGCCCACCTTTGACATCTAACGAAGCCACTACTGTGTTAACTTATTGAACATTAAACAACTGCGGTAAATTAATGCACAACCGCAGTATCGTCAGCCTCGCCATGGGGAAGCTCAGGACCAAACTCCGAGTAACACATGATGGCTGCAATACGTACAAACTCGAGTAATTCAGTGTAAGCGGCTTCGGATTCTTCATCGTCAGCAACATCAAATTCCACTTGGGCAATTTCCGCCAAGTCTTTGATCACTTCACGTACTTCTGCCGAAGCTTGATTCAGTTTCGGCTGAATAATCGCCATGCCAGTCAAAAAACTCTGGGTCCACAGGGACAAGGCTTCAACACGTTGGCTGAGCGGCTCTTCTTCTTCGGGCAACAGCGGCATGAAACCAAATTCAAAATCCACTAAACGCGTCACTGAATCGTTAAACAAATCACACACTAATTGGTGCAACTGCGCTGGCAAAGGTTGACCATCGTTCATCAGGTCGAATAAAGGCTTGATCCAAGTGTCGCCAGTTTGCTCTACACCACCGCAGATTAAACCGACTAAAGCACCGTGAACTTCTACCGGATGCTGGCCGATTTCAGCCGCATCTAAGGCGAGTTTTAAGCTGTCGATACGTAACGAAGGAGGGGTTGCCATATCAGATCCCAATAAGATTTTTCCAGCAGCAATGCTAGCAGAGATAAAGACTTGAACCAATACTGAATCCCAATAATGGCGAAATCGGCCACGCCCTGATAAAAAACTATCCAACTGCTCACACAAACAGCAAACAAAACCGTCAAAGACCAATCCATTTGCGGCTTACCTTGCACTTTTAAGATCAGCCCTATATAGTCCGCCCTAAGAGGCTAACGAAAGGATCACCCGCGACATGAGTAACAGTGCTGTTGAAATTACCCTACTTGGGCGCACCTACTCTATCGCTTGCCCGAAAGGTCAAGAGGATGCCTTACGTACGGTAGCGTTGGGAGTTGAACAACAACTCAGTGCGTTAAAAACCCGAACCAATAGCCTAAGCCGTGAAGAAATTGCGATCATGGCGGCGCTGAATATTGGACACGAGTTGTTCCAAGAAAAGCAAAAAAATAAGCACTACATGCAACAGATGGACGACAGGATCAGCTTGCTGCAGTCGACCCTCGAAAGTGCCTTAGTTGAGCGTTCAACTAAATAGATTTAAACTGTGCACCTTAGTGATTTAACACTCATTGAGTTAAACCAACTGACGCACAGTGAATGGCTAAACTGGCTTATTTAAATAAACCAATGCTTTAGCGATTCAATACCGTTTTGCTCCCTGGGATGCATGCCAACTGGTAATGTCCCTGTGCCGATAATTTTTATCTCAGGGTGAATGCTTTACTGACATTGTGCATGCTCGGCTTGTACCGAGAAGCCTTAGGAGGTAATCATTTACCCGCCTTGAACCTACGGTTCAAGGGCTACACCGGTAGCGGCATTCTGGGGAGCATCTTAATTCTATGTCTACATCTTCCAAACTTTCTCATTTGAATACCCAAAGCGACACAGCGCACCTTGCCGTAAAAGTCGCTGATGCCGTAGATGTCGCAAACTATGCGGCAAATATCGCACTCCATACAAAAGAAAGCCGCAATCTGTTACGCAAAGCCATTCGCACCGCCCGTAAATCTCTCTCCGAAATAGAACAAACCCAAGCAAGTTTAAACGCCTGCCAGCGAATGCTCGATGCATTGCAGGCCAACAAAGCGCAACATGTGGCATTATATCTCACCCATGATGGCGAACTCGCCACGCCACCGCTGATCGCTGCGCTGTGGCAAATGGGCATAAACACCTATCTGCCTAGGTTACATCCCTTCAATGCCGGACAATTATTATTCCTGCATTACACCGCAGACACCCCCATGCAACCCAATCAATTCGGCATCTTAGAACCTAAATTAGATGTGCGCGCCATTATCCCAGTGACAGAGTTAGATGTTGTTATCACACCATTAGTGGCTTTTGATTTAATGGGAAATCGTATGGGCATGGGCGGCGGCTATTACGATAGGACGCTGGCAAACTGGCAGCTTAAAGGTAAACCTTTGCCTATGGGTTACGCCCACGACTGTCAGCAAGTGACGAGTTTACCCTGCGAGTATTGGGATGTGCCTTTGCCATTTATCATCACTCCAAGTCGGGTACTGACATTTTGAAAAAGAAGGATCTAGAAACTAGAATCTAGAGCCATGCCGTGGCGTTCTAGAGCCTTCTCTACCTTAAATGCCGGCCACCATCGACATTATGGCAACGACCGGTGACGTAGCGGCTATTCAGCAGATATTCCACTAAGTCGATAATTTCCTCATTCCCCGCCTCTTTCGGCAACAGCGCTTTGGCTAAGGTTTTTTGCTGATAGGCAGCATCATCACCCACATTAAATAGGATCATCGCTGGCGCAATCGAATTCACTTTGACCTCGGGCGCAAACTTGGCGGCAAAGGATAGCGTCATATTGTGCAGCGCAGCTTTACTGGCGGCATAGGCAATATGCTTCTGACTGCCCTTCTCTGCCACATAGTCAGTAATATGAATCACATCACTGCCGCCGATTTCATCGCCAGCACCCGCACGTAGCTGCGCCTCTAAGGCCAAGTTCAACTGATAGGGTACGCTCACATGCACTTGCATCATGCGCTGCAGCACTTGGCTCGGCGCAAAAGTGGTACTCTTTAAAGACTCATTCTTTGTAAGCACAGGATCAGGCAGCCAGTCCGAGGCATTGTGAATAATGGTGCGAACTTGAGGCTGTTGAGTTAACTCATCAATTAAGGATTGCACTTGGGCATCGTCATAAAAATCGCAGGGATACAGAGTCGCACCTAAGGCGTTCAGCTCATCAATGCTAGCGTAATGGCTGCGATAAGTACCAATCACGCGCTGACCTTGGGCGAGAAAATGTTTGGCTAAGGCGTAACCTATGCGTTTACCCACGCCTGTAATTATGATGGGAGATGTCATACCTATCCTTTTGAGTCGTTATTTGTCAGGCTTTACCTTGTTCACTTAAAAATCAGCAATCAAGTTAAACTGATTAATAACCAAGATGTTACTGCACTCATTTGAATTTAACCTAACAAAAAGCCAAATGAGGGGCTGATCAGTTCTACAATCGCTTCGATCTAAAACCCTTTCTTCTGCGTATAGGGTAGAAGAAAACCAAGCTTGAGTACTCACTTCAAGTATTGTGATCAAGTCATCAGAGGTAATACCGATGGAACTGCGGATTTTTTACGATGGGAATTGTCCATTATGTAGCGCCGAAATGCGTCAACTGAAAGCGCGCGATCCGAAGAACTTGATTGCGCTTGAGGATTTAAATGCGCCAGACTTTAGTGAGCGCTTCAGCCATATCAATAAAGACTACGCCAATACGATTCTCCATGGCGAAACCGCAACGGGCGAAGTGTTACTCGGGTTAGATGTCACTTGTAAAGCGTGGGCACTGACAGGGACGCGCGCCTGGATCCAACTGTTACGCCTGCCCGTGATTAAAACTGTGGCCGATTGGTGCTATCTCAGATTCGCAAAACACAGATACCGCATCTCCTATTTACTGACGGGCAAAGCCCGCTGCGATGATAACTGAGCGCCGCTGATCGACTGAATTCGCTTGGTAAAATGTAAAACCCAGGCATAAAAAAACGGAGCTCATGGCTCCGTTTTTAATTCGGCATAATCTAAAAAGATTATCCGAAATATTATTTAACGAAATCAACGCCTAGTTTGATATCGCCTTTCAGCGTATCTAACATAGAATCACGAGCGTTAGCTTCGAATGCACTCACTTCACCGTAAGGCAGTACTTTTTCAATACCGTTTTTGCCTAACAGCACAGGTTGTGCGAAGAATTCAGCATGCTCGCTGCCGCCGTCAACATAGGCGCATTCAACTATGTTAGCTTCGCCTTGCAGACCACGAACCAGAGACAGACCGAAACGGCAAGCCGCTTGACCCATAGACAGAGTCGCGCTACCGCCACCGGCTTTAGCTTCAACCACTTCTGTACCCGCGTTTTGGATGCGAGTCGTCAAACTTGCCACTTCTTCGTCAGTGAAAGTCGCGCCTTCAACTTGAGACAGTAATGGCAGAATGGTCACGCCGCTGTGGCCGCCGATCACATTCACTTTAACGTCAGCAACGTTCAGGCCTTTTAATTCGGCGATGAAGGTTTCAGAGCGGATCACGTCTAATGTCGTGATACCGAACAGACGGTTCTTATCATAAACACCCGCTTTTTTCATCACTTCTGCAGCGATAGCCACAGTCGTGTTAACTGGGTTAGTGATAATGCCAACCAAAGCCGTAGGGCAAGTTGCCGCTACTTTTTCGATCAGGTTGCGAACGATACCGGCATTGATATTGAACAGATCTGAACGATCCATACCAGGCTTACGTGCAACACCAGCAGAAATTAGAACAACGTCAGCACCCACTAGGGCAGGCGTTGGATCTTCACCAGCAAAACCTTTGATTTCAACAGCAGTTGGAATGTGGCTCAAGTCAACCGCAACACCCGGAGTTACCGGTGCGATATCATATAGAGACAATTGTGAACCCGCAGGCAATTGAGTTTTTAACAGTAGGGCAAGAGCCTGGCCGATACCACCAGCAGCACCAAGTACAGCAACTTTCATAGTTATCTCCGTTATTTCTCGGATATGTGTGACATGGATCTAATTTGCGTTGGCGTCACATTACTGGAATGTCACAACAATTTCAATTATCCCTTAGTCGTGGGACAAAAGAATTCCGGAATAACGTAGAAGCAATGTAGAACAATTACTCAAATTGGGATTTTTACGCCCCCAGCAAACACTTAGCCACTGGGACTTAGTGAATTTTTATTCAACCAATCTGGTTATTTGTTGACAATTTTTCTAAAAATATTCAAAATGGGCCTGTTTTTTTGAATAACGAATAATAATATTATGCAAACGACCAAGAATCAGGATGACCTTGTTAGAATTTTTAAGTCGATTTTAAAAGAAGAGCGCTTTGGCTCTCAGAGTGAAATCGTCACCGCCTTGCAAGCTGAAGGCTTTGGTAATATTAACCAATCAAAAGTGTCACGCATGCTCAGCAAGTTCGGCGCAGTGCGGACTCGCAACGCTAAGCAAGAGATGGTGTATTGCTTACCAGCCGAATTAGGCGTACCCACCGCGGGTAGCCCACTGAAGAATTTGGTACTCGACGTCGATCACAATCAAGCTATGATCGTCGTGCGAACTAGCCCAGGTGCCGCGCAGCTGATTGCCCGTTTATTGGATTCTATTGGTAAACCAGAAGGCATTTTGGGTACGATTGCCGGTGATGACACTATCTTTATTTGCCCATCGAGCATCCAAGATATCGCCGATACCTTAGAAACCATCAAATCTTTATTCAATTACGCAGAATAAAAAAACAGGTCAGTGAGCTGACCTGTTCTATTTTATCTGTACATTTTGAAGTGCAATATAGCGCTGGTTATTTGGCCATTGTCCCGATTACGTTACACATTCCAGCACAATATCTAACTCACAATATCTAACTCAACTATAACGATATCAGTAAGCCACACTGATGCGCTGGTTTGGGTGAGCGCCCTTTTCGGCTTCATCTACCATGGCTTTTGCGTAATCAGTTACAGAGATACGGCTTTGACCATTAGCATCGGTAAAGAAACTGTCGCCACCAAGACGGTACGGGCTTTCACTCTCACCGGGATAAATCTCAGCCGCTGGGCTCACAAAGGTCCAATTGATTGCCGTTTGCGCCGCACGGAATACCTTCAAGGCTTCACCCTGAGCTAACGCCTCATCTTTATATACTGCGGGGAAGTCTGGGCTAGAGACCAGCGTCACACCCGGCGCCACTTCTAAACTCCCAGCACCACCGACCCACAATAAACGTGGCACGTTAGCGTTAGGCAGCACATCCAGTAAATGCTGAACCGTACTCGCCACTAGACCATGATTTTGTTGGGCGCGGCCACCAACGGCGGCAATCACGACATCTACGCCAGCAAAGGTATCGGCGACCAATGGCTGCTCTAAATCCACGGCACGTACTACTACGTCAGCCACGGATAACTTGCTTGGGTCACGCACTAACGCTATCACTTTATGTCCACGACTCTGTGCTTCTTTTAAAATTGCACCACCGATCCAACCCGTTGCACCTAAAATTGCGATTTTCATTTCATTGTCTCACTCAGATGATTTACATTGGATCCAGTTTACTTGCAGTTTTTCACCTAATAAACATCAATAATTGAGCATGATTGTTTCAATATAGGATACTAATGTGGATAAAATTGCCGCTATACGCAGTTTCGTCGAAGTCGCAAACTGTGGCAGCTTTACCAAAGCTGCCGAACATTTAGACCTCAGCCGCCTGCAGGTTTCCCGTCATATTCAAGAAGTGGAGCAGTGGTTGAGTTTACGCTTATTACACCGCACCACGCGCAGCGCCAGCTTGACTTTGCAGGGTGAGGAAGCGCTACAATTTTGCCAGCGGATCTTAAGTGAAGTTGCTGCCATGGAGAGTCGTGCCCACAGCCATAACAGTGAACTGGTAGGCAGTATTCGTATCGCTACGCCTATTGGCCTTGGGCAGCACAGTCTGTTTGATGTCGTTGATCGCTTTATTAAAATTCATCCTAAGGTCAACATTCAACTGGTGATGTCGGACAGTTTTGCGCAATTGGTAGATGAGCGAGTCGACGTGGCGCTACGTTATACCGAGCAACCCGATGAGAATCTCATAGCTCGGCGTTTGATGACCATAGATGCAGTACTTTGCGCGGCGCCGAGCTATCTTGATAGCGCAACGCCACTCCTCGAACCCATTGATCTACTGGCCCACAACTGCCTCATACACTCAGCGCAACAAAACTGGCCTTTTCTAAAAGAACTGCAAGCCGAGCACGTCAAAGTTACAGGGAATCTTAGGGCTAACGATATGGGAGTGTTGGTCAGTGCGGCGCTACGTGGACATGGCATAGTGCGTTTACCCTGTGACTTGGCTAACCAATACCTTGCCAGTGGTCAGCTCAAAGAAGTCTTACCCGAATTTACGACACCAGGCCAAACCCTGTGGGCGGTATATTTGTCCCGCAGTTATCAGCAAAATCTAGTGCGCGCCTTTATCGATTTCACCGCCCTGCAATGGCAGCTCGATATCAAAAAATGGGTTCCCGCGCATTAGCATAAAAAAACGCACTTAGGCGTTAGCTTAAGTGCGTCTCGATTGATGCTAATTCGGCTTGATTATAGAAAGCTTATTCGTCGAACTGCAGCATAAAATCCAGTGCGGGGGCAAAGAAAGATGAACCTGTCATCGCCTTAGTAAAATGCATCAAGTGATCATGATTGCCTGCGCCATCACCAAACATCATGCTATGCAGCATCTTTTCAAAATGTTCTGGCGTGCGGCAGTTAGAGATAAACATTAATCCCTGCTCCTTCAGCGAACCATAGGGCATACTCTGACGCAGGATCTCCATTGATTTACCATCGGCATCTTTAAGATTAACGCGCTTGATATGGCTGGTCAGTGGCTTATCTTCAGATTCATACTCGATATTATCTTGCTTAGTACGGCCGATAATATCCTCTTGTTTTTTAACTGGTAATCTATGCCACTTACTCAAGTTATGGGCATATTTTTGCACATGGATATAGCTGCCACCCTTAAACTCAGGATCCTCATCACCCACAAGTGCCACTTCCTGGCGGTGACGCCCCTTAGGGTTTTCGGTACCATCGACAAAACCAGTCAAATCACGGCTATCCATAAATCTAAAGCCACGCTCTTCTTCAACTAACTCCACTAAATCTTCAAACATTTGGCTGATTTCATTAGCCACTAAATGCAGAATATCGTAACGATCACTGCGAATATGCACGAATAAATCATATTCAATTGCAGGTGCTTCACGACTGCCCACTTGCATCGCAGGGAAAGGTTTAAGCAGTTCTGGGCGAGCAGTAGGATAGAGGCTATCCCAATAATTAGCACCAATACCAACAAAACCATTGAATGCACTGTCGGAATATTGATCTGTCAGCTCATAAATATACTGCGCAACGTTGGCAAGACAGGGACGTAATTGCGACTCGACATTGTCATTGGCATTAAACATCAAATAGACACTGTGTAAGTTCCCCTCTGCACACACACCCAACTGTTCACGCGGCATATTTTGAATATCCATTTGGTTATCACCCTTTTTCTAAATTCATTTTCGGCAATATTATCCGCAACTTTACCTAAAAATGACATTAACTAACGCACAGTTTGCTCTGATCTGTTTATGATAATGCCAATAGCGGAGCATTATCCCACCCCAGACCCTTAAACATAAAAATTGACGAGACCATTAAAGTCTCGCCAATCAGTTAAATCGAATCAATGACGTCAGGTTCACTCAGTATTGAGCTTACCTTAGCATTTATCTTAGTGTTAATAGCCTGCGGCGTGACCATCCTTGCGACTCTCAGAGGCCGCACGATATACGCCGGTTTCGGCATTAAATCCAATGGCTTGATAGCCACCAAACTCCCCAAGTCCATCACGCAGCACATGGCCTTTCTTAATCAACTCACGACGGGTTTCTACCGGAAAACCTGATTCCAGACTGACGTAGCCGCCATCCTTCATCACTTCGCCTGTGGGCTCGGTTGACCCCATATGCAAAATTCTGGGGGCATCGCCCGCTTCTTGCAAGTTCATTTTAAAATCAATCAGATTCATTACAATCTGCGCGTGCATTTGTGGTTGAGTCGCGCCGCCCATCACCCCAAAGCTCAGCCAAGGTTTACCGTCTTTGGTCACAAAAGCCGGAATAATGGTATGGAATGGACGCTTACCCGGTGCGTAGGTATTAAAACGCCCTTCCGTTAAATCAAACATTTGCCCACGGTCTTGCAGCACAAAGCCGAGATCCGGCGGTGTCATCCCTGACCCCATACCACGGTAATTACTCTGAATGAGTGACACCATGTTGCCATCTTTGTCGGCGGTAGTCAGGTACACAGTATCGCCATGTTGCAACGCTGGATTACCCGCATCGACACTCTTGGCGGCTTTTGTAGGGTCAATCAACTTAGCGCGATCATAGTTATATTTCTGTGAGATAAGCTCGGTAACGGGCACTTTATTAAAGGCCATGTCGGCATAAAACTTAGCTCTGTCAGCAAAGGCGAGTTTCTTTGCTTCGACAAATAAATGGACATATTCAGGACTATTAAAGCCCATGGCAGCCACATTAAAGGGCTCCATCGTTTTTAAGATTTGTAGCGCCGCAATGCCTTGACCATTAGGTGGCAGTTCCCACACATCGTAACCACGGTAGTTCACCGAAACGGGATCTATCCAGTCGCTAGTATGGCTCGCTAAGTCATCATAACTCAAATAACCACCTTGGGATTTCATGTACTTATCGATACTTTTGGCAATATCACCTTTATAGAAAGCATCGCGACCGCCCTTGGCAATTTTCTCATAAGTGTTAGCAAGCGCGGGATTTTTAAAGATTTCCCCTACGGCAGGCATCTTACCATTAGGCATATAGGTTTCTTTAAAACCGGGGAATTTAGCCAGTTTTTTACCACTGCCATCAAGGTAATAGGCAATCAACTCTGACACAGGGAAACCATCACGGGCATAATGAATTGCAGGCGCAAGGTTATCGGCCATAGCTAATTTACCAAACTTATTATGCAGCTCGTACCAACCGTCCACAGTGCCCGGTACAGAAACAGGCAAAGGTCCAAGCGGCGGTAAATAGTCTAATCCGAGGGATTTAAGCTTTTCTAAACTTAAGGATTTGGGACTGCGCCCCGATGCATTAAGACCATAGAGGCGTTTATCTTTTGCGCTCCAGACAATAGCAAATAAGTCCCCACCGACACCCGACCCCGTTGGCTCGACTAATCCTAACATAGCGTTAGCGGCAATCGCTGCATCGACCGCACTGCCGCCCTGCTTGAGTATATCAATAGCGACTTGCGTGGCTAAAGGCTGACTGGTCGCCGCCATCCCTTGGGTTGCATACACTTCTGATCGCGTTGCGAAGGCTTTACCTGTGATCCTATCCATGGCCATCACTCCTGAAGACGATATTGCCGTTGCTACAATAACGAGGGTGCAAATTGAATTTATTGTTTTTATCATAATTCCTCCAAAACCAGAGGATAAAAGTAGCAAGGATGGTCGAAAATATCACCAACCAATACCGCATAGACCCAAGTTAAACGTAAGCAAAAATGTCGTACTTTAGTTGGCTATGTCATATCAGCATTGAATAAATACTCATCGCTTAGATTGGGTCCCCACAGTTTGAATATGCTGAAGATTCAAACAACACGAGCGAATGCGGCTCAGTCGTTACCCCAACTTTTTGGCCGATAGTGAGCTGCATCATTTGGCTACGCACCTCCACATAATAAGCATGGGAAGCGGCCTCAATTTTGACCCAATAATGACAAAAGGCGCCTAAGAAACGTCGCTCAGTGATAGTACCAACGCCCTGTTCATCGGCGCTGAGCGTCAATTGCTGTGGTCGCAAGAATACTGTTCCGCTGAACTCGCTCGGCAAATTTAATGGCGTGAGGCTGGTTAAATGACCTATGGGAGTGACAACACTGTGCCCATCAAACACTGCTGCAGGTAAGTAATTACCGCTACCTAAAAAGTCCGCCACATAGCGGCTGTTTGGGGCGGCATATAAAGCTTCGGCACTACCATGCTGTACTATGATGCCTTGATTAAAGATGGCTAAAGTATCTGCAAATACAAAGGCTTCATCCTTGCTATGAGTAACAAACACCGCGCTGACATTACGCTGTTTTAAGATGCTGCGAATTTCCGCCATCATCTCGTAGCGCACTTGGGCATCAATATTGGAAAAAGGCTCATCGAGCAGCAATAACTGCGGCTCATAGGCAAGTGCCCGCGCAATCGAAACTCGCTGCTGCTGACCGCCAGATAATTCATGGGGATAACGCTGTGCCAACCCTTCAAGTTTGATCAAGGCTAGCATTTCATCCAAACGTGCCTGACGTTCTGCGCCCGACAATCTAGCCACCCCAAAGAGGATATTTTCCGCCACAGTCAAATGAGGGAAAAGCGCATAGTCTTGAAAAATCATGCCGATGCCGCGCTGCTCGCTAGGTACAAACTGGCTATTGCCACTCACTATGCGGCCATTAATCTGGATTTCACCTTGGCTTATGGCCTGTAATCCAGCAACCGCACGTAATAAGGTCGTCTTGCCACAACCGCTTGGGCCTAACAACGCCAGGATTTCCCCTTGGGCGAGCGTTAAACTCAAACCATTAAGTACTTGCTGGCCCTGATAATCGCTATAAATTTGCTTAAGCTTGAGCGTACTTGTCATCAGCTGTGATGCTCCAATGAACGGTTTAAATAAATAAGCGGCACTAAACCCACCAGTACAATCACAATAGCAGCTAATGCGCCGTGCTCGAGTTTTTCATCGGACGCAAACTGGAATACATAAGTTGCAAGATTCTCAAAGCCGATAGGCCGCAGCAATAACGCAGCGGGCAGTTCCTTCATGCTTTCGATAAACACCAATAAAGCGCCCGCAAATAATCCCTTAGCAAGTAAAGGCAAATGCACCCGCCGCAAAAGTTGCCGAGGAGTTTGCCCCATGGTCAGACTCACCATGTCTAGCGATGGCGAGATGCGTTTATAACTGCTTTCAACACTGCCAATCGCAATTGCCACGAAACGCACACAAAAAGCAAAAATCAATGCCATCACACTGCCTGTAAGGATAAGACCAGGACCTGCTATGCCGACAAGATCCGCCAGATCGTTAATCGCAAAATCTAACATAGTTAAAGGCACTAATACCCCAATAGCCAGCACAGTGCCTGGTAAGGCGTAGCCCGTCGAAGCTAACCGTGAGGGCAAAGCATCACTCTGTCTTGGGCTTATCCGGCGAACGAACATAAGCAGTAAGGCGATTAAGCAACAGAGTAAACTGGTGATCAGCGCAAGACTGAGGCTGTTAAGACTCAATTGCCAAAAACTCTTATCCCAGCTTTGTTCAAAGTAACCAATCGCATAGGATAATAAAATCCCGAAAGGTAACAGAAAGGCTAATAGCAATAGCATGCCGCAAAAGCTGAGTGCGACCAAGGTTTGAGTCATCGAGAGTCGATACAAGTCAGTGGCTTGTATACGTGATTGTTTTTGGAATAACTGCTGTTTACGACGGGCAAAACGCTCAAATCCAATCAGACTAAATACCACCAGCAAGATAATCGCCGATAACTTAGCGGCGGCGGTCAAATTGCCATAACCCAACCAAGTGTCATACACGGCTGTCGTTAAGGTGGGCACGGCAAAATAGTTAACCGTTGCAAAATCAGCGGCCGTCTCCATCGCCACTAAAGCCACCCCAACGGCGAGCGCAGGCCTTGCCATAGGCAAAGATAAACGCCAAAAACTTTGCCACGGTGAACAGCCCATAATGCGCGAAGCATGCGCCAAACTTAAGGATTGCTCCATAAAAGCGGTACGCGCCAAGAGATAAATATAGGGAAACAATACCAGCGACAACATACACGCCGCGCCGCCTAAGGTACGAATATCGGGGAAGAAATAATCCTGCGGTGAGTCCCAGCCAAATATCGAACGAAGACCGCGCTGCACTGGCCCCGCATAATCGAGTAAATCGGTATAGACGTAGGCGACAATATACGCAGGCATAGCGAGGGGCAATAATAGCGCCCATTGCAAATATCGCCTGCCGACAAATTCACAACGAGCCATCAACCAAGCGCAGGGTAAAGCGAGTAATAACGCCCCCAGACTCACCCAGAAAATCAGCAATAAACTGTTAATGATATATGTCGGCAGAACCGTTGCCATCAAGTGCCCAAACACGGCTTCGTCAGGCTGAAAAGCTTGAAATATCAACGCAAATAGTGGCAATACCAGCAAGGCAGCCACGGCATAACCAGCAAGCGACCAGCTTCTGGCTAATCCTAAAATCATGTCAATCCTTAAAACATCACAGCGCCAATCACTGGCGCTGATAACCTAAATCTGCATTTTGTCGCTAGCACTGGAGCTAGAGATCAAACTGCACTTCATCTAATAGCTTAACCGCCGCTTGGTGATATTCTGCCAACTTAAAAATGGGCAATTGATCTGACTTAAACTTACCCCATGAAGCCACTAAAGATGAAGGTGCCACATCGGCTTTCACTGGATATTCCATATTCACATCGGCATAGGCCTTCTGAGCCACATCGGCGGATAAGAACTCCATCAATTTGATCGCATTGGCTTTATTAGGCGCATGGCGAGTGAGTACCATACCAGACACATTCACATGGGCACCGCGGTCAGCTTGGTTCGGGAAGTTGAGCGTCACAGCTTCGGCAATCGCCTTTTGCTCAGGATCCTGCAACATATTGCCGTAATAGTAGCTATTACCAATGGCGATCTCACACACACCTTCTTTTACTGCGGCAATTTGCCCCCTGTCGTTCCCCTGAGGTTTACGGGCTAAATTAGTTTTCACGCCTTGTAACCAAGTTTTTGCCTCAGCTTCACCGTGATGAGCAATCATAGATGCTACTAACGCTATGTTGTATGGATGTTTACCACTGCGAGTACAAATCTTTCCTTTATATTTGGGATCGGCTAATTCTTCATAGGTCAATTGCTGCTGGCCTAAACGATCCTTGGCTGTATAGAGATTTCGCACCCGCATAGTCAGGGCATACCACTGGCCGTCGGGATCGCGATACTGCGCAGGAATATTACTCTCTAGCAGGGGATTTTTGACTGGAGAGGTTAGATCTTTATCCACTAATTCAACTAAACGTGAAAAATCAGACGTCAGCACAAGATCCGCTGGGGATAAACGGCCTTCACGGACGAGACGCTCGGCAATACCGTCTTTAGCAAATACCAAATTCACACCTATGCCAGTTTCTTCGGTGAAACGCGTCAGGATAGGCTCCACCAAGAAAGCTTGACGATAAGAATAAACGGTTAATTTATCATCTGCATTCGCTGAATGCCCAACCGACATTAACCCAAAAACAGCCGCGCAAGTTACCCATTTCATTACCGAATTCTCCCCAAAGTGATGACGTGTTCAGCAAAATTTGAACACTAACGCATTAATGATAATGCTTATCAGTTTCGCAAGAGTAATAGATACGGAACTTGAGAGCAAGCAGCTAATTAACTTTATGTTTTTAATAGTATTAATCTGAAAATTTGAGATTATCTCAAATCAAACTAAACTGAACCTTAATTTGATTAAAATGCTTTCAGGAGGCGTTATGTTAACTGTTTTGCTGCTAGGCGTAGCCGCAATTGCGCTATTTGGCTTATTCAAACTCAATACTAGTCCCAAAAGACATAAACACTCTTCTCAAGCTGCAGATCCCAGTATTAATAAAACTCACAGTTTTCACAGTGTGAGCATAGTGAATAACGGCAGTTGCTGTGAGCAGATTGAAGCGCTTTCTGGAAAACGATTTTTATCAAAAGATGCGCCCGAAATTCCGATGGAAGAATGCACTATGGCAAACTGCCAATGCCGCTATCAACACCATGAAGACAGGCGCCAACTAGGCAATGATCGCAGAGTAGAGTATGGGGTTACTCGTGAGTTATTCGGCGCTTTTGGTGAACAAAATCGCCGTGATAGGCCAAAAGGAAGACGCGCAACCGACGGTTGAGCATCCTCTGCGGATTATTGGGGACGAGTTTGAATAAATGCAGGTAAATCACGCATTTCACTGAACCAAAGTGCTGTCGCAGGTGCAACCTTACGCCAATCTAGCTCTGGATGTCTAAAATCCACATAATCGAGTAAGCAAATCAAGGCTAATTGCGGTGCTTGAATCGTGGTTTGGGTGATCACAGTTTGAAGCTCAATCTGCATAAGGCCGCGCAGCAGTGCTTGTTCAAAACGTGCAGTCCAAAATACTGACCTCACGCCTTCTTCTTCACGCATTTGCTCTTGGCGTAATTTCACCGCGCTATCGATTAAGCCTTTAACTAAAGAATACTGACACTCCAGCACCCAGTTATTATTTGAGATCCCAAACATCTTACGATCGCCAAGCTCTGCATCTAGGTAACGCATAATCACTTCACTATCGAATAGTGCTACACCATCGTTGGTAATAAGACACGGGATCTGTCCTAACGGGTTAGCATCGAGTAATTCTGCGCTGTTTTCAAAGGGATTAACTAACTGCTCTTCAATATTGTTAATCCCTAGATACTGGATTAAGGCTCTTACACAACGGGCATAGGGCGAAGCTTGAGAACTTAACAACTTCATCAAAAATTTCCTTTTGTTTGCATTAAACGCTATGGCTTTTTAGGGGCAAGAACGGCAACAAGTTTACTCTCGCCTTCTATGTAAAATTGAGATTACCAGTATTTTTCAACGGTAATTTGCCCAGGAGCACGGCGTAAATTCTTCACTAACCCTTTATCGAGTAAAGCGGCTTGCGCACCATTAATCATACCCGGATTGCCGCAGATCATAACTTGAGAGTCAGCTGCGTTTAAGGTTAATCCTGCCTTTTTTTCGATTTCACCCGAGACTATTCCCTCGGGAATGCGGCACTGCAAAGCATCGGCAAAGGGTTTACGGGTCACACTCAAGACTAATGAAAATTGTTCAGGGTATTTGCGTTCTAAATTACGCAGCTTATCAAGATATGCCAAATCCTGTGCCTCGCGCACGCCATACACAAGCACGACTTTTTCAAAACGCTCCCAAGGTTCATCGGTGTCGAGCATAGACAAAAATGGCCCTACCGCTGTTCCTGTGGCTAAAAACCACAAATGCTTCCCTTGGAGTTCACCCTTAGGAATTTCAGCTAAGGTCATAAAACCGGTCGCGGTTGAGGTAATTTCAATTTCATCGCCTATTGCAAGGTTGTGTAATTGAGGCGATAACAGGCCATCCTCTACCGCAACGGCGAGCACCTCGGCATAGGGTTTATCGGGAGAATTAACTAAGGAGTAGGCTCTAGCCACACGCTTATCATCTTGCATTTGACTTAACTTGATAAACTGACCAGGAATAAATGGAGCTAACTCGGCAGCAATGCGCAATGAGAATAACTTATCACTCCAATCAATACGTTCTATCACTTGTCCCCTAATCCACATAACTTGCCCTCAAGCGAAACGTTAAATAGGCTTCCAGCATAGACTTTTTTCTGCACAACAAAAACCCCTTATATAAGGGGCTTATGACTATAACGCTGAATATAGAACTGAAAATACTGAGGTATTAACTCGGACTCGATGCTGTCTCATCAGTCTTCTTGTTAAAGCTATCTCTAAAGGCTTGCAGCCCCTCTTGCACTAAGCTGTAGGTTTTATCGACACCATCGGCAATATCACCCTGCAATACTTTAAGGCCGGACAGAATATCTTTAGCCTCTTTAAAGCCATTGTCGATGGCACCGCCAATAATCCCCATAAAGCTATCGAGTTGATCACTTAGACTCATACCCGAATTTTGTTGTTGGTGAATGCTAAAAAACTGCGTCGCAAAACTCACGATACGATCTGCTGTCGCTTCTGGAGAAGTATCTACGCCATTATCGTAAGCCGTCTGAATCGCGTTCTCGCCCATAGTGGGCGCTAATTCTTTATTAATCGACTCTATCGCTGCGCGATAAAGCAAGGCCATAGACTGATCGCCTGACTTGATATTCACATCTTGCTGTGCCGATAAAATCGCTTGATTCATCAGCTGCTTACTCGTTTGCTGCGCGGTTTGCTTCGAGGTTACTTCTGTGGCTTTCGCGTCCTTCGAATCACTCACTTCGGTGCCCTTAGACGCCGCGTTTTCAGCATATTTTTTCTGTGGCAAAGGAGTACTTTGCACTTGAGGGGGTTTATTGATTTCCATGATGACTATCCATTCAATTCGGGTCGACTTAATTATCGACCAAAATTTAACCAGCTTTAGTAATTTTTAGAATTGAAGTACCATCTGACCACAAGGCCATGATAAGGCCCACATAAATTAAGTGGGTTCATTCTTTAATAAGGTGCATAAAGCGCCAACCCACCGCAATGCAGATCATTACTATCGCTGAGCTTAGACATAAGCCAATAGAAAAGGATGTTACACCATGGCAGCAGGCCGCAGTTTGAGTCATTTCCGCTTTCACGGGTTTACACTAATCCTTAAGCACTATTTTAAGCATAATCTGGGTATCAATATAAAACGCTTTAGCCTGCTAACAAGCCTCGTCATATTCACTTGCCTCGGCTTTACTCCCATTAGCCAAGCTCATGCGGAGAGCAGACTAATTATTTTAGTCAGACATGCCGAAAAAGCCGACACGCCAGCCAATAACCCGCAGTTATCACCCAAGGGAGAAATGCGCGCAACATCACTGATCACTGCCTTGAGCCGCACGCCGCTTTCGCAACTTATTGCGACTCAATACCTAAGAACCCAGCAAACACTCGCGCCCATCGCCGAGGCTCGCCATTTACCTGTGACGATAGTAGAAGCAGCCAAACCTATCGAAGGACATATCCAACACATTGTTGAACAAGTGCATGCTGTAAAGGGCAATACACTCATCGTTGGGCATTCAAACACTGTCCCACTGATCATTAAAGCCCTTGGCGGACCAGAGATCCAAGCGATCAGCGAAGATGATTATAGCCAGCTGTTTATACTCTCTCTTAATGATGACCAACCTGCGAGCTTGATCGCCACCCGTTACGGACAAGAATAAGGATAAATAACATGAGTGAACTCAATTGGTTTATGTGGGGACTCGATCTATTTTCAGGGTTGTTTTTAATTGTAATAGGACTCGCAGTACTCGCGGTTATTTACATGTATATCGCAGATAAAATGCAGACCAAACAAGCCGTAAGACATAACTATCCTGTAATTGGTCGCTTTCGGTATCTGTTCGAGAAACAAGGCGAGTTCTTTAGACAATACTTTTTTGCCCAAGACAGAGAAGAATTGCCCTTCAACCGTGCTGAACGCAGTTGGGTGTACCGCGCGGCTAAAAATGTTGATAGAACTATCGCCTTTGGTTCGACTCGCCCCTTAGATAACGCCGGTACTATTATGTTTATGAATACCGCCTTCCCAACCCAAGATGAAGAGATCACACCCATTCATCCACTGACAATTGGCACCAATTGCCGCCAACCCTATACGACTCAAGCCATTTGTCATATTTCAGCCATGAGCTTTGGCGCGCTATCACGCCCAGCAATTACCGCCCTTTCCCACGGTGCGGCGCAGGCGGGTTGCTGGCTTAACACAGGTGAAGGCGGCTTGAGCCCTTATCATCTAAAAGGTGGCTGCGATATCGTCTTTCAAATTGGAACGGCCAAATACGGTGTACGTAATGAGCAAGGACATTTAGACGATGAAAAGCTCAAGTCGATAGCCATTCATCCCGAAGTCAAAATGTTCGAAATTAAAATGAGTCAAGGAGCTAAACCGGGCAAAGGTGGCATTTTACCAGGGATCAAAGTCACGGCTGAAATTGCCCATATTCGCGGTATTCCTCAGGGTTATGACTCTATTAGCCCTAATGGTCATATTGAATTCAAATCCGTGAATGATATTTTGGATATGGTTGAGCGAGTACGTGAAGTTACCGGTAAACCAACGGGCATTAAGGCCGTACTCGGTGACGTGCAGTGGCTCGAAGATTTATGTGATGAAATTGAACGTCGTGGCGAAGACTCTGCCCCCGACTTCTTTACCTTAGACAGTGCCGATGGCGGCACAGGCGCTGCACCACAACCTTTAATGGATTATGTCGGATTACCACTGAAGGAAAGCTTACCTATCATAGTTAATGTCTTGATCCAACGAGGCTTGCGTAAACGCATCAAAGTCATCGCTTCGGGTAAACTTATTGTGCCATCAAGAGTCGCTTGGGCTTTGGCATTAGGTGCCGACTTCATCGCATCGGCCCGTGGCAATATGTTCGCCCTCGGTTGTATTCAAGCCTTACAGTGCAATAGAGATACCTGCCCAACGGGCATCACAACGCACAATCCCAAACTACAACAAGGACTCGATCCTAGGGATAAATCGGCTCGTGTTGCTAACTATAATCATAATTTACACCATGACTTAGCCTTAATTGCGCACTCTTGCGGAGTGACAGAACCAAGACAACTCAAACCTTCACATGTCCGAATTGTGCTCGATAGCGGTTTATCCATTTCACTCGATAAATACTATGCACATATGGATAAGTAGCCGCGAACCCTCGCGGTTAATGGCGAATACAACTTTCGTCTATATAGGGTTTACATAAGGTATATTTGAATGCGTATCACAAAAGAGGTAAGATCCGTGACGTGAGACATTATTCAAGTGTCTTACCCACAATTGAACTTAAGGAAACACTTTGAAATCTAGCTTCGTAAGCCAACTGCCCGCCAGTAAAACTGTAAGCACTAGCTGTAAGAGCTGTAATCGCCTGACCGAGATCGAAGGTGAACTAGTGTGTTTTCGCGAAGGGCAGATCATTCGACTCACTTTGATAGATGAGTCAGTACCTAAATTGAATCTTTTATGTGAAGGTTGGAAAGCGGGGAAGCTGAACGGCGTAGCTTAATTCAGCCATATTTTATCTCTGGAGTCTCTCTAGATCATCAAGAATAGAGGCTCACCTCTATTCTCGGACGTTCTCACCTAAACTGTACTAAAGCACTAGCGAACACACCTAACGCATACCCATAAAGTCACTTGTCGGCGCGTTCATATCGCGGATCACACCCGCCAGCACCATTTCTGGATTGACTTTAGCCAAGGTAAGTCGCCGAGTAGTAACCAACAGGCCCGCATTCAATTCAGCATGAATGCGTTGCAATGAATCATAATCAACACCACGTTTTTTCAATGTCGCCATGATGGCATACCAATCAGTGGCGACTTTTTCTTCTTTGCCTTCAATATTAGCACTCAGTGTAATATTTTCCATGCCAGATCTCTTCCGATTGATGTGTTGGCATTGAGTATAGAGAGCCGAAGCTGAATAAAGACTGAACTGTATTACGCTATTAACTGCTCAGATGAGTATGTTGTTGCTCATTTTGTATCCGCCATAATTTGGCATAGAGACCATTTGCCAACAGCAAAGTCTGATGATTACCTTGCTCAACTATTTCTCCTTGGCTTAATACCACAATTTGATCGGCATCGACTATGGTCGATAACCTATGAGCCACCACTAGGCTAGTGTGCCCCTTAGCGACTTCCCGCAGTGCCGACAAAATAGCTTGCTCGGAGCGACTATCGAGTGAAGATGTCGCCTCATCAAACACCAGCACTGGCGAGCCCTTCAAAATGGCCCTTGCTATCGCGACCCGCTGTTTTTCTCCGCCAGATAGCTTTAAGCCGCGTTCACCCACCTTTGTGTCCCAACCAAGGGCAAGTGATGCAATAAATTGCTCTAAGTGCGCTAATTTAATAGCGTTACGCACCTCTTCATCCGTCGCGCTTGGGCGACCATAACGTATATTTTCGACTAATGAATCGTTAAACAGCACAGTATCCTGCGGCACTATGGCAATGGCACGCCGCAGCGCATCTTGGGTGAGATGGCGGATATCTTGACCATCGATTTTAATCGCACCTTGGTCCACATCGTAAAATCGAAATAGCAGTTTAATCAGGGTCGATTTACCTGCGCCACTATCACCTACAACAGCCACCTTTTTACCGGCTTCAACCTTAAAGCTCACGTCCCGCAGAATTTGCCGCTCATCGTAGCTGAAATTAACATTTTCAAATATCAACTCACCCTTAGTGGGTTGAAAATCGAGTGCTTGGGGTAAGTCGACTATCATAGGATGTTTATCAAGTAGGCTAAACATGCGCTCAATATTGGCTAACGCGCCGCGAATTTCGCGATACACAAAACCTAAGAAGTTAAGGGGTAAAAAGAGCTGCATCATAAACGCATTAATCAACACAAAATCACCTAAGGTCATATCGCCATAGGTAACTCGGTAAGCCGCCAGCGCCATCATAGCAGTCATAGCCAAAGCGATAATCACAGCTTGTCCACCATTGAGCGCAAACAAAGATAAACGATTCTTACGCTTAGCTATCTCCCACTGTTCAAGCGCTTGGTCATAGCGCTGCGACTCATACTTTTCATTATTAAAATACTTTACCGTTTCATAGTTCAGCAAGCTGTCGATGGCGCGGGTATTCGATAACGAGTCAGCCTTGGCCGCATCACGTACATACTCAGTACGCCATTCGGTCGCGACCACAGAAAAAATAATATAAGCCAACACAGCAATAAAGGTGATTGCCGCAAACGCAATGCCGTAGTTATAAAAGAAAATGCCAATCACCATGACAATTTCGAGCAAGGTCGGCACTATGTTGAACACCATAAAACGCATGAGGAAACTCACGCCGCTGGTGCCGCGTTCAATATCGCGGGATAGGCCGCCGGTTTTGCGCTCTAGATGAAAGTCGAGATCCAGTCGGTGTAAATGGTCGAATACCGCTAAGCCTAAACGGCGGATCGCCCGCTCAGTCACCCGACCAAACAAGGTATCGCGGATCTCCCCCGTAATCGCCGTCAGTAAACGAATCGCACCATAGGCCAACACTAATCCTACGGGCACACTGAGGGCTTGCGCGGTTTTATCGGCATCTAAGGTGTCGACCAAATGCTTCAGAATAAAAGGTAGAGCCACGCTGGTCAGCTTAGCGATGATGAGGCATGACATCGCCAACGCAATACGGCCTTTGTATTCCAATAAGTAAGGCCAAAGCAGCTTCATGACGTGCCAGTTTAATTTATCGACTGGACCTTCAAAATATAACGTTGGGCGCATAGGACATAACCTTGAATGAGTTATGCCAATTGTAACAGTTCACACCGGACATAAGCTAAGCGAAACTAGCAAAGTCTGAATAAAATCAATCAGATTTTCCTGACAGACAAATAGACTTATTCACGACATACTCAGCTGCTATTTTGATTGCATTTAAAGCCAAAACATCATACTTACGCATTACACTGGCGTATTCACAATAAATGAATTTATACTGATTTGTGTTCAGGCATGTACCGTTTTACTTAACCTCAGAGCCGTATGTAAGAGGATAAGAGTGCAATGGAAGAAGGCTTGGCACAAAGTTGCTGCTGTTGATTATTTTTGCCGTTTTGCCCAAAATGCCATGGAGGCGGTTATACAAATCAATAGAATTTGTTAACCTCTACGCGCTAGATTTTGCGATTCATACGCCCAAGTTCTAGCGAGAACATTAAGACAAACAAATTAAATTAAGATCAAAGGAAGCTTTATGTTGGATTCCGCTAAAGTTCAATACCCGCCATTACCACTGATCCAAACTTGGGTGTGGATGATGATCGAATCAGGCAATCCAGAGATACAAGATAAAGGTAGAAACAACCTTATTGCCGCCTTTGGTAGCTTAGCCAAAGCAAATGAATACATTGTTGAAATAAGCAATAAATAGATAAAACAAAGGCGCCGGGATAGTGCCTTTGTTTTTACTTAACCCGCAATCGTTAACGCCTGACTCAGGTATAGTTGCGGTTTATGTTCGCTTGAGCAGATAATTAAACCTGACGGCGTTCGATAATGCTTTGATTCAAAATGGCTAACAGACGCTCGGTATCATCCCAACCAATACACGCATCGGTAATACTCTGCCCATAGCATAACTCTTGACCTTCAATAAGATCTTGACGACCTTCCACTAAATGGCTTTCTACCATAACACCAAAAATAGCAGTATTTCCCGCCGCCACTTGACCAGCGACATCTTCAGCAACCACTAACTGACGTTGATACTCTTTACTACTATTCGCATGGCTAAAGTCGATCATGATGTTGTCGGCAAGCTTTGCTTTTAACAATTGCTGGCTAATCTCAGTGACATGCGGCGCGCTATAATTGGGCTCGCGGCCACCCCGTAAAATAATGTGGCAATCAGGATTGCCCTTAGTCGAAACGATCGCCGAATGGCCCAACTTAGTCACAGATAAAAAATGGTGTGGTGCATTGGCAGCACCTATCGCATCAATAGCAACTTTAATCGTGCCATCTGTACCATTTTTAAAGCCGACCGGACAAGAAAGACCCGAGGCTAACTCTCTGTGTACTTGAGATTCTGTCGTACGGGCGCCAATGGCTCCCCAGCACATTAAATCAGCCATATATTGTGGGGTGATCATGTCAAGAAACTCACCCGCGGTTGGCATACCGCTGTCGTTCAAATCCACTAATAATTTACGGGCGGTGCGTAAACCATCATTGAGTTTAAAGCTGTTATCCATGTAAGGATCGTTAATCAGCCCCTTCCAACCCACTGTGGTTCTTGGTTTTTCAAAATACACTCGCATCACAATTTCGAGTTGATCTTTATAACGTTCACGCAGTGAGACCAAACGCTGTCCATATTCCAACGCAGCTTTGGGATCGTGGATAGAACAAGGGCCAATCACCACTAAGAGACGATCATCAGACTTAGCCAGAATATTATGGATACTATTACGCGCATTAAACACAGTCGCAGAGGCTTTTTCGGAAGCAGGAAATCGTTCAAGAATCGCGATAGGTGGAAGTAACTCTTTTACTTCTTTAATGCGAACGTCATCATTTTGGTAATACATAATTTTACTGCTCCAACGCTGGTGTTTTAGGCTATTTCTATCGCTGCGATAAGGGATCTCAACTGCAATACTGGGTTCAATTTATCGAGTCTCAGGCGCCAATGCAACCAAGTTGTCTCCATTTCAAAAAATCAAATATAACTTATTGTTTTAATATATTTTAAAAAAATAAAAATTCAAATATGCCAGCTAACTCACAGCCTTGATGAACAAAATCGAATATGGCGGATAAAAAGGAATAAACATATTTGCTGCAAGTGTATTTAGGTGCCCTATGTTAGCAAGCAAAGATGTTTACCCGTAATAAGCATAATTGATGACCAGCTCTCCATAGAAAAAAGCGGGCAAATGCTAATGCTGTAACATGACTTGTAACTTGCTCTGATAGCGTTGACGCTCTGACTCATCTCGGCTCAAAGCCAAGGCTTTATCCATATTCAGTTTGGCACGCTTTTCGTCCCCCAGAGCCCAGTAGGTTTTAGATAAACCGAAGAAGAACTCATGACGATAATCCGCTTTTGCCAACGCCCTTTGATACCAAGCCAAGGCCTCGTTGTATTGATGCTCATCATAGGCTTGCTGCCCCATATCATAGTAATAATAGGGATTACGTATTCGCGCTAATTCAAGCACTTTATTAATTTCGGCCCATTCATCAAGCCGACCCTGCTCCCCTAAAATCAAGGCTAAGTTATAAAGCGTTGTCAGATTTTTCGCATCAAACTTGAGTGCATAGCGATAAACCTGTTCGGCCCGCTTTTCATCACCTTTATGCCGGTAAATAATGGCGAGCGTGTTGAGTGAAGGAACAAACTGGCCGACTTTTAAACCCGCTTTGATCAAGGCATAGGCCCTGTCTAAATCACCGTTCACCAAAGACTCTGCCGCCATGTTGTTGTAAAACATACTGATTAAGGTCTGCCGATCCACTTGGGTTTTACCGTATCCCCGTAGAGCTCGCTCCGGCATAAAGTCCACTAAAACAGCTGCAGATGACACATAAACTGAATGTGCGTTTTCAGGTGGAAATAAACGTAAATTCACATGCCCATTGATTAAATAGAAATCACCTTGCTTATCCCATACGGGTTCTATCGCGATATCTTGATACTCAGCACTCACATTCAATATGTCCGCTAATGCAGAAGTCATGACCACTAAAGACATGCAATTACCCGCCCTTTGGGCGTAGGTTTCACGGGCAATTTGGGTCAGATTATTTTGATATCGAAAATCAATGTTAGCGCTATTGGTTTGACTCGCATTGATATAACTAGCTAACCATTCATTGGCTAACATGTTGTTATTGTGTGACAAAGTGTATATCCCATAGCGACGTTTTACGTCTATCACAACCTCGGGGGGCAGATAAAAGATATCAGCAACAGAAGGAATATCGGCCACAGGGGTAAACAGTGAATCGGCAAGTAGCGACTCAAGATCAGACGGATCAGGCGCGATGGTCGTCGAGCTACAAGCAAACAATTGACTGAATACAACGCTCAAGATCGTACTCAAGTATACGGCTCGGAATAGTTTCGACATACGTCCTCCCACACCATTAGCTCCTATTTGAGCTTATTACAAATGGCGAAAAAGACGACATAAAATGGTTACAAAAAATGATAATCGCGATCGATTGAAAATAATCGCAAATAATTTAACGAATTAACTATTGTGAAGGTCGGTCAACTTCTATGTATAACTCACGCTGCTGATAATGATACGGCCGATAGTTATGCTCTCCACAGGTAAAATGTCGATAGGGTTTCATGACCGTAACGCAACCTGAGGGTAAAGCCTGCAAAATTTGGATTTGCTGCTGGCGACGAAGCGACTCCTGCCATTCAAAATCCTTGAGCACTTGATCACGCACGGCAAAGGCATCGACAGGCTCACTTGAGCGATTAACGATCACTTCTCCTGCAAAGGCAGAAACCGATATCCAGCCAGAAATGACGATAAGACTTAGTCGCGAAAATTGACCTATTGTTTTTATATTCAAGCTCATAGAACACTCCTTAATTTATACAAGAAAACAGAATTGCTCAGTAATTAAGCTTATGACCCTGTGCTTAAACTTCAATCACATTGATTACCCATAAAAAAGCAGAGCCTAGGCTCTGCTTCACTATCCCTCGATCCAAGCTAAGCATCAAGGTGAATCACGTATTAATGTGCAAGTTTAATCAGCCCGCATTTTTGACCGTAACAAACTCAGGATAGGCATCAATACCGCAGTCAGAAGCATCCATACCGTTGTATTCTTCTTCCTCAGTCACACGGATCCCCATGGTTATCTTAATCACATACCAGACTGCAAATGATGAGCAGAATACCCAAGTGAAAATGATCGCTGCGCCCGTCAACTGTCCGGTAATAGTTGCATTAGCATTGGATAATGGCACACACATTAAGCCGAGGAAACCAGCCACACCGTGTACTGAAATCGCACCGACGGGATCGTCGATCTTAATGCGATCTAAGCCCACAATCGAGAAGACCACCACACCGCCCGCCACTAAACCAATCACACCCGCCATTAACAATGAAGGCGAAAGAGGATCTGCCGTAATTGCCACTAATCCAGCCAGAATACCGTTAAGGATCATGGTCAAATCCGCTTTACCCCAAATCATCTTACACACGATAAGCGCAGAGATAGCACCAAAAGCCGCTGCGGTATTGGTATTCACAAACACTTTCGCCACTGAGCTTGCATTCGCCGCATCCGACACCATTAATTGCGATCCGCCGTTAAAGCCAAACCAGCCCATCCACAGAATAAACATACCTAAGGTTGCCATTGGCAAGTTAGAGCCTGGAATAGGATTCACTTGACCATTAGGCCCGTATTTACCCTTACGCGCACCGAGTAATATTACGCCAGCAATCGCCGCGGTCGCCCCCGTCATATGCACAATACCGCTACCAGCAAAGTCTACAAAGCCCAGTTTAGCGATAAAACCTTGGCCCCAAGTCCAATAACCTTCTACTGGATAGATAACCGCTGTCATCACCACAGAAAAGAACAAGAAAGCCCACAACTTCATCCGTTCCGCCACAGCACCAGAGACAATTGACATCGCCGTTGCCACAAATACAACTTGGAAGAAGAAGTCAGATTCTAATGCATGGCTCGCATCTGCTGATTGTGAACCAATTAAGGTGCCAATTGACGGTAACCAGCCACCTTCAGTGTTATCCACATACATGATGTTGTAGCCAACCAACAGATACATCACACAGGCAATCGCGTACAGCACAACGTTCTTAGTTAAAATTTCAGTGGTATTTTTAGAGCGAACTAAACCCGCTTCTAACATAGCGAATCCCGCCGCCATCCACATGACTAAAGCGCCAGAAATCAAAAAGTAAAAGGTATCGAGTGCAAAGCGTAGTTCAGTGACTGTGCCGCCTAATTTCGTTAATTCTCCCATTGTCAGCCCCTTATAGCGCTTCAGTATCAAGTTCACCCGTACGGATACGGATAGCATGTTCTAAATCAACGACGAAGATCTTACCGTCACCAATTTTCCCCGTATGGGCCGCAGTGGTAATGGCCTCAATCAACATGTCGAGATTTTCAGCCTTAGTGGCAATTTCTAGTTTTACTTTTGGCAAAAAATCCACCTGATACTCGGCGCCGCGATACAACTCTGTATGCCCTTTCTGACGGCCAAAACCTTTCACTTCGGTCACCGTCATGCCCTCAATACCAATTCCGGCGATAGCTTCACGGACATCATCCAACTTAAACGGCTTGATGATAGCGCTGACTAGTTTCATCCTGACCTCCAAAAAAACGCGATTGTTATTAACTTGTATCAAAGGTAATTCAATCATTAGGCCAACAATTTAATCTATTGATTATTATTGGTTTAAATTGTTTAACACTATTTTTCAAGGTTAAAAATGCACCATAATCGAGCACTAACTGGTGCGATGCACTCTTTTAGTGAGCAGTTTAAGTGCGACAGCTATTCGACCTTAGGCCTATTGGTAACAAGGTTAATTTAGGGTCTACTGGGGGAAGCGTAAAACGAGATGAAATCTGAGCATCACAACACAAGCTCTTAGACAAAAGCGAAGATCATCACTAAGACAATCATCAAGCGCAGAAGGAAGGCCCGATGTTAAAACCTGAAGAATGTGTTCTCGTTATCGTCGATGTGCAGGGAAAACTTGCACAAATCATGGATAACAGTGACAAGCTGCATCAACAACTACAGACCTTAATCCAAGGCGCACAATTATTTGAAATTCCCATACTGTGGTTAGAACAGCTACCCGATAAACTCGGAGCAACTAGCCCTGAGCTGCAAACCTTACTTGCGAAAACCAGCTCACCCATTGCCAAGCAGCATTTTAGCGGCTGGCACTGTGACGCGTTTGCAAAGGCATTAACTAAGACGAATCGCAAACACGTCATACTCGCGGGTATTGAAACCCATGTGTGTGTTTACCAAACCTGTTGTGACCTTATCGAACAGCAATATTCGGTGCATCTCGTCGCAGATGGCGTCTCGTCACGCAGTGCTGAGAATAAACAACTCGGGATCCAAATGATGACGGCCAGGGGCGCCCTATTAACTAACGTAGAATCGTTATTATTTGAATTACAACATCAAGCCCAAGGCGAGCGGTTTAGGGCGTTATTAAAACTGATCAAATAGCGATTTAGCCCGTGGTATTTCTTCAGCCAGCATGACCAACGCCTGACATTACTCGATATTTTTTCCATAAAAAAGCCCCCGCTGAGTCAGCGAGGGCTTTTGTTTGCATGAGGGGTTAGCTCATATCGAAAACTCAACCGCGATTGATTAAAACCTACTTATAAGTGGCTTCGCGTTTTTTCGCTTCTTCATCCCACTTAGGTAATATGTCTTTCTTAAATGCTTCTTTCTCAGCATTCATCTTTTTCATGTCCATACCTAAGGCCGCTTGTGCTTTAGCTTTAGTAGAGATATCAGGAATCGCAACAGGATCTGTGATGCCTTTTTTACCGAGTAATTGCGCTAACTTCACACGAGCATCAGCAGCTTTACTTACCGAAGTTCCCAGAATACGCAATGCTTCATCAGGTGCGTGAGCTGCAACACCATGGGAAGCAATCGCTAAATCCCAACGCCATTGTGAGTGGCGAATATCTGTCAGTATGGGTTTCATTTCTTCTTCAGTTGCGCCAGCTTTCCACGCAGCCTCTGCTTCGAAGTGCGCTTTCACTAATTGCTCTTCCGCTTTCAGTTTCATTTCTTTAACTTTAGCTTTACGCTCATTAGTCACGCCGACCAAAAACTCTTTAGTCTGGCTATGGCAAGTTGCACAGGTTTCTTCAAAACGGTCGAATGGATTGCCCACTTTATGATCGGTAAACTTCTTACCTTCAGCACTGGTCACTTTTGGCATGTGACAGTCAACGCAACTCACATTATTCATGCCGTGAATACCCATTTTCCACGTTTCATACTCTGGATGCTGGGCTTTTAACATTGGTGTCTTAGAAAGGGCGTGTGTCCAATCAGAAAATTGGATTGAGTCATAGTAGACTTCCATTTTTTCAACTGTTGTACCCATATCCCAAGGGTATTTAACAAAATTCTTTTTGTCGTCAGTTTTCTCAAAATAATACTCAACGTGGCACTGAGCACATACCATTGATTCTTTATCTTGTTTAGACGCTTTGCTAAAAGGTGTACCTATAGCTTCAAAAGCACGGTCTGCATAAGGGCGTGAAATACGTAACTTTGGAGAGCTTTTTTCATGGCAATCACCACAACCAATGGTATTTGTCACTTCAGGGCCACCCTTTGACCACTTACCTTTGAAGTAACCATCTTCGCCTTGCTCTTCAATCAAGCGAGGTACGTCAGGGCTCTTACAGCTCCAACATGCCATCGGCATAGAACCATCTTCCGCATTAGCGGGTGCACCTGTACGTAGCGTGTTGCGCACGTCAGTTACCGCATACATGTGGCCGCGTGGTGCATTATAATCTTTAGCAAAACTATAACCCGCCCATAAGATCACCATATTAGGATCTTGTGCAAGAGCATCCACTAGTTCTTCACTTTTAGCGGTATCATGCCAGCTACTGTATTGATTCTTAAATTTATCTTTATAAACTTCGTTGCGAGGCTCTGTTTTATCACTCGCCATTGCGCCCGCTGCCATGAAGCTGGCGGCAACCAGTGCACTCAGTGCAAAGGACTTACCTGTCATCTTCTTCATCATCTCATCTCCGTGTTGCATTATTGTTGTAAATCACGACATCTCCATGGTCAAACTTAGTGATTTAACCCTGCTAAAAATATACCTCTTAGGGGGTATATAGGTTGAAGTTTGCGCTAGATCAAAATGTAAAGGTGTTGTTGTTCACATTTCTATACTTTTGTTAATGTATTACATTATTTTCTAATGTAAAAACCACTGCAAAGTGCCATAACAGCGGCCATCAAAATGAACAGCGGATTAATGAAACGAGGTAGTCTAACCTCAAAAATCTTAGGATTAATGTTAGTACTTATTCTGCTCTCTAGTAGTTTATCGACTTTTGCTATCATCAATTTGTCCTACAGCTTAGGCGACGCCAAGGCGATTAATGCCTCAGGGTCGCTGAGGATGCAAAGCTATCGGTTAATGTTTTACGCCAACTCAGGCAGTGATGCTGCGCAGGATAAAATTACCGAATTCGAAAATACGCTCTATTCCGACACATTAAAGCCCTCGGAAAGTTGGTTTAGTCCGCCAGAAATTGCCGCTCAATATCAGCTTGTCATCGATAAATGGCTGGTGATGAAACACTACATAGAACAAGAAAACTCCCGCGATTATGTCGCCTCACTGAAGGACTTTGTTGATACCATAGATTTACTGGTGCTAGAGATGGAGCACTACGCCGCCTTTAAACTCAGGCTCCTTGCCGCCAGCCAAATATTAGGCTTAGGCGTCATGCTCATTATCGCTTTTGTGGCCGTGCGTTTTACAAAGAAGAAAGTAGTGATCCCACTGCAAAAACTGATGGAGTCGGCGAATACCATTTCTAAAGGTAATTTTGAAATTGAAATGCCCGAGACCGAATACATTGAACTTACAGCGCTGACCCATGCCCTACAAAAAACGGCTAAGGAACTCGCGACGCTTTATGGCAACTTAGAATCGCAGGTAGCAGAAAAAACCTTAGCGCTGACAAGGGCCAACAACGAACTGGCATTATTATATGATAACCTACTGACATTAAACGCAAATAAACTCGATTACAAGGCTCTCAAGGCGGCGCTGAATCAGTTAAAAGGCTATGAATCACTCGACTACCTAAGACTCATCATTCAATACCCAGAGCAAGAGTTAGAAGTGATTGAGGCCGATGGCGGTTGGCCAGATATGACTCAAGAGAGCACCCGTTTCCCACTGCAATTTGAGCAGGCTAATTTAGGCTATTTAGAGTTAATTGCCGACCAAACACCCAATATCGCCTTGTTTAACAATTTCGCAATTATGCTGACCCGCTCAATCGTGATCCACAATGCCACAGAGCAAAGACAGCAACTGGCGCTAATGGAGGAACGTGGCGTAATTGCCCGAGAGCTGCACGACTCTTTGGGTCAAGTGCTATCTTTCCTGAAAATCCAAATTAGCTTATTACGCAAAAACTTAGATTGCAGTTGCCGCAGCCCGATCGTTGAGGCGCAGTTAACCGAAATCAACGAAGGCGTGAGTACTGCCTACGTGCAGCTCAGGGAGTTACTATCCACCTTTAGGCTCACAATTAAAGAACCCGATCTAAAAAGTGCTTTAGAGGCTACGCTTGAGCAACTCAGGACAAAGACGAATATAAAGATAACCTTAGACTATAAACTTGCGCCACAATGGCTAGAGGCAAAGCAGCACATCCACATACTGCAGATCACGCGAGAAGCAACGTTAAACGCCATCAAACACGCCGAGGCCAGCCTCATTAACATCTATTGCTATAAGGATGACGAGGGTATGGTCAATATTGATGTTTGTGATAACGGCATAGGTATTGGACATTTAAAAGAACGAGATCAACATTTTGGCATAGGTATAATGCATGAACGAGCCAGTAAGCTTTCAGGTAAAGTCGTGTTCAGCGACAATGATTTAAAGAGATTTAAACCTGCTATGGCAACAACGACTGAGCAAGGATGCAATGCACAAGACGACGCACTCAACCCTAACAGCCCATTAAACCTTATGCAGCACAGCAAAGGGTCAAGTGGCACTAGAGTGACGCTTATTTTCCCATCTCAACAGGAGCCTTCAAATGGGTAAACCTTATTCCGTACTGGTGGTCGATGACCATCCCCTCTTGCGCAAAGGCATCTGCCAACTCATCGCTTCAGATCCTGACTTCAGCCTATTTGGCGAAGCCGGTAGTGGTTTAGACGCATTAACCGCAGTGGTCACCGATGAACCCGACATCATATTGCTCGATCTGAATATGAAAGGCATGACAGGCTTAGATACCCTCAACGCCATGCGCCAAGAAGGTGTTACCTCACGCATAGTAATTCTCACCGTTTCCGATGCAAAACAGGATGTTATCCGTTTACTTCGCGCTGGAGCCGACGGCTATTTGCTTAAAGATACTGAGCCAGATTTGCTGCTCGAAAAACTCAAAAATGCCATGCTTGGCCACAGGGTGATCAGCGATGAAGTCGAGGAATACCTTTACGAACTTAAAGATGCGACCGATGAACAAGAATGGATTTCGAGCCTAACCCCAAGGGAGCTGCAAATTCTACAGCAACTGGCGGAAGGCTTAAGTAATCGCATGATTTCAGAGCATTTACACATTAGTGAAGGCACTGTTAAAGTGCACGTGAAAAACCTACTGCGTAAAGCCAATGCTAAATCGAGAACCGAAATGGCGGTGCGCTATCTGAATCATTAAAGATACAAAAATGAGCTTGGTATCGCGCAAACAATAAAGGCAATCCCATGATTGCCTTTATGTTTTTATCAAATAGAGATTAAATAAATGATTACAAACCTTTCTCAATAAATTGCTGCCAACTCAATAGCGCCTGCTCAAAATCCTCAAGGCCACAATAAGCTTCTGACTCAGCATCATAGAGTGACATAGCCTCTTCTAATTCATATTCTTGCTCAAAGCCTAAGGTATTGGCAAAGACTCGCGCCTGTTCACGCTCTAACTCTAAGGTAAAATCATTACCAACAAGACGCCATGAACCTCGTTTATCGGCTTGAATTTCTTTTATCACACCCAACACTTGCTGAATTTTAGCTAACTCAGTCCCTAATTCTTCCGTAAACCATTGCCCAAGCACTTCATGATCCATGCTAAAGCTAGCCAAAAAAGTGCCAGTTAAACTGTTACGCCGAAATTCGTATTCCATTTTATTGTCTCTTTGATCTAAGCCTACTAATGCTAATTTTAACCTATCCTTGGCTAAGTTGCTTGCATCACTCAGCACATCAAATTTATGTCAATTAACGTTTACCTCATGTCGTTAAGCATAAGTACTGACTTCATTTTCATGACAAAATCAGTTAGTTTGTTTGGATGATTTTGAAAGTTAAATGGAATGCGATATGCACGAAGGGTTTATCTACAGTTTAGTGCTCAGCGGCGCCCAAGCGGGTTCCACCTTGAGCCTAGAACAGATCGAAAAATGGGATCCTCAGGATGGCCTACTCTGGTTACACCTTCGCTATCGTAATAAAAAGGCACGCCACTGGATACTCAATAGCGGCCTGCCGAAGGTCGAAAGTGATGCCCTACTCGCCCAAGACACTCGCCCCCGCGCTGTGATTACAGGTGAAGGCATATTACTCGCATTACGCGGCGTTAACCTCAACCCCAATTCTGCTCCCGAAGACATGGTGGCAGTGCGTATCTATGCCGATAAACAGCGGATCATTTCCACCTGCGATCGCGAGTTACAGTCGGTCAAAGATGTCGCCGAGCTAATCCTTGAGGGCAATGGGCCTACAACTACGGGGGACTTTATCGTCGCAATCTGCGAACGACTGACCAATCGTAAAGTCGAGTTTATTGATAAATTGGAAGAACAGCTCTCTGATTTAGAAGAACTAGTCGTCTCAGGCAATGTGAAAGATTTACGTACCGATATCGCCGAACTGCGCCGCCAAACTGTAGCCATTCGCCGCTATTTAGCCCCACAGCGCGAAGCATTCTCGAAAATGATTTCCGAGCAATTCAGCCTATTTAAAGATACTGAGCGACTCAAGCTAAGGGAAACAAACGATAAACTTATCCGCACCATTGAAGATCTCGATGCCCTGCGCGATAGAGCCAATGTAACTCAAGAAGAATTACTCAGTCAGCAATCGGAGCAACTCAACAAACGCTTATATTTCTTATCCTTAGTGTCAGCAATCTTCTTACCGTTGGGCTTTTTAACAGGCTTACTTGGGGTCAATATTGGCGGGATACCGGGCGCGGACAACACTTGGGCCTTCGCCACCTTCTGCGGCATATTAATCTCACTCGTCGCCCTGCAAATGGCGCTGTTTTATCGATTTAAGTGGTTATAGCCACCTTAAAACAACGCCAATCGATTAGGATTGGCGTTGTTTTCTCTCAGTCCGATAAGCTATAAGCTAATTGTTATGGGCTAATGCTTACGAGCTAATTTTTATGATTTAGGCCGGAATGTCGGCAACTCAAACACATTGGTCATCACTTTATAAAGCTCTGTTCCTTGGTGCACTGATGCCGAAGCAAAGTGCAAAATCGGCACGCAGTCCTGCGGCAAACTGACCGTTTTTAGCTCATCCGCCGTACCGTATAAATCCATTCGCAGCAAATTCACTAAGGGCTGCCCCGCGGCTAATGGCTCACCCACAGGAGCAAGGTATTCCACTAACCCAGAACTTGGCGCGTGATACTTTTTATAGTCTTTAAGGTAACAACCAAAGCGCGACATTTTAGCAGGCGCAACGGTTTCAGCTATTACGCCTCGGTGGCTTAAATACGCCAAAATCCCTTGAGCATCAACCAACGCATCCTCAAGACAGACACGCTCTTGACTCGCCAATTCTAAGGTTAACGCCGACACAGCAACGGTTAGATCGCGCCCCTGTGCTTTTGCAAAATCACTTAATTGCCACCAAGGACAAAACGCTGCTTCATCCATAGCACCACCAAAGGTATTGGGGATAACGAGCGTATAAGGGATCGACAAATACTGTGCGGCAGCTAAGTCATATTCCGGACAATACAAATGTTTACAGGATTTAGGACCCGTGTGCAGATCGAGCACTATATCCGCACCGTGGGCCATAATCTGCAGATTAACCGCGAGTCTATGGCCAGTAGTAATGCCCCATTCATGCCGCAATTTTTGCTGACAGGCTTCAATCAAAGTACTGCGATAGGCTTGGATCAGCTCGCTATCACTCAGCTTGGCATGTTCGCTATACCAAATCGGCAAATCGATAGCATGATTCAAATACTCACGATTCCAATTCGCGCCTGTAATAGGGTCAAATCGGCCAAGGGTAAACTCACCACTTTTTTGGTTGATCCCGAGTGGATTGGCCAATGGCACTAAAGTGATTTCGCCGCGGATGTCACAGTGTTCAAGCTGCTTCATCAACTGATAAATCACCGCATTACCTTGTACTTCAGCACCGTGGACATTGGCCTGAATATACACTTTGGGGCCAGTCGCCTTATCGTCACTCGGTTTGAAATGGTAGATAGGCAAAGTAAGTGCTTGCCCTGCGGCAAGCTCCCCGATTTGCAGAGACGATGTTGTCGGCAACATACTAAACGCCTTCGAACAGATTTTGATGCAGCGATTTAACCACTTGCGCCGCTTCCGATTCTGCCACTAACACACACAGATTATGTGGGCTGGCACCTTGGCAAATCATCCGCACATTGTGTGGTTCTAACACTTCAAATACACGGCGACAAATACCCGGCGTCGTCGCGATGCGATTACCGATAATCGCCACTAAGGCCAATCCATCTTCAACTCGCACACGACAATGCTGTGATAATTCTTGTAGCAATGCCTCACTCAACAGACCTTGACCACTCGAATCTGAACCAGTTTTATCGAGGGTTAGAGACACATTCACTTCTGATGTGGTAATCAAATCCACACTGATCTTATGTCGCGCTAATGTCGCAAAGGTTTCCGCTAAAAAGCCCTGCGCATGCAACATTTGCAAGCTGTGAAGATTTAATAGGGTTTGATCGCGGCGCAAAGCCACAGCGCGGAATACGGGCGCATCTTCCACTTGATGACGGATCCAAGTCCCGCCCTTTTCAGGCTCTTTACTTGAACCCACAAACACTTGAATTTGCTGACGAACGGCAGGAAGAATAGTCGCTGGATGCAATACCTTGGCACCAAAGGTCGCCATCTCGGCAGCCTCATTGAAACTGATCTCGGCAATCGGAAAGGCATTGGGCGCCAAACGAGGATCCGTTGTATAAATTCCCGCGACATCGGTCCAAATCTCTACCGCTGAGGCGCGTAACGCTTCAGCTAACAGTGCAGCAGAATAGTCACTACCGCCGCGACCTAACGTGGTCGTTTGACCGGCTTCATCGGCACCGATAAAGCCTTGCGTGACAATCACTTGTTCCGCTAACAGTGGCTGTAGATAATCACGAGCTAGAGTCGCAATCTGCTCGACCTGAGGTTCGGCGCGGCCAAAGTGGCTGTCAGTACGTAACACTCGGCGCACATCGAAGGCACTTGAGTTAACACCTTTCTCGCGGATCACCGCCGAAAACAACGCCGAAGAACATTGCTCACCGAGGGACAACAACTCATCCATAGTCGCTTTGCTGCGTTGTGATGCGAGCGCTTCACTCAATACTGACATACGACTCAATAATTTATCTAATGCGGCGGCCACATCGTTAGGACGACCGAGCTTATCTAAAATCGCATATTGAATTTGGGCAATTTGTTTTAATCGCTGTAATCGGCCATCGTCGTTGATCGATTCTTGGGTCAATTCCACTAACAGATTAGTCACGCCGCTCGAAGCGCTGACCACGACTAAACGGCAATGAGGATTAGCTAACACTATGTCGGCACAGCGATTCATAGCGTTATAGTCGGCAACTGAGGTGCCACCAAATTTTGCGACAACGAGGGACATTAGCGCACCTCCGTGAAACACGTAGGGCAAAAAATAAATGCAGATTGAATAAAATATTGATTAACTAACATGATCACACTCCGAACTGACTTCGTTCGAAGAGCCTGGTGCTCAATGATAACGCACCCCAAAAGAAGGGAAACAGCAATCGTCACCAGAAGCTCTCCACCAATTACAGGTGACAATCGTCAGGATTCAGCCTGAGCGACCGACATAAACATGCAGCAACCATATCTATGCCTCGGCGTTAATCTCCCTCATCAGTCATCGCTGGAGTTTGTGCTCCTCTGACCGACTACCTAGTTAACGCTCCTCTTCTGTTCCTTTCATAGGAAAGGGACGAAAAAAGTAGCAATAAACCCCTAATGAAGTCAATGCTAATTTCATAACAAATGAACAATTTAAATAAAATCTTTTGAAAACAACTAAGTGTTCAAATCGGGTAGCTCGTATACCAGCTGCACATAATCTCTAAATTTGCCTAAACACACTTCATCATGTCCATCCAAGGTGCAAGGCACTAAGCTCACATCCCCTTGTTCGACAACATAAATCGCATATTGATTAAATTTCTTACCCAATTGCAATGCCATAGTTCGATCGATAAACACGGCCCAACTTTTTTCCATGTGGGATAAATCCGGTGCAGCGCCCACTAAAGCACGATAAGGGCTACCGAGTAATTCAATTTCACGAAGAAGTTGGCGATCGAGTAAACGGTTTTGGCTAGGAGAGAGAAGCTTTGAAGCGGGATTATGAGCGGTAATAACAGCAAAGGAAAAATCACAGGATAATGCTTGAGTCAGCAGAAACAACGGCGCTTGGTAACATTGCCACAAATTTTGAGTCGTATTGTCCATTGGTAGTCTAGTCGAAAAATGAACCCAAGCTAGTGTAGCAGAGTGATTGTAAAATCCAAAGAGGCGTGAACTGGCTCACAGGAATAAGAAATACATTAGTTATACTAATCAATAGCTAAAGTAAATATCATGGTAAAAACCCCTGCTCACCTAAAATTTGTTAACATTTCATTTGTTAACAAATGACTAAAACGAGTACAATGTACGTACTGGTGAGTTGAAACAGATTGAGCAAGATGCTTATCGTTCAATACAGTTTGTTACATATATCGCTTAAAGTAACGTGAACTGACCGGGCATCTGTTTAAAATCTGTTCTACATTTGATTTGTCTTTTAAACATTTAAAAAAAACAATAGTTAAGGAACTTATTCTAACTATTGCTTATCGAAGTTGGTACTGATTACGTTTTCTCGTATTACACTTAAACGTGCACTTAATCTACATCCAGATATAGATGTCACCGTAAAGATTTTCCTTTTGAGCACAAAGCAGTTCAAGGAAGTATCAACGCTTTTATGAATATAAGAGCCCGAAGTAAGTTGCTCTTATTGGTTAGTATAAACTGATTAAAATTTAGGTAAATAATATGCAAAATCCGCACATTCTGATCGTTGAAGATGAAGCCGTTACCCGTAACACGCTGAGAAGTATTTTCGAGGCAGAAGGGTATGTGGTAACTGAGGCCAATGATGGCGCAGAAATGCATAAGGCTATGCAGGAAAACAAAATTAACTTGGTCGTTATGGACATTAACTTGCCAGGTAAGAATGGTCTATTGTTAGCACGTGAACTACGTGAAATCAACAACATCGGTCTTATCTTCCTGACAGGTCGTGACAACGAAGTCGACAAAATTCTTGGACTTGAAATTGGCGCGGACGATTATATTACCAAGCCGTTCAACCCACGTGAATTAACGATTCGTGCTCGTAACCTTCTGACTCGTGTCAACAGCGCTGGCGCTGAAGTCGAAGAAAAGAGCTCAGTAGAATACTACCGCTTCAATGATTGGAGCTTAGAGATCAACAGCCGTTCATTAGTGAGCCCACAGGGTGAATCTTACAAACTGCCACGTAGCGAGTTCCGCGCTATGCTGCACTTTGTTGAAAACCCAGGCAAAATTTTGACTCGTGCCGATCTACTGATGAAAATGACTGGCCGTGAACTTAAGCCACACGATCGTACTGTAGACGTGACTATCCGTCGTATCCGTAAGCATTTCGAAAGCTTGCCAGATACGCCAGAAATCATCGCAACTATTCACGGTGAAGGCTATCGTTTTTGCGGTAACTTAGAAGGCTAATCGCCCGCTAAGCGACATCCGCATTAATTGGTTTGATAAGAATCGATTCACAAAAAACCAGATCCTAGGATCTGGTTTTTTTATGCCTGCTATTTGGCGTTTTTCAACTGCCTATCGAGGAAATCTACCAGTGAGCGATATAAGTGATTACGCACTTTCTCGCCACGCATCGAATGTTTAGATCCTGGATAATCGATCATCTGGAACAACTTGCCTTCATCCTGCAACGCCTTATAAACCCGAGTGCTGTTTTCAAACAAGACGTTATCATCGGCCATGCCGTGATACATCAACAAACCCGCTTGATAGTTTTTCACATAAGGGAACACGCTGCTGGCTTCATAACCTTTTTCATTCCCCTCAGGATGGGCTAAATAACGCTCAGTATAATGGGTGTCATATAAGCGCCAGTCGGTTACAGGCGCGCCCGAAATCGCGGCTTTAAAGTAGTCCGGCGCCTTAAATAAACTCATCAAGGCCATGTAACCGCCGTAGCTGTGGCCGTAAATTGCCACATTATCGGCATCGACAAATGGCAGACTCCGTAAATAGTCCACTCCCACTTTTTGATCCTTGACTTCAGCTTCGCCCAAGTGACGGTAAATCACTTGCTCAAACTTTGTGCCCCTGTGGGCGCTGCCGCGGTTATCTAATTGGAACACCACATAGCCTTGTTGAACCAGATACTGAGTAAAGTAGTCCTGCTCGCTCCAACTGTTAGTCACTAACTGTGCGTGCGGCCCACCGTAAACCCGCACGACGACAGGGTATTTATTGCTCGCATCAAACGGCACAGGTTTGAATAAACGGGTTTGCAACACTTGGCCATCTTCGGCTTTTAGTTCACCAAATTCAGGGATTTGCCACAGACCCGCATATTCATATAAAGGATGGCCTTGCTTGACCGCATTTTGCTCGACCCAAGCCAATTGTTGGCCCTTGTCACCGTGTAAACTGATCTGCGGTGGCTGAGATAAGCTATTGAAATAATCCAGATACACACTTTGATTGTCGGCAAACACAGGGTCGTGCATGCCCGCTTGCTTGCTTACCCGCTCAACCTTGCCACCCGCTAAAGGCACGCGATAAAGTTGTTTCTCGATTGGCGTATCTTTGCGGCCAGTGAAATATACCCAACCTGCGGTTTCATCTATGTATTCCAACGCATCGACAGCCCACTCGCCCTGAGTCAATTGGGTTTTAAGTTTGCCTTTTAAGTCAAAAAGATACAGATGATTAAAGCCGTCACGCTCAGATGCCCAAATAAAAGCCGATTGCTGTTTTAAAAAGTGCAGATCGTTATTGAGGTTCACCCAAGCGTTACTGCGTTCTTTCACTAAGGTTTTTGGCTTAGTCAGCGAGTCTAACGCCACCAGTTGCAAATCTAGCTTATGTTGATCGCGGCTCTGCCACTGGAACGACAAATGTTTGCTATCGGGCAACCAATCGACCCGCGGCAGGTAAATATCTTTGCTCTTGTCTTCGTTGTTCTCTTCGCGCAGGGTCACCCAATTGATAGCCTTATCTTTTAACGTGACCACACCGAGGGCGATATCGACGTTGTTTTTGCCGGCATAGGGATAGCGCTGCTCAGTAAGTTTAATACCATCAGCATAGATTTCGTTACGGGTTACTTGCTCGACACCGGACTCATCAATACGGGTAAAGGCGATGGCCGATTCATCGGGCGCCCACCAATAACCTGTCATGCGATCCATTTCCTCCTGAGCGACAAACTCGGCCATGGCATTTTTAATCGCCCCGCCGCCATCGCTCGTCATAGCTTGGAGTTTTTTGGTCGCCAGATCTAACACATACAGATTTTGATCCCGCACGAAAGACACAAAATGTCCCTTGGGCGATAGGCGCGCATCTGTGGCAAACCCTTCGCCAATGGGAAGTTGGCTGACTCTGTTATCCACTAATGAAAAATAATACAGATTACCAGCAGCCGGAATTAATAGCGCTTGGCTATCATCGGCCCAGAAGTACTCCATAATGCCTTCGCCATAAATACGTTGGCGTTCGCGGCGGGCCTTTTCTTCATCGGATAATTCATTGCTTGCCAACTTATCGGCATTGAGCAATAGGCTAGATTTGCCCGTCTTTACATCCATCTGCCAGAGATCATAAAAGTTTTGATTGTCTTTACGGCCCGCAAGATAAGTGACGCGCTGACCATCGGGTGACAGTTTCAAACCACGAGGACTGGTGCCCGCTAATGCGGGCGAGGCATTCATTCGCTCAATCGTCAGTGGCAGTTTGCCGCCTTCCATTGCAAAAGCTGGGGTAATTGAAAACATAGCTGTCGAAATCATGGCCATTTGGCTCGCTATCAGTAGGGGAACGGCGCGCACCTTAAGTGAGCACGCAGGAAACCAAGTTAACCTATTTTTAATCATTATTATTCCTTGGAAACATAATCGCCTAAGATGTCAGCGATTAAAAACAAGCCGACATTGTGCCAGAGGCAAACCCTAAATAGAAATAGCATGCAATATGCCGATACAAATTAGGCCCTTGCGCCAAGCTCAATCCAAATAATCCCAAAAAGCCTTAATATTCGCTAAAAGCATCAGCAACATCGCTGAAATTGTCGACTAACTGAGTTATCATTCGCGGCAAATAACGAAATTGACCTCATTGTTGAACCTCTAAAGGACATAACATGCAGACTCTGGCCCAGTACCTGACCTCACAGGCAGTGAACGACTCCCTCTCCCACCTAATTTTAACCTTAGCCGACACCTCAAAAGCCATTAGCCATGCCGTTCGCCACGGTGCACTTGCGGGCGTGTTAGGCGCGACCGAGCAAGAAAACGTCCAAGGTGAAACCCAGAAAAAACTGGATATCATCACCAACGACATGCTCAAAGATGCCTTAAAAGCTGACGGTACAGTGCGCGGTTTAGCGTCGGAAGAAGAAGATCATGTGGTTGAAGTCAGCCAAAATGGTCAATATCTGGTGTGTTTCGATCCACTAGATGGCTCATCTAATATAGATATCAACTCGTTAGTCGGCACCATTTTCTCCGTCCTGCCCGCGCCTGCTGGCGAGCTGACTGAAACCAGCTTTTTACAATCTGGCCGCGCACAATTAGCCGCAGGTTATGTACTTTATGGTCCATCAACCATGCTGGCATTAACCACAGGCCAAGGCGTGCAACTGTTTACTTTGCACCCAGAAACCAATGAGTTTTTACTGACTAACGCCGCCATGAGCATTAGCGCAGACACCGCCGAATTTGCCATTAATATGTCGAACCAGCGTTTTTGGGAAGCGCCAATGCAGACCTATATTGCCGATTTACTGCTCGGTAAAATTGGCCCACGCGAGAAATCATTCAACATGCGCTGGATCGCGGCCATGGTCGGCGATGTACACCGCGTGCTATCCCGTGGCGGTATTTTCACTTACCCAACCGACAATAAAGATCCTAAAAAACCGTACAAACTGCGCTTGATGTACGAAGCCAACCCAATGGCCTTCTTAGTCGAACAAGCTGGCGGCAAAGCCTCAACGGGTTATGAAACCATTTTAGATATTCAACCAACTCAAATTCACCAACGTGTTGCCGTCATCCTAGGCAGCAGCAACGAAGTCGACACTTGCCTGAGCTATCATGGTATTGATTACAGCGAAGAACCAAGTCTGGACTAAGCAGAATCGCTTAGATTCTGATTTTTAGGATAAAAGCCACTGACCACAGTGGCTTTTTTGTTGTCGCGTAATGCGACATTTTGAGTTGTGATTGCGAAATCAGGGATCTGTAAAGTTTTAGCGATGGGTTTCACATTTGGAGTTTATGCGGCCTAACGGCCGAGGTGAATCAAAGTCGTGGGTCTTCAACCCGCACCCGACCAAGAGGGGATCAACAGCAATTCCCTCTTGGATCTCCCTTGCCGCCACTAGCGAAGTTACATGCATTAGTTACTAGCCTTGGCCTTATGGATAAATAGCTATCGCTTCCGAAGGCAACGTCCCTGTACCTGCGAAAGCTAGCCGGTCATCCATGACCGGACTCACGCAATTTATTCCAACGCCCCGCGGCAACTTCGCAGGGAAGGTGAACTCCTGAAGCTTCAGTGTTAACTGTTAATCATCATAGATTAATGTCAGTTCTATCTTTTTATCTTACCAATAATGTAGTTGCTTTTTATTTAAACCTTTGTTAATTTCGAATTGCTTCTGAATGAGGATATTTATTTAAACCAATTAGGTCAGAAGGTAAATAACATGTTGTCAAGTACTATCTGGACGCCGAATAAGCTTAACGATAGGAACGATAACAACATCTCGACGAAGGTTATCCTAAGTTTCATAGATGTCTCCAAGGTTATAGTTACATTATAATTCATATCTAACATTACGCGGCAACGTCTTAGGACAAAACGGTTGTTTAAACAACTTGGTTAAGCCGGAGTAGGGCGTGTGGAATTGCCGCAGTTCTAAGTCTGCTCCGGTTTTGCTAATGGATATAAATGTTAAAAGAAACTCCAAAATGGTATAGAAGCCGAGGTTATCTCCATTTCGACCTACCAATTAATCAAGAAAAAGCAACCCTATTAGTTACTTCGCCTTCTAGAGTAGCAAAACATCCGTTTTTCCCACTAATTAGTTACGTAGTTCTATCTAAGAAAATCAGTAAAGACCAATCAACTGGAACCTTAAATGTAGTTACAAAGGATAGGCCGATAGCTTATTCTGCCCATAAAGATAGTCATATTTATGCTTACTACTCTCAAATACTTTCCGAAAAGTATGAGAAAGAATTAATTAAAAATAACTTACAAGACTCTATTTTGGCATTTAGGGAGCTGGGAAAAAGCAATATTGACTTTGCATATGAAGCATTTTGTAGAATAAAAAGCCTTGGAGAGTGTAGTGCTGTTGCACTTGATTTTTCTAAATTTTTTGACACTTTAGATCATGATTTGTTAAAAAAATCATGGGCAAATTTACTTGGCAAACAAAAGCTTCCTACTGATCACTTCAATGTCTACAAATCACTTACGAAATATTCAAAAGTGGATAAAGCCACTCTCTATAAAGCTCTCTCCATATCCATAAACAATCCTAAAAATGGTAGATTTAGAGTTTGTAATGCATCCGAATTTAGAAGTATGGTTAGAGATAAAGGCTTAATCGAAACGAACAAAAGTAGATATGGCATCCCTCAAGGCTCACCTATAAGCGCTCTTCTTTCAAACATTTACATGTTAGAATTTGATAAAGAAATGAAGCGCTTTGTTGATATTTATAATGGGTATTACTACAGATATTGTGACGATATGCTATTTATCGTTCCAACCGAACTACGTAATACTGTTGCTGGATTTGCAGCAAAACATGTCAAAGCGCTGAAAGTGAGTATTAATCCCAAAAAAACTGAACTGAGGTCATTTAAAAAGGTTGGTGATACTTTGATTTCAGAACAGATGTTGCAATACCTTGGTTTTATGTTCGACGGTGAGAATATATATATACGTTCTTCATCGTTAGCTCGTTACTCTGAGAAAATGAAACGAGGAATCAGTTTAGCTAAACAAACTATGCGAAAATATAATTGCATTAGGGCTGACAAAGGCGCAACAGAAAAAGAATTATTTAAGAAAAAACTATATAGTCGATATACACATCTAGGTGCTAAAAACTTTATCACTTATGGTTTAAGAGCAGCAAAAAAAATGGATAATAGCAAAACAATTCGTCGCCAATTAAAACCTCTTTGGCAGCGTTTTCATGAAGAGATAAATAGAGATTAAAAATCACACAGTAGCAACAGAAGTTTACCTCCCCTGCGAAGTTGCTGAAGGGCGTTGAAGAAAACAACGTGACGCAGACAGGACGTCTGCGTAGCTTTCTGGGTACAAAGATGGGACAGGCATAACTCTTTTGGGATTAACGGTCAACACCGAGATCACAGAAGTTCACCTCCCCTCGGAGTTGCCGCAGGGCATTTGCGTTCGTTGCGTGAGCGAGGCATGGATGCCGAGATAGCGTCAGTCGAATCAGGGACGAGCGTCTGACGCGATAGCATAAGGACGCTTAATGCCCAAGGGGCTTTCAACTCCGTTAGGGGCGTCATGGAGCATCCAAGGAGGATAGGACGAGCAGTCCTCCTTGGTCGGGTGTGGGGTGAAGCCCCACGACCTTGATTCACCTCGGCCGTAAGGCCGTATAAATCTGCAACTACAATATGGACGTGAACTAAAAATCGAAGGTTCTACATCAGTAGAATTAACAATTAAAAAGACAAGGACGAGCAGTCCTCCTTGGTCGACTCTTGATTAAACGTTAGGGGTGAAGCCCTAGGACTTTCTAGGCCGTAAGGCCACAAAGCCAAAAGCTACATAGCAAGTGCGAAATGTGGCGAAAAGAAAATCACGACAGGTACAAACTCCAAAGCACAAATTTGCCACAGCAGCCGCAAGGCCAGCGTGAGTGACCATAGCTGGACTCACACATTTATAAATCAAGAAGGCCAACGCCCCGCAGCATGGTTGGCGGGGATTGGTATTTTGTGGCATAAGCGGTGAATTAAAGCCAGATAAGAGCTGCCGCTCCTGTTTGTCGTCTGTCAATTGAATACATCAAACAGGCGGCTTTACTGACATTGCTATTTTACTTCCAACCGATTATTTACCGAGTGCACACCAGAGGTTGCTGCCGTGACCCGTTCAGCTTGGTCTTTCTGAGCTTGGCTATTTACATTGCCGGAAATGGTGACATCGCCCTTGCGGGTTTCTATCTGAATATCTAAATTTTGTAGCTGCTGATCAGCGATCAACGCAGTATTAACTGCTGTGGCAATTTTAATATCATCACCAGTACCATCCTCGGTTGTTACAGTTAAGTCTGGTGTACCTGTTTGGGTATTCACATTGCCACTATCACAACCGTTAAGCAGCAAACTACCAACGAGTACAACACCAGCGGTAACGAACGTAAGTTTCATGGTTTGCATTATAAGCTCCTTCACACTGCAAAAAGTGCAGGGTAATAACCATAATGCAATAACACCAGTTTGAGCTCTGTGCGCTGGCAGACATACAAATCGATCTAGGGCGAGATCACTTGTTAGACTCTTGATTAAGCGTCAGGGCTGAAGCCCCACGACTTTGATTCACCTCGGCCATTAGGCCGCAAAGCCAAAATCTACACAATAACCCAAAGATAACCCACTAATTGCTAGCACAAAGATTTTGCTGAATCTTCCAACGGCGCTGCATCACAGGAATTGAAAAACCATAACAAAACACCACGATTAGAGGCTGAATTTGAAAGCTCAGCTCGGGCCAAAGCATGAAAGCTGCCACACAGGCTAAAGTACGCACTATCGCATGCACTATGGCCACCTTTTGCGCAGCTAAAACACCGTGGACTAACCACATTAAACCTGTTTGCACCGCAAGGGCGAAAGGCAAGGCCAGATAATTTTCCATAAAAAAGGGAATACTGATGCTAAAGGTTAAAAAACTCATCCCCATCGCAGCGAGAAACACAGTCTCAAACCAATTACGCTCAGCGCTTTTCTTAAACGAGATATTCTCGCCTGTCAGCCGCGAAATACCCATGGCAAGGTAGATAATAGAACCAGTACCGATAAAGACCGCCATCACCAACTGCGAAGGAGGTAATACAAAGCTCAATAAAAACAGTAAGCTCCACACAATCATGCCGGATAAAGGCATAGCTAAAGCACGTTGTTGACGGTATTCGATTAATTGTTGGTCCAGTGATTTATGTTGCATGATTAAGCCCCCTTGTTTAGATGACTTAAGTATCTGCGTAAAATGTCCATCACGGCAGTGTGAGTTGTCAGCAATCTAGGATGACAAATGTCATCGATGATAAACTTATTAGGGAAAATGAGCGGGAAAGATGGCACAGACATAACTCTTTCAGTAGTTACAGCCCACACAGTGGCCACAGAAGTTCACCTCCCCTGCGAAGTTGCTGAAGGGCGTTGAAAAAATAGCGTGAGCGAGGCATGGATGCCGAGCTAGCTTTCGGGGTACAGGATGTACCATCGGAAGCGTTAGCGATTTTCGAATAAGCACGAAGCCACTAATCAATGCATGTAACTTCGCTAGGGGCGTCATGGAGCATCCAAGGAGGATAGGACGAGCAGTCCTCCTTGGTCGGGTGTGGGGTGAAGCCCCACGACTTTGATCCACCTCGGCCGCAAGGCCGCATAAAGAGTTTCATACCATTATCGAATTGAAAAACTATCCGCCGATAGCGCGGCTTTAACCCAGTATGTTATTGTTTTAGCATCATAGATTCGATTTTTACGCTTTAACCACTAAGGGTTTACTCCATATGGAACAAATATTTGAAAAATTAATGTATGCATCGCGCTGGATTATGGCGCCAATTTATTTGGGACTCAGCTTTGTTTTATTGGGCTTAGGCATTAAATTCTTCCAAGAGATCTTCCATATTCTGCCGATCATTTTTGAGATGACTGAAGTGGATTTAGTGCTGGTGACCCTGTCCTTGATTGATATCACCCTCGTGGGCGGCCTGATTGTGATGGTGATGTTTTCTGGCTATGAGAATTTCGTCTCGCAGCTGGATGTAGGCGAAGACAGTGAGAAGCTAAGTTGGCTGGGTAAATTAGATTCTGGCTCACTGAAAAACAAAGTGGCGGCGTCGATTGTGGCGATTTCGTCTATTCACCTACTGAAAATCTTTATGGATGTGAAGAATATCGATAACGACAAAATCATGTGGTATCTGTTAATACACATCACCTTTGTATTATCAGCCTTTGCCATGGGCTATCTGGATAAAATTACTCGCACTAAGTAATGGGCTAACATAGTTGATGCGAACCTAGCAACGCATCAATACCAGCATAGAGAATATTAAAAAAAAGCCACTGTTTTCAGTGGCTTTTGTTTTTATAGAATACGAATTAGTGGCACATTAACTCTTCGCCGACTCAAGCTGATGCACTTTCTCGGTTTGATCCACTATGGTCAACACCGCAGTATCACCAACCACGTTACAGGATGTCAGCACCATATCAATAATCCGATCTAAGGCCGCCACTATGGCAAAGGCTTCTATCGGTAAACCCATTTGATGGATTAACACACCTATCATCACCATGCCGCCACCGGGAACACCGCCCGCACCGACAGATAATAGGAAGACACTAAATAACAGCGAAGGCAATTGCTCAGTGGTAATGGGCATGCCAAAGGCGTTGGCGACAAAGAAAATCGCAATAGTGATATAAATCGCCACACCGCCCATGTTCATGGTCGCCCCCAGCGGTACGCCAAAACCAGCAACAGCACGGTTCACGCCTAACTTGTCCGTTAAAGTACGCATGGTCACGGGAATAGTCGCATTTGAGCTTGCGGTCGAGAGTGAAAACAGCACTTGCTCTTGGGTCTTCTCGCGGAAGGTTTTGGCTGAAATTGGGGTAAATATCCCCACTGCCATAGGATAAACCACAAAAATCCACAGTAGCAGCAGCGCGAGGATCAGCACCATATACTCAACCACACTCATAAACACACCTGCATCTAAGGTCGCGCCGAGTTTAAACATCAAGGCAAATACACCATAGGGCGCAAGACTCATCACCACAGAAATCAGTTTCATCATGATTTTATTGGCGGTTTGAAAACCTTGGACAGCACCCGCAACATGCTCCCCAAGGGACTTAATCACACCGCCCAGCAACAAGGCCATAAAGATCACTTGTAGCATATTACCTGACATAAAAGCCGTCACAGGATTACGTGGGACTATGTCGATCACCAGCGCCATCAGGCTTGGCAGCTCAGTTGCCGTAATCGCTACGCCATCAGTGCTGCTCATATCTACACCTTTACCGGGTTCGAGTAGCAGTGCCACTAATAATGCGGTCGCGATTGCGACAAAGGTATTGATGATATAAAAACCGAAGGTCTTACCGCCCAAGCGGCCGAAACTTTTGAGATCTTGCAGCTCACAGACACCACAAACGATGCTCACAAACACGAGTGGCACCACCAGCATCATGATCATATTAACGAACATAGTACCAACGCCACCGGCAAGCTCGACTAAATTACCCGAGAAAAAACCGATATCGTTTAAGAAGTATTGCACTATTGTGCCGAAAATAAGGCCGGCAAACAGACCAATAAAGATCCGCGTCGAAAGTGATTTCATCATGCTTGTGATTTCCCCAGAAAGGTCATTTATTTGTTATTCATCTTCCATGATGAGCACAATTGCCAATCCATTTTTGGCTCAGGCGGGGATAGTGAAACATGCTAGCCGTTAATTCAATGAATAAATTTCATTTTTTCATCTTGAATTAAGTTAACACCATCACAGAAAAACAGTAATAAACTGATTTTAAATCATAAAAAATTCATCAGCACAATATTTAAGCACTAACAAAATATATTTAAACCAGTATAAACAAACAAAATAAACACAAAATAAAATCAAATTAAACACATAAGAAACAATAGCCAGATAAATCTCAGACTTAATAACTGAATTTAAATTTATAACAGGATTTAAAACCAGTTAATTACAGTAAAGCAGAGAGATGAAATGGATGACAGCTAAATATATGGCACTAACACTAGTTCAAGTCCGCGAGCCAGCAGGTGTTGCTGTTTGATACTAATCTGGTGTTGATTTAACCAAACGGCTAATTTTTGCCAATGCTTTAACTCGGCATTTTGCAAATACTTAGCCTGTTTCGCTTGCTTGTCGAAATCATCAGTAGAATTAATTTGTACTATTGCCAATAACTCAGCAGGTGCTGTCAGCGCAAGTTGTGGCACAAGCCAATGAGTCACGCCCGTTAAGGTATGGGCGATTTGTAACCCTGCGGGATCTAAGTCGGTAAAGGCAATGATCGGCAATTTATCTGCCATCGCTTGCAAAAAATGCCGCACGCCAATCGGGGAATGATGACCGCTACCACGGTAGATAACCATCACATGGGTTAAATTCTCAGGTAAACGCGCTTGATGGATAACATCAAATACATCTAAGTTTTCAACCACTAGGATGGCTGCGACATTGAGTTCATGGCAATACTTTTGTGCTTCATCCAATGGAATACGCAGTGATGTGCGAGTTGAAATCCCAGTTGGTGAAGATCCGAAACCTAGATACTTCATCAAAACGTATTCGGCTTCAGGGCGTATCTTAGCGAGCTTTTCATCGTGACTTTTGGCGGACATCGCCATGCGATCGACATTGAAATCAAGCTGCCTTAAATCAAGCCCCATTAACGCCAACACGCTTTGCCTTAGCAGTTCAAAATCTTTGGGCGCAAAACACAGATACTTTTCGGATCCGTCTAACTCACCCACTTCTAACTCGCGATGAATCGCACGCCAGTTAGCCGTGAGCTTAACCTTGGGAGAACGCTTAATAAAAGCGTTCTCCAACAGTTGTAATTGTTGCTGGCCTAGGCGAGCCATAATTCCACATCGCGAATAATAAAGTTACCGCTATAGATGGGATGCGGTTCACCCAATGGCTCAAGCTCAAAATACGCTTTGTGTTCATCGGGCAGACCTTCGTAGCCACCAATCACTTGATAAATCCAGCTTTCAGCGTCCCAAGGCAAAGCTTTATCCGCCAGATATTCCAGCGCCGATTGGCGCAGGCCAGACTCAATCACATCGACAAAATACTCATCCACCGCTTGTTTGAGTGGATTATCCGGTACATCAAAGTCTTCGCTTTGGGTGATAGAAACGGATGCATCTCGCTCACGCACCGCCGCAATCACAGGATGTCGGCTGATGGCCTTGATATGCGCGACTATCCCCATCAACTCCAATTCTTGGCTGGCGTTGTGCACATCTACCGATGCAGGGGCGAGCAAGATTTCAGCGCGATTGAATAGACTCGGGATTTCCTTGTGGGACACATGGTCCGCAGGCCGATAATCCGGATGCAAATCAGTGTAGAGCAACCAGCCCTTGAGCAAACGGGTACGCCCACGGATTTGTCTGAAGCGTCCTAAGAGTTCGAGTAAACGCCCCTGCACTACGCTCAGTTCCTGGGCGCAGTCGCTCATGGTTTCCTGCAAAGTCGTCACTAAGAGCTTGCGCAGTTCACGGATATCGCCAGCGATTTCGCCTAGCTCACTAAACTGGAACATCTCTAAGCCATTAAGTAATTCAGACACTTGGCTTTGGGCTAATTCGTTTTCGCGGATCTTAGCGTTGATCGTACCAACATAACCGAACTCGTTGTTGATCCGACCCCAGAGCACACGGATCGAATAACGCAGACTGTCGGCGAAACTATAAACATGTTCGCTTAAATCTGATAAATAGGCCTCGGCGGCGCTGTAATCTGAGCTATGACGCGCCTCTTTATAATGGTCGGCCAAGGTTTTAATGGTCGCTAAGGCCGAACCGACATTAGAGTCGATTTGGCGATTGCGCTCATCACTTAAACCTTCTTCGAGTAAGGCACGCACAGAACGCTTAAGCCGCAGTTCCTGATCTGGCTCTGGCCGCCATAAAATCCCTGCCTGTTTAAGCTTTTCAACCACGCTTGGATCGTGCGCATCCTCGTTAAGAGAGCCCGCCAAATAGGTGTCCATAATGATGTCAGCATGGCGACCTAACTGCTTGAGCAGCTTAACCCCCGCCTGATGTAAGTTACTGCTCATCACGGCCTCCTTGGTCGCAGCTTTTACCTAGGTTTAATCGTGCCAACATTAGATTAAGTCCCGCTGGGTCGCCGTTTCCGCCTGCGCTTCTAGGCTTAAACCTTCAGTTTCGTCGATAAACCGAATGACTTCATACAAATAATCCAGCTTGCCCGTGGCGATATAGATTTGCTTCTCCGCATTGGGGCGCACTAAATAGCCGAGTTCGACTAAGCGTTTGAAGACTAATTTGATTTGCGCATCGCTGTTGGTACTAGTCGAGCCAAATAGACGATATTGGCTGAGTTTGGCTAACTGCTCACGGAACGCAGGCGTGTCTTCGATACGGCTTTGCAGCTCGGTCAAACGCACGGGCGCACCTTCGCTCAGCGGCGCATCTTGGCCACTGGCCTCCTGCACTAATACCAACCATTCCACCAACGGGATCAATGCCTGACAGATATCTTTAAACTGCGATGAAATCACTTTACGTTCGCTATCGCCGAGCTGCAAATAACCGCAGAAGAACACATCACCTTCGGCGGCAGACGCCACGGTACGGTTGATCTGGTTTAAGTAGGCTTCAACCCGCTCGCGGGTGCTGCTATTTTTAAGGGCGCGCCAGCCTTCTTCATTGGTGGTGCGACAAATAAACTCGCCCTTGAGTAACAGCTCAATCAAAGCGCCAGTGCCAACTAATACGGTTTGGGTTGCATCACTCATTAGATGGCCTCCTTCGACAAACGCTTATTCAACATGTCTGCAATTGGGTTGACCTTAGGTTTTACCACCTGCAACTTCTTAGTTTGTTTGTTGATAATGTAACGGTTGGCGAACAAGTTCAGCACCTCAGACTCAGGGTTCGGGAAGGCGCCCAGCACACAAATATTGTTATTTTCGCAGGCATCGAAAATCTTCTTCACGTTGGTATGGTGCAAAGTGCCCAACTCATCAATTGGCCAGTGAATGGTCACATCGGCGCGGCCACGCAGCAAGCGCGTGAATGCCAACAAGAACTTACACAAAATCAGATACGCCATACCATGGCTTGAGGATTCGTTAAGCTGTCTATCGGTGCGGATGATTAAGTCGCTGTTACCTTCTTTAAGGCGCAGCTCGATTTCCAGCAACTTGGAGATGCCCCCCGTTAACGCGGCACGGCCGATAATGTCTAAGGCGCGGCGCATGCTGTTGGTGTAATCCTCATCGGGCAAGCCATTAAAGCCATCGGCTTTCCAATGTTTAAAGGCTTTGACGAACTGTTCAAGCTCAGGCCAGAACTCTAACTCACTGATGCGCGAACGAATACGTACAGCCGATTCAGACACGCCATCGAGGAATAACTCTTCGCCCACTTCGCGGGTAATACGCGCACTTTGGGAGGCAATGCGGCGGTCGATATCGGCTAACACATCGTAGAAAGCGGTTAAGTCGACGCCGAAAATCCGCCCCTGCTCACGCAGCGCAGTAATCGATTGCGGCACGATCACGTTCAGCAATTGCTCAAGCTGTGGCACTAACTTACGGTAATCCAGCAGACGAATGCCTTTGTCGTTGATAAAGCTCGATTCTTCGCGGGCACGCTCCCAGGTTTCCGCAAGGCCAGAACCTGACTTGCTGGCGATCACTGAGTCGAAATGCTCTACATATTGCTTCACCGAACCCATCAGGTAATCGCGTTTTAGCAGCAAATCCTCACCTTGCCGCAGACGCTCGCCTAGGCTGCCTTGGGCTTCTTCGTTATTGGTCGGTAACTTAAGCTCGGCGAGTTTACGCATTACGGCACGTAACTTAGTTAAGTTTTCAGAAGCTTCAACCTGCGCCGCATCGGACGCTTTACGCTCGGTTTCGAGTTGTTGACGGCGAGCCTTAACATCCTGAGTTTTCGCCTTAAGCTGTTGATCGATTTCCGATACCGCGCGCTTCACATCGCTAAGCTGAGTTTGCAGTTTAGGTTTGCGCGCAAGCCAAGTGTGCTGATACCAATCGTCGAAGCGCAGTACGTCGCTGCGACGCTGTTCGGCGCGGCTAATTTTAGTTTCTAACTCGCGAATTTGTTGCTTGAGTTTGAGGATATTATCCTCATCCACACCGCGGGATTTAAGCTCGTTTTTGTACCAAGTCTCGCAGGCTTTCTGCTCAATTTTGGCACTTTCGCGGCGCCCTTCAATGGTCGCTTTAATTTGGCCGAGTTGATTGTCGAGCGCGCCGATAACTTCCTGCCAATAGGCATTCTTTTCCATGCGCGCTTCAAGCGCTTGCTCTTTTTGATCTTCGAGCCAGAGTTCGTGCTGATGTTTAAGTTGTTTTAGCTCACCATCGAGTTGAGTCAGTCTTTGTCCCGCATGGGCTTTGCGCTCGCTCAATGCTTTGTTGATTTTCTCTTGCTCGCTGCGCTTTTCATCAAATAGGCGACGCAGATCGTCACGGCTATTTTTGTACGCCGTGCGGGCAAAAGTCAGTTCACGGCTGAGATTATCCAACTCGCCATTAATGGCCACCAGCTGAGATTCGGCCTCGGCCTGCATTTCTTGGGCACTAGTGTGGGCTTCTTCGGCTTTGCTTAACCGAATACGCAGCTCTTGTTCGGAGGCGGCATATTCAGGCACATCGATCGCTTTAAGATCTAAATGCACGCCAAAGAAAGCTTCGCTCGATTCAGTCACTAAGCTTGGATGTAAATCAGTGCGATGCAGTAGTTCAGGCGCGATCACTTTCCCTAAACTTTGCTCCCAGCCTTGGGATTCTTTACGCAGAAACTCCAATAGGGTGTGTGATTGCGGGAACAGCATGTGGTGCAGTTCATCCAGCGCAGTTTGACGCTCATTCACCCTTAAGGTGGCGATACGCAAGGCTTCGTTGGCTTGGTCACGTTTGGCTCTGAGCTTGCGCTCATCACTGCTTAAGCGTTCAACCTTGGCATTGCAGCTTTCTTGTTCTTCGTCGGCGCGGTGAATACGCTCGTCGAAAATCGCTAGGCTTAGCTTTTCTTCTTCGGTGTAAGTCACGCCATCGACACGCAATTTAAGCTCGGCGGCAGTGAGTTTGAATTGGTATTCCTGCTCGCTAAAGCTAGCCTTGCCCGCATCCATTTGGTTGCGCCATTGCAGCTCTAGGGCGTCAATATCGGTGCGCGCCACTTCACGTTGTTTATCGCGGGCTTCACGCTGCTTGTCTTGGTCGGCATGCAGGCCTTCAAGCTCGCGGTTTAACTGCTCGCCAATCTTACTGCGACGAGCATTGTAGGCCGCCTCAATGTCTTGGTGCTTCTCGGTTTGCAGCTTATGGCGTTCACTTAGGTTTTCAACATCGGTGCGCCAGTTCGGCAGCATCTCAAGATCGGCCTTGGCTTGCTCTATGTTCGCATCTAAAAAGGCAGCATGCTGATCTTCAATGGCATCGAGCTCATACTCGCACTTTGCCACATCGCCCTTAGCTGCCGATAAATCGAGATTGAGCTCATCGCGCTGCTCTTTCCATTCATCATCGAGCAATCTTAGCTTTAAATTCAGTTCTTTAGATAAGGTTTGCTGAATATCTTGACGATCGGCTTCTAAGGTTTCATCGTTGCGATAACCACGGGATAAACTCGATAAACGCAGTTCGGCGCTAAGTAGTTGGTTAAATTCTTGTTCGAGTTTTTCAAACTCAGGACGAATAACTTCAAAGCCTTGGATAAGTTGGCTCTCACGGATCCACGCCTCAACGCGCTGCGGGTTTAAGCGTGAGCTGGGCGGATTAACCCCGTCCTCCTCTAAAATGGCGGCGATCATGGATTTGACCGTCTCCATCTTGCCTTCTTTGGAGTGCACCGCTTTAGCGAGTTTTTCGATGTGCCGTAGGGAATGCTCGCCCTCACACAGGGCAAATTGGCGTGCATAACCGCGTAGTTCGCTGCGGTTACTGCCCGTGCTTAATAGGGTGCGATCGTTTTGGATAATGGCGCGATATTCACGGGTATTAAGCAAATTAGTGGTGGCGATGCCGGCACGTTTTAAATCACGGCCTAATTCCGCCATGGTGTGGCACAGAATAGTGTCGCCATTTTGCGATTTAATATAATCGCTTAGCTCAAAACCTTTGGCGATAAAGCGATAGTTAACGCCCTTACCATCGCCCGCCGAGGCCAACACGGCTTGATACAGTAAGCCATCGGCCTTTTGATATTCGTAAATGATGTAGCTTGAATCGTGTGGCAAATACCAACGCTCGAAACTGTCGCGGGTCGAAGGCACCACGCGGCTTGGGTATTCACCATAAAAAACAGGGACTAGACGTTGTAATGTCGTTTTACCCGAGGCGTTAGTACCACAAATGTTGGTATGACCATTGAGGGCGAGTTCCACCACGCCCGGAAGGTGCGTATCAATCAGCACAATACGAATCAAGCTTGCCATTTCATTCCTTATGCAAACAGGAGAGTCTTATCTAAGCTGCAGAAGCTTCTACACAATAAGAGAAAACAATCCAAGAGGGCCACTGACGTTAAAATCGTCACTGTAAATAAACACTTTAAAAAAGTGACTAAAAGTGATGTTAAAAATCGTGGCCTAAAAATAGTGCCCCTAAAATAAGGCAATCACAGTGTATTGGCAATTAAGCGGCGATGCACTAATGCCTTGGCTCACATCTCAGCCCATTGCTCAACAAAAACATAACCCTATAGCTAGGCTCAAATCAAACGGCCAATGATACGACAACTTAGCCAAAATAGGCGGCTAACAAAGCGGCAATTAGCGCGATAAAAGGTAAATTCCAGCGGATTTATTCGAGACGCAGGCGTTCGGCAATCCGACTGTAGATCAGCATCATTTCCGCCAGCGATCCCACTTGCATGCCTTTCATCAAATTGGCACGGTGGATCTCGACCGTGCGCATGGCAATACAGAGACTATCGGCGATCTCTTGGTTCTTCAGTCCTTGGGCAATCAGGTTGAGTATTTCCCGCTCCCTTGGCGTGAGCGCTTGATAAGTCTCAAGATACTGATTGTCTTGATGATGCGCCTTGGTATGTTCCAGCGCTTTGACGACCGCCTCGGCTAACTTAGCGCCATCGGCGGGCTTTTGGAAAAAATCCACCGCACCTAATTTAAGCGCATCTACCGCCATTGGCACATCGCCATGACCCGTGAGATAAATCACCGCTAGCGGACTATTTTTTGCCACTAATTCAAGATGCAACTGCTGACCACTCAAACCCGGCATACGCACATCGACCAGCGCACAACCCGGTAGTGTTAAGTCTACGGCGGTAAAAAAGGCTTCGGCGCTATCAAAGTCGGTGATCTTAAGGCCATAACTTTCAAGCATAAAACGCAAAGAACGACGCACTGAGTCATCGTCATCGATTAAATACACAGGTAAGGCAAGACTCATTATTGTGCTCCATTGGGTTCAGGTTTACGCGGTATAGCCACCTGCGCTTGGCAACCGCCACCCATAGCGCTTTCTAGGCTAAACGTACCACCATGGCTCTCGGCAATATCACGGCAAATCACTAAGCCTAAACCTAACCCCTCTGATTTAGTGGAATAAAATGCTTGCATCAGCAGACTGGTCTCTTCGGTTAACCCTGTGCCATTATCTGTGACTGTCAGCAAGAGCGTGCATTCTTGATAGCGGAGATCGATATCGATCGTGGGTGTGTATGGCTTTTGCGTGATGCTCTGTTCGGTGCCACTGGATTCAAGCTCTAACCGCTGAACGCAGGCGTCAAAGGCGTTTTTCAGCAAGTTAAGCAACAACTGCTGCATGCCAACTTCATCGAGGGACTGTAAATAGGGTTCACCATTTACATTGACGGCAAGGTTTATCTGATGTTGTTCAAACTCATAGGCAAGCAGTGGCACAGTATCATTGACCAACTCATGCAGATACAAAGGTTGTTTCGACACAGGTCGCTTCTTCAATAAATTACGTAAGCGACTGATAATATTGTCGGCGCGCGTGACTTCCTGCTGGATCAGCGCCAATACAGATTGTAACTCCTCAGGGCTCGTCCCCCGCTGTAATCGCACTTCGGCGCCATGACAATAATGGCCAATCGCCGCTAAAGGTTGATTGAGTTCATGGGAGAGACTCGCGCCAAGCTCGCCCGCGATAGCAATACGCTGGGCATGTTCCAGTAACGCGCGGTTTTCATTGAGCTGGCGCTGAGTGTTAATCAACTCACGGCCGCGGCGACTAAAGCGGTATTCAAGCCAAAAATGATACACATTGAGTAAAACCAAAATCCCTAAAACAAGCCAAGCCCATTGTTGATGTAACTTGATCCACTGCCACGCCCTTTGCCACCATGGTGTCTGCAAAGGATGCATATCGAGATCTTTAAGCAGTTGATCGATCGCAAGCTGACTCACGGCCGTGGTCCAGCCCGCCGAATCAGCAGACTTAGCGGCGAGATGATCTTCGGGCAGCGCCAGCAAAGCTTGAGTCACACTTTTAGCCAAAGACTGGGAGGCGCGATTGGTCTTTGCCATAGACCAGTTGGGATAAAGGTGAGTCGAGACTTGGCAATTAAATCCCACCGGCGCTTGATTCTCGAGCACTCGATAATGGGCGATATTAATAAGACCTTCCGTTTGCATCTGCTCAAGCTGACACACAGGCACGACCGCAGCATCTAACTGTTGATGTCGCTCTGTGGAAGTTTTTTTGTTATCTAACTGATACAACAAATTATCTAGCGGGAACCCCAGCGGAATAATCTCACCCACAAAACGAGGTAAATCTATACCCTTTAGCTGCGCTTCGTACACTAAGGTCAAGTAACCACCAAAGGCATTTTTCGATACGATCCCGAGTCGACGTCCCTTAAGATCACTTAAGGTGTGATAGGGTGAATCGGCGCGCACCACCAGCGCCGAGCCCACTTGCATTGCCGCGCCATTATTTAACGGACTGCGCAGGGTCGCCAACCAAGTGAGGGAATATTGCCGCGCCAGCAACACGGATTGCCCTGGGTTGGTGATCACAAAATCGAGCCCTTGGGTTTCAACGCCCTTAGCTAGCTCATCGAGGGTAAGAGGGTGTAACCTAAAGTAACTGTTGGGAATTTGGGTTTCGAGCCACCCCATCAAAGGTTGCCAGCGGTTGATGGTTGCCTTATAACCGCGGATGGCTAACACGCCAACATCGACTACTTGATAACTGGGCTCTTCGATAGCAACTTGAGCAACAACCTCAGGGCCAGTTAATCCCGAATGCACACTTTGATTCAGTGGCTCCGCAGCAAACACCTCAGCCGAAGCCAGCAAGCATAGGAATAACACTGCGTTCCTTGGCTTTTTTCTCGGTATTGCCACGGAATGTGGAGTGCTCAGAATCGATAACGGCCACTTGACCGATACAGCGAAGCGAAACACAGTTTTCATCATCCTCAATAACATGAAGTGCAATCCTTTATCCCCAGTCACTCACACTAAAATCAAGTCCAACTCAAGCTAAGAAAAGGCCAAACTCAAGTAACAAAAAATAAAACCCTAGCATTTTGAAGGCTATTCTAACGGATATTTGTTGCGCTAGATCAAGTCCACACCCGATATGTGGAAAACCACTATAGTTATGCCGCCTCCCCTTTTACAGAATGCCTGTAAACCTCGCCATAAACCTTAACTCTAGGTCTATGAGCCAGTTTATTCGCCATCTGCAAGTAGTGAAGGAAATCTGTATGGACAAGAGTAAACGTCAGTTTCTCGGCAAAATGGCCAGCGTCAGTGTTGGCGCCGCACTCATCCCTGTCGTGCAAGTGTATGCACAGGATGATAAGCGCAGCCCTCAAATCCACAGTGCCAGCGAAGGGCAAGTGGGTAAACGTTACGGTATGGTAATTGACTTGCGCCGCTGCGTGGGCTGCCAAGCCTGTACCGTCGCTTGCACTATCGAGAATCAACCGCCCATCGGGCAATTTCGCACCACAGTGCAGCAGTATGAAGTCTCGCAGCAGGAAAATACCACTCCGCCTGCGTTTTTAATGCTGCCAAGACTTTGTAATCACTGCGAAAACCCGCCCTGCATCCCCGTTTGTCCTACGGGCGCTACCTTCCAGCGCAAAGACGGCATAGTGGTCGTCAACAATGAATGGTGTGTTGGTTGTGGCTATTGCGTGCAAGCCTGCCCCTATGATGCGCGCTTTATCAACCACGACACCAATACCGCCGACAAATGTACCTTCTGCGCCCACAGGTTAGATGCAGGATTACTGCCTGCCTGTGTCGAAACCTGCGTAGGAGAAGCCCGTGTGATTGGCGATCTGAATAATCCCAACAGCCAGATAAGCCAACTGCTTGCCGCCAACAAAACCGACATCAAGGTGCTCAAACCGACGGCCAACACTGCGCCACGGGTGTTCTACATCGGCATGAGCAGCGCTTTTGAGGACAAGATTAGCGGCCAAGCCCCCGTTAGAACCTTACTTACCGATACTGGCGAGGAGATCCACCATGGTCATTAAAGAAATCTTTACCCCAGATATCGCCATTACTTGGCTACCTTGGGCAGTACAATACTTTTTTATGATGGGGCTCGCCTACGCCAGCGTATGGGTAGCGACAATACATTTGTTTAGCCAACCCAAACCCGATGACAGATTGCTGAAGCTCTGCGCCTGTTTAATGTTAACCGCAGGCATAGTCGCCCCTATCGCCTTACTCGCCGATTTACACCAACCGCTGCGGGCTTGGCATTTTTATGCGCAAGTTCGCCCTGATTCTTGGATGTGGTATGGCGCCTTTTTACTGCCCGTATTCTCGGGCACCAGCGCAGTGTTTGCTTGGCTGCTACTGCGTCAATATCTGCCTAAGCGCACCACGAATCAAGACTCAGATTGGGTGAATAAAATAGGCCAATTACTGAGATTCGGTGATTGGAACAGTGACAAATTCATCAAGCCGATCGCCCTGATCACGGCCCTGAGTGCCTGCAGTATCGCCCTCTACACTGGCATGGAAACCATGGCCATTAAGGCGCGGCCACTGTGGCATACCTATTGGCTGCCACCTTTGATGGCAATGAGTGCCCTGCTCGCCGCCTGCGGCACTTTGGTGGTACTGAATCGACTATTAAAGGGCTACCAACAGCGCACCCAAGACAGCCTATTACTCTGGGTAAGAGCGAGTTTTGGTCTATTCGCCCTATGCCTTATCGGCTGGGCGTTATTCGATAAGGGCTCGGCCCCCGAAGCCGCATTATTGCTTGAAACCAGCCCAAGCTGGCAACTTGCTGCAATTTGGGTACTGGTCACACTCGCCGTGCTGGCACTGATGCTCGCCATTCGTCACTTACCCAATGTGGCAATGCTAGTCGTCAGCCTCACGGCCATTCACCTTGCGTGGGGGTTTCGCTGGATAGTGCTAATTCAAGCGCAAACCGATCCTAAATACGGCGCGGGGACTTATCTCTATCAACTGCCTTGGGGACCCGAAGGGCTATTAGGCATAGCTGGGACCTTCGGCCTTTGGTTAGCATTAATGGCGCTGGTCTCCGAACTTATTCGCCACACGCCTGCGGCAAAACTTGCTCGCTGAGCACCCAATTAGTTTACAGAATTAAGGAGTCCATCATGGATAAGAGTAAACGTCGTTTTATCAAAGGGGCCGCTGTAACGGGTGGTGTGGGATTATTTGCCGCGGGTTATAGCCATACATTAGCGCAAATAGGTAAAGGTGTCGTCAATGGTACCTCAGGAAAACCAACCCAAGATCCGCTGCATGGCAATTCCTTAGCACCTGAATACAAAGTCGATTTACAGTCAGGCCAGTTAATCAGCAATGACGATCAACGCATCGCCAATACTATGTGCTTAGGTTGCTGGACCAAATGCGGCGTGCGCGCTCGTATCGATCAAAAAACCGATAAAATCATCCGTATCAGCGGTAATCCTTATCATCCGTTGTCATCGCGGGAACATATCGATTTCGATACGCCGATCAAAACCGCCTTTGTTGGGCTTAGCGCCTTTCAAGAACAGGGTCTGCAAGGACGTTCCACCGCCTGCGCCCGCGGTAATGCCATGCTAGAACAATTAGATAGCCCACATCGCGTCACCCAATGCCTTAAACGCGTGGGTAAGCGCGGCAGCGGCCAATGGCAGAGCATTAGCTTTGAGCAATTGCTAAATGAAGTCGTCGAAGGCGGTGATTTATTTGGTGAGGGCCAAGTCGAAGGCTTAAGAGCGATTCGAGATATCGCCACGCCACTCGATACCAATAATCCAGAATACGGCCCTAAGGCCAACCAGTTACTGGTCTCAAACGCCTCCGATGAAGGCCGCGATGCCATTATCAAACGCTTCACCTTCAGCAGCTTTGGCACGCGCAACTTTGCCAACCACGGCGCTTACTGTGGATTTACCTACCGTGCTGGAGCGGGCGCTTTATTGGATGATTTGAAAAAATACGCCCACTTAAAACCCGATTGGGACCATAGTGAATTTTTACTCTTTATCGGCACTTCACCGCAGCAATCGGGCAATCCCTTTAAACGCCAAGCAAGACAATTGGCTAACGCGCGGGTGAATAACAGCAATTTCAGTTATGTGGTGGTGTCACCCATGCTACCCAATACCTCGAATCAACCTTGCGCGGGTAACAATACTTGGCTGCCGATCCGCCCCGCCACCGACTCGGCCCTCGCCATGGGCATGTTGCGCTGGATTATCGATAACCAGCGCTACGCCGCCGATTTTTTGAGTGCGCCCAATGTCGATGCCGCAAAAGCATCAGGTTACCGTGGTTTTAGTAACGCAGGATTCTTGATCGTCAGCGAACCTACCCATCCAAGATATGGTCAATATCTCTTTGCCAGCGATCTTGGCTTACCTTTCGACGGTAAAGCCTACGGCGAGCAAGACTCGCAGTTGGTTGTCGATGCCGCGAGTGGCAAGATAGTTTTGGCTAGCCAAAGTCAGAAAGCTAAGCTCGACGTTGACCAAAGCGTCGACACACCTAAGGGGGCGATTGCGGTTAAATCTAGCTTCCAACTGTTAAGTGAAGCGGCGCAGAGCTTCGAGATGGCACACTATGCCAAGGAGTGCGATATCAGCGAGGCGCAAATTATCGCCCTCGCGGATAAATTTACCAGCCATGGCACTAAGGCCGCGGTGATCTCCCACGGCGGCACAATGAGCGCCAATGGTTTTTATAGCGCGTGGGCAATCATGATGCTCAACGCCATGATAGGTAACATCAATTTAAAAGGTGGCGCATTAGCTTCCGGCGGTTCATTCCCTGCCTTTGGTAAAGGCCCAAGGTATAATCTGCAGGAGTTTGACGGCATGGTCGAGCCTAAGGGCGTATTCCTATCGCGATCTAAATTCCCCTACGAGAAAACCTCAGAGTATCGCCGTAAAGTCGAAGCGGGCGAATCGCCTTATCCTGCAAAGGAGCCTTGGTTTCCGATTTCATCACCCTTGCTTGGCGAACATTTAACCGCGGCGGTGCACGGTTATCCCTATCGACTCAAAGCATGGATTAACCACATGGGCAATCCGATTTATGGTCAAGCGGGCCTAGGTGAAGCCATTGGTGAACAACTGAAAGATCCCAAAGTGCTACCACTGTTTATCAGTATCGACAGCTTTATTAACGAAACCTCGGCGCTATCGGATTATATCGTGCCCGACACATTAACGTATGAGTCTTGGGGTTGGAGCCCTTCGTGGCATGGTACTCTGACGAAAGAAACGACAGGTCGCTGGCCGATTGTCGAACCAAGGGTCACAAAAATTGCCAGTGGTGATGTGGTCTGCATGGAGTCTTTCTTAAGCCAAGTGGCGATGAAACTGCAACTACCCGGCTTTGGCGAAAATGCCGTTAAGGCCGCCGATGGCAGCTTACATCCGTTAACGCGCGCGGCGGATTACTCACTCTATGGCGCCGCCAACGTGGCCTATTTGGGTAAAGCCGTCGCCGATATTAACGCTGAGGATATGTATCTTAGCGGTGTGAGTCGCATTCAAGCCGAACTCAATACCAGACTCAAGCCAGATGAAGTCAAAAAAGTTAGCTACTTATTTGCCCGCGGCGGCCGCTTTGAAAATATGAGCGGTGCACGGGATGAAGTGGGGAATCCAACCAAGGTTTGGCCAAAACCTATGATGCTGTGGAATCCCGAAGTGGGCAGTCGCCGTAACAGTCTCACAGGGGAATTTATGAGTGGCTGCCCACGCTTATATCAACCCGCCTTAGCCAATGGCACACCGCTCGATAAGGCGTTTAATAAATCACAATGGCCTTTGCTGATCAGTAGTTACAAATCCCACACCATGAGCTCTATGAGTATTGGCTCGGATCGTTTGCGCCAAGTGCACCCTAATAATCCAGTGCGACTGAACGAGAAGACCGCCAGTCGCCTTGGGATCAGCACAGGTGACACGGTCAAGATCAGCACGCCCAACGGCAGCGTTATTGCCTTAGTGGAATGTGTTGCCGGAGTGCACCCTGACTGCATCGCTATCGAACACGGTTATGGCCATAAGGAACTCGGCGCGCGGGACGTAGTGATCGACAACCTTAAAATCGCCGCCAATCCGCTGATCCGAGTCGGCATCAATATGAACGACTTGAATCTGTTTGATCCGAGTCGCCACGGCCGCTACCCGCTGGTGGATTGGGCAAGTGGCGCTTCGGCCAGACAAGGCCTGCCAGCTAAGATTGAAAAACTAAGCTAATCGCCGAGCAAAGATGACACTTAAGAAGCTGCCCTTTGGCAGCTTTTTCTTTGGCGTTAATTCAATCTGATTAAGCCGAATTGCCTCATTAATGTTTTCTAGCTATGCCTATTCGTGAATAAACCGAGGAATAGTGATCTTTTTTACTCAATTTAGGTATATAGATCCCGATCACGCGTTTCATAGAAATAAACCACATATTAAAATCACAGCTATATTTATCAGTATATCTAGCTCGAAATATCGAGCTTTCAATAAAGAACTGCAGTTTTTGAGTCAGTTAGACTCATCAGGAGTATCTCAGTGTTCAACTCTTCATTACGTAAAAGCCTAGAAGTGAGCGAAAGTAAACGCCAAGAGGCGGAGTCGATCATCGACTCGATTAAGCACAGTATTGCCACAGTAGAATTTACGCCTGATGGAATAATTCTCGATGCTAATGCGTTGTTTTTAAAAACGGTAGGTTATTCACTTAATGAAGTCGTAGGCCAACATCACAAACTATTTTGCTCAGCGGCTTATGGTAATTCTGCTACCTACCAGCAATTTTGGAGCAATCTAAAAGCAGGTCATCCACAGGAAGGCAATTTTGCACGAGTGAATAAAAATGGCCAAGAGATCTGGCTTAGAGCCACTTACTTCCCCATAAAACAGGCAGGTAAAGTCGTTAAAATAATGAAAACAACCTCTGATATCACCCAAGATAAGCACCAACTTGACGACCAAGCGGCCATTTTTAATGCCTTGAATCGCTCGCAAGCCATTATTGAATTCACTACCGATGGCACGATTTTGAAAGCCAATACTAACTTCTTAAAGACAATGGGCTTTAGCAAAGAGCAGATTATTGGTAAACACCATCGTATTTTCTGTTTTGATGAGTTTTATCGACAAAATCCACACTTTTGGGACGATCTAAAGCAAGGTCGATATAGCAGCGGTCTCTTTGAACGTAAAAATGCTTATGGCGATTCGATTTGGTTAGAAGCGGCATACAATCCTATTATGGATGAGCAAGGTAAAGTGGTTAAAGTGATTAAATTTGCGAGCGATATCAGCAAGCGGATCGAGCAAAGCCACGCTGTACGTGAAGCCGCCAATATTGCACTGACCACGTCACAACGTACCGTCGAGCAAGCAGAACAAGGTGTACATTTACTCAATGCGACCGTAAATACCTCTAATGCTATTGCCGAGCAAACCCATAAAGCGACCTTGGCGATAACTCAACTCAATGAACAATCTCAAAGTATTCAAGCGATAGTCGCGACCATTAGCTCGATTGCCGATCAAACTAATTTACTGGCATTAAATGCCGCAATTGAGGCCGCACGAGCGGGGGAACAAGGCCGAGGTTTTGCCGTTGTCGCCGATGAAGTAAGGCAGCTTGCTTCCAGAACCAGTAAATCAACCAGTGAGATTGCCACCGTCGTCACTAAAAATACACAACTCACCACAAGTGCAACTAGCATGATGAACGAAGTTGAAGGTATTGCACTGGAAGGAAAACAACAGCTAGCGGAGGTAACATTGGTGATGGGAGAAATACGTAGCGGCGCGGAAAACGTCTCAGCAATCGTGTCGCAGCTATCAGTCAATAACAATTAATTGCTAACATTTAATCGCGCTATCAGGGATTGCATGGCGCTTTATCTAAAAGACAAAACGCCAACCTATTGCTTTTACGTCAATCAATAATCAGTTTTACGACCTTCATAAGTGGCGCGCATTTGCTGTACAAGAACCTCATCGTAAGCACGTAATCCACTCATCACTAAGGTTTTGATACCTGTGCCAACTAAAGTGTCGCCACTGTGTAATTCAAAGTGCAATGTCACATCGCCACGTTTACCGTCGATTTTTAAATCTTGACCAACGAGTGATAAGGTCACTTGTACAAAATCGAGGGTGGTTAAGTCAAACGACATACTTTCGTAAATCACTAAAGGCCGTTCTGGGTTGATCATCACTTGATGTTGTTTCATCAAAGGGATCAGAATATCGATAAAGTTATGCCCAGAGAAAGCAACATATTGACGAATAAAGGATTCGGTCTGCGCATCGCAACAACTCACATCGCCATGACGGCTAACATTAAGATAGGTTTTTTCACGACTATCGCGAATCGAAAAACTCTCGCTCACTTGTTCAGGGAATTGTAGTTCGACGCTATCACCCACCATACCCGCAAAGCTAAACTTCATGCTCTGGCTCAAACCATATTGAGTCAATACTAGGGCAAACAGTAAATCTCCCGGTACACAAAAGCGTTTTGCCCCCACATCGTGGATAGGATTAAAGTCCTGCGCAATTTTCTTCGCGAAGTCACTGGCTTGTTGTGCTGAAACGGAAATAGCTTGATTTTGCTTAGAAAAATAAGGCGCTAGAAACATATAAACTCTATTTGTAATAACTCAATACAGGGATGGATAACAAAATTATCACGAGTCTACCTTAAATTAGGTATTTAACTCACCCGATGACTTGACCCACGTAAGGCGTACAAAGTAACACCCTGCCCACATTTGTAAAGCCAAACAAATGACAGGGGTATCAGGATCTGCTGACGTTTCAGGTTTATTCTGCAGATATTAGGCGGAATTGTATGCAAGATAGAGCCTGTATGGCGAGATGACGCGACATATTACAGCCGATAATGCCGCAGAAATGTTAGCTAAATAAGGCCGTTTTCATCACTCGTGACTCATTTAAAATAACTCAACATCATTTTTCATTTGGCGAGCAATACCTTGTCAGAACAAATAACATCTAAAACGTAAGTATTGCCTAGCCACCGATAAGCCAAGAAATAAATCATTAGACCTTTTTAAATTCACGCTTTAACTGAAAACCATCGTCAGTGGCTAACTGCTCTAGCACTTCGATACGCTGACGAAGGATGGCTAACTCGGTCTGAAAAGCTTGGGTTTCTGCCACTTGCTCACGAGTCGACACACCTTGTTTGTTGCGAATTTTCATTATAGCGACCACATATCCGCCAACAATTGCAAATATTGGGATAAGTAAAGCGAGGGCACCAGTGTTCATAGTCATTTCCTTTATCTATTGGCGTTATCGTTATCAAGCTCAACATTTAGATCTGCTTATGACGCTTAATCAATGTCAAAGTCAGAACATGGAAATAAGTATGCGCAAGACAACCGCAATCAACCAGTGACAAAAGTCATGAGATTTAGCGAAACAGTGTCATTCCTTATCAAAACTATCCACAACAATAGCGCCCATAGAGGCTGGCATAGTGATCACTATGATCCGTTTTATAGAGGTTAGTGGGTCCTCAAAAAATGGCACTTTATCGAGGCAAAGCAGCACGAGGAAAACCACGAGGGCAGTGAGCAAATACGCCACCACGATACGAAAAATAAACACAGGAACGCGGGAAGCAATATTCTGTTGGAACACACTGTGATAGGTGAATACCCCAAGAAAGAGCAGCGATAAACTAAAAAGCATACCGATATTCAATAAAGGTAAAGTCTCACCGAGATGCCACGCTTCCTCAGAAAATGCAACGGGGACCGCAAGGGCAAAAGCCCCTACGCAAACTTGGCTTGCATCTTCGGTGTTAAAACTAAATTTCATACTGATCGCTCCCTAATCTTCCAATCTATTTGATTAGTCGAAAATAACGTTCGGTGAAGATGCGCTTATTACTGGGGTATTAAGTGCGATACAGCACTTTAACCACATGCCAGCCAAACTTAGTTTTCACTATATGTGGCACCAGTAATTCACCTGAAAATGCAACCTTATCGAACTGTGGCACCATTTGGCCTTTTTTGAACTCGCCTAAATCGCCGCCTTTTTTGGCCGAAGGGCAAGAGGAAAAACGCTTAGCGAGCACAACAAAATTAGCACCATTATTCAGCTGCTTAACAATATCCTCAGCCTGTTCTTTGTGTTTCACTAAAATATGCACGGCGGCAGCGGTTTTAAACATGTCATTTCTCACTTTGGATTAACGTCCCGTGCAAAGGGAAGATTGGCGCCCCGAGTTTGCCCTCGATCACACCACTTCCATCGGCACAGGTTCTACTGACTAAAAGGTTTTATATCCAACGCATAAGTGCGTTATTGGCCCATTATCGACCCTATTAACCTAGAAAATTTTCTGCCACCACTGCAAAGGGTCGCCGCAGTTATTCACAGGACGATAGGTCGCAGCTAATGCAGGAAGCGCATCAACATTGCTGCAAGTGGATTCCTTAGCAACACCTGTATCTCGGTCAAAAAAGCCCTTCACTACACCGTTCACTGGGATTGAGCGCAGACTAATAGGTGGACGTTCCTTTAAGAAGGCAAGATACACGGCCATAGCGCCACTACTACCATACAAACTGGTTTTGCCGTTATCGTCACGACCAACCCAAATGGCGGCGACATTACGCTCATCAAAGCCCGCAAACCAAGAGTCACGGCTGTCGTTACTGGTGCCAGTCTTACCCGCAAGTCCAACGCCAGGGAAAGCATTACCTAAACGCGTCGCCGTTCCCGTATTCACCACTTGCTGCATAGCAAATTGAATTAAGAAATCTGTCTCAGGTGCTATAGCTTGCTCTTTAGGCAATCGCGTCACTGGTAATGGGTTCTTATCAGAATCTAGCACGGCGGTCACTGTGGTTAACTTACGGTAAACACCGCTATCAGCTAAGGTTTGGTACACTTGCGCTACCATTAATGGCGAGCCATTGACGGCGCCGAGTAACATGGAGGGATACTCGTTTAACGGCTCCTGCCAACCCGATTTAGCCAATGTTGTTGCGACCGCATCCACACCCACAGCAATTCCAAGATTTACCGTCGGTACGTTCATCGACTTTTTCAATGCCGTTAACAAAGGCACCTGACCACTGAACTTCTTATCAAAGTTTTGTGGTGACCATGTCTTACCTTGCTCACTTTTTAAGGTAATAGGTTGATCTTTAAGAGGTGTCGCTAAGGTAAATTGGCTATTAGGTGCCAGAGCCGTAGCATACACAAAAGGCTTAATTAACGAGCCAATAGGACGACGAATTTCAACCGCGCGGTTAAAGCCATCAAATCCTGGGGTTTTATCGCCGACCATAGCCGCAATACCGCCAGTGTATTTGTCGGTCACGACCATACCAATCTGCAATGATTTATTGCTCTTATCTAAGCTCTTGAGGGTTTGAGTCACCGCAATTTCGGCGGCTTCTTGGGCCATAGGATCGAGCGTGGTATAGATTTTCACCCCAGATTGCTTCAATAGCGCATCGCCATAACGCTCGTTCACTTCCTGTTTTACCAAGGCGAAGAAGGAAGGCAATTTTTGATGTGCTGGTTTATTGAGATTACGGATCCCTAAGGGGGACTCTACCGCCACCTTGTACTCAGCCGTGGTTAAATCCCCCGCATCCATTAACAAGCGCAATACCAGATCACGGCGTTCTTGAATACGATCCGGATATTTCCATGGATTGTAGTAAGACGGTCCCTTAATCGCAGCCACTAAGAATGCCTGCTGGGAGATAGTCAACTCACTGATAGGACGGCCGAAATAGAAACGTGAGGCCAACCCCATACCATGGACGGCGCGGGATTTATCCTGCCCCATATACACTTCGTTAAGATACGCTTCGAGGATTTCGTCTTTGCTGTAACGAAAATCAATAATGACCGCCATTAAGGCTTCGCGCACCTTACGCAGCAAGGAACGCTCACTCGAAAGGAAAAAGTTTTTCGCTAACTGCTGAGTTAACGTCGAGCCACCTTGCACAGTGCGACCGGCGCTGATGTTCACAAAAGCCGCGCGCGCAATCGCGAAGGGATTCACACCATGGTGTTCATAAAAACTACGATCTTCCACCAGCAGTAACGCCTGCACGATCGACTTTGGCATTTCTTCGGTCGGCACAAACAGCCTGTCTTCACCATCGCCAGTAATAATACGGTCGAGCAATACAGGCTCAAGGTGGAATACGGCGAGTTGACGCTTGTCTGAGACTCGAGTGACCGAACTGATGCCATTGCTGTCAAAGCTGATCATGACCCTTTGTTCGACTTGATCGCCTTCTGGATGCAAAAACGGTCGACGCCACAATTCAATACGAGTGCTCGATGCCGAAAATTCTCCCACTTGGCGTGGGTTAGCGACTTTGCGATAGCCGAGCAACTTAAGCTCAGCCATCATTTGCGGATGGCTGACTGCCGCACCGGGGTACAGCGCCATAGAGCGACTAAACACCTGCGCTGGCAAATGCCATTTTTGGCCTTCAAATTTTTGCGCAATAATTTGATCAAGATAAATGCTGTAAAAAGTCACTACAGCTAATCCAGCCAAGCCTAATTTCCAACTGATAGACCAAATTCGTCGAAATAAACCGCGGCCATGATTAGCCCGACGGGAAGCGGGTGATTTTTTTGTCGTCTTAGTTGTCATATCTACTTCATCATTCATGCATTTAAAGACATCAGCCATAGGCACAAAGCTAACGTGGTGCGAATCAAAGTGCTTCATAACAAAATGTTATAAAACCAGCGGCGTGGTGCTAGGGCTGAGCTAAACCCAAGGTTTTCTTCTTGGTAAATTTTGTCGGCAGTGTATTCACAGGATCGTCTGGCCATAGATGTTTTGGATATCGACCGCGCATTTCCTTTTTCACTTCCACATAAGGTCCCTGCCAAAAGCTGGCTAAATCTGCCGTCAAGGCTAATGGACGCTGGGCCGGAGAGAGTAATTCCATCGTCACCTTTAGTTTGCCCTGCGCCAACATAGGACTCTGCGCCATGCCAAAGGTTTCTTGCAGACGCACACGCAGTAGCGCACGCCCAGACTCGTCATATGCTATTGGCGCAGAGGTACCAGTCACTAACGGCCAAGAGGTTGGCAATAACTCTTCAAGTCGCTGTTTCTGCTGCCAGCTCAAACAGTTTGCCACAAAACCAAAGCAATCGAGCTTAACTAATTGCGGCAGATTATTCACATTTTCGAGGTAAGGCGCCAGCCAAGTTTCTAGGCTCGCTAATAATGCTTCATCATCAACCTTGGGCCAGTCACTGCCCGCGTCAAAATCAGTTGCCAGTTTGAGCCTGTATTGAAATTGCTCTAAGTTAGCGTTCCAATTGAGGATTTGTAATCCTTGCTGGCGAATATAACCCAGTAAGGCCGCGACAATTTGCTTACGTTCAGGCTTAGCAATCGTCTCGGTTTTTACTAAAATTTGTCCGACCTTGTATTGGCGCTGCGCAATCACTCGACCTTTAGCTTCATCCCAGCCACAGATCTCATGAATGTCCAGCAAACCTTTTAGCTCGCCGTCGAACAAGCTTGGCTGAAGCTGACTCGCTAAGTAAATCCGCCCAGCATTTCTGCCTTCAGTTTCTTGAAAATCCGCCACCACCATCCACGGCGTTTGCGCCAATGCATCATCGGCTGCGAGCACGACGCCAGTACCATTGGCTAATTGGTAGCCCTCAACACCGCGGGCTTTAGCGATACGATCCGGATAAGCAAGTGCTAATAATAACCCCACATCGCTGTGGTGTGCATGGGTCGCTATCTTAGACAAATCCGCTGCTAATCCTAGCTTTTTCTGCCACTGTTTTGCCTGTTGCCCAGCTTGTCCATGACAGGCAAAGTGCAGGTAATTCATGATATCGGCGCCCTTTTTAGGCAAACCACGCGCCTCTAAAACCCCCGACAACAAGCAGGCCAAACTGCCCAATTGCGTTGCTTGTTCGTTAGCATTATTGACTCCCCCATTGTTTGCGCCCAAACTTTTTGCGCCCAATAACATATGAGCAAGCCTTGGGTGACACCCTAGCTCGTAGGCCGCTTTACCGTGGAGAGTGAGTTTATTTTGAGCATCGACCATGCCTAAATCTTGTAATAGTTTCCACGCCAGCGCCTCATGCACACTTGGTGGCGGCGTTAACAACATCAAGTCGCTAAAGGATTTTGCGCCCCAATAAGCACAATCGTGGGCCATAGCCACCAGATCCGCTTGGTTGATCTCGGGTTCATCGGCCCTGAGCATGCGGCCATGTTCTTCTTGGCTCCACAGGCGAACGCACACACCCGCTGATAAACGCCCGGCGCGACCACTACGCTGAGTTGCGGAGGCTTGGCTAATGCGTTTTAAGCCTAAGCGGGTGACACCGGTTTTAGGGTTAAAACTCGCTTGTCGTTTATAGCCACTGTCGATGACAAACCCTATGTCTTCAATAGTTAAACTCGATTCCGCCACGTTAGTGGCTAGCACAATTTTGCGCCTGCCATCTATAGTTGCAGCGATCGCGCTATCTTGCTCGGCACCTGAAAGTTCACCATAAAGAGGGCAAATCAAAAAGGCATCGTCCGCTAAGCGCTCGCGCAAAAACTGCTGTAATCGTAAGATCTCCCCTTTACCGGGTAAAAACACGAGCACGGCATTATTGGCAGCCGTTTTATCAACACTGACACTGCTGGCCGAGACCAGTTCTAGCACGCAGCGGCCAAGGTGATCGATCCAATGCTGCTGAGTTGGCACAGGGCGATATTCGATGTCGACAGGAAAACTCCGGCCTTCGCTGTGCAAGGTCACCGCTTCTGGCATGAGTTCAGCTAAGGCAAGACCAGATAGAGTCGCTGACATAGCTAATATCTTTAAATCGTCCCGCAGTGAAGCTTGCACTTCGAGCGCTAGGGCAAGACCTAAATCTGTGGTGAGGTGACGCTCATGAATTTCATCGAAGATGATCATTCCAATCCCAGTTAACTCGGGATCTTGTTGGATCATTCGCGTCAGTATGCCTTCGGTGACAATTTCTAAACGGGTATTGGCGCTGATTTTAGCTTCACCGCGGACGCGATAGCCGATTTCTTGTCCCACCTTTTGCTGGCGACAGCTGGCAATATAGTGCGCCACACTCCGCGCCGCGACACGCCGCGGTTCGAGCATTAAAATGCGTCCGCTGATTTCTGGCCAATCCAACATAGCCAAAGGTAACGCCGTTGATTTACCCGCACCTGTCGGTGCCTCGAGGATCACTTGAGCGTGACGAGAAAAAGCCGCGCGTAGCGGTGCTAATAAGCTATGAATAGGTAGAGAGTTCAAGAAAAAGACATCAGCGGCCAACACAGGGCGTCAGTGTACTAACAATCGGCTTTGAGTACCATTTCGCAGCAAACATTATCAAGTCAGTGCTGACATAAGTAACAGCTCAAAGCTGCCATGCCCAAGATTACAGCTGTGGATAGGGAGCAAAAATCTCACGCTTTTCGAGCCAAGGTTGACTGAGCCCTGACTGTAGTTCAGCTAAGCGTATCGGTTTATTGATGGCGTAACCTTGAGCATAGTCGACGCCTAAGGCTTGCAATTTCCACCCTATTTCTTGGGATTCGACAAATTCAGCAACCACATCAAACCCCATATCTTGACCAAGTTGGCAGATAGATTTTACGATAGCCTGATCCGCAGAGTCTTCGCAAATATTGACGACAAATTGGCCATCAACCTTTACAAAATCCACATTGAGGCGCTTAAGGTAAGCAAAGCTAGAAAAGCCTGCACCAAAGTCATCGAGGGCTAATTTACAATTGAGCGGACGAAGTATCTCGAGTAGCTTTGTGGCTTGATCGAGCTGACTCACAGCCGCGGTTTCTGTGATCTCGATGCAAAGCTTATCCACCAGTTCAGGTTCGGCCATCAAACGCATTTCTAGCCAATTCATAAACTCATGATCGCCCAAAGAAGTTGCCGACAGATTCACAGACACTAGATCCAATTGCTGCCAAATATCTAAATGACTACCACCCCACTTGAGCAAATTATCGATCACCCAAAGATCAACCTTAGAAGCCAAGTTGTATCGCTCGGCGGCGGGTAAGAAGATAGCAGGAGACACTATAGTGCCGTTAGTCTGCACCATACGCAGTAGGATCTCTAAATGTAAGCCAGTTTCCTCGCGGTTTAACGGCACTATGCTTTGAAAATAAAGCTCGAATTGGTTTAACGCGAGTGCGCCGACGATATCAACAGAGGCCATCATCTCGGTGTAGAGACGGTTCATTTTAGGATCGCTCGCACTGTATAAATGCCAGCCATTTCGGCCTTGATCCTTCGCCAATCGACAAGCAGCGTCAGCTTGACTCATGACGGTATAAATATCGGCGGCTTTTTTATCGAGTTTAGCAATCCCCATGCTGACACTGACATTGTGACTGCGGCCTTCCCATATAAATTCATGGTTCGCCAATTGGGTACAGATACGTTTAGCGATTTGTTTTGCCGAGTCCACATTGCAATAATGCATCAAGATACCAAACTCATCGCCACCTAAACGGGCGACGATATCGCCCTTACGCACGAGCTGTTTTAAGCGTAATGCGACTTGGCAAAGCAGCTTATCGCCCGCCTGATGGCCACTGATATTGTTAATGACTTGGAATTGGTCTAAATCGAGAAACGCCACGCAAATAGGCATATCGTCATGGGCATGTAGTAGGTTTTCTAATAGGGCTTCGAAATGTAGCCGATTAGGTAAACCCGTAAGTGCATCATAATTGGCATGGAAGGATAACTCATCGGCTAAGCGGTACTTTTCACTGACATCTTCGGCAATCATGACTAAAGTATCTTTATCGCCGCTAATCTGGCTAAAACTCAGTTTTAACCAAGTTAATTGATGAATTGATTTTAAAGGTAATTCACACCAAGCTTGGCCGAGCACACCTTCTCGTACCACATGTAAGGTATCGGTTAGCATGGCGTGTTCTTCCTCACGCACCATGTCGAATAAATCATAGCCATGTTGAATTGGCAGGGTTTGCAGAGCGACTTTATTCAGCATAGTCAATTGATCATGCTTATCTAACAAGGCGCAAGCTAAGGGCAACTGGTTGAATACTTCACAGTATTTATGTTCACTGGCAAGCATGCTCAAAGCGATACGCGTCAATTCCATCGCAGAGCCAATCATCACAGCAGCGTGATTAAACTCACTTATAAACTCTTCGCTCCATTCACAGCATTCTGAGCAATTGACAGCCCCCAAGGCAATACGAGTTTCGCCAAACACGACTGGCGGCAATACTAATAGACTCTTGACGTCCCAATCCCTTAATAAAGCTCGCTCAGCCTGAGCATCGGCAGGTAAGGTATTCACATCAGCCAGATTTAATAGACGCGGAGTACGGACAAGAGAGCGAAAAAATGGCATACGTGCCAAGGGCCAGACTCGGGTTTGTTGGCCTTGGGCAAATTGGGGTTTTAGATACAAATTACGCGTGCGTAAACGATCCAGTGACTGGCTTCCGGTTAATACAAATACCCCATCACAATGCAGTTGCAAAGTAATAGTCTCAAGCGCTCTGTCAACATTCTGCTCTAAGGTTTCTAGCGGGGATTCACTAAAAATACTGACCAAAGCCTGTTGGAGTGGATTAGCTAAACCTACTGACATGAAAAGTCTCTTCCTTACCTAAAAATCCATTTAAGGTATTATCGACGTGCATTAAGTATAGGCTCACAGTGAATTAAACGTCTGCTTGAGTCACAAATTAGCTGATAAATTCAACAGCTAGATTAACGCTCAAAGACGCTAAACGTCAAAGTGTTCCCAGAGATAATCCGTGTTGAACGCCACAAAGGACGATAAACCGATGCAACAAAGGCTATTTCTCGGCTTCGCGCCTACCGCTGCACAAATGACAAGGCTGAGTGATTTACAGCAGCAACTGATTTGCCACCTCAATCCGGAGGCGAAAGCGGTGAGTGTCAGCAATCTGCATTTAACGCTCTGCTTTTTAGGACAAGTGGACGACGGGCAACGCATCGCCCTCCTTGATGCAATTGACCGCTTAGCTAAGCCTAGATTCAACACTCAGCTTAACCAGCTCGACTTATGGCCCAATGCCCAAGTTTGTTGCTTGAAAGGCGATGACGTTGAGCCGCCGTTAGCGCAATTAGCTAAACAGACGCAAGAAATTGCCGACCGACTGCAATTGCATCGGAATGAGCACAGCTTTTGCCCGCACATCAGTTTATTTAGAAAAGCAAAACAATGGACACTAGATGAGTCGGCTTTATTGCAACTCAAAGGTATGAATACGCTGACGTTAACGCCCGATAATTTGCATTTATACCATTCAAAAAGCACAAGCACGGGTGTCGAATATCACATCCTAGATTCTTGGGCGCTCGGTGAGCCTTAAATCAAAAACAAAAAGCCCGAGTATCCACTCAGGCTTTATTTTTAAACTTATGAATCAATACTAAAATAAAAATAGCAGTTAACTAGAGAGCGATGATGAAGAAATACCTATTCGAGTAAACGTAAGGTTTCGCGATAGGCACGCTTTTGCTCGTAGGTTTGTAACCGCAGCATAAACTCATCAGTCTTAGTCATTTCAGCATTCATTTTCAACGCTTCGATCGCTTTCTGCTGCGTCGAAATAGCAGCACCAAAATCGCCTAACTCCGCATAAGCCGCGGCTAAATTATCAAGATTTGTAGGATCGTTTTCATTCACTTTGAGTAATTTTAAGGACAACTCGACCGCTTTATTGCCATCACGATATTCTGCTTCGGGACAAGTTGCTAAAATCCACGCCACATTGCCCAAAGCAACATCATCACCCACTTGGGAAAATTGCTCGACCGCTTTACCGCAGTTGCGCTGCACACCGTCACCGCCAGACGCATAAATAAAGCCTAAACGGAATTGAGCCCAACGACTGCCCTGCTCACTCAACCCTTTATACCAATGCTCAGCGACTGACAAGTCACGCTTGATCAATTGGCCTTCAAATGACAGATCCGCTAAGGTTTGCTGCGCTTTTTCATGTTGTTGTTCGGCGGCAAGTGAGATCCAGTGCAATCCAGTCGGCACTTCTTGCGACACAAAACGTCCAGAGAGATACATTAATCCCAGCAAAAATTGAGCATCGGCATCACCTTGCTCTGCCGTCACCTGAATATGCACAAACTTACTGGCCGCAAGTTCAGCTGCTGGCTGCGGGATAGAAAATGCGTGCGCCGCAGAGCTCAGCCCTATTGTTAAGCTTAAACCTGCACCTAAAACCCATAATCTGTATTTCACTTGCTTACCTCTCTTAAAAACAACCGCCCTCAAAGTTAGCCAGAATTAACCCCATAAGTCGAGCCTAAATACGCACAAACCTCAGGATAATGGGGGAAGCTAAGCCAAATGGAATGTCAAATTTAAAAAGTGAAACATGTTATTGTGTAATTTAGTGGCATATTTTATTCATAATCTATAATAAAACTGCTGAAATAGACTGGTAAGATGTGATTAACTCGACAGAGTTAAGTGAATCCAGCGAGTTTCATATCGATTTAGTTGACTTAAATCACTAAAGTAGCAAAATAAGCTCTAATTTTAGATGGTTAATTGCATTTATTCACTTATTCTAAACTAAGACTTCCATCAAGTTTTTGTGAGTTTAATTGACGTAAAATGCTTATTTAGAATACTCTTACTTTCGTTTTAATCAATCGAGGAACACCAACATGGCTCTGATTGGTAAGCCAAAACCTGATCCAACTTTGGAATGGTTTTTATCACACTGTCACATTCATAAGTACCCTGCAAAGAGCACTCTTATCCATGCTGGTGAAGACTCAGATACCCTTTATTACATAGTAAAAGGTTCTGTAGCGGTATTGATTAAAGATGAAGAAGGTAAGGAGATGATCCTTTCTTATCTGAATCAAGGTGACTTTATCGGTGAACTAGGTTTGTTTGAAGAACAAGCCGAACGTACCGCTTGGGTTCGTGCTAAGCAAGCTTGTGAAATCGCTGAGATTTCATATAAGAAATTCAGACAGTTAATTCAAGTTAACCCTGAAATTCTGATGAAGCTGTCTGCACAAATGGCCTATCGCCTACAAAGTACCAGCCAGAAAGTGGGTAACCTTGCATTTTTAGACGTTGCAGGCCGTATTGCTCAAACTCTATTACATCTGGCTAAACAACCTGATGCTATGACACACCCTGATGGCATGCAGATTAAGATCACTCGTCAAGAGATAGGCCAAATCGTTGGCTGTTCACGGGAAACTGTGGGTCGTATCTTGAAGATGTTAGAAGAACAGAATTTGATCCAAGCTCATGGTAAGACAATCGTGGTATACGGTACCCGTTAAGTTAGTCTTCAGCTTGATTTAAGCCTGCCTTATTAAAGTGGCCTAGAATAAATTCTAGGCCATTTTTTATTGGGGAGCTCAAATGAAACGGCTGTTTTTAATCTGTTTTTTCAGCCTATTCACGCTGGTGCATCCAATAATCTTGCATGCCGAACCTATTGAATTAGAACATTATCAAGCCAAGGAGTTAGTTAACTCTGGGCAAATATTGTCCTTAAACGGTACACTAGCCGTAGTAAACCAATTTTGCCAAGGTGAACTAATTGATGCTCATCTCTATCAAGAAGATCATAAATGGCGCTATGATTTGCAAATCAAAGTTCAGCGTGGCCAAATCGTTAATCTCAGTATTGATGCAACAAATGGTCAAGCCGATCAATCAATAGCACTACCGAGCGAATGTCGAAAACATGAAACTGTTACTCGTTGAAGATAACCCAATGCTAGTCACCGAGCTGGAGAAACAACTCAAACTCGCTGGCTATGTAACCGATATTACAGACAAAGCGCTTGAAGCCGATTATCTGATCAAAGAAACCCAATACGATTGCGTAATCTTAGACATAGGTTTGCCCGATGGCAACGGCCTCGAACTGCTCGAAGGCTGGCGAAATCAAGGGATCAGCACTCCAGTTATCATGCTGACTGCCCGCAGCCAATGGCATGAAAAAGTAGAAGGTTTTAATGCTGGCGCCGACGATTACTTAGGTAAACCTTTCCACGCACAGGAATTATTGGCCCGAATCCAAGCTTTAATCCACCGTGCACATGGTCGTCTAAACACCTCAAGTAAACAATTGAGTTATGGTGGCGTGGTTTTAGATGAAGCAGAACAAACGGTAAAAGTGGCCGAGCAACTATATGAACTCACAGCAATGGAATTCAGGCTGTTAAAAATCTTCCTCATGTCACCTAAGAAGCTGCTATCTAAGACGCAGCTAACCGATAAGCTCTATCAGTTTGACGATGAAAAAGAGAGCAATGTGGTCGAGGTTTATGTCACCCATCTACGCAAGAAACTGGGTAAAACCACGATCGAAACCCGTCGCGGCCAAGGTTACATCTTCCACGGCATTATTGAATGATCTCGATCCGCACTAAGCTCAGTTTATGGTTAACTGGCTTACTCGTGTTAGGTACTGTAATTGGACTGATACTGTTTGAGTCCATGCTACGTCAGGCCTTCCACGACTCTATTATCAATCGCTTAGAAGAAGATCTCGAACATATCATGCTGGCAACCCATATCCATGATGGGGAGATCAGCATAGATCAAAGCCAGCTTTCCAGTTTCTACAAGCCCGCCTATTCAGGCCGTTATTTTCAGCTTAACCTGCCAAATGAAGTGATTCGCTCACGCTCCCTGTGGGATATGCAGTTAGATATCGAGCCACTAGCACCGAATCAAACCCGCGTCTGGCAAGCTAAAGGGCCAAAAAATAACGATATGCAGTTATTATCACTGGGATTAAATTCCAGCAGTGCCAATGTCAGCGCCACCTTAACCGTTGCGCAAGATTTGAGTATCGGTAGACGCGTGTTTAGTGAGGTTTATGGCACTAAGCTTGGTGTCAATCTGGCGATGTTAGTTGCTATGATCGCGGGGATATTCTTGATCCTACGTCAATCCTTTAAGCCAGTTAAGCACATACAGCACGCGCTTTCTCGGCTAAGACAAGGGGAAATTAACGCACTGGAGGTCAATAATATTCCCCCTGAAGTACAACCATTAGCAAAAACCTATAATGAACTACTTGAGTACACAGCCAAGCAAATTGAACGTAGCCGCAATAACTTAGGTAATTTGAGCCATGGGCTCAAAACGCCACTTGCCGTGATGCAGCAACAGGTTGAAGCTCTTGGCCTCAAAGATCCTGAAACTGCCATTGCCCTGCAGCAGCAACTTGATTCGATTCACAAGATGGTCGAGCGTAAACTGGCTGCGGCGAGGATCACTGGCGACATGCTCCCCGCAGCGCAATTGGTTATCCCTAGGGATTTACACAGCCTAGTCAACACACTAAATAAGGTTCACCGCAACAAATCCATTGAATGTGATTTCGAACTCGATCCCAATATTCTTAGACTGCCTATTCACAGGGAAGATGGTATGGAGCTCTTAGGCAACCTGCTAGACAACGCTTTTAAATGGGCCCAGAGCCGAGTCAGCATTCAGCTATCGCGTCAACAAGAGCGTCTCTGCCTTTGTATTGATGATGATGGTCCAGGGGTTGCTGATGATGAGCTAGATAAGCTCACACAAAGAGGAACAAGGCTTGATGAGTCTGTGATGGGTCACGGTTTAGGATTATCAATAGTGAAAGAAATTGCCGAGCAATACGAGATTGAGCTGCAGTTTAATCACAGCACTCGCTTAGGTGGATTGAGGATCGAGCTGACCTTTAGCTAGCCCCAGAGTATGCCAATCGTATTAAATGCCTTGTTTGAAATATCCATAAAAACGCCATCGAATTGATGGCGTTTTTTATGCTCAAAGCAATTTGAGGACGTTAGGCTTTATTCACATTGGTGCTTTCAAAAATCTTGTCGGCAGACGCCGCCACAAAGCCTGTGTAGAGCTCGCCATTAGCCATAGGATAACGTAGCGCAAACTCATAGAAACAGCTTGGGATTTCCACTGTCGCGTCAGTAAATTCAACACCAATCTTATCAGCCATAGTCGAAGACTGTTCTAACAAGACTTCTGGCGAACCTTTGATCTCGCCACCTGAACTATTGAGCACAAAGCCCGCTTGCTTCAGAGCTTCATTCACTGACTCTAAAGTCTCAAAACCATCGAGGTGATTGATAGACACAGTGAAATGGTTAGCGCGATAACCAAAAGCTGCTACCCAAGCTGCATATTCACTCTCAGTTAATAAGTCCTGATAGGTTTTAGCATCTAAAGACCAATGACGGCCTGAGTAAATAAAGCTGTCCGCCGTTGTCGCTGCAGCATCCACTTGGGCGATTAAGCCTTGAATAGTTTTTTGCAACGCAGGGCTAAATTCTTCAACCAACAGCTCAGAGATAAACACTTTAGGCTGAGTCGAATCTGGATGTTCAAAATGCTTAGCGATCAGTTTTTTCTGTTCAAACTTATAATCACCGCAAGGTACATAACCTAACGAAGTGAAATGCTTAGCGAGTACGTCCAAATTCACCTTAGCGATATTGAAAGTACGCAGGGCAATATGGTCGTTGATGATCGGCTTACCATGACCCAACAACGCGTGCACTTTTGCCGCAGAAGGGGTCATTTGAATATAGTCTTGCCACAGGGCGGCAAATAACGCGTTGATGTCGGTATGCATAAAAACTCCTTTTATTGTGCTGCGGTTATTGCTGTTATTTTGCCGCAAACACTAAATGTAACGACCTAAATGCCACTGTTGTAGCGTCACACATACCCACAGTAGAAACTCAAGTAACGTTACTGCTTGTTATTAAAAAGGAAGAACATTAGTCCTTCCTCCTCTTTCCCACATAATTATTTACCGCATAAAAGTCAAATCTCTACCCGCTTACAAGCTCAAACCTGGGCTTAATGTCGCGGGTAAACTCACGGCATCAGCCTCGACCGAAGCGACCGGATAAGCACAGTAATCGGCTGCATAGAAAGCACTCGCTCTGTGGTTACCCGAAGCCCCAACACCACCAAAAGGTGCCGCGCCAGATGCGCCAGTGATTTGTTTGTTCCAGTTAACAATGCCAGCACGAATACGCGCGAGGAAATAGTCATAATCTTCACGGCTATCGGCAAGTAATCCCGCAGACAAGCCGTAACGCGTTTGGTTAGCCAATTTGATCGCTTGATCGAAATCACTGTAACGCACTAGCTGCAGTAGAGGTCCAAAGTATTCTTCATCCGGCAATGCATCGATCGCTGTCACATCGATAAGGCCAGGAGACACTAAGCCTGTACCCGCTTCTAGATGGGTCAACTCGACCAAAGACACACCGCCTAAGTTCAGCAAATTCGCCTGCGCCGCAACCATACCCTTAGCGGCTGTTTCAGAAATCATTGAGCCCATAAAAGGTTGTGGCTGCGCATTCCAAGGACCGACTTTAATCTGTTTAACCGCATCGACTAACATGGCAATCAGCGCATCGCCCTGCTCGCCTTGCTCGACATATAAACGGCGCGCACAAGTGCAACGTTGACCCGATGAGATATAAGCCGACTGCAAAATATCGTGCACGGCAGCCTTAATATCCTGCACACCTTTGATGATCAGTGGGTTATTACCCCCCATCTCAAGTGCTAAAATCTTGCCCGGATGACCCGCATATTGTTGATGTAAAAAATGACCCGTGCGTGAGCTACCGGTAAAGAACAGACCATCGAGCTGTGGGTGAGAAGCCAGTGCCTTACCCGTATCCACCTCACCTTGAACTAAGTTAAGCACGCCAGTAGGCAGACCCGCTTTATCCCATAGGCTAACCATCAGCTCAGCGACTTTAGGCGTCAATTCAGAAGGTTTAAAAATCACAGTATTCCCAGCCAGCAGCGCAGGGACTATGTGGCCGTTCGGCAAATGACCAGGGAAGTTGTAAGGACCGAACACCGCCACAACACCGTGGGGCTTATGGCGGATAACCGCACGTCCTGCTGGCGTATCATTGGCTTCTGTGCCCGTACGTTTATTGTAAGCCGCGGCCGATAAAGCAATTTTGCCTATCATGGCGCCGACTTCGGTCGCAGTTTCCCACTGAGGTTTACCGGTTTCTTGGGCAATCGTTTCTGCCAGTTCCGCTTTATTGGCTTCGAGTTGGCTGCGATACGCTTCAACTATGGCTAAACGCGCATCGAAACCTAACATAAACCAATCAAACTGTGCGGCGCGCGCGGCATCAACGGCGGCATTAACTTGTTCTGCAGTGGCCGTTTTACCTGTCCAAATAGATTGTGCATTGGCAGGGTTAATTGAGGTCACGTCATGACCTTTGCCAGCATGCCACTGACCTTGAATATAATGTGTCATTTGTTATTCCTACATTGCCAAAATACGGATTTGATCGCCTTTTGCGAGTAACAAACCCGCTGCCAGCTCAGGGCTGATAATGATGTGTTCGGATTTGTCGTCCACGGCCAGTGCAGCAGACGTCGCTCGGTAATTGGCTAATTGGGTATTTGAGATAATAAATTGAGTGTCGGCTTCGACCATGTCACCAATATCGACGGTCAATAAACGACTTTCACGCACGCCGCGAATGTCCGATAAACGACACTCTACCGTTGGACCACCATCAAAAATATCCACGTAACCGCGGCATCTAAAACCTTCGGCCTGCAGCAGACTTAATGCCGGACGGGTATTGGTATGCACTTCGCCAATCACTTTCTGCGCTTCTTCCGGCAACAGACAAACGTAGACAGGATTTCGTGGCATCATTTCGGCCATAAATGCCTTTTTACCTAAGCCAGAAAGATAATCCGCCTGAATAAAATCTATGCCCAAAAAGTGTTTTTGCAACCAACCATAAAAAGGTGAATGCCCCTCGGCGTCGCTTACACCGCGCATTTCGGCAATCACAGTTTCGCCAAAACGCTTCGCATGTTGAGCTAAAAACAGAAATCGACTGCGGGATAACATGCGGCCATTGTTGCCCTTGCGATATGCTTCACGCAAAAACAGCGTACACATCTCAGCAGCGCCAGTGTAGTCATGGCAAAGGGTGAGTGTTTCGACCTCGTTACGCACGTCAATTTGCTCAGAATGATAGACTTCGGTACCGAGTCGATAATGGTAGAACGCATCTTCCATTCCCACCGCCGCTTCGATGGCGCACGTTCCCACCACTTCACGGGTATCGGTATCTTCCAGCACCATTAGATAACCTTCATCGAAGGGAGTCTCTACGGCTTTGACGAATGATGCTTCTGCTCGAGCAATTTTATGTCTGAGCAGATCCGCATTCACAGGTAATGACGTAAAACCATGACCAGACTCTTCGGCAATTTGATATAAGGCCTCAAAATCACCAGCCTGAATAGGACGTATGATTAACATCTTAGTGTCTCCTCACTTTGGCTTACCGTGCATCAAGGCACCTCTCTTCAAAAAGACAGGTAGTGATGCAGGTAAGTATTCCCTGACAAAAAAGGAGTGCGAATAAATTCAGCACTCCTTTGGTCATTTAGGCGGCAGCTATGCTCGCCACAGCACGTTCAAAACGAGCTAGACCTTCAGCAATATCTGCCTCAGGGATCACCAGAGAAGGAGCAAAACGCACCACGTTAGCACCCGCCATCAGGCTCATTAAGCCTTCAGCGACAGAGGCCACCAAAAAGTCGCGTGAACGACCTTGGTATTGTTCATTAAGAACGGCCCCTAAGAGTAAACCTTTACCGCGTACTTCTGAAAAAACATGATATTTTTCATTGATTTTGTTCAAACCATCACGCAATAACTGCTCGCGATGTTTTACGCCATCTAACACTTCAGGTGTGTTCACTACATCTAACACTGCATTACCGATAGCGCAGGCTAATGGGTTACCACCATAGGTAGAACCGTGAGTGCCCACTTTTAAATGCTCGGCAATCTCAGCCGTTGTCAGCATAGCTGCGATAGGGAAACCACCACCGAGCGCTTTAGCTGTGGTTAAGATGTCAGGCACGATTTCAGTACCCATGTAAGCGTACAGTTCACCAGTACGACCCACACCTGTTTGGACTTCATCAAAAATCACTAGTGCATTGTGCTTGTTCGCTAATTCACGCACGGCTTTTAGGAATGCAGGATCGGCATCGATAATACCGCCCTCGCCTTGCAGCGGCTCAAGCATGATGGCGCAAGTCTTATCGGTTACTGCGGCTTCTAAGGCGGCAACATCGTTAAATGGCAGGTGAGTAATGCTCTGCGGCTTAGGACCAAAGCCATCGGAATAGGCAGCTTGTCCACCGACACTGACTGTGAAGAATGTACGGCCGTGGAAAGCTTTATCGAACGCTATGATTTCATCTTTCTCAACGCCATGTTTTTCTAAGGCATAACGACGGGCAAGTTTTAATGCGGCTTCGTTGGCTTCGGCGCCAGAGTTGGCAAAATACACTTTGTCGGCAAATGTGCTATTAACTAATTTAGTCGCTAATGCTAAGGCTGGCTCATTCGTCATTACGTTTGACAGATGCCATAATTTTTCACCTTGTGTCTTTAGGGCATTCACAAGGGCTGGATGACAGTGACCTAAGCAATTTACCGCAATACCGCCAGCAAAATCGATAAACTCGTTGCCCTCTTGGTCCCAAACTCGGCTTCCTTCGCCACGAACAGGGATCACGGCAGCAGGCGCATAATTAGGCACCATCACTGCGTCAAACTGGGCACGGTCCAACTTCATATCAACGCTCATTCTTCTTCGTCCTTTGTGTTTGTTTAACGGCGCCTTGCACCGTCAGAGTCCCATAGGTATCTTTATCTAGAGTTAGTGATACTGGGATTGCTTGTGTCTATTAATAACCATTATTAGCGAAAATGTGATCAAAATACCAGTTTTTCACAAACATCAATCCACGCACTTCCATCCAAAGTGCATAAAGATTGCAGTTTAAGAACTATACAAGCGGTTAAGCCCATGGCTTGCAGCATAATTAGTCAGAAAAAAAGTTATTTGCCCCTCATTTTGCTAGCTATTCACTGAATGTGAATAACTACACCATTTTAACGAATCAAATGTGAAAGCACAAAATGGCCAATTTTCGACCTCACTTCAAGGGCTTCGGGCAATAAATTGAACAAAGGAAACACATGGGGCATGTTAGGGTAAAAGCAGCCCGTTATCTCACCACCACAGGCTTTTATTTGGGCGACTAAACGTTCAGAATCCTGTAATAATAACTCCCGCGTACCCGCAATCACTAAGATAGGCGGCAGGTCTGCCAAGTTTCCCTGTAAGGGGGAAACTTTTGCCGACATAGGATCGGCCCCCGCAAGATAAGCGCCACGTAAGCGCAGCAATGCCTCTATGGTAAAGAAGGGATCGTCGGCTGCGAGTATCAACTCAGTATCCCCCGTAAGTGCTAAGTCTAACGCGGGCGATAGCAAGATACAGGCGGTCGGTAAAGGCAGGGTTAAACTCTTTAATTCCAGCAACAAACTCAGTGCTAAATTGCCGCCCGCCGAGTCACCCATGAGGATCAAATTCTCCGAGCCTTTCAGCTCAATTAACCGCCTATAGGCTTCAAGCACATCATCAAATGGTGCGGGGAAAGGATGCTCAGGAGAGAGACGATAATCAGGAATATAAGCATCTAATTGACAGCGCTGGCAGATATCTGCGACCAATCTTGCATGGGCATGGGGCGTTTTAAAACAGAAGCCTCCGCCACGGATATAAAACAGACTTCCAAGGCGAGAAGGTTCGTTGAGAAGCACATAATGTAACAAGTTTGAGTGTTGTAAGGGGATGGTAGCGCTGACTAACTTATCCGGCCAAGGGAGCCAACGTCTATCAAGCTCAAGCAACTTTTCACGCACTTGCGCTAAGGGCATTTTGGCCTGTCCACGACTGATGGATGGCCTAGCGACATAGGATAAAATGGTATTTAGTACAGATGCTTGCCAGCTTGGCATATCCCTTCCTCTACTTAAACGCCGCAATCATGGCGCTACGTAGCAGACCGAGGATTACAGCAGATCTAACTTCCTATAGTTTTGTGCTTTTAAGCGCAGTACTTCTTGCTCAGTTAACTCATAATAATCAAACATTAAGCGCTTTTCTTGGGGATCGATTTGACGCATTTCTTCGAGTAATACCACCTTAGCATAACAGTTTGCCCGCGCGACTAATGCCGACTGAGGCGACAATTCTCGATAACTTAAGGTTTGGTCTAACTCCTTTAACAACCGAGTTAAGGGACTCGCTTCAAACTTAAGTAACTCTAATAATTGCCAATTAAGTTTAAGGCCATGGCTTAACACTTGTTCAAACACGGCCTTAGCAGGAAACTCAGTGGCAATCACCGCATCATACACTTCCTTATCACGGCTGCTACTGGCTTCTCTTATCCAAGATCCCCATGTTTGGTCGAATAAACGGGCACTTAAACTCAATACAACGGATGTGCCTAACTGATTAAGTAAGGCACTACTATAAACCAAGGCTGAGTCAATATTATGAAGCTGAGCTAAAGCATTTGCCGCTATGCCACTAACTATGCTGTAGCGCCATAATTTACGGGTAGTCCATAACAACTTAGCATTGCCACTAGGAAGCCAATTTCGCAAACAAAAGTAAGGGATAATAGTGCGAAGATTTTCGATACCGATGTAATTCATCACTAATTTGATATCAGTGACCCGCACATCTGAGCTCTGAGACCGGCGAGCGCGAAAAGATGGGCTGTTGACCATGTTGGTTAAGTCGCGGCACAACCAACTTAAGTTACTGATCAGTGGTCTTAATCGCGTTGCATCGAGATTTTTTGCCAGCAATAATTCCAGCAAGAGGATTTGCGACTCATTGATATCTGACTTAGCCAGAACAGATTCAGGGGACGCGAGTTGATGCTCGATGGCGTTAATGACAGTTTCATGCAACTGGCTCGATACGGCTTCAAACACTTCTTTAGCTTTAATTTGTTTCATCAAACGCACCAAAATCGCTTCGCGTTCAACATCTAACTTATTTGCATCGGCCTCTAATTCAAGGTCGAGTTCATCCAAAAGAGTCGGGCTCGCTTTTTGCTTTCCGAGGATCAATTGTTGATAGAGTCTATGTTCTATCTCTATAATTTTGCCGGGTCTTACACCGCCCGCAACCGAAATCGCCACTATAAATCTTTCCTATATCGCTAATGCCCGAGTGACGTCAACACAATCAAACTCTCAAAATCATTACAATTTCAGCACATACACTTAATCTTAGCAATAATGCAAAGTCGCAGAACGCAAACAAAGAGTTATATCGGATATTTCCTAGTCAGTTACCCAATAAAAAGGCCTCGACTAGGAGACCTTTTAAAGAAATCGAACTGAATTATTTGAGTTCTTGTTCAAATAACTTATAGATGCGGCGGTATTCATCTAACCAGCTAGAAGGTTGACGGAAACCATGGGGCTCGACAGGATAAATCGCCATTTCAAAGGTTGGTTTTTCCAGTTCAATGAGGCGCTGTACCATACGTACACTGTCTTGGAAGAAAACGTTGTCGTCCATTACGCCACTCATTATAAGTAGTGGTTTAGTTAATCCTTGGGCATGCTCAATAGGAGAGCTGCGCTCATAGGCGATAGGATCAACTTCAGGCGTATTTAAGATATTAGAGGTATATGGCGCATTATAATGTGCCCAGTCCGCCACAGGACGCAATGCCGCTCCAGCTTGGAACAAGTCCGGCGCGATAAACAAAGACATAAAGGTTAAGAATCCACCGTAAGAGCCACCATAAGTCCCGACACGCTTAGTATCGACATGGGTATGAGCAGCCATCCACGTCACGCCATCCTTTAAGTCTTCCACTTCTGGATGACCCATATTGCGATAAATAGCAGTGCGCCAATCTCGGCCGTAACCTTTAGAGCCACGGTAATCCATGTCCATCACAACATAACCTTGTTGAGTCAGCAGGTTGTGGAACATAAACTCGCGAAAATAACCGCTAAAACCATAATCGGCATTCTGCAGATAACCTGCGCCGTGATTGAAAATAACCGCAGGATATTTCTCAGCGCGCGACTTATCATAGCCTTGCGGCAGATAAACTCGAGCGTACACATTGCCAGCACTATGATTTGAAGTTACTGCTACCACTTCTGGCGCTTGCCATGGGTAATTTTTGAAGGCATCACTGGTATAAGACGTCAGCTGCTTTAACTCGCCGCCAATGGGTTGAACATAAAGCTCATTAGGCTGTGTGCGGCGTGAGGCATTGAGTAATAGCTGAGTGCCATCGGGGCTTAAGCTGTAATCTAAGTTTCCATCCCACTGAGTTAGTTGCTCATTTTTACCGGTGGCAAGATTCACGCGGTGAACGTTATAAATGCCGGGGTGACTCTGGTTCGCTTTGTAATAGATGTAATTGGCATCCGGTGACAGCGTAATATCACTCACTACAAACTTGCCTTGGGTTAACGCACGCGGCTTTTCGCCTTGAGCTTTAATATAAAGCTGCGAATAACCGGACTCTTCTGACAAGTAATACAAGGTATCCGTATCCGGTAACCAACCGAATTGGTTGTAGTCGTAATTCACCCATGCATCATCATGCAAACGATGTTCGGTAATGAATTTACCCTTAGCAAGATCGACACTGGCGATCCAGCGATCTTTGTTATCAGTTGCTTCTAGCATCAGGGCTAATTTATTTTCCGACTCATGCCATTGAATCGCACTCTGAGTCCAGCCCCAATCCTGCATCAACTGAATTTTACGTGGCGATTTAGTGCTTTGATAAGTTTCGCCTTTTGCTTTAGCATTTTCAGCTTTCACTTTGGCTAGCACATCTTCATCAAAACCAGTAAGGCCCTCGATTGTGATATCGACTTTTTTATGTTGGTTTAAATCAAGCACCACAAAACGTTGCCCTGGTGGCGTATCTTCAGCCACGCGCGCGCGCACTGGCACTGGGTCGATATAACCTTCGCTACCTAAGTAATTAGGCATGATGTCGTGTTCGCTGCTACCTGTGTAATTTTTATCTGTAAGCGCGACTAAAATATAGCGGCCATCGGGTGATAAACTCAGCTCTGACACCACTTCGCTATCGCCTAAATACCAAGTGCTGGCGGCGAGCGTTGGATCGTTTTTTTGTAATTCATCTTGGTACTGCGCTTTAGCTTTAGCATTTTCTTGCTGCAGCGCTACATACTGAATCAATCTGTGCTGTTGTTTCGCAATATAAGACGTCGGCTCTTTTACCGCTTCTGGTGCTTTCGCCATTTTAATTTCAGCAAGTTGCTCGACTAAGCCTGAATCTTGATGAATTTGGAAAACATTGTCGCCCTGCCAATAGGCGATATCGCCATTATTGAGATAACGCACACCATCGATGGCGCTACGCTGGCGAGTCAGTTGGCTGATTTTACCCGTGCTTAATTGCTTAACAAAAATGTTGCCTTGATATAGGTAAGCCTTGTGGGACTTAGTGCGATCAAACACGCCAAACTGCTGATCTGCCGCATGTAACTTATCGAGAGCTAGCTCGACGGCGCGGCTGTCATTGATGCCTTGCTGATAATAGCTACGCAGAGGTGAAGCACTCGCTTGGCGGGCAAACAGCACGCTTTGGCTATCGTCGCTCCAGTAAGCCTCTTTGGCAAAGATCCCCATCCAATCAGGATTTGCCATAATTTGATTAAGCGTAAGCGCCTGTGAAACTTGTGGCGGTTGGGCTAAGGGAACTTGGAATGCTGGCGGAGCTATTACGGGAGTTGCAGTTTCAGTCGATGTCGCTGCGCACCCTGCCAATACGGCAACCGCTAACGCACTAAAACCCAAATTTCGCATTACGCTTCTCATTTATCCTTCCTTTTATTGTTATCGCAATGGCTAAATGACCCAGTCTACTTATCTGCTGGTTTCGCCTATTCGCGTAGTTTTGCGGCAGTTATAGCATAGTTAATCGCTAAACTTGCTTAAAAGAAGGATAAATCTTGTAACAGAAATTGATAGTGTGGAGAGTTTTTAAGGCGAGGAAATTATACGGACACAGCCGGTTGCGCTAAAAAATTGGCTAACAGTTCGAGACCTTGCTCAGTAAGAATTGATTCGGGATGAAATTGCACCCCATAAAGCGGTAAGTCTTGATGGCTCATGGCCATGATTTCTCGGCCGTGAATTGCATCGTCAAACCAAGCATCGAGTACAAAACCTTCAGGCACAGCATCAACCAGTAACGAGTGATAACGTGTCACGGTTAAAGGCTGATTTAATCCCTTAAATAACCGCTGTCCAGTGTGCGTAATTGCACTGACCTTGCCATGCATTACCCGTTCGGCACGCACTACATTGGCACCAAAAACCTGTGCCATCGCCTGATGTCCCAAACAGACACCTAAGATTGGCATGCGCGCAGCAAAATGCTCAATCGCCGCAAGGGAAATTCCCGCCTCATTGGGAGTGCAAGGGCCGGGCGAAATCACCAGATGAGTAGGCGCAAGTGCCTCTATGTCGGCTAGGCTAATTTCATCATTACGTTTAACTACTATCTCTTGCCCTAGCTGCTGAAAATACTGCACTAAGTTAAAGGTGAAAGAGTCGTAATTATCGATCATTAGCAACATACAAGATCCATTGGTCTAAATGGGTAAAGGTAACGCATATCTAACGGATGAATGCGGGCGCAAATGCTATCACACCTTGTACTTAAGGTTTAAGCAATTACGGCGATAAAATACAGCGACAAAAAAGCCAGTCATTAGACTGGCTTAGTTTTTAAACGACTTGGGCATTTCACCACAGTTATTTAACCACAGTTAAATGACTGCGACGCTTAGGAGGCTCATCTGTCGGTTCAAACGCTTTATCTGTTGTTTCAACAACAGATAAAGATGAATCGACTTCATCGTCCATCAGGTAAGCATCTTCGATATCGAAGACAGTGCCAGCACCGTTTTCACGGGCATAAATAGCGACAATCGACGCCATTGGCAACATCACCTGCTGAGGAACACCACCAAAACGCGCATTGAACTCCACACACTCATTGCTAATTTGCAAATTGCCCACTGCGCCAGCAGCGATATTCAACACTATCTGGCCATCCTTCACGTATTGCTGTGGTACTTGAGTGCCTTCAACAAAGGCATCAACCACAACGTGAGGAGTCAATTGGTTGTCCATCAACCAATCATAGTAAGCCCTTAGTAAATAAGGACGATTTGGAGTCAAAGGTTTCATTACATACCCATGCGCATTTCGCGTTCGGCTTCAGTTAAAGAAGCTTTAAACGATTCACGCTCAAAAATACGTGTCATATACGCTTTGATATCTTTAGCTACACGGCTATCTAGCTCAATACCTAATACAGGTAAGCGCCACAACAATGGGCCAAGGTAGCAATCCGCTAGACCAAATTCTTCGCTCATGAAGTAAGGCACTTCACCGAAGATAGGCGCAATTGCGATCAGGCTTTCAGTCAACTCTTTACGAGCCGCTTCAACACGATCACCTTTACGGATACGGTCAACGAGCGAATACCAGTCAGTATCGATGCGGTGCATCATCAAACGGCTTTGGCCGCGAGACACTGGATAAACTGGCATCAAAGGCGGATGAGGAAAACGCTCATCCAAATATTCCATGATAATACGTGATTCGTATAAAACGAGTTCACGGTCTACCAAAGTTGGCACTGAGTTATATGGATTTACTTCGAGCAAATCCTCAGGCATTTCGTTAGGGTCGACCTGTAAAACATCAACAGTAACCCCTTTCTCAGCTAACACGATACGTACTTGATGGCTATACAGATCATCAGCACCTGAAAACAGTGTCATGATAGAGCGTTTGTTGGCAGCAACAGCCATTGATACCCTCCAGAATCGAAATAAAACAAAAGTAAACGAGGGGCAAAGCCCCCCGTTTACACTATGCGGATATTACATTTTACCCGTTATTGGTGCCTAGTGTACATCTTTCCAATACTCTTTCTTCAAGAGGTAGGCCACAATAAAGAATATAAATAGGAATCCGAGTACCCACCAGCCCATAGCTTGACGCTCTAGCTTAACAGGTTCAGCCGAATAAACTAAGAAGCCAGTGATATCATGTACTGCTTGGTCGTATTCTTCCGCATTCAATTTACCGCCAGTCACCACAATAGTGCCATCTTCTTGTTTAACTGGTGTGCCTTGTAACTCTTCGAGTACATGTGGCATACCAACAGATGGGAATACTGTGTTATTCACACCAAATGGGCGACTTGGATCTTTATAGAAGCCTTTCAGATAGGAATAAACCCAATCTTCACCACGCACACGAGCAACTAAAGTTAAGTCTGGCGGTGTAGCACCAAACCATTTAGCAGCATCTTTAGGTGGAATAGCGTTTTGCATCAACTCACCAATTTTAGCATCGGTGAACATATACTTATTACGCATATCATCCGCAGAGATACCGATATCGGTCGCTACACGTTCATAACGTTGATACTGAGTGCTATGGCAACCAGAACAGTAATGTTGGAACAGGTCCACACCACGCTCTAAAGAAGCTTTATCATGCAGATCAACATTGGCATCTTCTAAATGAATTTTATGTCCGCTCGCGGCCATAGCCAACGTCGGCAACAAGGTAACTAATGCAATCAATAATTTTTTCATTAGTGTGTCAACCTCGCTGGAACAGGTTTAGTTTTTTCATTCTTGCTGTATACCCACAGCGCTACAAAGAAACCAAAGTAAGTGAAAGTAAACACCTGTGCAACTATCGTCAGCGTCGGCGTGGCAGGCACTACCCCTAAATAACCCAATACTATGAAAGATATAGCAAATTGAGCAATGTTCAGCTTATGTAGCGTACTACGGTAGCGAACTGACTTCACTTTACAGCGATCTAACCAAGGCAATACGAACAGTACTGCAATCGACAGACCCATCATTATCACGCCACCCAATTTATCAGGCACAGCACGTAAAATGGCGTAAAAAGGAGTGAAGTACCAAACGGGTGCAATGTGTTCAGGTGTCTTCATCGAGTTAGCCGCTTCAAAGTTTGGCTTTTCAAGGAAGTAACCACCGCCTTCAGGAATAAAGAACAACACATAGCAGAACACTATCAGGAAGCCCGCGACGCCCATGATGTCTTTTACAGTGTAATATGGGTGGAATGGAATACCGTCAACTGGCCAGCCATTTTCGTCTTTGTTCTTCTTAATTTCGATACCGTCAGGGTTGTTAGAACCCACTTCATGCAGCGCAATTAAGTGTAAAAACACGAGTACGACTAATACTAGCGGCAGAGCAATAACGTGCAGCGCAAAGAAACGGTTCAGCGTTGCGCCAGAGATCACGTAGTCACCACGGATCCACAGGGTTAAGTCGTCACCAATAACTGGAATCGCACCGAACAGAGAGATAATTACCTGCGCACCCCAATATGACATTTGACCCCATGGCAGCAAATAACCCATAAAGGCTTCGGCCATCAACACGAGGAAAATTAACATACCGAACAGCCACAGTAGTTCTCTAGGTTTCTGATATGAACCGTAAATTAAACCACGGAACATGTGCAGATAGATCACGACGAAGAAGGCTGATGCACCCGTTGAGTGCATATAACGCAGCAACCAACCGTATTCAACATCACGCATTATGTATTCAACAGAGGCAAATGCGCCTTCTGCTGTTGGTACATAGTTCATCGTCAACCAGATACCTGTCAGTAATTGGTTAACCAATACCAACATCGCTAGCGAACCGAAAAAATACCAAAAGTTAAAGTTAGTTGGCGTAGCGTACTGGCCCACGTGACGGTTATAAGTCGCCGTCATTGGGATACGCGCATCAATCCAATTAATTAAATTCTTAACCATTACGCCACTCCTTTATCTACACCGATAATCACGGTGCCATCATCAACGTATTGATGTGGAGGGATAACTAGGTTCAATGGAGCAGGTACGCCTTGGAAAACGCGACCAGCCATATCGAACTTAGAGCCATGACATGGACAGAAGAAACCAGAAGTGACACCTTCAACTTGCTCACCAAATGAATCTGGCAAATAAGTAGGTGAACATCCGAGGTGGGTACAAATACCGACAGCAATAAAATACTCTGGCTTGATTGAGCGCAAAGGATTTGTTGCATAATCAGGCTGCTGCATCTCAGCAGAAGCAGGATCTCTTAACTTATCATCATGTGTTGGCAGTTCATTGATCACAGCATCTGTGCGACGGACAACCCATACAGGTTTTCCACGCCACTCAACACGGATCAGCTGACCTGGCTCTACTTTACTGATATTTACTTCGACCGGTGCACCTGCAGCTTTCGCTTTGGCACTCGGATTCCATGACTTGATGAAAGGAACCGCTACAGCGACGGCACCAGCACCACCTACTACGGCGGTTGCGGCTGTCAGGAATCTGCGACGTCCGGTATCGACTGGCGCATTGCTCATCCACTTATCTCCCAGAGGGTGTTGGAATTTTTATATTTCAAAGACTTTCAGCCCTTAGTCATCACTAGGGTCAAAAATCGAAGTTTGAAGCGGGGCTCATTATAGCTAAAAATTAGAAGCAGATCATAGTGAAAACACGCAAGTAAGTTAGGGAGATTGCGTGTTTTTTAAAAAAAGCCTAAAAAAGACCCAACTATTAACCCATTTTAATTCATTTGGATCATATTTTAAGCTTCTTGTCTGTGATATCGGCATAAAGCATGCATCGCTAATATAAATTAGCCCAGACTTTTCAAACTAAGTTAACAATCGCCAGATAAAAAAATAGGCCCTGAGTAACAGGACCTATTAAATCAATACTTTTAATGCATTACTTCTTGGGTGCAGTGCTCTTCATATACTTGAAGAACTCGCTATCAGGCTCTAACACCATAATATCGGACTTGCCTGAGAAGCTGGCTCGATAAGCCTCTAAGCTACGAACAAAACCGAAGAACTCAGCATCTTTGTTGTAAGCATCAGAATATATCTTCGCTGCTAACGCATCCCCTTCACCTCGAATGGTTAAGGCTTTACGTTCAGCTTCGGCAATCTTCACCGTCACATTGGCATCTATCGTTGCACGAATAATTTCAGACTGTTCTTTACCTTGCGCTCTATGCTCTTTTGCCACAGCTTGACGCTCTGCACGCATACGCTGGTAAATACTGTTACTGACGTTAGCCGGTAGATTGATTTGCTTTACACGCACATCAACAACTTCAATACCTAAGTCTTTTGCACTTTCTGAGGCATTGGATAACGCATCATTTTGCAGTTCATCACGCTTACCAGAAACAATCTCTCTAATAGTGCGACGACCAAACTCTGTGCGTAAATCGTTGTTGATCTTACGTTGTAATAGCGATTCTGCATTCGACTTAATACCACCGTTTGTAGACAGGTAATATTTTTCGAAATCCATAATGCGCCACTTCACATAGGAATCGACCATAAGGTCTTTCTTCTCTGAAGTTACAAAACGATCAGCTGCACCATCAAGTGTTTGAATACGAGCATCGAGTAATTTTACTTTATCGATCACAGGCACTTTCATGTGCAGGCCTGGGCCGTAGACGCGGGTGACTTGCTTACCGTCAACGTCGTCTTTTAAAATTTCACCGAAACGCGCCACAATAGCGCGCTCGCCTTCATTCACCACCATTAAAGATGACAAACCAATACCTAAGAGCACGGCGATAAGAATAACGCTTAATCTACCCATGGATTACTCCCTCCCTTGGCGAGTACGATCATCGCGGGATGGACGTCCACTCAAAGGCTCATTCGCGCGAGTCGTTGATACAGATGAAGAATTAACATTTTGCTGTGGCTTAGCTTCCAGCTCATTTGTCGCAGGCTTCTGCTGAATTAACTTATCTAGCGGTAGGTACATTAAGTTGCCGTTGTTCTTAGCATCAATCAGCACTTTATTCGTATCTGTCATCACTTGCTGCATTGTATCAATATACAAACGCTTACGAGTCACTTCAGGCGCAGCTTGATACTCTGGTAATAACAACTCAAAACGAGCCACTTTACCGCGAGCTTCTAAGACTTCACGCTCTTTGTAAGCATTAGCTTGTTGCGCCATACGTTCAACTTCACCACGAGCTTTTGGTTCAATTTCACGGGCATAAGCTTCAGCTTCACGAATAAAACGTTGTTCATCTTCTTGGGCAGAAATCGCATCATCGAAGGCGTCTTTCACTTCTTCTGGCGGACGTGCCGGTAAGAAGTTAACGTCAACAACAGCAAGACCCAATTTGTACGGTTCAAGAATGCGCTCTAACTCTTTCCACGTATCGCGACGAATAGCATCACGGCCCGTAGTCAGAATATCATCCATCTTGTTATGTCCAATGACATAACGCAGTGCACTGTCAGTCGCTTCACGCAAACTGGCGTTCGCATCGACGGCACTAAATAGATATGAGTAAGCATCTAAAATACGATACTGAACATCAAGCTCAACTTTCACGACGTTTTCATCGGATGTCAGCATGCTACCAGACGCAGGAATAGAGCGAACCGATTGAATGTCGACGGGATAAATTTGGTCGATAAATGTGGCTTTCCAATGAAGTCCAGGGCCAATTTCGCCAGCGTGTTTACCAAATCGCAGTGCCACACCACGCTCAGCTTCTTTAATTGTATAAAAACCCGAAAGTCCCCAAACAACTACAGCAACAGCAAGAATGATGATTAGGCTAAACGAACTAAAAGACTGGCCTGAGCCATTTCCTTTGCCGCCAAAGCGCTTTGAAAGATTACGAAAAACCTCGTCAAGGTCCGGTGGTCCTTTGTCGTTACCACCTTTATTTCCCCAAGGATCATTACCCTTGTTACCGGGCTCGTTCCAAGCCATTTAGCACTCCATAAGTGGATGAAATAAATTAGATTATTAACAAACAGCTTCATCTATCGAATCTTCGAAGATGAAGGTTTCTAACTCACCCTGACTCTGTTTTGTTAATCGGCGCCAATCGGCGTCCGATAAACGAACAGACAAAATACAGTTCCCCAGATCGTCGTACTCTTTCTGCTGTATCGCATCCAGTCGATAAAACTGGCCAAGATAATGTCCAGCAGTTGCCGGAATTCTAAGTGTTAGCTCTTTAATCACCTCACCAATAAGCTCAGTGATGGCTTTCAATAGCAAATCAAATCCTAAACGCTTCTGTGCTGAAACCCAAACTCGAACGGGTTTGCCTATGTCGTTATATTCAATTCTTGGCGTCACATCTTCGAGTAAATCGATTTTGTTACAGACCACGAGTTGCATGACTTCATCGGCTTGGATGTCTTTCAGTACAGATTGAACCTGATCAAAATTATCCGCCATGTTTTCATCTGCACAATCAACTATGTGTAGTAATAACTCAGCTTGCCTTGTCTCTTGTAAGGTTGCCTTAAATGCAGCAACGAGATCATGGGGCAAATGACGAATAAACCCTACAGTATCCGCTAATATCACGGCACCATCAGGTAAATCTAACTTTCTTAGCGTAGGATCGAGTGTGGCAAATAGCTGATCTGCAGCATAAACATCAGATGATGTTAGGGCATTAAACAGCGTTGATTTACCCGCGTTTGTGTAGCCGACTAATGAAACTGTCGACAAATCACTACGCTTACGTGCACGTCGACTCTGTTCACGTTGCTTATCAACTCGCTCTAAGCGTTTGTTGATATTTTTAATCCGTCCTCTGAGCAAACGTCTATCGGTTTCGAGCTGGGTTTCCCCTGGACCACGTAAACCAATACCGCCCTTTTGCCTTTCAAGATGCGTCCAACCACGGATCAGGCGAGTCGACATATGGCGCAATTGCGCTAGCTCCACCTGTAACTTACCTTCGTGAGTTCGCGCTCTTTGGGCAAAAATATCGAGAATAAGTGTCGTACGGTCAAGCACTCGACACTGACACACTTGCTCAAGATTACGCTCTTGGGCTGGACTCAATGCATGATTAAAAATCACCACATTGGCTTCAGTCGCCGCCACTAATGCAGCTAACTCTTCGGCTTTACCAGAACCCACAAAAAATTTGCGATCCGGTGAACGTCGACTTCCAGTAATCACCCCGACTGATCTTGCCCCAGCTGATTCTACTAATAGCTGCAGCTCGACTAAATCTTCTCGGCGTTCCTCATCGGAAAAGTCGATATGGACAAGAACCGCAGTTTCTCCCGCCTCATAACGATCAAACAAGAAGCAAACTCCTCAGATAATACTTATTCGCCACTAGGCGCATCATCTTGAGCACCATATCCGCCTTGGGCATTTTGGTGACCAGTAACGTTGAATGGGCGTGCTGGCACGACAGTAGAAATAGCGTGTTTATAAACCATTTGGCTCACTGTATTTTTCAACAGAATGACAAATTGATCAAACGACTCTACCTGTCCTTGGAGTTTAATGCCGTTAACCAAGTAAATTGATACAGGAACGCGCTCGCGACGCAATGCGTTCAAAAATGGGTCTTGTAAAGATTGCCCCTTAGCCATTTTATTATTTCCTTTTTAATTTATATAAAATAAATCGATATCAGTGATAGTTTTTTGTTTAGTTTTAGTATTATACAGCAAGGGCTAATAAGCTAGCGGCATTGACGCATAAGTATAACTAAATTCCCCTCAGCACCACTTTCAAGCCAATTCAACTCTGGCCAACTCCGCAACCATGTTAATTGACGCTTAGCCAATTGCCTAGTAGCAGCAACCGCTTTTTCGACCATAGTATCATAGTCAAACTCACCATCTAGGTATTGCCAGCACTGTCGATAGCCGACACAACGCATTGAAGGCAAGTCTAAATGCAAGTCTCCACGGGCTTTTAGCTCTGTGACTTCCTCAATAAAGCCCTGTTTGAGCATAATCGCAAAACGTTGCGCTATTAAGTCATGTAACACTTTGCGCTCGCGCGGTGCAATAGCAAACTGCACTACGTCATAAGGCAATGGAGCAGACTTGGTCTGAGTCAACTCAGTCATGCTCTTGCCGCTTATTCTATAGACTTCCAGCGCTCTTGAAAGTCTTTGTGGATCATTAGGATGAATTCTTTCTGCAGACACGGGATCTATCTCCCTTAATTGGTCATGCAGTACTTCCCATCCCTTTTCATCCGCCTCCGCTTGGATCTCGGCCCTAATGGCGTCGTCCGCACTCGGCAAAGGTGACAAACCTTCGAGTAACGCTTTGAAATACATCATGGTTCCGCCAACTAATACTGGCGTTTTCCCCATGCTGACAATCTCTTCTATCTGGGCTATGGCATCGGCTCTAAAGTCGGCTGCCGAATAGCTTTCACTGGGATCACGAATATCAATTAATCTGTGCGGCCCGCGAGCCAGTTCGTCTGTTGAAGGTTTGGCACTGCCAATGTCCATACCACGATAAATTAATGCCGAATCGACCGAAATAATTTCACAGTTATGTTTTTCGGCCAATTCTAATGCTAAAGCTGTCTTACCTGAGGCCGTTGGCCCCATCAAAAATAACACTTTAGGCTGTAATTCTTTATTCACTTGCTTGCTCTTCTAGCCACGATTGCCAAGGTAAGAATATCGCTTTGTTGGCAATAAGCTGTTTTTTCTCTTCAGCTAACTGCGAAAATGCTGCCCAGATTTCTGGTGCCGAAACGAATCCCGTTAAACTGTGTTTTGCCAACCAAAACGCCAATGCGCTCGGCGCAGGTGTTTCAAAACGTAGTGATTGTAGCCATTCAGGGATCACTTTGGCTAACTGGCTCTCTCTGATATATGGGGGCACTTTTTTAATAATCAACTGCTGGTAACGAATTGTTAGTTCTAAACCTAATTGGCGGATCAGCGTGTCGTGTTCAGTGAGCACAGCCTGCCAATCCGCATCAGCCGCGACAGACACTGGCATCAATAAAGGCTGACCAATTAACCCCGTCGCTAGTTTAGCTTCAATCTCTTGGCATCGCGTCGCTAATGCTACTGATTTTATTGATAATAGACTGAGTTTATCTTCCGACGTCATCACCCAATATTGCCCATCTAATATCGATGGCATAGGTAACACAGACTGATAATCTTGATCTTTTACACTGTAAGAAGGGGTTTGCAGTAAAGCACCATAACTTGCTATTGCCGCCTTTGACGGTAATTCAGTACGTTGTCGAGATTCACCTACAGAATAACTGCCACGGCTGCTGTCTCTTGGCATTGTCATGCTGCCAAAAGCATTGGTTTGAGTGCCAAAACTGGCGCCTTCTCGTCCTGCGCCTACAGACTTTACTTCAACTGCAGGGGCTACTGAATCTTGAGCAGACTCAAGTGTATCAGTTTGCGCATTAACTAGAGCTGAATCTGCGCCAAGTGCAAAAGGAACAGATATTTCAGCTGCGCTTGTTGGAGCATCCACAAGCACATCTTCAACCTCATCCAAAGAACTAGAGTGAACGAAGTTAAGCTCTCCTGCTTCTTCCAGCGCCGATTGCAATGCTTGCAGAATATAATCATGCACATAGCGACTCTGATGGAATCGCACCTCATGCTTAGCGGGATGCACGTTAACATCCACTTGATGGGGATCGATATCCAACATCAGCACGTAGCCGGGTTGCTCAAGTTCTGCTTTTTGGGCAAAGGCTTGACGCACTGCATGATTGACTAAGCGATCACGGATAAGGCGTCCATTGACATAAAAGTAATGGGTATCGCTGATAACTGGTGACCAAGGTGACTGCAAATAGCCACTGAGGTGCAAATCATCGTGTTGGCATTCAATCTTAAGCGCTTGCTCGGCAAATGGACGGCCACACACTTGCGTCAAACGCTGTAAATACTGGGCTTCATTCACGGCGGGACGATAATTACGTACCGTCTTACCGTTATGCGTCAGCGTGAAATGGATATCCCCACGCACTAATGCAATGCGCTTTAACCATTCATCGATATGGGTAAATTCGGTTTTGTCACTCTTTAAAAAGCGTCTGCGAGCCGGTGTATTAAAGAATAAATCCACCACTTCAATCGTCGAACCTACTGGATGCGCGGCGGGCATCACTTTAACTGCCATGTCGGCACCTTCTGCATGGGCTTGCCACGCTTCAGTTTGCTCAGCCGTGCGTGACGTTAAAGTTAAACGTGAGACTGAGCTGATACTGGCTAGCGCTTCACCACGGAAACCAAAACTAAGGATCGCTTCAAGATCGTCTAAAGTGTGCAGCTTTGAGGTCGCATGGCGCGATAAGGCTAGCGCGAGTTCATCTTTAGGTATGCCAGAGCCGTTATCGCGAATTTTAATCAGCTTGCTGCCGCCTTTGTCGATTTCAATATCGACTCGGCTCGCTCCTGCGTCGAGGCTATTCTCGACCAATTCTTTGACTACGGAAGCGGGTCTCTCAACCACTTCCCCCGCCGCAATTTGGTTGGCTAATTGCGGAGGCAGGATCTGAATGCCCATCATGCTTTCCTATTTAACTCTGGGGTATGACTAGCGTTTGCCCTAACTGCACCACATCGGACTTCATTCCATTCGCTTGTTTGATGCTGGACATAGGCACACTGTAACGTTGCGCGATCGCAGATAAAGATTCTCCGCGACGGACCTTATGTTTAACCTTTGTCGATACGGCATCACCAACATAGGCTGTAGGCGTTCTTTCTGTTGAGGTTCTTTCTGCTGATGCTTTTGCTGTGGTTTTGGCCGGCTTAGCACTGCTAGAGCTTCCTCCCCTTCTTTGGGCAAGCAAAGTATCCGCTGGCGGATTGTTGTGATAGTAACGGCTCACCCCCTTATAAATAGCATTGGCAATGCTCTCTTGATGGCGACTACTTGACAGTAAACGCTCTTCTTTAGGGTTTGAAATAAAGCCCGTTTCAACCAAGATTGAAGGAATATCCGGTGACTTCAGCACGGCTAAACTCGCGGACTCAGGGCGACTTTTATGCAATTGAGTCACGCCACCTAAATCTTTTAAAATATCCCCCGCAACAGAATGGCCAATTGCCATCGAACTGTTCATCGACATATCGAGCAGCGTCATAGCCAAATACTGTTCATTATCCGTGTTTTGGATAATCTCACCCGCGCCGCCCAGCAGCTCAGAGTGTTTCTCTTTTTGCTCTAACCAACGACCAATTTCACTATTAGCACGACGCATTGATAGCACCCATACGGAGGCGCCACGTGGGTTGGGCGAGGTAAAGGCATCCGCATGAATAGAAATCAGCAGATCCGCCTTACTGTTGCGCGCCAGTTCAGAGCGTTTATTTAAATTCACAAAATAATCACCAGTACGGATCATCACAGCACGCATGCCTGGCGTGTCATTGATCTTGCTGGAAACACGTCTGGCGATTTCTAGGGCGACCTTTTTTTCATAAACACCAGAAGGACCAATGGAGCCAGGATCGTCGCCACCATGACCCGCATCAATAGCAATGACAATATCGCGGGATGATTGCGCCGCTTGGGTGACAGTTTTAACGGGTGTAGATGACACGATAGCCGTTGCAGTAGTTAACGTTTTATCTTCTAAATCAACCACTAGACGATTGCCATAGGGCGCAGTAACAGGCAAAGAAAACAAGCTTGCATTCAATGGTTTTACGAGATCGATCACTAAACGCAAATCACCTTTAGTCGGTGACTTACTGACCCGCACGCCCTTAACCAACTTACTGTTGTTTTCAAGATTTTTAAGCACAACTTTAGCAGTGGTCTTTTTTAAATCCACCACTAAACGATTAGGGCCATCTAAAGAGAAATAGGTGTAATCAGGCACTCCACTCAAGTCAAACACGATTCGAGTTGACTCAGGCGCGGCCCAAATACGTACGCTTTCTAACTGATTAGCAGCATGGGCCGCCACAGAGAAAAAAGAACATAAAGAAAGAATAATAATTTGAAAATACGGGTTATTTTTTATCATTTTAGTTTTTATTTTATCGCTTTTAATAACTTTTCACCTGGCTCAGACAAGGCCTCTATGCGTATTTCTCGCCCACTCTTTTGATAACTTAAATGCATATGGACATCGGCAGCGGGCAGTAAACCCTCTCCCTTATCTGGCCATTCAACAATGCACAGACTCTTATCCGTAAAGTAATCGCGGATCCCCATAAATTCGAGTTCTTCTGGATCGTTTAAACGATACAAATCAAAATGATAAACTTCGACACCTTCTAATTCATAAGGTTCAACTAAAGTGTAAGTCGGGCTTTTAACGGCTCCTTTATGGCCCAATCCCTGAATTAAGCCACGACTCAGCGTCGTTTTACCGGCTCCTAAATCACCCGTAAGATACAGAGTCAAAGGCGCTTGGACATGGCGGGCTAATTTTTGCCCAACCGCAATAGTGTCGTCTTCGTTGTCTAAGAAAAAAGTTAACTCTGTCATATCCGCTTATATCACTGCTGTTATTGATGGAGAAGCGACTCAATCCTAAAAAGGCACAGGGCACATAACAAAGTCCAGCCCTGCTTGAGTCTCACATTCCGCCTAGAGTAAATCACTATTCACTAATTGGCGAATAAAAGGCATTAAATCGCTCGCTAACATACCCCGTTCTCCCTGTATTGCCGCAAGATCAGCGGCGCAACCATGTACGACTACACCAAGCACAGTTGCCTGCATATTATCCATTCCCTGAGCCATGAGCGCGCCTATAATACCAGATAACACATCACCACACCCACCACTGGCAAGCCCAGGGTTGCCGACTGGTGCCACTACCATTTGCTGACCATCAAAAATGACCGTTCCTGCGCCTTTTAGCAGTACAACACCGCCGTACTTTTGCTGTATCGCGCGAACAGCGGCAAATCTGTCCTGTTCAATATCGACCACGGTACAACCAAGTAAACGCGCCGCCTCTCCCGGATGTGGTGTTAGTACCCAATTCGTTTGGCGCCTTGGTTCATTACTGAGCAGATTCAATGCATCGGCATCTAAAACACAAGGCTTATCGCTCAAGCCCACGGCTTTAAACAAATTATACCCCCAGTCATGCTTACCTAAACCAGGGCCAAGCACGATAACCTGCGCCCAACCAAGGCGCAGATACACTTCCATATCGACTAAATCACAACCCCAAAACATCAGTTCAGGACGGGAGACATTCACCGTCAGTTGATGCTCAGGTCGACTGATCACCGTGACTAATCCCGCGCCTGCACGTAGGCAAGCCTCACTTGCCAGTCTCACAGCCCCAGCCATGCCTATATCACCGCCGATGACAGTGACTTTGCCCGATAGGCCTTTATGGCTATCCCGTGCTCGGGCGGCAAAATAGTCCTTAAGAGTCTCTCTTCCTACTCTTTGTGCGCTCGCTTCAGCAAAGAAAGGCGTTAATCCTAAATCTGCAAATTCAAGCTCGCCGCTGTAATGCCGCGCCTTACCCGTTAACACACCTTGCTTTACACCACCAAAACATAAGGTGATATCCGCCATCACAGCAATACCTGCTACGGCGCCTGTATCAGCAATGACTCCAGAGGGTAAATCAAGACTCAATACCCAAGCCGAATTGTCATTGATGGCACGGATATATTTAGCCATATCGTCGCGTACAGCATCACGTACCCCCATACCTAACAGACCATCGACTATGATTTTCGCTGCGAGAATAGGTTCAACCTCTAACGGCAGTAATTTTCCACCTTCAGCAAGATAATGGGCCAATGCTTGCTGACACTCAGGCGTGCCTGCCGCTGACGTCATCATCACAGAAACGTCCATACCACTGGCACGGGCTAGACGGGCGCACACTAAGGCATCGGCACCATTGTTACCGCTGCCAGCAAGGATTAACACAGGTAAGACTTTGGAGCTATGTTTCGCTAAACACTCAAAAGCCGCCGCGCCAGCACGCTCGACCAATTCATAGAGACTAGATACTCCCTGAGACACTGCACTCAGTTCAGCTTCGCGAACTTGTGTTTGGGTGTATAGAGCTTTGGGAAATTGCGATAGATCTTGTGCCATGAAGGATCTCCTTAGACACCAATGACTCCATTTCACAATGAGTAATCTCACCATAGAAGTCTTGGCAGAATTGAGCAAGGCCAATAAAAATCAGCCAATAGATCAAGAAAGTAGCAAAAAAAGCAGCGAGAAATTATGACGTAAATCAGTTCAGGCGCAGAAACCCGCCCAAATGGAGCAAAGTAGAGTAAAAGTTGCCGATACAAAGTCGACATAAAAACCAAAGCCAGCACTGGGCTGGCTTTGAGAATCGAGAAGAAATGACGATTTAGATATCGTCCATCCGAATCGTACTATGGACTAGACGTTGCTGCTGAGTTTTCTCTACTCGGATCAAATTGGCTAACGCATTGCGCGCATCTTCCGCCGTGGTTGAGTTAACTGTTTTTTCTAACAAACCAATCAGACGATTCTCTAGGTCTAAATGTAAGTTGAGCACATCATCTTCATTCATGTTTGCGGGCAACATAGTATCTTGGCAACGCTTAGTAAAGTCTTCAAAAGTGAAGTCTTTATACCAAGTATCAAGAATACGATGTGGTGCTTCATCCATATAATCACGCAGTTTTTCTGCCATGGTTTTTTGGTGTGATTCAAAATACTCCAACATCATTTTCACACGAGCCGAGTCAGCTTGATTATTGAGTCGGCCATAGAGTTGCGCCATATCTAAGCGGCAATTTGCCACATACTCGAGTAGATCACGTAATTGTTGAATACGCATATAATGCACTCCATTGTCAGGCCAACTACTTGGCGCTATTAATTTTGTCTAATTCCATTATGTGAGTAAAAGCGTTACGAATATTTGAACAAGGTCATAATTTAACTTTCACGCAGCTATCTAATTTAGGAAAACTTGAAGAAACACGCTATAGATCACGCATCTAAATCCTATCACACTGTTTTGTATAAAAGAGAAAAGCCAAAAGAGATCTCAACGCACTTTTCCCAAAGGGTATTCGTAAGTCTTTGGTTGTGCATGGTGAATCTGAGATAGAGTGCTTGAGGTAGATGGCAGTGAATCAAGACAAATATAGACGAACTAATTGAGGGAATTATGTGAAAAAGTAGCTGTTGAAGAGTTTAACGGAAGTACAGCGAAATGATTTTGATAGGGAGAGGTTCGAGCAATGATCTATGCCTTAGTCAACGGCTAAGCATTATAAGTGATAGCAATATGAGCAACACGATTGAAATGATGTTGGATAAAATAATTTTGGAGGGATTTATTGAAATTGGAGCGACATGATTTTGATCAAGAGCGGTTCGAATCGATGACCTATACCTTGACTAATTTAACAATCACAAAGGTATCGCCATATCAAAAATCACAACTGAGCTAATGTCAATTGAGTAATGTGATAGTGGAATATTTAGGAAATTGGAGCGACATATCGGGTTCGAACCGATGACCTATACCTTGGCAAGGTATCGCTCTACCAACTGAGCTAATGTCGCATAATCTGTATTAATGATTTGGTAAATCACTAAGTTTTAATTTGGAGCGACATATCGGGTTCGAACCGATGACCTATACCTTGGCAAGGTATCGCTCTACCAACTGAGCTAATGTCGCATAATTATCGCTGTCACATCAGCCTTCAACATTCAAAAAGGTATCGTCTATCAACCTTTATCAACTGAGCTAATGTCGCATAATCTGTATTAATGATTTGGTAAATCACTAAGTTTTAATTTGGAGCGACATATCGGGTTCGAACCGATGACCTATACCTTGGCAAGGTATCGCTCTACCAACTGAGCTAATGTCGCATAATCTGTATTAATGATTTGGCAAATCACTAAATTTTAATTTGGAGCGACATATCGGGTTCGAACCGATGACCTATACCTTGGCAAGGTATCGCTCTACCAACTGAGCTAATGTCGCCTTTTGTATCGCTGCTACACTTGCCTTCAACATTAACAAAGGTATCGCCTATCAACCTTTATCAACTGAGCTAACGTCGCTTTTTGCATCGCTGCTACATTTGCCTTCAACATTAAAAAAGGTATCGCCTTTAACCTTTATCAACTGAGCTAATGTCGCATTCAATCTAAATGACCGCACATCTCTGTTCGCATCAAAAAGTTGAGGCCGCATTATATGAAAAATTCATGCGGCTGCAACCCCTTCTTTCATATTTATCTACTGATCGGTCAAATTTTAAATACTTTGCTGCGATAATACTGCAATTCAGCAATCGACTCTTGGATATCCTGCAAGGCTTGGTGAGTATTTTGCTTCTTAAAACCGTCCATCGTTTCTGGACTCCAACGCTTCACTAGCTCCTTAATCGTACTGACATCCACATTGCGGTAGTGGAAATAATCTTCCAGCTCGCGCATATAACGATTTAAAAAGCGTCTATCTTGCCCAATACTGTTACCACACATTGGAGAAGCCCCCTTAGGAACATACTGTTCTAAGAAGGCAATAGTCTTAGCCACAGCTTGCGCTTCGGTTTCTTGGCTAGCACGAACGCGATCAATCAACCCAGACTCACCATGATGCTTTTGATTCCAATCATCCATAGCAGCTAGCACATCATCTGACTGATGAATCGCGATAACCGGACCTTGACCGATAATATTGAGTTCTTGATCTGTCACTAGTGTGGCAATTTCAATGATCCTGTCGACATCGGGCTCTAACCCTGTCATTTCCAAATCGATCCAAATGAGATTATTTACATCTGCCGTCATAAATCAGCCTTATCGTGTCAGTTAGCCTAAATTCAGGCTTTTTTATTCAAGAGTGTGTATCATACTGCTTTTTTCCAACACAAAAAATCACCTAATTGACGAAGACGAATCAGTGAGTAAAAAGAAACCCCTAAGCCAAGGTCAATTACGCCGTATGCGCGCTAATCACGAGAAGCGACTCAATCGTGACAGTGGCGATAAAAATACGCCAGAGTTACAGGATAGTTCATTGGGGCAAGAACAGCCCGGTACTGTGATTTCACGTTTTGGCCAACATGCCGACATAGAAACTGAAAGCGGCCAAATTGTGCGCTGTAATATTCGCCGTGCCGTCACCAGTTTAGTGACTGGCGATAAAGTGATCGTACGCTTAGCCATTGAGAGCCAAGCCAATAGCGGCATCGCAGGTATTGTTGAAGCCGTTCATCCACGTCGCTCATCACTTACACGCCCAGATTTATACGATGGCGTGAAAATCATCGCCTCGAATATCGACCAAATTTTGATTGTCTCCTCGGTATTACCCAGCTTTACCACCCAGATCATCGACCGTTATTTAGTGGCCGCTGAAGATACCGATATTCCGCCTATCATCATTTTGAATAAAATTGACTTGCTCAATCCCGATGAAGCGCAGGCAATCGATGAAGCGCTACAGCGCTACAAAGACATTGGCTATCCGGTTTATAAGGTCAGCAGCAAGCTCGGTGATGGTATCGATACCATCAAAGGCATACTCAAAGATAAAGTCAGCGTGTTTGCCGGCCAATCTGGTGTGGGTAAATCATCGATCATCAATGCATTACTACCCGATGCAGAGCTTATTATCGGCGATGTTTCCGATAACTCAGGTTTAGGTCAACACACTACTACCACTGCTAAGCTGTTGCACTTGCCTAGTGGCGGCGATTTAATCGACTCTCCGGGCGTGCGCGAATTCGCCCTATGGCATCTTCCGGCACAACGTGTCGGCTGGTGTTTTATCGAGTTTCGCGAGTATCTTGGCGCATGTAAATTCCGCGATTGTAAACACGGTGACGATCCCGGCTGTGCACTGCAAGAAGCCCTGAGCCAAGGTAAGATCAGCGCAGATCGCTTTAATAATTACCATAAAATTATCGCCAGCTTAGATGAACAACGTCATGCCCGCCATTTCCGTGCGGCCACTGATGAATAACGACTTATTGATAAATAACAACAGTCTCAGCAAAGATTGAGCAGTAAGAAAAGGAATTGAAATTGGATAAAGTCAAAATAGCGCTGCAGTACATGCTGCCAAAACACTTGTTATCTCGTTTAGTGGGTAAACTCGCTGCAGCCGAAGCTGGCGCCTTAACCACTGCCGCCATCAAGTGGTTTATCAAACAATATAAAATCGACATGAGCGAAGCGGCGCAGAGCGAACCAGAAGCCTATAAAAGCTTTAATGCTTTTTTTACCCGCGCCCTTAAACCCAGTATTCGTCCGTTAGACATGGACGCCGATATCATGGTACATCCCGTCGATGGTGCGGTAAGTCAGTTAGGCCCCATCAAAAACGGTCGCATCTTCCAAGCTAAGGGTCATCACTATTCATCGTTAACTTTGCTTGGCGATCAAGCCGAAGATGCTAAACGCTTCGAAGGCGGTGATTTTGCGACTATCTATCTGGCGCCTAAAGACTATCACCGTATCCACATGCCGATTAAAGGCACGTTATCAAAAATGACCTATGTACCTGGCGAACTGTTTTCGGTGAATCCGTTAACGGCGAGACACGTACCCGGTCTGTTTGCCCGAAACGAACGCGTTGTGGCGATTTTTGAAACCGAATTAGGTCCATTAGCTATGGTATTGGTTGGCGCAACGATTGTTGCCAGTATTGAAACCGTATGGGCTGGCACAGTCACGCCGCCGACAGGTAAGCAAGTCTTCACTTGGGAATATCCAACCCAAGGCCCAGATGCCATCACCTTAGACAAAGGTGAGGAAATGGGTCGCTTCAAGTTAGGCAGTACTGTAGTGATGTTGTTTGCTAAAGATGCTATCGCGACCTTTGCTGAAGGTGTCGAAGCCGAAGCAGTGACTCGTATGGGACAAGCCTTCGCTAACCTGAAAGACGTTAAGCAAGCAGATTAAGCTTTCTTGAGTTCTGCTAAACCTTCGGGATTAATTGAATTGCATCTGGCTGTGCTGCTATTTGGCGGCACAGCTTTGTTTTCTAAATTAATCCCGCTCAGTGCCCTCGACATCACCTTTCTACGCTGTATCGTCGCAGCCACTGTGTTAGGTTTGCTAGTCAAATTCAGCCGCAAACGTTTAACGCTGGCAAGCAAACAAGATTATCTAGTCGCCATCGGGCTTGGGGTTATCGTCAGCCTGCATTGGGTGACTTATTTTGCGGCCATGCAATTATCGTCGGTCGCCATTGGCATGATTGCGTTTTTCACCTATCCGGTGATGACAGTGATTGCCGAGCCGTTGCTGACAGGTAATAAGATAAAATTACACGATATGATCAGCGGTGTATTAGTGCTGATTGGGGTGATATTACTGATCCCTGAGGCCAATTTAGGTAACGACACTACGCTGGGCATTACCATCGGCATAGTATCCGCCATCTTGTTCACCACCCGTAACTTATTGCACAAACGCTACTTTTCCCAGTACAGCGGCCCCCATGCCATGTTCTATCAAACTTTGGTCGCCGTGGTGTTCTTGATGCCGTGGCACCAAACGGAGCTGGTCAGTATCTCATTAGAAGTGTGGGGATTAATTATTTTACTCGGCGTCGTCTTTACCGCTGCGCCACATGCGCTATTTACTTCTGCGCTGAGGCAACTCAGCGCCAAAACGGTTGGGCTAGTCTCTTGCTTGCAGCCCTTTTATGGCGCCATGTTAGCGCTGATTATTTTAGGTGAAGAGCTCAATCTCAACACCTTAATTGGTGGCACTATCATAGTCGCTACCGCCATCTTCGAAACCCATCAATCGCACCAGTCACAGCGGCGAAAAAAGAACGCCTGAAACATACCAATCTCAACGCAATTTGGCTAATATGGAGCGTCTTTCGCCCCTAAATGTCTTTAGCCTATATGCCACGTATTTTATTGTTCATTATTGCTTTTTTCACATTTTCCGCACTTGCCAATTCGCCTTTGCAATTGGACAAACGTCTTGGCATGAACAAGCAAGATCAGCAACAAAATCTCAGCATTGATGAACAAATTAACGAACTAAAAATTAACATAGAAAAACTCGCCGCCAACGCAGCCAGTTTCCAACAAGCGCAGATTGATTTTGAGCAACATAAGAAGCGCACTAACCAAGCGCTGAAAGACGCCTATAAGCCTTTATCACTAGAAAAAGGTACTGACCTCAGCCAGCAGGCTTCCATGGCCTATATTCGCTTGTCTGAACTTAAAGAAAGCGAATCCACCCTTGGCCGACAAGTTAACGATTTATTGCTACGTCACAATGACTTACCTACAGTTATCGCCAGCGCGAGGCAAACTGTCGCCCAAAACAAAAAAGCAGAACTCGCCCCGCTAGATACCCCTACGGGAGAGTTACAGCAAACTCAACGACTCTTCTTTGAACAAAGCCTTGCCACAGATGAAGCAGAACTTGCCAGCAGCCAAAAACGCATTGAACTGACGCAATTACAATTACAGCTAGTCCGTCAACAACTGGTGCAGCAAGAAGCCTTGATCGAAACCATCAACAAGGCAATCAATAAACAACGTCAGCAACAAACGGATGCCACCCTAGCCAAAAACTTAGTTAATACCGAAAAAGTCATCGATCCTATCACCCGTAATATTGCCGACACTAACCAGATTTACGGCCAAAAGCTGCAAACGTTAACTTTGCAGATCAATAATGTGGTCGAACAGCAGGAACAGGCAGAAACCCAATATCAATCCCAAGCTAAACAACTGGCAAACATCCAAGAGCAGATCACTTGGGTCAAAATGAACTCCGCCTTTGGTGAGCGCTTTTTGCAGATGTTGCAATCACTGCCTAAACCACCGAATCACGAAAAACTGCAAACGCTGATCGCCGATGCGCGCTTAGACAGATACCATTTAGAGCAACAACAAGCCCTCAATGAGCAAGAATTAGAACAACCCGGCTTATACAATGAGCAGCAGATTAAGCTCTTACACTCGCAACAGAGTTTGATCTCGCAGTTGATGCAAAGCTATGACCAATACTTGAGTGAATTAGGCAAGCTGAAGGTCAATTACCAACAACTGAGTCAACAGAATCTCACCCTCAAAAATACCCTTAACGAACATTTATTCTGGGTGCCTAACGCTGCAAGTATCAGTAAGTTATGGCTTACGGATCTTGAGCGCAGCACGGTTTGGCTTGTGCAACAAGCACAGTGGGATGAACTGGGAAAAGCCTGGGATGAACAAAACGATTATTGGTCTTGGTGGATCATATTGCTGGTACTGTGTTTAGTCGTACAGGACTTAATCACGCCTAAATTCAATCGCTTGCTAAATCATTACACCACTTATGTGGGCAATGTGACCCAAGATAAATTCATTTACACTCTCAAAGCGCTCGCCTGCAGTATCAGCTATGCGTTGATAAAACCTTTCCCAGTGATCATGGCGGGATTGATTTTCTATCATTCCGATCGCAATTTTGTGCAAGCAGTGGGTATGGGCATACTGGCGATTGGTTTAGTGTATCTCTTATATCGCTTCATCTTTATTCTGACGCTCGACAAAGGCGTACTCGTGGGCCATTTCAAACGCCCCTCAAAACTCATCCAAGCGGGACAATCACGGCTCAGACACTTTGTGCTGATTGCTAGCCCATTATTGGGTCTGATGGGCTTTACCGAAGTGCTCGACACATCACTGGTGCGTAATAGCATAGGCCGCGGCGCATTCATTATTTTCTGTATCGTTTTATTCTTGTTATACAAAGATATTTTAATCCTGAGCCGTAAAAACTCAGATGCCAAGAAAGACGGTAAAAACAAAAAACTCATTCAGAAAATGCTCTGGACCTTGCTGATTTCTGTGCCGCTTTTAAGCGCAGTGTTAGCCTTTAGGGGTTACTACTTCACCGCTTTCCAAATGCTGTTACAACTGCAATTATCGATCGTGCTGGGTCTGGGTTTCTTGCTCTTATACCAATTGATCAAACGGTGGATGTTAATCGAACGCCGCCGTATCGCCTTCGATCGCGCTAAGGCAAAACGTGCAGAGCGCTTAGCACAAAGGGAAAAAGGCGAAACACATCACCCTTCCGTCGATGGACTCGATACCTACGAAGAACCCGTGGTCGATCTGGAAACCATTTCGAGCCAATCCCTTGGCCTAGTGCGTTCACTCTTGTTATTGGCCTTTTTAGCCAGCTTGATTGGTCTGTGGACTCAAACCCATACGGCGCTGTTTTCTTTCCTCGATGGCATTACGCTGTGGACAACCAATACCAGTGTGAATGGCTTAGAGCAACAATTGCCCATTACCATGAAATCACTGATGTTTGGGCTGATAGTGGTGGGTTTCTCGTTAATGATTGCCACCAATTTGCCCGGCCTACTTGAGCTAATGATCCTGCAAAGGCTTGATCTCTCGCCTGGAACGGGTTTTGCGATCACAACCGTCAGTCGTTATCTGGTGGTTTTCCTCGGACTATTAATCGGCTTCTCTAATCTCGGGATGGAGTGGTCTAAGTTACAATGGCTGATTGCCGCACTGTCGCTCGGTTTAGGTTTTGGTTTGCAAGAAATTTTCGCCAACTTTATCTCAGGTTTGATCATTTTGTTTGAGAAACCCGTGCGGATTGGCGACACAGTGACAATTCGTGATTTAACAGGGACAGTCAGTAAAATCCAAATTCGGGCGACCACCATTATTGACTGGGATAGAAAGGAAATTATCATCCCGAACAAGGCCTTTATCACAGAGCAGCTGATCAACTGGTCCTTGTCAGATCCTATTACTCGGGTCATTGTTTATGTATCGGTGGCGCGGGATTCAGACCCTGCCAAAGTTGAAGCGACCCTGTATCAAGCGGTGCAAGAGTGTGAAGATGCACTTGCCAGCCCAGAACCTGAGGTCTGGTTTGCCGGCTTTGGTAAACATACCCAAGATTATGAAGTGCGCGCCTATGCAAAAGATATGTCGGCACGCTGGCCACTGCGCCATGATTTACATAAACGAGTGACTAAAAAACTCAAAGAAAACAATCTCGAACTCGCCTACCCGCAGATGGAAATCCATATTAAGAATGGTCAAAATCGCGAGCAACAAGGCATAATTAGAAGCTAATAGGATCGCAGACCATGCTTATTTTTGCTCACCGCGGCGCCAGCGGTTATCAGGCCGAAAATACCTTAGCCGCCATGGCTAAAGCGTTAGAATTGGGTGCACAAGCCGTCGAACTCGATGTACATAATGTCGAAGGTGAGTTAGTCGTGTTTCACGACAGACGACTCGATAATAAAAGCTCGGGCACGGGCGTCATTCACTTAGTGAGCAAGGACTACCTAGCAAGCATCAATGTGAAAGGTGAATCCATTCCGACGCTATGGCAAGTACTTGAGCTGATTGCGGGGCGCTGCATAGTCAATATAGAGTTAAAAGGCATTAATACCGTCACGCCGTTAATCGACTTATACCCAAAGGCTATGAGTCAGCTTGGGTTTACCAAGGAGCAGTTACTGATCTCTTCCTTTAATCACCCCTATCTGTATGAACTTAAACAGGCGTTGCCGGATGCTTTAGTCGCACCACTGCTTGCCAGTATTCCACTCGAAGGGGCTGGCGTGGTAAGCGAACTGAATGCCTATTCATTACATTTAGATGTGAGTTTTATCAGCCAAGCGCTAGTAGACGACGCCCATAACCGAGGTGCCAAGGTTTATGTTTATACTGTCGATCATATTGATGATATTCATGCGCTTAAGCAGATAGGCGTCGATGGCGTGTTCAGCAATTACCCCGATCGCGCCATGCAAGCCTTAACTCAAAAGGCAATGGCCAATTACTCTGGCTACTTTGAGTAACGGCAAAAATAATAACGATATTAAGCTTGGCTATTTCGCTGAGCCCAATAACCGATAAAAATAAACATGGCCACAATTAACAGAAACATCCAATGGGATGGCATAGCCACTATGTGTCTTGCCACCCAAGGCGTAGCTTTCACGATTAATAGGCCATAGCCAAAGGCATTCACAATAATAAAAACAAATGTTCGCAGCACAAAAGAATGCCCCAACAAATGACGCCTTAAGATACGATTGACATCCGCTGAAAAAACCAAAATAAGACACACCACCATAGCGGTAGCAATATCGAAGGCCCAAGGGCGAAGCATATTACCTAACTGGGCAATAATGGCGACTAATTGATCAAACATAGACTTAACCTAAAAATATGCAGCGCAATCCATCTGAGTGGCCGCGACAGCGTATTGAAAAATAACAATAACCAAGCATAAAGGGAGACGCCATGGGGCACAAGTTACTCTTGCTAACAAAGGTAAATCAACAGTACCGCGACTTGATTGAGGCGCAGAGTCTCCCAGATTTAACGTTACTCGACGATAATCCTGCGAGCATAATTGATGCAGATATTTGGTTAGCCGAACCTAAACTCGCCGCGCCCCTATTACCCCATGCTAAAAATCTGCAATGGTTACAATCAAGCTTTGCTGGCATAGATGCCCTGATGAGTCCAAGGGGCAGAAAAGACTATCAACTCACCAATATTAAAGGCATTTTCGGCCCGCTGATGAGCGAGTATCTATTCGGCTATTTACTCGCGCATATCCGCGGCCATCGTTTTTATCGCCAGCAACAAGGACAAAAACAGTGGCTGATTCAACCCCAGCAGCGCCACTCAAGTTTACAGGGCATGCGATTGCTCTTGCTTGGCACAGGGTCAATAGCCCAGCATTTAGCGAAGACGGCAAAACACTTTGGCATGCATGTTACTGGTATCAATAGCAGCGGTAATGCCGTAGAAGGTTTTGATATCATAGAAGCTATGTCCAATTTAGGCCAAGTGTTGACACAGGCCGATGTGGTTGCAAATCTACTGCCAAGCACTCCTGCAACGTACAATCTTCTCAATGCTGACATGTTAGCCATGTTAAAAACTGATGCAGTGCTGTTTAATGTTAGCCGCGGTGATGCACTCGATCTCGATGCACTCAATATCCAACTTATCGCTAATCCTAGTCAGCAAGCGATCCTCGATGTATTTGCTCAGGAACCTTTGCCCAATAGCCATCCTATTTGGGAACGGGAAAATGCCGTGATCACGCCGCATATTTCGGCGCCAAGCCATCCTGCACAAATCGTCGATATCTTTAGCCAAAACTATCGCCGCTACATCATGGGTGAACCACTGCAGAATAGAGTCGACTTTAGTAAAGGCTATTAAGTTAACGATCAGGAATTGATTCAGAGAGCAGAAATTGAGTTAGAAATCAGAAAAAGAAAAGGCAATAGTCAGACTATTGCCTTTTTTTATTTTAAATTTTAGGCAGTTAAATCCTAAAGCTGCGCTTTAAGAATTGCTCGACTAATACCGAGTGAGAATCCATCTCGCGAGTCACTTCGTCATTCAAGCCGACCATTTCACTGCCGAGTTGATGACTAGAATGGGTAAATTGCGACACATTCACCACGCTGCGATTCATCTCATTTGCCACACTCGATTGCTCTTCAACCGCGCTGGCAATATGGTGCGTCATATCGGTAATGGTCGAAATGGCCTCACGAATCGTACGTAATGCCGTACCCGCTAAATCCGCCGTTGAAATACATTCGGAAGCGGCAACCACTCCTTGCTGCATACTGATAACAGCTTTATTCGTTCCCTGCTGCAACAGATTAATCATACTGTGGATTTCTTTGGTGGCATCGTGAGTACGTTGTGCCAGCGCCCGTACTTCGTCAGCAACGACAGCGAAGCCACGACCTTGCTCACCCGCTCGAGCCGCTTCAATTGCTGCATTCAATGCCAGCAAATTCGTCTGCCCCGCAATACTCTGAATCACATCGAGCACTGTGCCAATATCTTTACTGTGGGCTTCTAACTCAGTAATAACTTTTGACGTTTGTTGCAGTTGCTCCGCCATAGCTTGAATCGAGCGAATAGTACTCGACACCGTTTTATCACCATTAATAGTTTCAGCGGATGCCATTTGCGTGGCACTCGCCGCATCGGCACAATTGGAGGACATATCGCCTAATGTGGCGGTCATTTCCTGCATCGCTGTAGCAACTTGTTCTATTTCAGATAGTTGAGCCTGACTGGTACTCTGGATTTGTTTGCCCTTGGCGGCAGATATTTTGGCCTGTTCTGACACGTTATAACAGGAATCCGATGCACGCCCAAGAATCGACTTAAGCTCTGAATTCTGCATTTGCAGTGCTAAATCAATCGCGCCAAGATCGTCACAGTTACCACTATAAATATGCGCCATCAAGGGGTTATCGTAGATATGCTTTGCCTTAGCCACTATCGCGTAATAGCGACTCAGCACCAGATTACCGCCCACTAGCAATACTAGGAGACTTATCGCTAGGGCAATAAAGCCCATTAAGCCAATTTGCAGAGCAAGGTAAAACATAGGTAGCATGGCAACCAATGCGAGTAACAGCAATTTAACTGGCATATCCAAGGTACGTTTTAACGCACTGACGCAGCCCTTTTTGTTCAACTCTGCATAGGCTATTTCTGCACGCTTAACCTGATCGCGTGTGGGTTTAGTGCGTACAGATTGAAACTCGACGACTTTGCCATTAACTGAAATCGGTGAGACATAGGCATCGACCCAATAGTGATCGCCATTGGCGCAGCGGTTTTTCACTATCCCTTTCCAAGGCTCGCCTTTTTTGATACATCGCCACAGATCTTCAAACGCTTGCGGAGGCATATCTGGATGACGCACCATGTTGTGGGGCTTGCCTAGCATGCCATCGAGGTCGTAACCGGCAACGGTACAGAAAGATTGATTGGCGTAAGTGATATGACTTTGAGTATCCGTAGTCGACAATAAAATCCAATCCGCTGGATAATCATATTCTCGCTGTGTAACTGGTAGATTAGTTCTCATGAAACCTTATGGATCTTTGATTAATTCTTCGTTATTCATCCATGAGTTATCCATCCGTGAGGCATCATCACCCTGACTCTGTATTCCTAAACCTACTTCTAAAACTGCCTAGCTTTTTAGTGCTAAAACACACCTAGCATAGACGATAAAACGTGCGCCATGTAACAAAAGCGTTAAAGTATGAAAATCACCCCAAAAACATGATTGCATTTGATAAGCGTTTTCATTTAGAATTAGCGCAATTCGATTGGAGACTAATATATGTACGTTTGTCTTTGCCATGCGATCACTGATACACAAATTAAAAACGCAGTAAGCCAGGGCGATAGCTCGCTTGCTGACGTAAAAAAGCGCTTAGGTGTTGCCGATCAATGTGGTAAATGCGCCAGAATGGCAGTGCAGATCATTCAGAATCAACTAGAGCTTGAGCCTAATTATTACGAAGTCGCATAGAATTCATCACGAATAGCGTGGTAAAGGGTAACTCACTCACGAACAAACTTCCGACAAGTTAAATACACGCTGACTCAAGCAAACTTAATCCAGCTCAAGCAAACTCAATCCAAAAAAGTCCCGCGACAACAAAGCCTTCTATCCGCCACTTCGTCTTAAATAATCTTGCCAGTTTAGACTTTAGATATGATGTTTTAATGACAAGCCCCACTGAACTCCAAGCTCGAAAGCCGCGAATAATTCAATGGGGTTACAGATCCAACTTCCGAGTCAAGCCTACTTACGTTTCAACAAATAGGCCGCTTCATTAAGCCAAGGTACGGCTTTCTTAATAAAACGTGGATTGTCGGCCAACACATCTTGCGACGCTAATACTTCAATATCAAAATCCTCACTCAGATGCTGCTCTACCCAAGTAGGGGATACCGCAAAAGGTGGGCCGATAAGGAATTCTTGCGGATAATCTAAAGTCACTAATAAACCGACACTGCCGCTAGGTAATAAGCTCGCTAACTGCTTGGCATATTGTGCACGCATACTTTCTGGCCATGCGATCAAAGCCGCGCGATCATAAAATGCCGTCACGTCTTGAGTGATAGCCTTAGTTAGGGTGAAAATATCACCCTGATACAAGCTGATCTGTTCGGTTTGATAATGCTGGTGTTCACCCACGGCCGTTTGCGTCATCTCGAGTTGGTTATCGCTGAAAAATTGCTGTACTGCCAATTCATTCAACTCACAACCTATGACCTGATGCCCCTGTTCTGCGAGGAAACACATGTCTAGCGACTTACCACATAAGGGCACAAAAACCTTAGTATCTGCGGGTAATGCAAGCTGCTGCCAATACTTAACGAGGAAAGGATTGATGTCTTGCTGATGAAAACCTATCTGTTGCTGCTGCCACTTTTCATGCCAAAAACCGGGTTCCATGGGTTTATCTCTATTCGCTAATGTTGTCCTTACTCTAATGACATTTTAAAGTGGATGCAAAACCTCCTGCCATTCGGCAAACTCAGCAATGTAAAGACTCACTTACTGATCTAACGTGGCTTGCACTTTACGCAGCCAAACACAGTTATCGCATTGGCATTGACGGCGTGATAAATGATGTGGGCTTAAAGATGAGTCGATAAAGTCCACGGCGATCAACAACTGCTGTTTTAACTCGGCAATCGATTTTTCGTTCACGGCCACCAGCTCGTCATTCTGGTTCATCCAGATACATTCCATGCCCTGATGACAAGTTAAACATTGCTCGTCTCTATCATTAAAAAATACCGCATGCGGGCAATGGGTCACTTCCATTGACTGTAAAATACGCTTACGCGGATATTCCAAAAGTTCGATCAACAAGGCTTTATATTGGGTGGGCATACGCCCTCCTTAGCTGCACTTTGTCTGTGGGTTAATTAACAAAAATTGATTCCATCTAATGCTCCAAAGATTACCTATAGTCGCGAGGATTTAATTTGATGTAAGTCAAAGTCAGTGACGAAATGATCGTATAGGTAAGCCGCGCCTGACGCTGATCATCAATGCCATTCAAAATACTAAAATAAAGCCACCCGCTATTTGATTATCTCCCCCGCTTACTGGTTAAATGAACAAAACAAGGAGCACAATTTGCAAACACCGCAGCTGCAGCATTTTTATATTTCTGAAGAGCAATCCATTTACTTGCTCAAAGCCAATGATGCCCGTAAACACAAGGCGTGGATCCGCCTCTGTAAACAACAGCTGAGCAAATTAGGTTATACCGATATCGAATTGGTCGGCAAAGGCGCCTACGGTTTCGTGTTTGCGGGTATCAATCAAGCTGGCGATGCCCATGTGTTTAAGTTTTCACGGATTAATCTGCCACAACACATTCAAGATCGGCTCGAAGAAGAAGCCTTTATGCTCTCCTTACTCAAGCATCCCAATGTGCCGGGGGCGATCAAATTTGAGCGAGTAGGTAAACAGGGAATACTCGTGATGGAACGGGCAAAAGGGGAAGATCTCGACCAACTTTGCCGCCGCATGGGCGCCTTACCTACCGCTATGGTCATGAGCATCGCCCGCCAACTCGCCGATATCTTGTATTACCTGCGCACGGGCAAGCCATTAGTGCACGGCGATATCAAACCTTCGAATCTAGTTTACGATATTGAACAACAACACTTATCGTTAATCGATTGGGGCTCAGCGGTATTTGCGCAGCGGGATGAACATAACAAACCCGTCGAAGACAATGTGATGGCGTTAATGTCTAGCGATCAACAACATACCAACGCCCGCATGGGTGATGTGTATTTTATCGGCGAAGAGCAACTCAATGGAGCACTCTCCAGCCCGCGCTTTGACGAGCAAGGAGTTGCCGCGACTCTGTATGCCCTCGCCTCTGGGCAAGCAAGCCGCTTCGGTGCACAGGTGATCTCGCCCACCAGCATTGGCTTACCGATAGAATTAGCCCGTACCTTAGAAGGCATGCTCAGCACTGATCCGCAGCAGCGCAACATTGCCGGCGATTACTTTTTAAAAAGTATGCGCCACAGCCACAGATTACATTTACCTGAACTGCCCAAAGCTGATTTACAGGGTGAAATTCCTGTTTGGGTACAATCCCGCGACAAAGATGTTGAAACCGTCAGCTACAGTTCGCGTAAATCCTTTTTAAAGGAGCACAACGCCCAAGATCCCATCGCTAAGATGGATGATATTCAGCTCGAAAAATATTACCGCAACTTCCTCGCGGGCATGGGCGATACCGAAAAAGGCTTTATCGCCGCAGTGGGTCGTTTAGCGCAATATCCGATCGTGGGTGGTCTGGCTATTCATTGGCAGGAAACCGGCGTGTTTATCGACTCCAATCTTGCGATTTACGATGCAAAGCAAAAAAGTGCGTTAATCATTGCAGTCAACAATATGGTGGATCTCGCGCGGGGAATTAAACGTATAGGGGTGTTTAAAGCCTGTTTCTTTAACGCCAAAGACACACTGCATATCGAACGAGCTGACACCAGCGAGCCTTTTGTCGCCAGTGCCGCACTGCAGTTGCCATTCGAAGTCGGTGACGTACCCACCTTAGAAGATAAGTCGCGGTTACATTCTTATTTTGAAGACGGTAAAGATCCCGATGAGAACCTCGAATTACCCCATGAAATCATGGAAGAATTAGCCCGCATCAACCAAATTCACCACACAGGCTGCATCATTTTTGAGGCGCTGCCGAATCACTTAAAAATTCACAGTTACTTGAAGCTGCTCAATCCGCGTAAGCAAGCGGCGTTTCGCGCGAGCCTCGATCGCATCTTGCATCATGTCGGAAAAATCCAAGGCCACGGCGTATCGGGCTTTATGAAACTGCCCTACAAAAACACCCGCCGCTTTACTCATCTAGAGCGTAAAGCCGAGCACTTTTATCCGAAAAACCCAAAAGAAATAGGCGCCTAATGGCGCCTTGTTCATCGGATTAAATCGGCGATCCCGGCGGTAAGGTTAACGGCTTAGGAATAAGCTTAACCTTAGCATCGGTCAAACCCGCAGCAAGACCCTGTTGCAACCAAGTATAGTGCGCCGCAAGACTCACATTCGCTCGATTCGACTTCGCTTTCAATTGCTTAATCACAAACTGAGCGCGATCGTTGATCGCAGCCCTCACTTCTGGTGAGGTTTGAGGATCGTGCAGCGTTGCCAGCACTTCATCAATCACCACAGCGTTCACTCGCATCCATACGCCTTCGACCAGCGCGAGCTTATCCTCTTGATACAAGGTCGCCGCAAATAACTTATCCAATAATGTCGTCACCGATAACTGCTCACTATCTGCCATGGATGCTTGGCTGACACGATTCAAGCGTTTAGGCATCAATAGCAAGCTCACAGTATGACGGCTAAACACTTCAGCCATACCGAGAGGGTCGTTAATTGCACCTAGACCTGAATCGAAGGATTCCCGCGTAACATGATAATTCCCCGCCTTTGGCACTAAACTGTCGAGCAAGGTTTGCGGCACAGTTAAACTCGCCGCATCGAGTGTGTTAAGTAGCGCGTCTAAGCCCGTTAACTGCAACTGCGGCGCAATATAGCTCCAGCGGCTGCCTTCACCAATAGATTGATAGTTATAGTCAGTGCCGCCAATAAACTTAGCGACCGCATCGATTTGATAACGCGTCAGCAAATAAATTGGCGCAAAGGCATCGGCTAGCTCGCCCAGTGGCTCATTGGGTAACAAGGCCGCACTGGAGAAATCCGCAATCGCCTTAGTGCGAATTTTATTTAACTTACCCAGCTGATCGATCGGATCGTCACCACTATCCCACAAACTGGCATAGGCCTGACTCGCATCCTTTTGGCGGGAATCGGCCTCACCAATATAGCGTAAACCACGTTTAGCCACATCGGCCAGCAAGTCGACTTGCAGTGCTTGTTGGGTACGGGCATCACCTTGATCGCTATAACCATAGGCGATAGTAAAATCATCCCAAGGGCCAACACCTGTAGTGTAAGGTGCTGAAATATCAATATCATTGCCCTTCAACTGGATTTTCGGATGGGGATAATCCATCACAGAGGCATCCTGATTAGTCGAAGCGGCAAAGTTATGATCGAGCCCTAACGTATGGCCAACTTCATGGGCGGCCAGTTGGCGAATACGCGCCAGCGACAAGGCTGTCGCCGCTTTCTCGGCCGCCACTCTATCCTGCCAGCCAGCGGTTAAGCCTTTGGCAATCAAGTAATCCTGCCGCACACGCAAGCTGCCGAGCGTGACTTGACCCTTAATAATTTCACCGGTGCGAGGATCGGTCAGTGCGGCGCCATAGGACCAACCCCGCGTCGCCCTGTGCACCCATTGGATCATGTTGTAGCGAATATCCTGCGGATCGGCATCTACCGGCAATAACTCAACTTTAAAGCCGTTGATAAATCCGGCGCGAGTAAAAGCCGTCTCCCACCAGCGCGCGCCATCGAGCAACGCCGAACGTATCGGTTCTGGCACACCAGGATCGAGATAATAAGTAATAGGTTTAACGACTTCGCTTGGCGCTGGGCCAGGATGCACTTTCTGTAAACGGTGGCGCAGGATAAAACGCTGCACTAAAGGTTGGTCAAAGGGCATGGCATAATCGCGATACTCATCGGACAAATAACCGCTCATAGGATGATAAGCCCGCGGTTGGTAATCCGCATCGGGAAGCTCAACAAAGGAATAACGCATCCGCACCGACATTAAGGTGCCATCGGGTGTTACCTGTGCGACCTGCGCGCCAGCAACATCGCCTTTAAAGGTGAGTTGCACATCCACATCGGCGTTTTTCTCAAAGGATTTAATCCCTTTGGGTAAGATGACAGAACGGCTCAAATCGAGCTGATAATTGCCCTGCTCTGTTTGTTGCAATACGGAAGACACGCCGTGTAAATCATTGAGCACCAGATCGTTGATCGCTACCAAATCTGGCTTGCCCTCAATCACTTTGCCTTGCCATAACACAGAATCGGCAAAGGCTTCTTCAACCGCTCTTTGCTCGGCGGCATCAGAGGTATTCGCACGATATTGAGTATTGAGTTGCTTGAGTAAAACATAGGGACCTTGGCGCTCAAACTGCACCATACGGGTCTGACCCAGTTGGCCGCGATCGAGACCAATGTCGTTTGAGCCTACGCCCTGTGGCAGGCTAGTAACTAAGATAAAAGGTTGATTTAAACGATTGACCTCAAGATATAACTCTCCCTCAGACTCCTCGTAATAGAGATTAAGAAACCCTTTCGCCTCTTGGCCCTGCTTAATGATCTTGGCGCTAGGCGCCGCTGCCGCGACCGTAACGGTGGAAAATCCTAACAGCGTTATAAATAAGGCTAAGGCTACACTTTGGGGTTTCATCTTTCCTCCTGATTCGGCTGGCTGCGTTATTTACCTTATAAGTCATTGGCATCTTTGATAACTGCTTATCTCAAGCGATTGATTTAAAGTAAATAATGCGAGGCCATCACTGGCCCCGAGCAAATAAATTAACGATTCTGATGCTGGTTCTTGTGTTTGATCCAGTGATTTAATGTTTCAAATAATTCGTTGAGCACTATGGGTTTAGTGATGTGGGCATTCATCCCTGCTGCTAAACTCTTTTCCCTGTCGCCCGACATGGCATGGGCTGTCATGGCAATGATAGGCAGTTCATCGGCACTAAAACGCTCACGCAATGCCCTTGCGGCCGTTAACCCGTCCATCACTGGCATTTGAATATCCATCAACACGGCATCAAACGGCCGCGAGTCGATGGTATCCAGCGCCACTTGACCATTGTCGGCCAGCACCACTTCGTAGCCAGCGCTCTTAAGGAGCTCAGTGGCCACTTGCTGGTTGATAAAGTTATCCTCCACCAGCAGCACTAAACCTGTGTGCTCCCCTTCCTCAACTTGAACTTCAACCATAGGCTGAACCACATTCAATCTCGGTTCATCGGCAAAGGCGGCAATGATCTCATCGAACAGACTCGATGCCTTAAACGGTTTTTGCAGTACGGCAAACACATTGGCACTATCGACTTCATGCTGCAAGGGCTCTGCCGCATAGGCCGTCATCATGATAATCACAGGCCGTTTCGCTAAGCGGCCTTCGGCAACCATAGTATCTATGGCGCTGACCACATCGCTACCGTCCATTTCTGGCATCATCCAGTCGAGCAATAACAGATCGATTGGTGCCCGCGACAGTTTATAAAGCGCTTCTGCGCCGCTGGCGGCAGTATCGACGTCGAAGTGGAAATCTCGCATCAAGGTCGAATAGATTTGCAGTGCCGTCGGGTTATCGTCAACGACTAAGGTGCGTAGACTATTGAGTTTTTCCGGCACGACCAAAGGCTCAATCTTAGCGGCTTCGGCAATTTCAAAACTGATGGTAAAGCTAAAAGTACTACCGACCCCAAGCTCACTCTGCACTTGCATCTTGCCGCCCATCATAGACACCAGATGCTTACTGATCGACAAACCTAAGCCAGTGCCACCGTATTTACGAGTGGTCGAACCGTCGGCTTGGGCGAAGGCATCAAACAGCTTATCCTGTTGATCTTTACCTATGCCGATACCCGTATCGCGCACCCAGAACTTCAAGGTAATCCGATGATCCCGCTCGCCGACATCTTCACAGCCGAGCTCAATCTCGCCAGATTGGGTAAATTTCACCGCATTCGATAGCAAGTTAATAAGCACTTGGCCTAAGCGCAGCGGATCGCCCTTAAGAATGAGTCCCGCCGTCACGGGGGCATATAAGAGTAATTCGACGCCTTGTTCTTGTGCCTTGAGCGCATTGAGATCCAGAGCGTGATCGAGCACTTTATCCAGCGGGAACGGCACCCGCTCAAGCTCCAACTTACCCGCCTCAATTTTAGAGAAGTCGAGAATATCGTTGATGATCCTCAGCAGCGATTGCGCCGAGAAACCGGCTTTTTCGAGGTAATCTTTCTGCTGCGCCGTTAACGAAGTGCGCTGTGCCAACTGCAACATACCGATAATGGCATTCATCGGTGTGCGGATCTCATGGCTCATGTTGGCCAAGAATTCACTCTTGTAGAGGTTAGCGAGTTCGGCGTCTTGCTTGGCTTCAAGCAACGCCACTTCGTTACTCTTATGGCGGGTAATATCCTTATGGGTACCAAGCATACGTTTGGGCTGACCTTCGGCGGTGAACTCCACCACACGACCACGGGATAACACCCAGTGATAGCCGCCATTTTTACCTAACATACGGAATTCAATTTCGAAAGCACCGACGGGATCAGCAAGATACTGAGCACGGTATTCCTCGACGCGAATACGATCGTCGGGGTGGGATAATTCATCAATTGTCGATACTAAAGCGGGGAATTCATTGGTTTTATAACCCAACATAGAATAATAGGCTGGGTTACAAATAATCTGTTCAGAGTCTAAATACCAGTCCCACAGGCCATCTTCCACCGCATCCATGGCTAAGTGATAACGCTCTTCGGACAGGCGTAATTGTTCGGCGGATTCGTATTCCCGCGTCACATCACGCCACACGGCAATCAATCCCTGCAGTTCGCCGCGGCGATTGTAGAAAGGCAGCTTAAGGGTATCGAGCAGCACAGGTTTGCCCGCAAGCTCGACCTTTTCTTGGTAACGCAGCGGCGTGCGATCTTTTAAGACTTGTTCGTCTTCGGCGCGGATACGAATGCCCATTTCAGGCGAGGTCAGATCCTCAGATGATAAACCTATCATCTCGCTCTCTGTGTAACCCAGCATGCGTTCAGCCGCCTTGTTACAACCTAAATAGTTGCCTTCTTTATCTTTAAAGACAATCGCTTCGGGAATCGAGTCAAGCAGGGATCGCAGTAGCGCATATTCACGCTCACGCCGCTCTGTGGTGTCTTTTAAGCGCTCGGTACGCCGTGCCACTAGCTTATCGAGCCGCTTATTCTGCTCAGCCAGATGGTGGGTATATTGTTTATTTTCCTCAAAAATCCGACTCACCAGCAAGAACCAAGGTTCCCAGCCGCGAGTGATCTTCTCCGGTGGCTTACGCGGCTCTTGGGAGCAACCTTCAAGGTGCGACAGTAGTCGCGAGGCTGGACTCACAAAAGAGCGGCGCGTCTGCCAATGCACTATGGTCACCAACACCGACAGGGCGATAACCACTAAAATAAAGGTCAGCTGCAGTTTTTCCCACGAGTCTTGGAATAGGTCGTCTTCATCCTGCAAATACAGTAAACGCCAAGGCGCGTTATGCAGGGCAACCGAGTGAATGTAATAGCCGTTACGGATGATGCCGTCGTGGGCATCAAACAATTCCGACTCAGGTAAAGAATGCAGCTCAGAGGGAATACGTTGGCTGATGTGATAGACCCGATTGATATCTGAGCTATCAAAATCGCTGTGGGATAAAATATTGTTCTGTTGGTCGAGCAAAATCACTGTGCCCGGCATCTTAAAGTAAACCCGAATTTGCCGCGCTAACGAGGCAAGCGTCATGTCTAAGTTGATTGAGCCAATGAACTCATCATCCAAATAAATGGGCACACCTAAAGTGGTCAATAAGCCTTTGCCCGTGGAGTCAACATAGGCTTCACTCCAAAATACACTGCGCTGCGGATTCATTGCTGGGGTGGCGTATTGGAACTGTTTCTTGTTGAGTAATTCGTCCCTAAAACGTTGATCGTCATTCGACCAAGGGAAATAGGACATGATCCTACGTTTCGACAGGTAATAGATAGCCGAGGCTTTCGGGGCGGCTTCTTTGGCGACGGGGAATGACAGTGACAGCTCAAACAACATCTCAAGCTCTTGATAGAACTTGTCGTCGCGGCCGTCGAGGGAACCCGCACCAGTAATCCTACCCATGTTGGTAAAAGGCTCACCGCTCTGGGCGTAGCTAGGTTCTAAGGTAAAATACTGGCCGCTTTCGTTGAATTTACCGTATTGGGGTAAGCGTTCTTTACGCACGAGTTCGCCCAAACGTAAATGATCCACAGCAACGTTGCGTAAGCTTTTTACCGCTCTAATGCTCGACTCAAGTAGCAAATCGATTTGCAATACATGGCGCTGAACCTGCTCTTCACGCTGTTCCATCTGCTGTGCTTTTTGGCGGTCGAAAAACATCCATGCGGTCAACAAAGACATGACGATAACGCCGATGTACGTATAAAAAACGGCACGGTTGTAGTTCTTCTGGATCGGCGATTTTAGTTGGAGATCCGGCTCACTCGATTTCATCCACTACCCTTGATTGCAGCGCTTAATTTCAGCCTACGGCGGCAAAAACTATGAGCTCCATATAGTAACAGGAAGGAACTGCCAATCACATAAAATAATTGTCAGATAAAGCCTACTCATACCACTGATAAGTCGATTAAAAATCTACTACTCCATAAAATTAAGGCCTCTATATCAGAGGCCTTAGTCATTACCCAAAATTAAACCGACCTGCTTTACAGATGCTCTTCAGCGTATTCCGCTAAGCGTGAACGCACCACGCCATTCAGATACACGTTGGCACTGCCTTCAAAGTCTTTAAAACGTTCGACAATATAGGTTAAACCTGAGGTAACAGCAGTTAAGTAGTTAGAGTCGATTTGCGCTAAGTTACCGCAACAAATCAGTTTTGTGCCTTCGCCCATACGGGTGATCATAGTTTTGATCTGCGAGGCCGTGAGGTTTTGGCATTCATCTAATAGCACTATAGAGTTTTGGATCGAACGCCCGCGCATAAAGTTTATCGACTTAAACTGAATGTTAGCCTTCTCCATGATGTAATTCATGCTGCCCGTAGGATTCACATCATTCTTATGCAGCACTTCGAGCGTGTCGGTAATCGCAGCCAGCCACGGCATCATCTTCTCCTCTTCCGTGCCGGGCAAGAAGCCGATAGATTCGGCGATTTCTGGGGTGTTACGGGTGACAATCACTTTGTCGTAGCGATTACGCTCGACCACCAGCTCCAACGCCGCCGCCATGGCGAGCAAGGTTTTACCGCAACCCGCTGGGCCAGTTAAGATCACCAGATCGATATCGGGATCGAGCAGCGCCTGCAATGCCATGCCTTGATAGACGTTTTTAGGTTTAACACCCCATGCCTCGAGGTTTTTCACCCGCTCACGGCCTAAATCTAAAATATGTAAATGGGTGTCTGTGCGCTCGATAACACGACCGCAAAAATCAGACTCTGTGTCGATAAGATATTGGTTGATATAGAAATTATCATTTTCGAGGTCTTTGAGCGGTACTTCATGCACTGTATGTCTACCGTGGCGCTCGGTGGAGACCTTGTTCAAGTGCTCCCAAAAATTACCTTCGAACTGGTAAAAGCCTTTACTGAGGAAGCGGATATCATCGATCAACTGGTCAGTTCGATAATCCTCAACCAATTGAATACCTGCACCTTTGGCTTTAAGGCGCATATTGATATCTTTGGTGACTAAGACAACGGTACGGGGATGATGTAGGTTTTGTAGATGTAGCGCGGTATTGATAATGCGATTGTCGTTTCCATCTCCAGGCAGTGCGCCTAAGGTAAAATCGACAAGGTGATCAGGGAAAATTGAGAGCGAACCGACGGCATCGGCATGACCCTCTCGGCTGGGTAAAGGGACGCCATTGATAATCTGCTCAGGGGTAGTTTCACCGCCTAGGGTATCTTCCAATGCCCTGATAGCAACCCGAGCATCACGACTCACATCACTCTTTCGATCTTTAATCTGGTCCAACTCTTCTAGCACTGTCATCGGAATGACCACATCGTGCTCTTTAAACGAATAGATCGCCAAAGGTTCATGTAGTAACACATTGGTATCCAGTACAAACAACTTTCTGTCGTCTTGTTCCATGGCGCCTCCAGAGTGCTTCATTAAAGTTTAAACACACTTTTGAGTCTCAATAAAAGTTACACGGCTCCTATTACTGGCTAAGCATATGGCAAAGAATGATCATAAGGTTCAAGTTGATAGCACTTTACTCGCACTTAAACCTTAAGTTGATATTGGCACCAAACTTACAAGATAACAATACAGCAACCATTGTTTACCTTACAGACTCGAAGCAGTGTATAACCGCGGATGTGACATTAGCGTGACAGTTTCATGTACTGGCATGACAATTTTGTCGCTTGTACAATTTGTAATCTAGCACTCTGGGAATTAGGCTCTAACGGGTGAGAGGGCGATTTAAATATCACGAGTATTGGTATAACATACGCGCCCTTTGTTAGAGTCCGCCTAGAAATGAGAATTTAAGATGCCGTTCGCCTTAGGTCAACGTTGGATAAGTGATACCGAGTCAGAGCTTGGTTTAGGAACTGTGGTTCAAGTAGAAGGCCGTATGGTCACTGTATTATTCCCTGCCACGGGTGAGAACCGCATGTTCTCCCGAGCAGAAGCCCCTCTGACACGCGTTATATACAATCCCGGCGATTCGGTTGAAAGCCATGAAGGCTGGAGCCTTGCGGTCAGTGAATTGACCGAGAAAGACGGGATATTGATCTATCACGGCATTCACAGTGAGACAGGCGAGCAAGCTACACTGCGTGAAACCCTGCTGAACCACAATATTCGTTTCAACAAACCCCAAGACCGTTTATTTGCTGGCCAAATCGATCGCCTCGACCGTTTTGGTGTGCGTTATCAATGCCAAATGTTGCGCCACAAACTGGCCTCATCGGATTTGCTTGGTCTGCAAGGTCCACGTGTTGGACTTATTCCGCATCAAATGTGGATTGCCCATGAAGTCGGCCGTCGCTATGCACCGCGTGTACTGTTAGCCGACGAAGTGGGTTTAGGTAAAACTATTGAAGCGGGTCTGATTATTCACCAACAACTGCTTACTGGCCGCGCCGAACGCATTCTGATTATCGTGCCCGATACTCTGCGCCATCAGTGGTTAGTGGAAATGCTGCGCCGCTTTAATCTGCGCTTTTCGGTATTCGATGAAGACCGTTGTGTAGAAGCCTATGCCGATCACGACAATCCTTTCTACACAGAACAGTTAGTGATTTGTTCACTCGAATTACTGCGTAAGAAAAAACGTCTTGATCAAGCCCTAGATGCCGATTGGGATCTGTTAGTGGTTGACGAAGCGCACCACTTAGAATGGACCGAAGAAGCGCCAAGCCGCGCCTATCAAGTGGTTGAAGCATTAAGCGAAGTCATCCCAGGCGTTTTGCTGTTAACCGCAACACCCGATCAACTCGGCCATGAGAGTCACTTCGCCCGTTTGCGTCTGCTCGATCCGGATCGTTTCTACGATTACGATGCTTTCTTAGCTGAAGAAGACAGTTATAAAGACGTCGCCATTGCCGCCGAAGCCTTGGCTGGTAACGCTAAATTACCCGATGCCGCCATCAACAGCTTGACCGAATTACTGGGCGAGAAAGATATCAGCCCAAGTATTCGTTTAATCCAAGCCGAAGGTATTGATGCCGAAGTACAACAGGCCGCCCGCAGCGAATTACTGCAAGAATTACTTGACCGTCACGGTACTGGCCGCGTGTTATACCGCAACAGCCGCGCCTCGGTAAAAGGCTTTCCAAAGCGTTTCTTTAACGCTTATCCCCATGCCATGCCAGATCAATATCAAACTGCCGCACGCGTCAGCGGCATGATGGGCGGACACAAGTCATTAGAGGCGAAAGCGGCGCAAGCCCTAAGCCCTGAAAAACTGTATCAAGAATTTGAAGATAACAGCGCCAGTTGGTGGAAGTTCGATCCCCGTGTGGATTGGTTAATCGAGTTCTTAAAATCCCACCGTAGCAAAAAAGTGCTGATCATCGCCAGCCAAGCGGAAACCGCCCTGAGCTTAGAAGAAGCCCTGCGTACCCGCGAAGGGATTCAAGCAACGGTATTCCACGAAGGTATGTCGATTATCGAGCGCGATAAAGCCGGCGCTTACTTTGCCCAAGAGGAAGGCGGCGCACAGGCGCTGATCTGTTCTGAAATTGGCTCTGAAGGTCGTAACTTCCAGTTTGCCAGCCACTTAGTGCTGTTCGATCTGCCGCTAAACCCCGATCTATTGGAACAGCGAATCGGTCGTTTAGACCGTATCGGCCAGAAAAATGATATCCAAATTCACTTGCCATACCTTGAAGATACTGCCCAAGAACGTTTGATGCAGTGGTATCACCAAGGGCTGAACGCCTTTGAACTCACTTGTCCGAGTGGTCATGTGCTTTACAGTGAATTTGCCGAAGATCTGCTAAACGTGCTTGTGGGTGATGACAGCGATGAGCTGACAAACCTGCTCAATCACACCCAGAGCCGTTATAAAGAACTCAAGCACGCCATGGAGCAAGGCCGCGATAAGCTGCTGGAAATCAACTCACACGGCGGCGAGAAGGCACTGGCAATCGTCAACCGCCTTGCCCAAAGTGACGGTGATACTCATTTAATCGGCTCAGTGATCCGTCTGTGGGATATTATCGGTGTTGATCAAGAAGATAAGGGTGAAAACTCGATTATTCTGCGCCCGAGTGAGCACATGATGTTCCCAACTTATCCTGGCTTGCCAGAAGATGGCGTAACAGTGACCTTTGATCGTGACACTGCGTTATCACGCGATGATATTGCGCTGATCACCCAAGAGCATCCGCTGGTGCAAACGGGGCTAGATCTGATCACAGGTTCTGAAACTGGCACCACCAGCGTCGCAATTCTAAAGAATAAAGCCCTGCCAGCAGGTACCTTATTCTTAGAACTCATCTACATGGCCGATGCCTCAGCACCTAAGTCGAGCCAGTTGTACCGTTATTTACCGCCTACACCCATTCGCGTGTTGCTGGATAAAAACGGTAACGATCTATCGGCTAAAGTGGATTACGCCAGTTTCGATAAGCAATTAAGCGCGGTGAATCGTCACATTGGCGGCAAATTAGTCACCGCATCTCAGCCTATTTTGCATCCGTTATTTGCTAAGGGTGAAGAATATGCTCAAGTGGTTGTCGATGAAATGGTCGCCCAAGCCAGAGAGAAAATGACTCAGCAACTGAGCGCAGAGCTTGATCGTTTAGAGTCACTCAAGGCTGTGAACCCAAATATCCGTGAGGAAGAATTGGAATACCTGCGTAATCAGATGCAAGAGTTAAACACTTATCTGGATGCCAGCCAGTTACAACTCGATGCGATCCGTATGGTGCTCGTCAGCCACGTATAAACCTAAGCGGAACTGCAGGTTTCAATCAATTAGCCCAGCCTCAGCGTTGGGCTTTTTTATGCCCTGTGGCTTTTTATACTAAATGACAAGTGCAATTCTTTGGCGAGGAAAATTCACTTTTTGGTAATTGTTCAGGTTATACTCAAACACTGATGAATTTATGAGACTACACAGGTGGTTATCAATTCTATGCCGCGCATTCTTTCACTCCTCTTTTGCCTCATTTTCGGCATCACAACCATCGCTACCTACGCGGCTGACACTACAACAACTCCGCCAACATCAGCGCCAGCCGAAATCAGTGCCAAAAAGTCGAATCACAGCTATCTACCCACAAATGAAATTAAACAAATCACGATTGATAATCAGCCCTACGATTTGTTAGTGCGACCATGGGAAGGTAAAAAGAAACTTGGTGCGGCGATAATCCTGCCCGCCACCAATGGTACCGCAGACGCGCCTGGATTGATGGCGTTTGTACGCCGCAATATCAATCCTGCCGGTTGGGCCAGCTTAAGTTTAACTCCGCCAACTGAAATGCCCACAGCTAACTTTGCTACCGCCGCTACTGAAGTGACCTCGCCTGGCGCCGCGCAATTAAGCTCACCGTCCAACAAACCAAGCCCTAAAATCAAGCCCGAAGATAACAGCAAGCACCAGCAAGAGCAGGAAGATTTTCTCGTCAAAAGCATGTCGCAGTTAGATGCCGTCGGTGCAGATTATGCAGGAAAACGTATTTTGATCACCGCCGACCAAAGTGCAGGATTATTGATTAGCCTATTAAGCCAGAAGAAGATTGCCGATCCTGATGTGCTGATTGTCATCAATCCCTATCGTGAGGACGAACAGCGTAATCAAGCACTCGCAGAACAACTAGCAAAACTTACGCTGCCCATTTTAGATATTCAATCGCCAGACGGTCACCCAGCCTCATTGGAGACGGCCGACAATCGCAAAAAACTCGCGGTGACCTTAGAAAGCCCTAACTATCGCCAAACTACCCTAGCGCTCAATTTAGATAACGAGAGCGCATGGCAAAATTGCTTAAATGCGATTAAAGGCTTTTCTGCCCGAATGAGCGGCGCGCAGTAAAAACGGCGATTCAAGCTAATTCAGACAAAATAGCATTACCAACCCGATTGGCGATCCCGATAGGGTTTCTGCGGATCTTTCAGCTGACGCGTCGCCGCTATCTTGCTATTTTTGCCTAACAATAACCGAATCTGACTAATAGACTCGCGGCACAGTAGACTACGGATAGAAGCAGTCCAACTGCGATTAATGCTAAGTTTGATGGCCGCTGCCGCATCCGGTGAGGTTTGCATCAGTTGCCGCGCCAATTTCTCAGCGGCTTCCATGGGCGTCTCACTCACTTGTGTCACGAGTCCTAAAGCCAGCGCTTCATGACTCTCAAGCACTTTTGCCGTCAGGCTAAGTAACATGGCTTGATCCTTAGGCATAATTTGCCTTAATGCGACTAAACCCGCCATATCTGGCACAAGTCCCCATTTCGCTTCCATGATAGATAACTTACTGTCGTGGCTAGCAATACGCACATCTGCGCCTAAAGCGATCTGCATACCGCCGCCATAGCAACAGCCCTCAAGCACGGCAATCACTGGCACAGGCAATGTTTGCCAACCTAGTGACACCCGCTGTGCCAAATTCGCATTCCCCGGTAAGCCCTTAAACAGTAACTTAACTGCCTGCATCGGTGCCGACATGACGCTTTTGACATCGAGCCCAGAGCTAAAATGCCCACCCGCTCCCGAGAGGATCACGGCTCGCACCGCACGATTGGATTTAATACTTTTAATCGCGCAGTCAAGCTCACTAAACATTAAATAGTTAATAGCATTCATTTTTTCAGGACGATTAAGCAACACATAGGCGATGCCATCATCGATTTTAACTTGTACACTTTGGCCACTCATGAAATATTCCGTTACTGGTCAGTCCAGAATAAATATTAACACGTTTGGCATAATTCACTAAAAGATATAACATGAGCCTGTTTTTTGACTTGAGTCAAAATATTGCCAATTCCATCATGGATTGAAGGCAACTTATGTTAGGCTGTCATCACTACGTGCAGTAATCCTAATGTATTTTTCGATTAGATAGCCTTAGCAAGCTCAATAATTAAGCGTATTTAACCGCTAGCTATTTAACTACTAATAATCGACACCAGTATCGCAATGCTACCTGCAGCGAAGGATGATTGGGCAGCAATATATGGATTCTATAGTCCTTTTTTAGTCACTATATCCTTGTTATTTACTCAACATTAGCTAGTTCGATTTAAGATTCTGCATGATTTGATTCAACAATGATTCAAATTTTAATGTCATCAGAAAATATAAATTTATCAATGATATCTATAAGTTACATATAAAAGATATTAATCAGACTTGCCCGAAGAACGCAATTCGTCAGTCAGACCTAAAAAATAAGTGTTATCTTCAATAAATGGGCAAATAAGGATCACTAGTCAGCATGTCAATATCTGTACTCATCTGTGACGATTCCGCCATGGCACGTAAGCAAATGGCCCGCACACTTCCCAAAGAGTGGGATGTGGAAATAACTTATGCGACCAATGGTGCCGAAGGCCTTGATGCCATCCGCGCTGGAAAAGGCGAAGTGGTGTTTCTTGATCTCAACATGCCTGTAATGGACGGTTATGAAGTACTGCAAACCGTCCAGCAACAGGACTTACCCGCGCTGATTATTGTGGTATCCGGCGATATTCAAATCAAAGCTCACGAGCGGGTTAAAGCCTTGGGTGCGTTAGATTTTATTCAAAAACCGGTGAGCGCCGATGCCATCAGCAACATTTTACAAGATTACGGCATCTTAACGCTGACGCAGAAAGATCTCACCGACGAAGTCCCGATGATCAAAGTCGACATGCGCGACGCTTGCCAAGAAATAGCCAACGTTGCCATGGGACGCGCCGCCGATCTGTTAGCTAAGTTACTCGATGTATTCGTGTTACTACCTATCCCTAATGTGAACGTGCTTGAAGTCAGTGAGTTAACCATGGCGCTCAAAGCCACGGAAGAAAGCTCAACTGTATCAGCACTCTGCCAAGGTTTTATCGGTGCGGGTATTGCGGGAGAAGCCCTGCTTTTGTTCCATGATTCCAGCTTTAAGGACATGGCCAAGCTGATGGGATTAGCTAATCCAGAAGACAAAAATACTGAGATAGAAGTCCTGATCGATACTGGAAACGTACTGATAGGCGCTTTCCTTAACGGCATTTCTGAACAGCTCGACATGAAATTTAGTCAGGCTCACCCTGTCGTGCTGGGACGGCACTGCACGGTTAACGATCTGATCCATGATAATTCAGAGAAATGGCACCGAACTTTGGCAATGGAGATCAACTATCGGATTGAAGATCATAATATTCAATGCGATTTGCTACTGCTCTTCACCGAGGATTCTATCCCCACACTTAGCTATAAACTCGGCTATTTACTCGATTAACCAGTTGGATTTTATCCTATGTCAAATGACCAAAGCGCAATGAACGAACTACACTGGCTCATCGATATGGTACAAACCATAGAGGTGGGATTAGTGGTATTAGATCGCCATTACAATATCCAGCTGTGGAACGGTTTTATGGAGAATCACAGCGGTGTTTCCCCTAATTCGATCAAAGGTCAAAACCTATTTACCCGCTTCCCCGATCTGCCTGCCACTTGGTTAAAGCAGAAAATGGAATCGGTTTTCATGCTTAAAAACCGTGCTTTTATCAGCTGGGAACAACGTCCGTACGTTTTCCAATTTAAAAACTATCGCCCGATTACAGGCCGTGCAGACTATATGTACCAGAACGTGACCCTGCTGCCGCTGGCATCGCTCACGGGACAAGTGACCCATATCAGTGTGATTATTTATGACGTGACAGATATCGCCATCAACAAATTGCAACTTAAAGCTGCCAACGAGCAACTCGAACGCCTTAGCCAAACCGATGGTCTAACTCAGTTGCATAATCGTCGTCATTGGCAAGAGTGTTTAGACCACGAGTACGACTTGTATGCCCGCTACTCAGGTATGGCAAGTTTAGTCATGATAGATATCGATAACTTTAAACATATCAACGACAGCTATGGCCATGTGGCGGGTGATAAAGTCATTCAGCATATAGCCCACTTACTCAGCCAATCCTTACGTGATACTGACTGTGCAGGGCGTTATGGCGGCGAAGAATTTGCGGTTGTATTGCCTAAAACCAGCGGCGCAGATGCGATGAACTTTACCGAGCGACTCAGGGAGAAAATCGCCGCATCCGTCATAGTGTATGAAAGCCTTAAGATTACTGTGACGGTTAGTTTAGGCGTATGTGAAATTGGCTCCCATATTACCAGCAGTTCTAGCTGGATCTCCTGCTCCGATAAAGCCCTGTACGAAGCGAAACAAAAAGGCCGTAACTGCAGTGTTTTACATACGAGTAAAACAAGTAAATCCTAAGTATACCCAATAAAAATGCCCATCAATGATGGGCATTTTTATTTAAAACAAGTGAAGATTAAACTCGAGATCCTCCAACGAATTAATGAGGGAAACCATCATCTTCTTCGTCTTCATCTTCTTCGTCATCCATTTCATCGCCGACGAAATAGGTACCCCAACCGTCATATTCCACTTTCTGCTTTACCGCTAATTGCAGCAATTGCTCGGCCGCTTTGTCCAGTAATTCAACATCCAGTTTGTGGTGTGCGACAGCATCGAAACAGAAGATAATTGAACCATCCTCCAGTTCCATTTCTTCGGCATCATTCACCTCAAAACCTAATTTGAAGGCATCCACAGCCGCTTTTTCAAGACGGTCGAAATTGGTCGATGAAAAGTGATGCTCAATAACATATTCCGCATCAGGCTCTGAGCCATCGTCAAGCAGGGCTTGCACTATGTCACGATTCTCTGCAAGTTGGGCTTTTAACTGACTTTCAATAGACATGGATTTGTCTCCGTTAAGGTAAATCTGGCTCAAATTGGCATTATACCCAAACAACCTGAAGATGCAGGATTCAGCGGGAATTTAACGCACTTTAGGCAAGGCGGTTATTTGCAGACCTAGCGGGCTAAGTTAAAAATAACCAACTCAGCATAAAGTGCTTTAAAACCCGCCGGGACGGAGCGCCTAGGGCACTCCATTTCCGTGTTGCATCAATTCAAAAGGTGACCGACATTCTTTCATTGATGCACCTTGAATTGAAGCACCCTAGGCGCTCTGAAACTCGTATCTTCAGGTAGCTTGGGTATATTATACGTCATCACTCGCGAGAGTTTTACCCATAAGTGCTGCCGCTTCTTGATTTATCTCGGCAAATCTCGCCGACATGCTGGCATGGATTTGCGCAGAGAAGTTTTTCACATCGGCTTTATCTAAACCTGCGGTAGGCACAGGTGCCATCATATCGATGATGACGACACCATTATTCCAGCGATTTAACTTAATATGGCTCTGACACGAAGCAACCACTGGCACCACTGGCACTCCCGCCGCGATTGCAGTATGGAAAGCTCCCGCTTTAAAAGGTAACAGACCACGCCCACGCGAACGTGTACCTTCAGGAAAAATCCATACGGATAGATTCTTCTGCTTAATTTTTTCAACCGTTTTAGCCATAGTATCAAAGGCACTGTGACGGTTTTTACGGTCGATAAGAATATTACCTGACAACCAATAGATTTGACCGAATAGCGGCATCCACGCCAAACTCTTCTTGCCTAAACTCACTGTACCTTTAGGAACTGCTGTCGTATGAGTAAAGAGATCAAAGTTATTCTGATGATTTGCTAAGAAAATATACGGGCCGTCCTGCACATCTTCGTGCCGGCGAACAATCACTTTAATCCCAAGGATTGGCGCAACCGATGAGAAGATCTTGGCGAACATATGTACATTGTCGCGATGGCGAGGCCTTAATAAACACACTAAGCCACCAAAAATAAAGGCAAGCAACAAAGATACCGCCAACAACATTGATCTGACGATTAAAAGCACGATTTATTCCGACTGTAAAAGTGGCGACAGTATAGCCACCATGGCTTTGGGACTCAATATATTGTTTACATCTGTAAGCTGACTTGCTAACAAGCAAGCAAAAAAAGCCCATCGATATACTGAACCTCCAGTGTATCGATGGGCTTTAAGATTAATATCGAACTAAGCGTGGTGCTTGGGTAGGATTTCAGACTCAGTTGCCTGAGGTGAGACTTTACTTAACACAAAGCGGATAACTAAGGCACTCACGGCCAAAGTCGCGACAATTGCCGCACCACTAGGGAGATCTAAGGTCGCCGACAGAACTAAGCCCAAAACATAGCCCAGTAAACCGACGAGGTAAGCGTAAAATAGCCGACCTTTACCACGGTACTTGTTCAACGCTAAAGCTGGCAATATCAAGGTACTGAACACCAGATAAACACCTACTAATTCAACCGATAAGGTAATCACTAGCGCAAATAGCAGATAAAATCCTGCCCCGTCCAACATCTGGGGGCGTAGGAATATCGCTAATAACACCAGTGAATACACTACGGCCGGCAAAATCAGTTGTGACCAACTCACCCACAGGATCTGACCTGACATCAATTGCTTTAACAACTCGGCGCCATGTGGGTCGTTTGCCAGCAACAGCATTGCGGCCACCGCAGACAAGACATAAAAGCAGCCAATCATAGCCTCTAACTCACCCGCCATCCGCTTAGCTAACCAAGCGATAAAACCTGCACCCGCAAGGGCAAACAGCGCTGGCATCCACACATTAGCAAACGGCATGTCTTCTAATCTGTGGTCCATGTGAGCAACGATGGCACCTAAGGCTGCTACTTGCGCTATCGCTAAATCAATAAAGATGATGCCGCGCTTAAGCACTTGTCTCCCAAGTACAATATGCGTCGACAACACTAACATCCCCGCTGCCAATGCAGGCAACAGAATCGACATCAGCTCAAGATCAAACATAGGTTTATTTCACTCCATTTAAGAGGGAAATCACGCTGTCATACAGGCCAAATAAATCTTGGCTCTTATCATTACCACCCACAGACATAGGCAGCATTACCACGGGCAAGTTCGCTTTTTCACCCAGCCATTTTGCACCGCGCTCATCCTGATAAGATGCCACGACTACGGCCAGAATATCCCCCTGCTCGGCGCGCGTCAGCAGACTCGCTAAGTGGCCGCTAGTGGGAGCTAAACCCGGTTTTGGCTCTAAATCTGCCACTTGCTCGATACCAATCCAGTTGAATAAGTATCTAAAACTTGAGTGGTAAGCGATCACTTTTTTACCTTGTAATCCCTTAGCTTGCGCTTCCCAACGCGGGACTGCGGCTTGCCAGCGAGTGGTAAAATCTGCCAGTGATTGTTGATAATCGGCCGCACCAGCAGGATCTAACTGAGTCAGCTTAGCACTCAGTGCCGTGGCGACTTTTAACAGTCGCGTCGGGTCAAAATGAATATGTGGATTGCCTTGAGCATGCACATCCCCCATGCTGCGATCGACACTGGCCAGTTTATCTAAAGTTTCGATTTGATCGGCTGCGAAAAACAAGCCTTGCTCGGTCGAGCGCACTTTTGCGTTTGCCGACTTCATCTGCAGCATAGGCAACCAACCCACTTCAAGATCGGCACCTGCGCACACCACAAGATCCGCCTGACGCATTTTAGCGATCAAACTCGGACGCGCCTGCACTTGGTGAGGGTCTTGTAATGCCGTCGTTGCCGAATAGATGCTAGCCGTAGGAGCCAGCTCCTTGGTCAATGCCGCGTATTCAGGTTCACAGGCAAACACATTCAGCTCGGCATGGGCCAAACCAGTGTAAGTGACAGATAAGGCCACTGCGGCCAATTTAGCTAAATTAGAATTGATGCGCACCGTGAGCCCCCAGAGACATAATATATTGAATAGTGAAGATGTTATCGTCTTCAATTCCGTCGAAGTTAGTACCCTTTTGATTGGTATACTGGAAACGAACCGTCGAGAAGTGGCTAGAATGCCAAGCCAAACTCACCTCAGATTCCTTCAACTTTTGCCCATGAAAATGATCGCCATGGAGCTCTTGGGTATCAGCTTCACCATAACGCACCCCCGCTGACCAGCTCGGCGTGAATTGGTACACACTGCTCAGATACCAACCTTGGTGGTAATCTTGGCTCGGTGCATCCTCAGGATGTAAATCGATAGGTGTAAAATCGCTCACGCGATAGTACTCACCGCTCACAGTGAGATTTTGATATTTGTAGTTACCGTTAGGCGCCCACTTATAAACAAAATCAGCACCATAGGTATTTTTACCTGTGTAAGATGCGGCATGGCTATGACCTTCGTGCTCATCACCATGGGCATGCTCACCTTCATGCTCCCCTTCTTCATGGGCAGTCACTTGGCCATTTTCGTTGCGCAAGTAACTCAACCCCGCTTGCCATGAGCTGTTATCGCCTATGTCGCCACCAATTTTTGAGTACAAGGTATAAACACCGACCTTCTTAAACTCACGCTCACCATGCTCATCGGCAGCACGTAAACTATCGCCTTTAAAGGCTTCAACGCCCATGGTCCAATACAAGTCCGTCGGCGCTACGTAGTTAAAACGTATACCGTCATCAAAATAATGTCCCCCTAAGAATGCACGGTAAACCACAGGACGGTCGGTAAAGGAATCAGTATGTAAATGTTGGTTATTGAGGTAACCAATGTCCGATAAGAAACGGCCACCACGGATAGAAAACCCCGCTGGCATCGCCATGGTTTGAATAAAGGCTTCTTCCAGATTCAGTTCCGTCTCACCGTCATGCATTTCAACTACTGCGGTGATTTTACCGTAAAACATATCATCGATATTGGCACTCATCGCCAGTTCAGTTTCACCTAAACCAAAGCCATCTGGACTCTCGGCTAATGGGCGTTCTCCCGTCTGATAATATCCATTTAGCACACCACTGATATTAGGGTTGGTCAAGCTCGAGTCTTCTGCAAATAAGCTAGGCGAAACGAGCGCACACGCCAAAGCCACCAAAGAAATTCGGGTATTTAAAACAGTCATGATATCTCCAAAATACAACTAGCACTCGACGACCGATGTTAAGTCATCAAGAAATACAATAAGTTAAAATTTTAAGTTGATTTAGAGAGCGAAGGGAGGCGCACGACTGCGATAAACACTGACGTGTTCAAAAATAGAGGAAGGTAAAATAAATTCGACCACATCGAAATGCTGTATAGCTAAATTCAGCGTCAGCGGATGGGTCAATAAAATCTTGTTGAGTTGGTGCTGATGGAAGCACAGGGTACAGTGAGTCTTAGCGCCATCATCAAGATGGGTCACACTATGGGCTGAGGCAGCAAGAGACAGCAATATCAGTACGGCAGCAAGCCATATCGAAATTGTGCGTCTAATGTGACTTTTAAGTCTCACTCAGTCGTCCCCATAGTTAAAAAGTTGCATAAGTCTATGTCAGTGCCATAGCAAGTTGCAATAAGGTAATCGCTTTGCAAAAGGTTACAAGATATTTGAGGTACCCAGTCTTACCAATAACTTCTTGTTTCAATAGCGGTAGGATCTTGCGAGGACTCAGGTAAAAAAACGCATTTAAGATTAGCTTAAGTGAGTGTAACTATAGTGTATTTAGTTTTTATGTCTGCGAGCACAATGACGAAATCAAGCTCGATATGGCTCCGTTTTATCCACCTAAAGGCAACTATTATGCTAGCATTTTTTCGTGAAAACTTAGGGCTTATCTTAGGGATAGTCATCTTCAGCGCGGTGATATTTGGTGGTATTTATTACGTTGAGCACTCCTTAACGAGCCAAGAACAAGTCGTGCAGTAAACAAAGACTCATTCAGCGCGGTTGAAGTTCGCCCTTTAAACCCTCTTAGTTGCATTTTGAGCGCCCGTTAAAGGCGCTCAAATGATGTTTGTCTCTGGAAAATTGTACCGCTGATTTTCCGATCCATGACGAATCCACTTATTAGCCTAACGATACTTCTGTCTTTGATCGCTATCATCGACTTGCTCTGGCGCTTCAATGGTGATGACTTGATCCATAAAATGGCTCACAAACAACAACATCAACGAAAAAATCATTACAGGGATCGCAAAATACCGCACAGAGGCATCAAAGTAACTGTATCCCGCCGTAAACACACTCAAATAAAATCCTAATAACTTGAGTTTAGCCAATGTTGGGCTGCGGCCTAACCAAGCCGCACAATGGGGACAACGCACTTGAGCGTCGAAACCTTTGCCTCTTTGCTGGCTAATGTCACTGACCTTGATGTACTGATTACAATGGGAACACAACATGAAAACACGATTCCTAAATAACGATGCGCAAGTTTACCAGATACCGACTAGAGTTCGGCCTGTAAATACCCAAAATGTCGGAAAAAGCAGATAAAGCACCGCACTCAAGGTTAAGCTCAAATCAACCCTTCCCAAAAAGTTTAATTCCAAGGGCTATTTCACTCGCAGATATTTTACAGTAGATCCGGCAACATCTATCATACTCAGACATATTTCTACTTAAGATCACTCCTATGCACCGCTACCTCGCTCTCGTGTTTGCCCTGCTAATACCACTACTCAGCCTTTCATCCCAAGCGCAAACTGAACCAGTCACGGCAACCGAAAGCCCATCCAGCACTCCTGTAACACTCAAGGCAGAACTGGCAATGCTGCAACAGGCTATCGATACGGATATACGTAAACTAAAAAATGCCAAAGGCGAATTGAAGACAATTGTTGAATATCGAATTCAAAACAAAACCTTACAGTTACGTAATAAGATTAAAGATCTGCTCGAAGCAACGCCAATCGACAAAGCTTTTCTGCAACCATTAATCCAAGGACAACTTAACTACATCCAACAAATTGATGCTTATATCGATGACAACATTAGTAAATTAGAACAGCAATTAGGTTCGAGCACAGATGATGCGACTCTGCTGGAAATATCAAAGCGCGAATTAGAAAAAGACACCTATTACAAGCAACAACTCGAGACGCTCACTTGGCTCGAACAAGTTGGCCAAGATATTAGCGAAACACAAAAATCACTGATGCAAATTTTAGTAGCTCGTGCCGATACGCTAGAAAGTTTAGTGACTTATACCCAGCAGCAACTACAAGCAGCAATCGATACCGCAACCAATGCAGGTAAAGATGTCACTTCGGCACAAACCAGCCACGTAATGATGCTAAAGGAACGCTTAGCACAGAATAGTCAGAGCTTAAATATCGACATCAGCCTACTCGACGCCTTAGGCCATGATACCGCCGCGCTGAAAAAGACACTCTTTAGTGTTTCAGGTGATATCACTCAAGATGTGTTGAACTTTGATGTGGCATCAAGCCTCGTTGAGCAGTGGCTAAATACGGCACAAGAACAAGCGATTAATCACGGTCCAACCGTCGTGTTTAAGTTATTTGTTTTCTGTTTGATCTTGTTTATTGCGGGTCTCGCCGGCAAGTTAGCCAAACAGATAGTGAAAAATACCGTTAGCAATTCTAAGTTGAATTTAAGTAAGTTATTACAAGACTTCTTCACCTCGCTATCAGGTAAAGCCGTCTTTACTATCGGGCTGTTAATCGCCCTTTCACAGCTTGGGATCGAACTTGGTCCCTTGCTCGCAGGCTTTGGTATCGCGGGTGTTATTATTGGTTTTGCCCTGCAAGATACCCTGTCGAATTTCGCCTCAGGCATGATGATCTTAATTTACCGTCCCTATGATGTGGGCGATTTGATCAACGCCGCAGGCGTCACCGGACGCGTCAGCCACATGAGCCTTGTCTCCACCACGATTAAAACCATGGATAACCAACGTCTTATTATTCCTAATAATAAGATTTGGGGTGACACAATTAACAACATCACAGCTGAGCATCAACGTCGAGTCGATATGACCTTTGGGATCAGTTATAGCGATAGCATCGAACAGGCTGAAGCGATTCTCAAGTCCATCGTCGAAGCGCATCCTAAGGTACAACCATTGCCAGAACCGACGATTAAACTACATCTATTGAGCGAATCTTCGGTCGACTTTATCGTTCGCCCTTGGGCAAAACCGGAAGATTACTGGGAAGTATATTGGGACATTACCCGCGAAGTGAAAATGCGCTTTGACGCCGAAGGGATCAGTATTCCCTTCCCACAGCGTGATGTGCATATCTATCAAACCACGAAATCACCGCTTTAAACCAGCGTTAAACGAGAGAAGAAGGGCGTTGCAATGAGCTCGCCCTTATTTTTATCTCTGGCCTATAAATCTCTGCATCAAGTGTTAGCCTAAGCCGACTATCTCACCTTGCGCATCAATATCAATTTTTAAGTAACCCGGTTTCAGCCCTAGTCCTGGCATAGTCATCACATTCCCCACCAAGGCGGTGATAAACCCCGCACCAGCATGCAAGACTAAACCCCGCACTGGGATCTCAAAGTCCTGAGGAACGTCCTTTAAGCTAGGATCGTGACTAATTGATAACGGCGTTTTGGCCATACACAGGGGCAAATGTCCATAACCTAATACGGTCAGCTGCTGCGCCTGTTGTTTGGCCTCGATAGAAAGGCTAACGCCCGCTGCACCATACCCCACCTCGGCTAAGGTGGATAACTTAGCCTCCAATGAGGCTTCATCTGAATATAACAGCTTGAACTGACTCTCGGTTTCAGCGGCGCGAACCACAGTCTGCGCTAAGGCGACAGCGCCAGCCTCCCCTTGGCTAAAAGCATCGCTGACCTCACAGCCAAAGGCGCTGCTCGCGTTAACAGCCGCAGTTAGCCATTGCAACTCGGCATCAGTATCAGTGGCGAAACGGTTAATGGCAACCACCACAGGAATACCATAGCGAGCCACATTGTTGATATGCCAGTTTAAATTTGCAAAGCCCGCTTCGAGTCGAGCCTGATCTGGTAGATTGATATCTGACTCAGACACCAAACCACTATTGGCCTTCAGCGCTTTTAAGGTGGTGACCAGCACAGCGGCGGCCGGCACCTGACCCGATTGACGCACCTTGATATTACAGAACTTTTCAAAGCCCATATCTGATCCAAAACCAGCTTCAGTCACCACAAAATCCGCCAATCGGAGGGCGATATCATCAGCAATAATGGATGAATTACCGTGGGCAATATTGGCAAAGGGTCCCGCATGGATAAGGCAAGGTGAACCATTTAAGGTCTGCATTAACGTCGGCTTTATCGCATCCGCCATGATGGCCGTCATCGCACCAGCGACACCGAAGTCTTCGGCGGTAATCACTTGCCCTTGGATATTTAATGCCAGCACTAGACGACCTATTCGCGCCCGCATATCCGCCAAATTATGACTTAAGGCTAAAATCGCCATTAACTCAGAGGCGGCGGTGATATCAAAACTGGAGACGTACTCTGGGCCATTATTATCGCCTAAGCCCACCTGGATTTGCCTAAGACAGCGATCGTTGTGATCGACCACTCGGTGCCAACGGATCTCACTGGGATCTATATCCAAAAACGCTTGCCCAGATTGCGCCTCAAATTCCGCCTTACCTAAGCGCGCTTCATGAAATAGCCGCGCCGCAATCGCCGCAGCCCCTAAATTGTGGGCACTGCTCACGGCATGAATATCACCCGTGAGATGCAAATTCATCTCCTGCATGGGCACCACTTGCGCATAACCGCCACCCGCAGCGCCACCTTTCACCCCAAATACAGGCCCCATGCTGGGCTGGCGAATACAGGCACAGGCCTTTTTGCCTATGGCATTTAACGATTGCGTTAAGCCAATGCTCGTCACTGTTTTACCTTCGCCGTGTGGCGTAGGCGTAACTGCGGTGACGATAATCAATTTGCCTTTGCGCTGCCCAGCCAAACGCTGCAACACACTGAGCTCGACCTTGGCTTTAGTGTGACCAAATTGCATCATCTCTTCGGGTAATAGACCTAAGTCGGCGCCCAGTTCATTAATGTCTTTTAGGCTAGCGCGATTCGAAATATCCATATCTGTGAGCATGCGTCGATTTCTCCCTTTCAAATACGCTTTGGTTTAGTATGAGGGGTTGCTAAGCACAACACTCATTGAATAGGGCGGATATTAGGTGATTGGCTTTAAGATATATAGCCATCGAAAGGGTTAATGAGCGATTCCTTAATCTGCATCAAATAATCTGCCCTGCGTCCGAGCGGCTCAAGAGCGCCGTCGCCGCCAATGAGATCCAGCTCGATCGCCAGCAATGGTTCAGTATCTGGTAGGCATCTATGGGTCACAGCGTACCTTGATTTTTGTTTCTCAAAAGCAACAGCCATAAACAACAACGGCGCCAGAAGGCGCCGTTGTTGTATGTATTATTGAGTGCGGCTTAAAACTGCACATCGCCACTTAAATGGGGGCGACGGCCTTTGCTGTCACGTAATTCAAATACCATATTATTAGCATTCTGCTCATAGCCAAATCCAACATCGGCAGGCATCAAGAGTGGCAGCTTAAAGGTCACATCCACAGTGAATGGACGATCGCCAATACTTGGCATCAACTCTGCTAAACAACGGGCCTTAGACCACATGCCATGGGCGAGCACTCGATCAAAGCCAAAACGCTTTGAAAGCACTGGATGCAGATGGATCAAGTTATAGTCGCCAGATGCCTTAGCATAACGACGACCTAAATCTTCACTCAAACTCCAGCTTTGTGGTGTTTCCCATGCCATATCAATGGCTTTAGGTGGACGAACGCGACGTCCAGCAACATCGATACGATATAAATAGGTGGATAGTGATTCCCAGACGAGTTCTTCACCGACAAACGCCTTAGACACAAATTCAAACTCTAAGCCAGAATCCGTCTCGCGGCTCGTGGTCAAAGCGCACTCAAGGGAGAAAGTCTCGTCAACCGTCACAGGCCGATACACTTGAATACGATTCTTAAGGTGGATCATGCCAAGCAGTGGGAAAGTGATCCCATCGTGGGTAAAAATCACCGCATGCAGGCGAAATGCCATCACGTAGAGATAGGTTGGCGGTAGAACTTTACCGTCAAATTGAAAACCACACACCTGCGCATATTGGCTTACTTTAGCTTCAGACACAGTCACATGCGGCGCGGTCACCTTGATTTGGGGCAACGGCTGTTGATCCCAACCAGGCTTACGGCCAAAGAAGATCTTGCGATAAAGAGAAAACAGCGACGGCATCGCGTTCAATTCAACACAATATGCATTATTCAAGTCTGAGTACCTTTTAATTAACTATCCCTTGGCACAAAAATACATTGCCATAAATTACCCCGCACAGACGAGTAACGTCTGATCCATCAAGCTGATAACGAGTGTAAAACAGGCAGTGCTGCGTCTTAATAAGGGCTGATGCTGACTCTCCGAATGGACAACTATACCCAAACAACCTGAAAATGCAGGATTCAGCGGGAATTTAACGCACTTTAGGCAAGGCCCTTTATTGCTCCTGCATAAATGGCATTCACGCCATCCATGGCGATTGCGGTTATTTGCGGACCTAGTGGACTAAGTTCAAAATAACCAACACAGCATAAAGTGCGTTAAAACCCGCCGGGACGGAGCGCCTAGGGCACTTCACTTCCGTGTTGCATCAATTCAAAAGGTGGCCGACATTCTGTCATTGATGCGCCTTGAATTGAAGCACCCTAGGCGCTCTGAAACTCGTATCTTCAGGTCGCTTGGGTATATAGAGTCAGGTTTGGCGAAAACGGCGTGATTATAACCCAGAGCACTGAGTTCTGTGTATCCCTAAGTTTAGTAGGAATAATTACTACTAATAAAATCAATATATTAAGAATTAACGATGCAAATTTATCCATCTCAACTCGGCAATAACATCTCCAGAGTGCGAAAAATTTACGACTGTGCCACACTATCGTTCCACTCTCTTTAACCTAGTTATCACGTGCAAGATAAGAATTTTGATAAGCTCGCGCAAAAATTTGCGAAAAACATCTATGGTACGCCCAAGGGCGAAATACGTGCCGCAGTGCTATGGCGCGACCTCGTCCCCGCGCTGGCAAAACTGGGGGATAAAAAACTCAGAGTATTAGATGCGGGCGGTGGTTTTGGTTATTTTAGCCAAAGATTAGCGCGCCTCGGCCACGAAGTTGTACTCTGCGATATCTCTGCTGAGATGCTGGCTCAAGCCAAAGAACAAATTGATGCCTCCCCTGAACCATTAGCTATCCAGCTTATCCATGCGCCTATCCAAGCATTATCGGTCGATAACCATGGCTATTTCGATATCATACTGTGTCATGCAGTCGTCGAATGGTTAACGGATGCGAAGCCCACCGTAGCGGGTTTACTTACTATGCTAAAACCCGGCGGATTATTCTCTTTGATGTTTTACAACAAAGAAGCCATGCGCTTTCATGCTTTAGTGTCGGGCAATTTCGATTACGTCGCCGCTGATTTAAAAGTGAAGAAGAAAGTGCGACTAACTCCTACTCATCCACTTTATATTCAAGAAGTTAAAGATTGGTTTAGCGAATGGCAAATGTCACTCATCAGCCAGTCTGGCGTGCGTGTAATCCACGACTATTTGAAAAAGAGTCAGCCTGCGGATTTCGACTATCACAAGCTGCTACAAATGGAGCTGGAGTACTCGCAACGCGAACCCTATATTTCCCTCGGCCGATATGTGCACTTTTTAGGGCAAAGCTTTGCAGTGTGAACGCGCGTCGTTACAAACGCGCTGCCTAAACGATTACTGACAAGTCTGTTTCCAGCAGGCGCTCACTTTGGCGCCTGCTTGTTCTAACAATTGCACCACGCTTTTATCCCCCACCACATGGCCAGCGCCAACCACCACAAACAAAGGTGAAGTCACGTCAGTCGAGCCCATTAATTTTATAATGCCATCGGCCATCACATGGTTTCGCTGCCAGAGGATTTTCTCTAGCATTTTAGTGTCGCCCTCGCCGCCCATTTGCTCCTGCATTATGGAATCAAGCTCAGTTTCATTACCTGAACGCCAAGCCGTTATTAACGATAAAAGCTCCGCATCCGATGCGCTAATCGCCTCACGCACCATAGACCACTGCTCTTGACTATTAAAAGACGCTAACAATTGAAATTGTGACTCGGCGGTTTCCAACGGATACACAGGCAAAGTCGCATATCGAGCCATCAACTGCATATCAACGCCATAATCCGTGCTGTAACCTAAGTCGTTATAACGCAATAAGTTAACTTGAGTAGCCTGCAGCCAAGGTGCAAAAGATTGTATCGACTGACAAACATTTGCCGTGGCCGCGCAATAGGGCGTCATGCTCTCGACCGTTTGCTTATCTCGGCTCTGCCAATCTAAACCCTTAGTTTTATCGGCGCGACCGTATTGTTGCAGTAAGGCAGTGCTATCGACTTTATTGATATCGACTTCTACGACTAAGCCCTTAGCTTTACCCAACGCGGTTTCAATTTGGGTGGGTAAAGGATAAAAATCGGCACGTCCAATATGAATCGAACCCAGTAAATACGCACTCTTGCCTTGCCATTGCACTTGATAAAATGGTGGTTTATCGGTTTCTGCACCCGCCACTTTTGTGCTCAAACCCGCTAACGCCAGAAAACAGATTGATGCAATTAGTCGCCATTGGCTTGTTGCCATATCCTTTGCCCCTTATAATTCCTGCAAATTTTGCAATGAGACGCTGTTATGCCACATACCAAGGTTGTAGAGCAACTGAAAGAAAATCTTCAAATCGCCTATCGCCAAGCCATAGACGCCGACGCTAAGTTAGATGAGCTAAAGAAAGCTGGCCATGGAAACTTCACCAGCATATTCACGGCAGAACAAGGTTTTATCGCTTCGAGTAATCGCTTTCTGCCCTATGTGCAAGAGTTGGTCGATGACTTAACTCGCATGGAAGAACATCAAACGCTCGATCCTAAAGAACTCGAAACCTATGTGCGTCAGTTAGGCGCATTACTGCAAACATTGCAGGCCTTTAAGAAGCAAAGCTAAACCGAGATTAGGAGCTGGAACTCACCTTAGATTTCAGCTCTTTCCATGGTATATCTAATCAAGCCCACCAACACAGATAGATAGCACTAAGCTTCCCCAAAACTGTCATCATTTTGTCATTTCTAAGTCATAGACTCCGCTCACATAGACGAAGGGGCTGACGTAATGACAAGTTTAGATCTGGCTAAAGAGCTCGATAAAATAATATCTAAAGCTGCAATCAGTCCCTTATTTCAGCCAATTTTCAATATATTAGAACATAAAATTCATGGTTTTGAGGCGTTAAGCCGTGGCCCTGAACACAGCCCGTTATACTCCCCAGTCCCGCTATTTCAGACCGCCGAACATCAAGGTAAATTAAGCGAGCTAGAAACCCTTTGTCGCCGTATTTCACTCGAGCAATTTAAGTTGCGTCAGTTTCAAGGCAAGCTGTTTATCAATATCTCGCCCAAGGCATTATTAGATCCCGCCCACCCCAAGGGCATGACCTTACAACTGTTGCAACAACTCGGCATAGCGCCATCACAGGTTGTGATTGAACTGTCAGAGCAATATCCCGCCGATGATATCGATTTACTCAAATCCTGCTTGAATCACTATCGTAGCCAAGGTTTTTTAACGGCGATCGATGACTTAGGTGCAGGTTATTCGGGTCTGAGACTCTGGTCAGAATTGTCACCTGACTATGTCAAAATCGACCGTCACTTTATCCATCAGATTGATTCGACTCCCGTCAAACAGGAATTTGTCCGCTCGATTGTGGAGTTATGCCAAAGTTTAACCTGCAAAGTGATAGCCGAAGGAATTGAAACGCAAGAGGAATTAGCCGTACTCAAACAACTGGGTATCGTCTATTGCCAAGGCTACTTACTCGGTCGTCCAGAAGTGCTCCCCTGCCGCGCGATGAAAGCGACCTTAGTGCCAAGCAATACTCAAATTCAACCTAGATACAGCGAATCGGCCGAGAGCCTGTGCACGAGCGCCATAACCGTAGTGCCCACACTTAAACTCAAATTTTTAAGTGACACCTTTATCTCGCAACCTGCATTACAGGCGGTGGTAGTGGTCGATAACCAGTTGCCACTCGGTATTATCAGCCGCGCGACCTTACTTGAACTCTTCAGCACACCCTATGGTCGCGCCTTACATGAAAATCATGCTGTGAGTGAAGTGATGGACCCGCAAGTCATCCAGATTGAGGCCAACGAACCTTTATCCACCGTAAGTCAATTACTGACCTCAGAGAGTGCTAATACGGTCGCGCAACAGTTCATTATCCTTCGCCGTGGTAAACTACTCGGCATAGGTCACACCAAAGATTTACTGCAAAGGATCACAGAGCACAGAATTAAGATGGCCCGCCATGCGAATCCTCTGACAGATTTGCCGGGTAATGTGCCCATTCAAGAGGAATTAAAACGCCTTAAGATCCAAAAGAAACATTTTTATCTAGCCTATTTTGATTTGTGTAACTTTAAGCCCTATAACGATATTTATGGTTTCTGTCGCGGCGATGAAGTGATTTGTGAAGTGGCGAATCTGTTACTGAAGTATAAAAGCGACAATTGTTTTGTCGGCCATGTCGGCGGCGATGACTTTGTAATTATCAGCACCTGTGAGCATATGATCAGCCGTTGCCAGCGAATTCTAGCGGATTTTGAAACCCATAAGCATTTATTTTATAGCGCAGATCACTGGCTGGCCCAGGAAATGCTCGCCGACGATAGAAAAGGTGAAGCCTGTTACCATCAATTGATCAGTCTGTGTGTAGGCATTTTACCACCCGCACTCACCTTTAACGCCCATGAACATAGTCTATCGACCTTAAGCGCTAGGGCAAAAAAACAGGCAAAATCCGCAAATAACGGATTTTACCTGTTAGAAAATCATCTAATTATCGACACTCAGGCACTAACAGCATAGCTAAACAGCTTTAATACTCAGCATTAGCGACCGATATGAGATATTAAAGTTGTGGTGCAATCGTCTTCTTTAACCACTCGGTTAACATTTTGGTTTCATACATAAAAGGTTTATCATTTAAAGATTGGATCCCATCCATGAACCCCATATTCGACAGTTTTTCATCGCCCGCGATAATCACTTTATCGTTTTCCATGACTTGATAAGAAAAAGTCATACGTGGCGGATAAATGTCTTTGATAATGCGTAAATCATTGGCGGTCGCACCAAATGTTGGACGCATATCACCCGCAAGATCAACATCGGTAATGGTCATTTCAAGCTTTTGATTTGGCTTTAAAATCTTCGCAGCTTCTTTATTGATGTTTTCAGTTAAGGTCTCAAATAAGCGTTTCTCATAACGGGATTGGAGCTCCCCTGATGATTTTATATCGCGATAATCTTTAGGACTTTGCCAAACAATTTTAACCACACCATCTTCGGTGACGGGATCTACAGGCGCTTCATCGGCCGCCCAAGCCGCACTGCAACTTAATACACCTGCGAGTAAAAGGGACTGAATTTTCATGTTTGCCTCCAAGGCCTAAATAACTTTCTGAGAACCACAGTACAAAATCTAACCTGAACTAGAGCTTAACGCAAAACGGATATAAGTACAGCAAATGTGCCGTAAGCTTTTGTATAATTAAGTAAATATTATTTAACCACCACAACCGATACGTATCTTTTTGTATCGGAATTGCACCAAGTAAGTGCATAGTTATCAATTTGTGAACATTTCACGCGCATAACGACAAAAAAAGCGTTATCCTTCCGCTATTGTTTACATTGCCCACTTAATAAAAAATGAAATTCCCTGTTGTACCTGTGTTCATTCTTATCCTGTTTACCTGCGTCGTAAGTGCGATTTGGTTTATCTCCCCGAGTGACAAAAATACTGGCCCTAAAACTTGGTCAGCCTTTATCTACAACCATGGCTATGATTCAGGAAAATATAAAAAAACCGATAACTTTGACAGCTATAATACTTGCCGCGATTTTGCACGCGAACAATCTGCCTTCTACGACAATGTGCCTTGGGAATGTGGATCTATGTGCCAGTTCGATACTCGTAAGCAAGGATTTCAATGCGAAGAAATGAAGAATGAGCACTAACTAACCATTCAGCATAGGTTCAATATTTATACAATAAACTCAGCTCCTCACAGTACAACTCGTTTTCTTTACCGTCTAAGGATGCACGATTTAGAACTAACGTGTTAAACGTAATTTTTAACTTGGAGCTTACCTATGAACCTAAAAACGGCTTATCTATTCAACCCATATTCACGAAAACTCGCTTTATTGGCACTGCTGACAATTGGAACGAGTATCAGCCTTTCAAGCCATGCAGCACCATTGACCATCAGCCAGCAACAAGCTGTTACTGTTCATTTGAGTAAATTGGCTCAGGCGCAAAATGCGGCTGAACATCAAATGACAGAGCAGCTTAAGCAAGATTTTAGTCAACAATTAACCGCGCAAGAACATGAGTTTATGAGCGACATCTGCCCTAAATACGACATGACCTTCGATGTCACTACCAACGCTTGCTTACGCTCGTAAGGTATTGCCAAGATTAAAATGGAAAACGGGCACTCAGTTCAGGGTATTGCAGCTTTAAATCCTTGGGCTTAGTGCTAAATTTTTTACCCACGGGCGTCGCCTTGCCCGATGGCATAAAGGGCAGTTCCTCACCGGTTCTATCTTCGTATAATTGCCCTGCGATAAGGTCGTATTCATCTACAAAAGGGTAAGCATAGGCATCTCGCTCTGGCCAAGCGACTAAACGTGCTAGGGTGTCAGGCTGATTAACCACACCTTCGAAAATTTCTTTACCAAGTGAAATCAAAAAACACCTAAACTCGGCAAAAGCATATTCAGAATCACAACCCGTAATAATGTAAGCCGCCCCCCAAACAGACCACAGATAACTACGGCGCATCTGCTGACCAAAGATTTTATCGAAAGCTTTTAACTCTTCATTACTCAATTCGGCAAGTTTCTGCTTCAGTGCTTGAGTCAAAGACTCCTGTGATTGCGCCGCTTCCGTTCGCGTGACTAACCCCCAAAACTCAACTTCTGTCATAAACGTCACCTATTAGAGCCTCTAGCAAAAAGGCATATTCTACACGATATCACGGTTATACTGGACTCGGATTAGGGCATTTCCTACACTTGCTCATCTTCTTTGCTACTGGTGTGCACTTCAATCTATGCCTAAACGTCTTATACTACTGATCACGTTATATTGCCTCTTCAGCATTGCTGCACTTTGGCGTACTGTGATGACTCAATCCCTTGATGTATTCACCCTAGGTGTCCTCCCCGTGCTCGTTGGCATACTCATACGGGCGCCGTGGTCTAGCTTAGTGTTGAAGATTTATATTGGCATGCAAACCTTAGGATTCTCGGCACTGGGGATTACAGCAATTATTGCCTATCGCATTACCCCTGAGGATGTAAAAGTAGTTGTTTCTGGCCACAACATTCCTATGTTGCCACTCACAGTGAGCATTATTGTTATTTTACTCGTGCAGTATTGGATCGCATTTTCTAAGGTCACGAGACACTATTTGACCCGCCAAACTCAGTAATGGACTTTGTTGCTAAGCTGTTATCAATAGCGTAGCTTAGCGACCCAGTAAAATACTTACGACTCTTAACTTGAAGTAGACTATGAGCCATTTATCGCCCAGCGAACTTTCCATTCTTTTAGTAGAACCTTCAGAGACACAGCGTCGAATTATTATTCAGCGCTTACAACAAGAAGGCATTCTCAGCATTCAAACCGCAGAAAACATAGAAGCGGCTAAAGATATTATTGCTCGCCATAAACCTGACCTTATTGCGAGCGCCATGCATTTCGATGATGGCACTGCCATCGATCTCTTGGGCTACTTAAGGGCCAACGCTGACTGCAAAGATATCCAATTTATGCTGGTCTCGAGTGAGTGCCGCCGTGAACAACTTGAAATATTCCGCCAATCGGGTGTAGTAGCGATTCTACCTAAACCCTTCAGTGCCGACCATTTAGGTACAGCATTGAATGCCACGATTGATTTACTCAGCCACGATGAACTCGACCTGAGTAATTTCGATGTACAAGATGTGCGTGTATTAGTGGTCGATGATAGCCGTATGGCAAGAAACGTCATTAAACGCACGATTGGTAACTTAGGGATGAAGCTAATTACCGAGGCCGAGGATGGCGCGCAAGCCATAGCGTTAATGAAACACAATATGTTCGACTTAGTGATCACTGATTACAATATGCCGAGTGTAGATGGGCTAGCTTTGACACAATTTATCCGCAATGAAAGCCAACAATCACACATTCCCATCTTGATGGTGTCTTCCGAAGCCAACGATACCCACCTCAGCAATGTGTCCCAAGCGGGTGTAAATGCCTTATGTGACAAACCCTTTGAACCCAAACTTGTTAAAAAATTACTCTATCAACTGTTAGAAGAATAAAACTTAAGTCACGAACTGAGTAAATATTCTGCGCTTTACTGAACATCCTGCTGCACGCTTGACGCAAAAGGCTTTCCAAGTGTTAAACCTTATGGCATGTTAGGCACGCTTATTTCAAATAAATCTACGGAAAGAAGAGACAATAAAAATGAACAAAACTGAACTAATCGCCAAAATTGCAGAAAATGCCGATCTAACGAAAGTAGAAGCAGCACGCGCATTGAAGTCTTTTGAAGCAGCTATTACCGAATCAATGAAAAATGGTGACAAAATCTCCATCGTAGGTTTCGGTTCTTTTGAAACAGCGACTCGTGCCGCTCGCACTGGCCGTAACCCACAAACGGGTAAAGAAATTCAAATTGCTGAAGCGACAGTGCCTAAGTTTAAAGCGGGTAAAACCCTACGTGACAGCGTAAACTAAGTTATAAAATTCAATACAACGCCTCCATTGTGAGGCGTTTTTTTTGCCCAATCCCAGTGAAGCACTGAATATTTTGTGCACAACAAAAGTGCGCCTCTGCCCCACAAACTAGCAAATAAAAACATTTCATTAACATTGAAAGTTCTAATACCTTGTTTTACATGGCATTGTAATAGTGGCATGTGATTAGCAAATCCTTCCTTAGAAAAAAACCAAGATGCACTAATGACCACAGCTGACTTTGAGTGTGCCAATGGTGAATCGATAAATAAGTCAATCGAGGGGATGAGCATGAAGAAATCACTGTACAGCGTTTTGGCCTTATCGACGGGAATGTTACTGGCAGGCAACGCCTTTGCAGCCGTATCAGGCAACATTGGCGGTACCTCTAATTATCTATGGCGCGGTGCGACCCAAACTAAAGATGCGGTCGCAATCCAAGGTGGCCTTGACTACAGCCACGATTCTGGATTTTATGCGGGAACTTGGGCATCGAATGTGGATTTTGGTGATGATACTAGCTACGAGCTTGATCTATATGCAGGTTATGGCGGCAGTATTACCGAAGACATCAGCTACGACTTTGGCTATCTCTACTACGCCTATCCAGACGCGCCGGGCAGTATTGATTTTGGTGAGCTCCATGCTGCTGTCACGTGGAAATGGCTCGAACTTGCTTACTCCCAAGTCATCAATGCCGGTGACGATCTGGCCGCCGATCCTTTAGATAATAAAGATCTCAGTTATCTTGCCGCGACGGTATCCGTTCCTCTCACTGAAAAGCTGAATTTATCAGTGCACTATGGTTACTCAAACGGTGATGTCGTCCAATCTTGGTTTGGCGAAGATAATTATGCCGACTATAACGTGACTCTCAGCGCAGATACCAGCATAGGCACAGTGTCATTTATGGTCTCAGATACCGATCTCACCGATGATGATGCCAAACTAGTACTCGGATATTCCTACAGTTTTGATCTATAAGCTCTAAACATAAAAAACGCCACCTTAAAAAGTGGCGTCGTTTTATCACCATCACCTACTAGGCAATAATTGACCGGTTTGTTTTACGGGCCGCAACCATTTTCTCAATATATTCAACAATAGGCTCAGTCACTGAAATCCCTGTTGTTTGCTCAATCCCTTCAATGCCTGGCGCCGAATTAACCTCAAGGATCAGTGGGCCACGGTTAGAACGTAAAATATCTACTCCCGCGACAACCAATCCCATCGCCTTCACAGCGGCAATAGCCATTTTACGCTCAACAGAGGTGATTTTTACCACCTCACCACAACCCCCTAAATGCAGATTAGAGCGGAAATCGCCCTCGGGACCTTGACGCTTCATCGAAGCAACAACCTTGTCACCGACAACAAAACAACGAATATCACTACCATTGGATTCTTTAATGTATTCCTGCACTAAGATATTCGCTTTGAGCCCCAAGAATGCTTCAATCACGCTCTCAGCAGCCGTTTTAGTTTCAGCGAGTACGACACCAATCCCTTGAGTGCCTTCGAGTAATTTAATGACTAACGGAGCGCCGCCCACCAAATTGATGAGATCTGGGATATCATTTGGCTTATTGGCAAAACCCGTCACTGGCATGCCAATCCCTTTGCGGGAAAGTAGTTGCAGTGCCCGCAATTTGTCCCGCGAACGCGCAATGGAGATTGAATCATTCGCGGCATATACGCCCATCATTTCAAACTGACGTACAACGGCACAACCATAAAAAGTCACGCTAGCATGAATACGCGGAATGATGGCATCAAACCCAACTAATTCAGTACCTTCATAATGAATGCTAGGTTTAATAGAATTAATATTCATATAGCAATTCAGCGTATTGATCACGACCGCTTCATGTCCACGACTTTGGCAAGCCGCGACTAAACGTTGTGTTGAATACAACTGGGGGAATTGGGATAAAATACCTATTTTCATTGCTGAGTGACCAACTTAAGCATGAGTGAATAAACCGTTCTGCGGCACCAAAAGCACAGCGACAGAAAAAGGGGCTGATATTTGTCTATTGCTCAGTGTAAAGCAAGAAAATATTCCTCACCAGACGAAATCATTATGCTAATGAAATACTTCAAGACCTATCACACTCGGAACTCGGTTTAAGTTAACAGCGGCAGAATATACTTAGCCTCAAACTCCGTTGCATCTAAGGGACGAGAAAACAAATAACCTTGTAATACAGTACAATGGCGAGAAGTACAAAACTCAGCCTGCTCAATTGTTTCAACGCCCTCAGCTACTGATATGACATTAAACCCATGGGCGAAGTTAAGTAATGCAGCGAGCAAACGAGTGTCTTTATCATCCTTATCATAGGAAGCGACAAAGCTTTTATCGATTTTCAGCACGCTAATGGGAAACAATTTGATATGTTCTAAGGACGAAAAACCCGTCCCAAAATCATCAAGGGCAAAACGCACCCCTAACTCGGCGATTCTATCGAGCATTTTGGCATGTTCATGGGGATCTTCAATAAGGCAATTCTCAGTAATTTCAAGCTCTAATGCTACAGCAGGAAGTCCTGTCTTAGTCAGCGTATTCGCTATTTTATCAAACAGGTTCTCATTTCCAATTTGCGATGCAGACAGGTTAACGGCAATGGTAAATTCTCTCCCTGTTGGCTGTAATTGGGTTAACCAAACCTGTGCCTGAATACAGGCTTGTTCAAGCACCCAATCATCAATGTCCTCCATTAATCCAATTTCTTCGGCTATGGGTAAAAATTGATCTGGGGTGATAATGCCGTCTACAGGATGCTGCCATCGGATAAGGGCTTCCATCCCCACCAGCTGATGGGTTTTCGCATTCACTTGCGCTTGATAATGAACCTTAAATTCATTTCTTTTTAAGGCAGTACGCAAACTCGACTCGATATGATTACGGTAACGCACCTCTTTATCTAAAGCTTCTGAGTAAAACTGAATCTGGTTTCGGCCCATTTTTTTAGCGCGATACATAGCGATATCGGCACATTTCATCAGCTCAGAACTGTTCGAAGCCGCTTCATTATAAAAAGCCACGCCGATACTGGCACCAATAAGCACATCGTTATCACCGAGACAAAACACGTCCTCAAACACTTTTAACAATCGATTAGCCACAATCATAGGGAAATATTTATAATCATTATCAGTGACTAGCACGACAAATTCGTCCCCACCTAAACGGGCAATAATGTCGCCATCTCGTAGTACTTCACTTAATCGAGCGGCTACTTTAACTAAAAGAATATCCCCCGTCTGATGGCCTAGAGTGTCATTGATCGCTTTAAAATCATCTAAATCGAGTAAGATAACGGCTAAATAGTCGTGACAACGTTTGGCCCTTGCTATCGCTCGATTAAGACAAAGTTCAAAACCATAGCGATTAACCAGCTTAGTCAACGAATCGTGTTCAGCTAGCTCTTTTAGTTTTTGGTGACTATTGCGTAACGCCAACGCCATTGAAGATCTTTGTTTCGCATAACGAATTGCACGGGTTAGTATCCGCGAGTTAACCTCATCTTTAAGCAAGAAGTCCTGTGCCCCTAGTTCAATACAGCGTTGAGCCAGTTTCTCATCTTCATAGCGACTCAGCATAACGACTACGGTCTGGTCTTGCGTCATGGCATTGAGCTTGATCAACACTTCTAAGCCATTAGCATCGGGTAATAAATAATCCAATAGAATACCGTCAAAATGACGTTCTAATGCGAGATTTAAACCATCAAATGCACAATTTGCTTCGACCACATTAAAAGTCAACTTTGACTGTCTGAGTGCTCGGATGATCGCAGTTCTATCAACTTCATCATCATCGATCAGTAGTAAATCCATATACTCACCTTATGCGGATGGGAGCTCCACTATTCGCCAGTAACCTTCAAGCATATTAAAAATATTGTTAAAACCGTCTTTCATATCAGTTTTAACCATGTAACCAGCCACATGATGGCTATAGGCTTTCATCCTATCTTCATCGGTACTCGACGTGGTGAGCATAAAAACGACAGACGAAGAAAGAGAAGGATCTGAACGTATTCGCTCAAGGAACTCAAATCCATTCATTCTTGGCATATTAAGATCCAGCAAAATAAGATACGGACCTTTGATCGTGTCTAAACTCGTTAGAATAGTTAATGCTTCGATCCCATCCCGAGCACGCACTAAGGGATTGAGTAACCTCAATTGTCTCATCGCCCGCTGCACGGCCATGTAATCCACGTCATCGTCATCAACCAATAAAATGGTGACCTGTTGATAGTGATTTGCTGCGCTCATAGAAGCTCCTTTTTCACTATTTTCTTAGGCCAACTAAAGCAAAAACAACAACCTCGGCCCTGCGATTTAAGCTGAATCTCTCCACCTAAACTTTCAACCGTTTTCCTCACAAGTGATAAGCCTAAACCACTGCCTTCAACTTCATCCCTTGGTTTAAGTGTTTGAAACATCTCGAAGACTTTTTCATGATATGAGCTTGATATCCCCGGACCATCATCTATCACACTGAATCGATACTGCTGATCAACCGCCTCACATGAAACCGTAATCACACCTGTACCTAAGTCATGGTGTTTTATGGCGTTACTGATTAAATTTCGTATAACTAATTCCAACAATGGTCTTACGGTATAAAAATTCGGAAATTCACCTTTTAGGACTAATTCAAATCCCTGTGGCGGCGCGACGAGCGCAAACATGTCTTCAACCAGTTGCCGACTTTTCACTTCAGTAGTTTCGGTATCGACACGACCAATCCGAGAAAACATCAATAGTCCATCGAGTAATAACACCATTCGATGAATACGACTTTGGATAAGCCCTAGGTATTTCTGTACATTTTCATTGGTGTTATCGACTAAATCCTCTGATAACCAAGAGGTTAGCTGCTCGATACCACGTAAGGGGGATTTCAAATCATGGGAAGCAATATAGGCGAACCTGTCTAATTCTTGATTGATACGCTCAAGCTCAAGCATATGTTCTGCACGCTGAACTTCAATGCGTTTACGTTCAGAGACATTATTAATTGTCGCGAGAATAGAAATGCCATTACTAAAATGAATAGGCGTTAACCCCACTTCAATTGCGAGTCGACTGCCATCTTTACAACAGCCAAACAGGTCATCCCGCATCGACATATTTTTCGCAATAGGCTGCACTAAATAGTTACTCATGTGCTGCTGATGAGCATCCCTTAGGGTTTCGGGCAATAACATATTGATGGAACGACCGAGTAACTCGTCTCTGGTATAGCCGAACAAACGTTCAGCATGGGTATTCACTAAAGTAATAAATCCAGATTTATCCACCATAAATAGCGCACTTGGAGAGGCTTCAATTACTAATCTAAAGCGTTTTTCGTTAGCAATTAACTCTGAAGTCAGTAAAGACTCCTTATATCGATTACGCGCCATAATTAACACTGAGTAAAACAATGCCAAAATAAAACCACAACCGATAAATTGGAGCCACATACCTTGGGTCTGTTCCGCTCTCGAGATAAAACGCGATTGTGATGAAATGTCTAAGCGCCACAACTGCCCGCCAACTAAGTCAGTCTGTGAGTGATAAAACACATCCTGCTCATTCGGGGCCACTTTGCTGCTGGTAAACATTAGACTGTCAGCGCTTGCCTGCGGACTTTCATAAATGGCAAGTTTCAAGCCTGAGAATCGCTCCCCCATAATCCCTTGCATGAGGTCATCCATCCTAAACGCTGCATACACAAGTCCAAACACGTGCTGTTTACGCTCAGCCTCTGTTGTTGTGGTGCCTTGATAAAGCGGTAAATACATTAAAAAGCCCGCTTTCGCATCATCAGAAGTATCTTGAACTAATACGACTTTGCCAGAAACTGTCGGCAGTCCAGTGGTAATAGCGCGAGTGATGGCTTTATATCGATTAGACTCGGAGCACATGTCATAACCCAAGGCTCTTTGATTACGCCAATCAAAGGGTTCTAAGTACACAATCACGCAATACTGATCACGCGTTCCTTCTGGGTAAACTTTATAGTCTTTAAAACCTTCTGCTTGAACTTGTTGGATGTGTGCACTTAATGCTTCAGGTTGAAGTAACTGAGCATAGCCAAAACCTTGAAAACCTGGGTAATACTCAGATAAATGAGCATTGATGACATAAGTTTGCCACTCCTGACGTGTCACATTACTCGACGATAACAATAAGCCAACGCCACCACGCAAGACTTGTTCATAGGCAAGCATTCTGCGATTCACGGCTTCTGTTAATTCTTGAACGCTATTTTCGAAACGCTCTTCACCTCTGTCCCTAAGATATTGCTCAAGCACATACCAAGAGATCCCCATGAAAAGTAAGGCAGCCACTATCATCAGCCAGCTAGAGCTCAGCACGCTAAAGTAGATATTATTAGATGGGGGGAGTGATTTAGAAAACTGATCCTTGTCCATGTAAGCCAATTCCCTAGCAAACGATTAACAACAAACACTGGTACAAGTGTTGTTGTAATTATGACTAAATTCAAGTTTATCCTACTATTTAACTCGGAATTAACCCGAATATATCTATGACTATACCGTGCTCTTAATCACAAAATAAGCAAAAACTAAATTAATCAAATATTCAATTGCTGTCTCGGGCCTACGCCAAACAGCAGTAAGCTGAATCATCCGACTCACGGAAAGAATTTTTCACCCTAACTCACAAAATTATTTGCTTTTCTACCATACTCTTTTTAGTTAGAAAGTCGTTAGGAACAACAAGAGGAATTCGTTATGGCTCATATTACTGAAGTCGTGCCCAACGATACTGAACTTGAGGCAATGACCACACCAAGAAACAGCAAAGCCGCCGAGGCAATGCAGCATAGACGCGAAGTCAAAAAGCGTTTAGAAGACTACCTCGAGCGGGCGGAGTTAAAACGTGCATTGGGAGATGACGATTTTTTCTAGCCAATTCTATCTCGCTATCTCGTGGTCAAAATGATGGGATGATGATCTCAGTCGGTGATCATTTGTTTCGAACTCACTGAGTTTTGGCCCACTAAAATCGAATATCTCACCCAGCCAATAATGCTGGGTGTGACTCTGCTTTAGCTCACTAACCTCCAGATTTAAAATCGCGTCATCACAGTCATTTTTACCACTCTTGTCGGCTTGAGTTTTGATTAACAAGCATTCAGCCTTAACACACTCAAATAACTCATCGCTGTCATGCTTTGCTCCAATCAATCTATTTCTATATCAAGAACAAAGCAGCTTTAATGTCATATCAATAAAATATTATTAAACAGATGGTTACTTATTTATGTCCCATAGACATAGCGCTAGAATTGTAACAAGTGCACCAAAATGATTCACAAAATCGATAACAGCTAATTTATTTAATCGGTATATTTCTCAGCTAGCCTGCGAATCAATATGAATAAATGAGGTTTAAGGCTATGATTAGCCACATCTCTCTCGCTGAAATTACCTGCAGGATATACGGGAATGTCTGAGTCGTTAGCCCAATATCAACAAGATCTACGCCGTTTTTCCGATGAATTAATTCGCATTCAAACGCCAATAAAAATCTTAGATGCCATTAAATGGCCGCGGGAAATGGAAGAGCGTTTTCTATCCAATAAGGGCACGGTACTTCCGGCTATCAAGCAAGAGTTCTATCAAAACATTGCTTTACCTTTTGATCCTGTTAAAACCCAAGCTGAGCTAGCCTCCCTAAAGCAGGACATCCATAGACGTTTGGGTAAACGAGACAAACTCGGCAAAATATTAGTGGCAAACGTCGATCAGTATCGCCTTGTCATCGATATGTTGGGGAACAGAGGCACGCCAACCTTTGGTAAGCTCAGCCAAGAATTGTACGGCAGTGCTAGCCATAAACTGCATGGCGATCGCCATACCTTGCGCCAGTTAGGCGATAAACTCAGCTACATTTTCTCGCTGCCCGCGGCGAGGCACATGAATAAACACCACCCTAAAATTATTAGCGCGCCAGAAGCGGTTAACGTGCTCAGCCAACGTTTAGAAAAGTACTTTCATAGCGATGATATGCGTGTACGCCTTAGTGACGGTATCGTCTCTGACGCTGCAGTCGGTGGCGACACTGTTAAGCTCAATAGCAAAGCAATGTTCAGCGAATCGGATCTTAATGTATATGAAGTTCACGAAGGTTGGGTGCATGTCGGCACAACGCTAAACGGCCGAGCTCAACCCCACGCCACTTGGCTCAGTGTCGGTTCTCCGCGCGTAGCAGCAACCCAAGAAGGTCTAGCCGTTTTACTGGAAATGCTGACGCTAAGCTCAAATCCAGGACGGGCTCGGCGAATTAGTGACCGTGTTGCCGCGGTCGATATGGCTGAAAATGGTGCTGACTTTATAGAGGTATTCAATTATTTCAGAGGATTGAATCTAAGTGCGACAGACAGTTACCGTGTCACCCAAAGGGTTTTCCGTGGGGGTATGGTGGAAGGCGGCAGTTTCTTCACTAAGGATATTTCCTATGTGCGTGGCTATGTGGAAAACATTAACTTTATCCGCAGCGCCATCACCTCAGGCCTTCCTGAACTCATCCCTATGCTATTCCTTGGTAAATTGGCGATCGAAGATATCCCCGTGTTATACCAAGCTTGCCAAGAGGGCATTCTGACTACGCCTAAATATCTACCGCCTATGTTTGATAACTTTAGTGGCCTTTATGCTTGGTTTGGTTTTGCATCAGGTTTAGCAGGAATCGATTTGAAAGGTGTACAGCGCCATTTCACTCGCTTATTTAAAGACGTACCGAATGTCGTCCCGACCTTTGAGTTACTCGATGATACTGAATTTGACAACAACTCTGACTAATACAGTAACCTGATTGATTTAAAATAAAAAAGCTCACAACTATGTGAGCTTTTTTATAAAACTAAACGCTAATCTTCGATAGAAAAACCTTCACCATTACATTCAAAATACAACTCATCGCGAGCTCGCTTTGCCACACGTGTAGAAGATAATGGCATTTCCACCCAACTTTTGAACTTGCACTTTCAAATCTTTTAAGGCTTCCACACTAACTGCGGCAGCGCATTTAAATCCAATCGGTCACCCTGAGTCGCGATTGCTATAGCCTTTGGTTTAGTCTGAGGATCTTGGTTAATCACATCGACTAATCCATGCTGCGCCTCGGGTTCTCCATGGACTAAAATTAACGGCGGCTGGCCTTCAAAATGGTGATACCAACGTAATAACTCTGCTTGATCCGCATGGGCTGAAAGTCCACCCACTGTGTGTAACTTAGCCGCGACTTTAATGCTGTTACCATGAATAGACAGTTCTTCAGCGCCATCGACGAGGGCGCGCCCTGGTGTTCCAAGCGCTTGATAACCACAAATAATCACATCACATTCTGGACGCCATAGATTATGCTCTAAGTGGCTACGAATACGACCACCGTTACACATGCCACTCCCCGCAATAATGATCAATCCCTTATGCACGTCGTTCAGCGCTATCGACTCTTCGGTCGTTTGGATAAATTCGACATTTGACAACAGCGGATGCTGCCCAGGATGTTGGCGGGTAAAGCGTTTAAAGTCCTCATCCATCAGCGGATAATTATTAACGTAAACGCGGGTCGCCTCAATTGCCATCGGACTATCTAGGCAGATTTTCCAACGGCCGAGATCCCATTCTTTAGCATATAAATGAAATAGATATAATAACTCCTGTGCTCGTCCAACCGAAAAAGCAGGGAGCAATATATTGCCTTGGCTCTCGTTGACTGTCTTAGCAAAAATGGCTTTCAATTCGGCTAAGGTATCCGTCCAACTGCGGTGAAAACGATTGCCATAGGTGCTTTCCATTAAGACTAAATCTGCCGTATCCACTAAGGTAGGATTACGTAAAATCGGCATACCTGCACGGCCAAGATCGCCACTGAAGACGATTTTCTTCTGGGATTTGCCCTCACCTAACCACAACTCGACTAAGGCGGAACCTAAAATATGCCCTGCATCTGAGAGGCAAATATCCACATGGGGAATAACGCGAGTCACTTGACCATATTCCAATGGTACAAATTGAGTTATCGCGAGTTCAGCATCTTCAACGGTGAATAGCGGTTCTAGGGGTTCAAGATCATGTTTAGCACGCTTTTTATTGACTCTTTCGGTATCGCGGGTCTGCAGCATAGCCGCATCTTTGAGCATGATAGCGCACAGCTCTGCCGTGGCTTTATGGGTGTAGATAGGCCCATCAAAACCCGCTTTGACTAAGAGTGGTAAACGCCCAGAATGATCGATATGGGCATGGCTAAGCACGACAGCAGAAATAGACTCAGGATCAAATGCGAAGGGATCATGATTACGCAACTCATCAGATTTACCGCCTTGGATCAAACCACAGTCGAGCAATAAGTGTTCATGATCAACCGAGAGTAAATGACACGAACCTGTCACTTCCTCTGTCGCCCCTAAAAACTGCAATGTCATTCGCATGGTGTCCCTCCAAGGTGTTTATCTCATATAAAGATAGACTATGCCCTTATTCCTAAAACAAAAAGGATTAATTAGTCACGTGCGAGCAATGTCAACTTTAGCTGTAATGCTTAGTCATCAATAACCTAACAATGGGTACAACTGACCTTGACGTACCGTTTTGCCAGCGTTAGCAATAGTGCCATCGCGCAGCCATTGTTCGAGCAAGATCTGCAAAGGCTGTTTGACTTCTGCCGCCGTCATTCCAGCGCTAATACTTGGGCTATAGAGTAATTTAAGCAAAATGAAATCGAGTCCGGTAAGTAAGTCCTGCGGGGTTTTGTCGTTAAAAATGGAGGGAAATACTTTCTCTGAATCATTGGGTAAACCAAGCACTTGGGTAATCTCTTCCACTACGCAAGCCACTAACTTACCGTGCATTTTGGCTTGATCTACAGGAATAATAATCCAAGCACGTTCAATCTCTTGCCGTGAATTGAGAGCAAACTTTGCCATACACACAGAGCCATGGACATTTTTCGCCGAGCTAGGTCCCATTAAGCGCATCACCTCACTTGCCCATAGGGATTGACGGGTAAACACTAAGTGCAGATTCGCCTCTGAGAGCGTATCGACCCGTTGAATATCGAGGCCGGTGATCTGGCCTAAGTGTGTTAAGTGCATCAACACTAATTGAGTGTGCAGCGCCTTATCACCCACTTGATGCTCAATAAACACTCGTACCGGTATGCGCCACTTACGCACGCTATGTTTAGCAAGGTCATACTCATTTTGTAGGGCGACTTCACTAAATGCTTGGGTGATATAAGCGGAGTTTTTCCAATCCGTAGCGGGCGTTAACACTTGGGTTAATCTGGGAGATGTTTGAGCAGCAAACAAAGGCAAAGCGAATAAACTTAGCGTTAGAAAAAGCCCTAAACGAAACAGACGTGCAGTAAAAAATAACCAACTGTAGAAACGTGTTAATACCCTAAGCCACTTTTGCATTGGCACTCATCCCGCAACTTGACGAGGTCACTGAATCAAAATCATAGCAGTGATACTGATAAAAGAAGTCGAAATCTGCAAACAATCTCCTACGACATAGACTTAATAAACTCGCCCAGATAATGCAATGCCGACTAAACCGTAGCCAATAAAACCCCATAATAAAATGACCACACAAAGAATCAATGCATTGTTTTTAAACACATTATATTTAATATCATTAATCGTATACTGATGATATTACACCACCATTGCCAAGGATTCAGGATGACAATGGTGTGCATTTTTAGCTTAAGCGCTTTCTAACGAGCATAATCCGTGCAACTATTCAGCGAACTCACTAATATGAGCCTGTATTTACAACAGCTAGTCCCTTAACCACCCCTCAACTTCATCGCGCGTCGGTACTGAGCCGCTATGTATGAGCTCACCATCGATCACTACCGCAGGGGTTTTCATCACTTTAAATTTCAATAGGCTTTGAGGATCTGTGTCCTTTTTTACAATCACATCCACACCCATTTCTTCTGATATGTCCGCAATCATCTCAGCGGTTTTGCTACATTTAGCGCAACCACTGCCTAATACTTTGACTTGTTTCATGTTACTTCCTTAACGAACTGTGCTGCAAAATTAAAAATTTCAACCTACTGTCATACTCGCAGCCACATATAGCAAGGTAAATTTCCAGCCAAGCAAACTCATAGACAAGAGTATGGCAACATCTATAGCTCAATTCAGGCCACAATAAGATAACTGCATTATTAGTTGCATTGCATTGATTGCTATTAATTTCTATATCTAAATATAAAAAATATTTATAAACCATCTGTTATAAACACTACCAAAAAACTAAAAAAGTACAGCCTAGTTTTCCATAAAATCACAATACTCTAGTTAATTTCACGACTCAAAAAAATAATCTTGATAACACAATAAATATTAATGCAACCTAAATTAGATGCTTGGTGAATACAGCTAAAACAGGCAATACTTTACTTGATTATTATTTAGGTATTTCCCCGTCATCATTTATCCACACATCTCGTGACCCATATCACTTATTGCAACATTTAAGATTGATCCTACATCACTAAACACTAGTATCTGCTATGTTGCGGCTGCGACACTATTTATCAACATATTATAACAATACGGAAACCTCCCTATGACCTGGACCCAAACATACACGCCACTCGGTAGCTTGTGGCTAACCGCAATGGTTGCTTTACTGCCTATTGTGTTTTTCTTCCTAGCCTTAACTGTGTTAAAACTTAAAGGCTATATCGCTGGGGCATTAACCTTATTAATTGCCTTAGCAGTCGCGATACTCGCCTACAAAATGCCTATTAGTATCGCGCTTGCTTCTGCTATATATGGTTTTAGTTATGGGCTATGGCCAATTGCTTGGATTATTATTACCGCAGTATTTTTATATAAAATCACCGTTAAAACAGGTCAATTTGAGGTTATTCGCTCGTCAGTCATCTCAGTCACGGAAGATCAACGATTACAAATGCTATTGGTTGGCTTTTCATTTGGAGCCTTCCTCGAAGGTGCTGCTGGTTTTGGGGCACCTGTTGCTATTACTGCAGCGTTACTTGTCGGGCTTGGATTCAATCCATTGTATGCAGCAGGACTTTGCTTAATCGCAAATACGGCACCCGTCGCCTTTGGAGCTATGGGTATCCCAATTATCGTAGCAGGTCAGGTTTCATCACTAGACCCATTCCATATTGGACAACTCGCTGGCCGTCAGTTGCCAATTTTATCGATTATTGTCCCCTTCTGGCTCATCGCAATGATGGATGGCATCAGGGGAATACGTCAAACTTGGCCCGCAACATTAGTAGCAGGTGTTTCATTTGCGATCACCCAATTTTTGACCTCAAACTTTATCGGCCCCGAATTACCCGATATTACTTCGGCGTTAGTCAGTCTAATTTGTTTAACGTTATTTCTAAAGGTCTGGCAACCAAAAGAAATATTCACTTTCTCAGGCATGAAACAAAGAGTTACTACCCCTAAATCTACTTTTTCTAATAGCCAGATATTTAAAGCATGGTCTCCCTTTATTATTCTCACGGCGATTGTAACCCTGTGGAGTCTTAAAGATGTACAACTGGCATTAAGTTTTGCCACTATCAGTATTGAAGTACCTTATTTGCATAATCTCGTTATCAAAAGTGCGCCTATTGTCGCTAAGGAAACCCCTTATGCAGCAATATATAAACTTAATTTATTTGGCGCTGTTGGAACTGCAATTTTAATCGCAGCAATGATCTCAATTGTGGTCCTTAAAATGTCAATAAGTAATGCACTGACATCCTTTAAAGACACTTTAATTGAATTAAAATTCCCGATATTGTCGATTGGATTAGTATTAGCATTTGCCTTTGTTGCAAACTATTCAGGTCTATCTTCAACCTTAGCACTCGTGCTCGCTGGCACTGGCGTAGCATTCCCCTTCTTCTCGCCATTCTTAGGTTGGTTAGGTGTGTTTTTAACAGGTTCAGACACCTCATCAAATGCCCTATTTGGCGCGCTGCAAGCCAATACAGCAAACCAAATAGGTGTAACACCGGAGTTATTAGTCGCCGCAAACACTACGGGAGGTGTAACGGGCAAAATGATTTCGCCACAATCGATTGCCGTTGCTTGCGCTGCAACGGGATTGGCGGGTAAAGAATCAGATCTTTTCCGCTTTACGCTAAAGCACAGTCTATTTTTCTGTACTTTCATTGGCGTGATCACAGTACTCCAAGCATACGTAGTCCCTTGGACATTAGTGTTTTTCACTAAATAAAGCGATATCTAAGATATATTAAAAGCCGAGTGATAAACCACTCGGCTTTTTAGATTAAAATGGATATAAAATTCACTCTGCGATGAAGTTCGAATGGGTTCAATTAAGTAAAGTCGCAAGACAACTTTATTAATCCCAGTGAAGTCATACAATCAAAGTCTAGGTTGTCATTCTTGTCTTAGATAAATACTCGGTACATTGATGACAAATGCAACTTAAGCCAGCAACTTCGCCTTATCCTTACCTAATACGCCTTTTAGCACTAAAGAGTTAAAGTGCAATGGTTCCAGCTGCGGCCATTAGTCACTTGCAGTATCAATGGGATCCATTCGGATAGAGATCTAAATACTGGCTCGATAGTGTTAATCAACACTGCAAGCTCCTAATCGTTTATCTTATGGCTAAACAATCACTTGATGATAGGTTTCCACATGGTATGACTCGACTAATTCGGGCATAACTTGGTGGAAATAGTGTTGAATCGCATCCTTAGCGCAGTGCTCATCAAAGGCGGCAATATCGACAAACTTCTCTACAAACGTCACGCGGCGTGGTTCATCACGGCTCACATTGAGTTCGTAACGAATACAACCCGCTTCGCGGCGCGTATCAGGAATAAGGCTCGCGAGCGCAGCTATTAGTGCTTCGGTTTTGCCCTCTTTAGCCAGAAAACTCGCCACGCAGGCAATTTGCTGTTGATTGATTCTATAGTCCGTTGAAGTCGACATCTCAGTTCCTTATTGGCTTAATGTTGAATGTTTATATGCCAAGCTTTTGTTGATCGCTTATGTTGATAATTGATGTAGATAACTCATATTGATAGCCGCTTATGCTGATTGATAGCGCATATCCAAATGGGGAATACCATCTTCTAAGTACATCTCAGAGCAGGCGACAAAACCGAGCTTTTGATAGAAAGCTTTGAGGTAATCTTGGGCGCCGATTTGGATCCCCGCGTCGGACCAAGTTGTCAGTGCAGATTCAATGGCGTGCTGTATTAAAGGCATGGCTAGCCCTTTGCCTCGACCCGCTGGCGATACCACCACACGGCCGATACTCGCCTCTGGATAACTCAACCCCGGCGGTAAAATACGCGCGTAGGCAAGCAGTTCCCCGTCTGACGATAAGCCGAATAAATGCTGGGTTTCTGGATGCCTATCCTTATCGTCAAGCTCTGGATACGCACAGGCCTGCTCTACCACAAACACATCGACTCTTAGCTTCAATATGTCGTATAGCCTATTGGCATTTAATTGATTAAATGTAAGATTTTGCCACTGCAAACGATATCCCTCTGCAAATCATCGAAAAAGAGCTTTGAGTCTACCACAGCATAAAGACCATAAAAAAGCGCCTTAATCCGTGAGGACTAAGGCGCAAAGCTGTTGCGCAAACCAATAGATCTGGGGAAATCTATGGCAACAACAGGATAACGAAAAACGTTATTACTCAACCATGGCATCGTGGGCCACAGGCCCTGTCGGTTTACGGATCAGCAGCACAGCGAATACGGCGATGAGTAGCAGAGCGCCCATGATGTAAAACACATCGTTATAGGCCTGAATATAAGCTTGCTGACTCATGGTTTTGCCCAGTAAAGCTTTCGCCTGCGCGGCAGCGGTATAGGGATCAGAACCTCCCGCCTGCAACATGCTTGCGCTTTGGGTTAAATAATCCTGTGCTTGTGTGCTCACTGCGGGTAAAGATTCCTTAATATGAGCCAAATGCCCGCGCGACAAAGTGTCAGTCAGGGTCGCCACCAGCGCGATACCAAAAGCACCACCTAAGTTACGCATCACGTTTAATACCGTCGATGCCGAGGCATTTTCATGGGGTTTTAAATGCATGGTCGCAAGCATTCCAATTGGCACCAGAATAAAAGGCTGACCTAATGCCCGCACGACTTGCGAAGCGATCATCTGCGGTCCGGCATAATCTGCGGTCATCTGGCTATTCATGTAATAGCTAATGGCGAACATTAAAAAGCCAAAAGCAGCGAGATAACGACTATCAAAGCGCTCCATCAATTTCGGCACTAAGGGCAAGACCAATAGCTGCGGAAATCCCATCCACATAATCACGCCACCAATCTCTAACGGTGTGTAATCATGGACTTGTGATAGATAAAGTGGGATCAAATAAATAGCGCCGAATAATGCCATGCCCAGTAAAAAATACGCCACGGTAGAGAGCACAAAATCACGCTTACCAAGCAGGCGCAAATTCACTAACGGTTCTTTACGCCTTAGCTGGATCCAAACAAACAACACCAGATTCACGACGGCAATAATGGCCAGATTACGAATGAGTTCTGAACCAAACCAGTCCTTGCGGTTACCTTCTTCGAGCACCACTTCAAGGCAACCCATCCCCAGCGCCATAGTGACTATGCCCGCCAGATCGACATTCTTCAGTTTATCCCAAACGACCGACTGCTTTTCTAAACCGTAGGCCAACATGGCCATGACTAACAAACCCGGTGGCACATTGATATAAAACAGATAATGCCAGCTAAATTGCTCGGTCAACCAACCGCCTAAGGTTGGGCCGATTGAAGGCGCAAAGGTCGCCGTCACGCCAAATAACGCCATGCCGACGGCACGTTTGTTATCGGGTAAAAACTCAAGAATAAGCCTAAAGGCCAGCGGGATCAGCGCGCCGCCAAAGAAGCCCTGTAGCGCCCGAAAGGCGATCATGGCCTCTAAGTTCCACGCGATTGAACAGAGCACAGAAGCAAAGATAAAAGCAGCCGTGGTCCATAACAGATAACGCCTGACCGACAATCCTGTGCTGAGCCAGCCAGAGAGCGGGATCGCGATCATCTCAGCAACCAGATACGCAGTTGAAATCCAGCTGCCTTCTTCGAGCGTTGCCCCAAGACTGCCTTGAATCTCCTTCATCGATGCATTGGTGATTTGAATATCGAGGATCGCCATAAAGGCGCCGATCAAACCACCAAATACCGCAATCCATGAACGGCGACTGCCACGCTCATAATCGGTAGGCTTTCTAGGTACACTGATGCCCTGCGCCTCCATATCGGCAGACGCAGTGATAGAGTCGGTTGCGCTCATACTAACGACCTGTATTTGCAGCGATTGCCGATATTGTAGGACCCGACGCCGTATCCACTTTCACAACCGCACTTAAGCCCGGTAGCATGTGTGCTTCTTCCTCAGACAAATCTAAGCGAATACGCACGGGAATACGCTGCACGATTTTAGTGAAATTACCTGTAGCGTTTTCCGCTGGCAATAGACTAAATTTGGCTCCGGACGCCGGTGACAGACTATCGATAACACCTATAAAGGTTTTGTCGGGAAACGCATCGAGACTGACCTGCACCGACTGTCCTGGTTGCATATGTTGGATCTGGGTCTCTTTAAAGTTCGCCGTGATCCACACTGCCCCATCCGGAACCAAACTGTAGAGTGCTTGGCCGGGTTGCACGTACTGCCCCACCATAGCGCCACGTTTACCAATCACCCCAGAAAAAGGTGCGGTCACGCGGGTATCATTTAATTGAATTTTCGCCAGTTCTAAAGTCGCATCGGCCTGTTCAACCACAGAACCAGCCTGATCTAATTGGGCATTAAAAACCGCTAACTCGCGTTGCTTTGCCACTAACACGGCTTTGGCTTCATCGAGACGGGCGGCGGCAGAATCGAATCCCGCTTGTAGTTGGTCGACATCATCTTGGGAGCTGTAATTACTGACTTTAAGCTTTTTTGAACGGCTCAATTGTTGTTGTGCCCGTATTTTATCGGCCTTTGCCGCTACCACGCCTGCGCTGGCTTGAGTGATTAACGCCCGTTGCAACTCCACCTTTGCGGCTAAGGTTTGCAAGTCCGCCTTCGCACTCGCCTGTGAGGCTTCGGCTTGACTCACTTTGGCACTAAATTGGTTATCTTCCAGCTGAGCTAATAACTCACCCTTTTGCACATGCTGGTTATCGGTTACATCGCTTAACACAACGTAGCCAGGCACTTTAACGCTGATATGGGAAATATCGGCCTCAACATAAGCGTTATCCGTGGTTTCGATAAAACGTACCTGTGTCCACCAGTAATAACCGCCTCCCGCAACTACAGCGAGTAACAGTGGAACGGCGATAATGAGTTTACTTTTGGACATGAATGACTCCTTGATTAGTGATATCTAGTGTACTACTGTCTCACTAAGTTTATTAGTCAGTAAAAAATCAACCCACTGTTTCACAGGTGTAACAATGATGGATCTCAATCGCGTGCAAATTTTCGCTCAAGTGGTCGAGCAAGGTAGCTTTACTGGCGCAGCTAAAGCCCTTGGGCTCACTAAGGCAACCGTCAGTCGCAAGATAGCCGAGCTCGAAGCCGATACCGGCACACAACTGCTGTTTCGCACCACGAGAGCCCTAAAACTCACCGAAGCAGGATCGAGTTATTACAACAGGATCAATAAGATCCTCACCGATCTGCAGAGCGCAGAAAATCAGCTCAGCGCCCAACAGCAATTGATTAAAGGCAATCTAAAAATTGTCTGCCCAATTGAATTAGGCCAATTGTTTTTAGGGCCAATTTTCGCGCAGTTTTTAACGCTTTATCCCGAAATCACCATAGAGGCTGAACTCACCAATCGAAAGGTTGATGTGATAGAAGAAGGCATAGATCTGTTATTTCAAATTGCCGATTCTGGCGACACTCGCTTGCAAAGCTATGCCTTAGTCAACGCCCATAAATCGCTCATGGCAAGCCCAGCTTATTTAGCTGCCCATGGAACGCCCAAGGTGCCACAGGACTTAGCCAAACATAAAGCAATTCGCTTGCAGTCGGCGCATATCGAAGGTGCGTGGAAATTATTCGATGGTAAAACTTGGATTGTCGCCGAGCCCAAGACTCAACTGACGGTAAACAATGTCACCCTCGCTCGCGAGGCCGCCATTGCGGGGCTTGGGATCACAGCGGTGCCATCCATCATAGCCCAAGTCGCATTAGAAAAAGGCGATTTAATCCCGCTACTAGATGACTATCCAATGGTGCAAACTAAGGTAGTGCTTAGCTATCCACAGCGGGCATATCTACCGCGAAAATACCGCGTCTTTATCGAATTCATCTATAGCTCCCTATTTAAACGTTGGGGATCGCAAGTCTTAGAAGTCCCTGATTTTATCGGCCATGCCGATCTAGATGAATAAATCGAATGCCCAAAAAAGTAACAATTGTTACTTTGTAAAGTGTAAATCATTGCCTTGAGGATAAATCCTCTATGTCAGAATTGCCTTAATCCATAAGCCCCTATAAGCTTGGCAAGGTAACAGGCTGCAAAAGACCTTAGGTTTTCCTGATACAGTTTGCACAATAAAATTTAACATTTAATCTCAATTTTGGAGGAAACCTAATGAGCTTAATTAAAGAGTTCAAGGCTTTTGCGTCCCGTGGCAATGTGATCGACATGGCCGTTGGTATCATCATAGGTGCCGCATTCGGCAAAATCGTCTCGTCCTTCGTGGCTGATGTCATCATGCCACCGATAGGTATCATCCTAGGTGGCGTGAATTTTAGTGATTTGAGCATAGTGCTACAGGCAGCTCAAGGCGATGCGCCTTCTGTGGTCATTGCCTATGGCAAATTCATTCAGACTATTATCGACTTTACGATTATCGCCTTCGCCATTTTTATGGGTTTAAAAGCCATTAACACCCTAAAACGCAAGGAAGAAGATGCGCCAAAAGCGCCACCAGCACCGACCAAAGAAGAAGAGTTGCTGTCTGAAATCCGCGATCTATTGAAAGCTCAACAAGAAAAATAATCTCAAACTTAAGTGTCACGCATAAAAAACCCATCTCTAGAGATGGGTTTTGTTTTTACATCAGCGAGATAAGTGATTACTCAGCTTCAACATGCACAGTTTCACTGTAATCTTGCACTACTTCTGCCACCCGAATGCGATAAGAGTTAAACAAACAGGGCACTATACCCGTTTGCTCGGCAATGCTGTGGGCCATCTGATTGCGCCATTGGGTAATAGAGGCTTGGTCCTCCCAAAACGACAGGCTCAGTACTTTGCCATCGTCGGTTAAGCTCTGAAAACGTTCGATCGAAATCAATCCCTTGCGGCCTTCTAAATATTGGCGCATTTCAGCGGCCACGTGCAGATACTCTTCCTTCCCTTCCTTTGTCGGGATGACTTCAAAAATTACCGCAATCATAATGTTCTCCAGAAATGAATGTCCTTAATGTCGACTCTAAGACTAGCCCATCTATCACTCTTTAGCTCACTGATTTTTAGAGTTTTAGTCTATGTGATAACCCTGCCTACAACGAAAGGCAATAACCCGAAACATAACAAGTTATTGCCCACGATGACGGCTTACCTGTGGCTAATCTGTAGCGAATCAAGCTCATCAATGCGCTTATCGCCGCGATATAGCCAGCGATACAAGGTCGGCAAGACGAGTAAGGTCAGCGCCGTCGAGCTAAACAAGCCACCGATAATCACCACTGCCAAGGGCTTTTGGATCTCACTGCCAACACCCGATGATAATAAAATCGGGATCAAGCCTAAGGCCGAGGTGAGTGCCGTCATCAATACCGGCCGTAAACGCCCCACTGTGCCCTCATAAACACAATCATAGAGTGCTTCGCCGCTTTGCCTGCGCTGATTAATCGAATCCACCAGCACCACACCGTTGAGCACCGCTACCCCAAATAGAGTGATAAAGCCAATAGAGCTAGGCACTGACAAATAAGTACCACTGACATACAGGGCCACTATGCCGCCAATTAAAGCTAAGGGCACGTTCGCCATGATGAGCAACACTTGCTTGAATGAACCAAAGGAGAAGTACAACAACAAGGCAATCAAAGCGATAGAAATCGGCACCACTAGCATCAACTTTTGCTGCGCTCGCTGCTGATTCTCATATTGGCCGCCAATGATCACTGTATATCCCGCAGGCAAATCCGCCTTTGGCACTAGAGCATAAATATCTTTTACAACCGAGCCCATATCGCGTCCCGCCACGTTGGCCTGCACCACAACACGGCGCTGCACATCGTCACGGCGAATATTCGGCGGCGCCATTTCCACTTCGACGCTGGCGACTTCCCCTAAGCGCACTGTGGCGCCATTTGTACCACTGAGTAATAAGTCTTTAATCGCATCAGGGCTTTGGCGAAATTCGGCCGCGAGTCGCACATTGATGTCGTATCTGGCATTGCCATCGATCACTTGCCCTGCACTCGCGCCGCCAATACCTTGGCTGACGAGGCTCATCACTTGATCGACACTGATGCCGTAACGCGCCAATAGCTCGCGTTTGGGGCGCACGACCAATTGCGCCTCGCCGCTCACTTGCTCAAGCGACACATCCACGGCACCGGGGATTTTCGCAACGAGATCGGTAAGTGCTTGGCCTTTCTGTGACAATACCGCTAAATCAGGGCCGAAGATTTTAATCGCTAGCTGGGCTTTTACCCCCGAAAGTAATTCATCTACCCGAGTCGCAATCGGCTGCGAAAAGGTCAACAAGAGTCCGGGGAACACGCTGAGTTTTTCCTCCATTAAGCGTTGCAGTTCCAAGCGCGAGCTTGCCGACTGCCACTCTGCTATCGGTTTCAAGCCAATATAGACTTCAATATTACTCACAGGCTCAGGATCGCCGCCCAGTTCAGGCGCACCAATGCGGCTCAGGGCATATTCCACCTCGGGAAATGCTAGCAAAATAGCCTCAAGCTTAGGTGCGACTTGGAGCGAAGTACCTAAACTCGCCGTTGGTGCTAGCGTCACCCTCAAGTTAATCGTGCCTTCCTCCAGTTCAGGCACAAATTCGGTACCCAGCCTTGGTAGCAATAATAGACTCAAGCCGAACATCACCAAGGCGCTGAACATCACCACCTTTGGCCTAGCAAGCGTTGCCGTCAGTAACTTGCGATAAGCGGTATCCAGTGGCGCTAAAATCACACTTTGTTTAAGCAGCACACCGCGCTTAAACAGATACACAGCAAGGGCTGGCACGGCAATCAGCGCCACCAGCAAGGCCGACATCATAGCCAAAATAATACTGACCGCCATCGGCTGGAACAGCTTGCCTTCAACGCCTTCGAGTGCAAACAGCGGCGCAAATACGACGATAATAATGGCGGTGGCGAAGAAGATTGGACTACATACCTCTTTCGCCGCGAGCATTATCCGAATAACCATATTCGATTCGCTGACATCACCACAGGCTTTAGCACCATCCTCCTCACTGTGATAGGGATCGTCCTCACCATCGGCACGCGCCCTCGCCTCGGGTAAATGACGGCGATCAGGTTGGGTTAAGTGTTTGAAAATATTCTCTACCATCACCACAGAGCCATCGACTAACATACCAATCGCCACAGCTAAACCGCCGAGCGACATCAGGTTTGCCGACAGACCATAATAGGACATCACCATAAGCGCGAGCCCGATAGACACTGGAATCGACAGCAGCACCAGCAAGGTTGCGCGGATATTGACGAGGAACAGCGCCAAGATCACCACGATAAACACAAAGGCCATTAACAACGCATCGCGCACTGTGGTCACGGCCTTATCGACCAGTTCCGCTTGATCGTAAAACACTTCAAAAGACACGCCATCGGGCAAGGCCTGCTCGATAAGGCTCACCCGTGCACCAATATCGTCAATCGTCGCCTTAGTGTTTGCCCCCATGCGTTTGAGCACGACACCAGCCACCACTTCACCGAGATTTTGCACTTGGCCAGATTCATCGCGGCGCGTCATAGTCACTGCCCCGACACGGATCTCGCTGCCGAAATCCACCTGAGCGATATCGCCAATACGCACTGGCGTACCGCTGGCTTCGGTCAGAGGGATCTGCGCGATTGCCGCCAATCCCGCGTCTCCTGCGGGCAACATGCCATAGCCACGCACCACAAGTTGCTCTTGGCCTTGGTCCATAAACCAACCGCCAGCGTTGCGGTTATTGCTCTCTAGCGCTTCGGTCACCTGCGCCATAGACAAGCCATAGGCACGCAGTTTATTCGGGTCGACCTGCACTTGGTATTGGCGCACATCGCCACCAAACGACAAGACTTCAGTCACGCCGCCCACTGGCATCAATATCAACTTCACCAGATAATCATTTAAGCTACGCAGCTCGGCGGCATTAATGCCAGAGTTAGGTTCTGCACGCAGAATATACTGATAAATCTGCCCTAATCCCGAGGTATTCGGGCCGATTTCCGGCACTCCAACGCCGCTTGGGATCATCTCCCGCGCCGCCTGTAACTGTTCAAACACTTGCTGACGAGCGAAGTAAATATCCGTCCCCTCGGCAAATACCACAGTCACAATCGACAAGCCAGTGCGCGATAACGAGCGCACCTCAGTCACAGCTGGCAAGGCGTACATGGCCGATTCCACCGGATAACTGATGAGTTTTTCCACCTCTTCAGCGGCTAAGCCTTCGGCCGCAGTATTGATGGTCACTTGCACGTTAGTCACATCAGGAAAGGCATCGAGATTCAACTTAGGCAACATGGCCACACAGCCCACAATCACGGCGAGCAGAGCCAATACCACTAACAGCCGATTTTTAATCGCGGCTTCGATTAACTTTTGCAACATAGAAAATCTCCAAAATGAGGGCGCTCATATTAGTGGGCGTGAATATCAAAGCCCGCTTTCGCCTGCTCGGATGCCAAGAAGAACGCGCCAGCCACCACAACCTTGAGCTGTGCCTGCTGGGCTTTTTCAAGCTCAGGTCCACGCACTAGACTCAAGCCGCGCTGACGCTGCACCACTTCTACCTCAATGGACTCAAAGCCATCCTCATCTTGAATAAATATCTGCCAGTCGCCATCGCCGCCACGGGTCAGCGCCGCATCGGGCAGCACTATGCCACTGCCGTTTGGATCGGTAGTAGAGCCAGCAAAGTAGAGTTCAGCAAATTGCCCCGCATGCAACACATGGTCAGGATTAGGCATACTCACTAACACTTGCTCGGTGCGCGTCACGCTATCGAGTTCATGGGAGCGACCTATGATCTTGCCCGCCAACGTCTTATCCCCTACTTGCACTAAAGCTGAACTGCCAACCTGGATATGCATAGTTTGAGTTGGGGTTAACTGCGCCTCAACCCATAAATAGGATTCATCGGTCAGTTGCATTAAGGGCGTGCCCGCGCTAAACACTTGACCTAGCATAGCGATATCCTGCTGCACTCGGCCGTCAATTGGCGCTAAGAGTTGATAACTGCCTATGGCTTCGGGCGTCGATTCCAGTGCACGAATTTGCGCGGGCGTCATCTTAATTGCCTCTAAAATCGCCCGTTTAAGTTCGGCATCCACCTGCGCCTGCATCCGCCGACTGACGCTAACCGCACCTTCACTCATGCGTTTGACTCGACTCCATTCGGCAGCGGCATTAATGTAGTCCGCCTGTGCCTGCGCAACGGCTGCGCCACCCAAGGTAAGTAAAGGCTCACCTTTTTTCACTTCTTGTCCCGGCACTACATGGCGCGCCAACACACGCACATCGAGCTGCGGCGCAAGGGTCGCGGTTCGATCGCGATCCACCACTAAGGTCGCCGTCGCCCTAATATCGAGATTCAAATTGGCGAGGTTCAAGCTATCACTCGACAAAGGTAACAAGCTAATCCCCGCCAAGGCTTGCTGCGCTTCGGTCAATTTCAACGCCTGTTCGCCGTGTTCATCCGTCGGCGCCGTTTGCGTTACCGAATCGCCGCTTGCCTTAGCGACGGGTGCGTGATCACCGCCAGCCAATACAGGCTGAGCGAGAAAGGCCAGCGTGCTCAGCACGAATAATGCGAGCGCGATTTTTGATAGGTTAAACCGACGCTTTTCAGGCGTCGTTACAGCATTCAGTTGAAGGATATTTTCGTGGTGAGTATTTAAATTCATTATTGTGACCTCATGGGTTTACTGTGCGTGCGGCGGCATTAGATGTTATCGAAGGGGCTGCATTTAGCTTTTCTATAATGAGCTTTTCGATAAAAGGCATAAGCTGGCCGCTTTCGCCCATCCAAGTTAACCAACTTTGATAGATAGCCGTTTCTAGGTTCAACCCCACCAAATAACTGGCGGCTAACTGACGACGGCTCTGTAAGTACTCGCTAGTACTCACATCCCCCGCCTGCCATTGTTGGCTTAAGGATTTAGCGGCTTTCGCACCTGACACTTGCACTAACTCGCGCCAGTCTTGGTAACGCTCAAGTAAACGCGGTAACGCATAGAGGAATTGTTTCTGCTTAGCGGTAAGCACTCGCTCACGGGCAAGATAGCCTTGCTCCGCGATCGCGATGCCCTTATCGGCCACGGCTTGTAACTCACTGTAGTTATTGCGAACTTGCAGAGGAATTGATACGCCGACACCGAGCTTATTGTCCGTGCCTTCCTTTTCAGCGCCTAGGCTAATAGTCGGGTCAGCTGAAGTTTCCGCTTTGACTTGCATGACATTAACTCTGGCGAGCAGCACTTGCTGATAAGCACTCGCCAGTGCTGGCAAGGCTGATGTTGAGGTGCCCAACTCGGCCGCTGGTGCTTGCTTAGCCTGAGTCACAAAGAAATCGATCTCCTTGATAAATTCACTAAAAGCGAAATTATTATCCCCAAGTAATTCAATTACTTTGCCATCGGCCACTAAGGCCCCCTGCTCGGCTAAGGCGTAGTCGGCAGTATTAGAGGCGACTTCGAGTTGTATCAATTGCAGCTCGACGTTGGACAAATCCCCCGCCGCCAATCGCTGCTCAGCAATATTGAGCTGCGCCTTGGTGAACCTTAATTGCTGCTCGGCAAAGGTCAGCGCCTTACGGCTTTGCGCCTGTTCTGCCAAGGCCAGTAAACGTTCGGCCAACATTTGGCTACGCTCTAACCCTATGTCTGCTAAAAGGATTTGCGCTTCAAGCTCGGCACGCTGTGTCGCCACGCCGCGCTTGTCACCCCAATCGAGGGTTTGACTCAGCCCTAAGCTATAAGCATCTGTATCAGCATTTTGATAATTAAGCCCAAGTTCTGGGTTATACACAGCGCGATCTGCCGCCTGAATGGCCAGTTTGGCCTGTTGCTGCCTTACAAGCTGTGCCTGAACTTCAGGTAACTGATTGAACTGTGTGAGTAACTCAGGCAACCATTGGCCAAAGTTGACATGTGCCGTGTCGGTTTCTTTGGCGGGTAAGCCCAGTGATTGCGCCTTAAATGCCTCAACTTCAGCGGCTTTGATTTCAGGGGCATTAGCTTCAGAGGCTTTGGTTTCAAGGACCTTGACTTCAAGGACGTTGACTTCAAGAGAGTCATTTTCTGCCGCGAGGGCAAAGGCTACCAATCCGGCGGCCAATACTAATCCGCAGCTAAACAAGCCCGATCTAAACAGACAAACTAAAGTACGGGCGAGAATCGTTTTTTTCATCGCAAATCCTAACAATATCAAATGTGGATCGGCTGGCTTTTGCGCCCAAAGCGAAACGGCTAGATGTGAGCTTCATTTAAATAGCTCAATGCAAAGCAATCATATCGTTCTGGGCATGGCAAATAAGCGCCGATCGAATCATCCCGCCAAGCAATACAGTAACGGCTAAAAAGCCAATGACGGCTCCAACAGTTAACGCTACGAGCATCAGTTCAAGCGTATCTTTTGGGAGATGAACATAACGGGCTTATCACGCGGCAAAATAGAATGAGATCCAATCAGATGAATCAATCGTCCTAGGCCGAGAAATAAGCCGAATATTGGAGAATTAAGCGATAGGAGGGCGGTATTTAGGTAAATTTTCAGGCGGAAAATAGGATACATCGGTAGGCAGATAGACGCTTTCTAACGCCTGTACAGGCTGACTCACTGCCTGAGATAACAACGCCACATGACCGCCATGGCATTGGCAGTCGAGGCATAGGTCAAAATCTTGTATTTCAGTGGTTTTAACTAAGTGGGAATGAAATCCGCTGCTTTGGTTTTCACCCGTGGAGTCCGCAAAACCGAAGGCTTGCTCGCTTGGACAAACGCAATCGACACATTGGGCCAAAGTGGTCACTTGAGCACTAAATTGCAGATGGGGATGATTCTCAGCTTCTTCCGCACCATTGCCCGCATGTAATTGATGCGCACCCAAATTCGCGCCGGCAAATTGCAGCACGATAATGGCTATCAGTAGGGTCACCATTCGAGTAAAAAATGGCTTAGCGGTAGAATTCAAATATCACCTATAGCAAATAAAGGATAACGGATAACGGATAACGGATAACGGATAACGGAACATCTGACCCGTATGATAAACATAAGTTCACAGCTCGCAAGCAAAGTCTTTCAAGCTGTGATCTCTAAAGGCTAACGCTGACTTAAACACTCAGTGCTTATTTAAATGCACAGCACTTATTTAAATACACAGTGCTTAGCATAATCAGCGGCTTCGTTAGCAGTCCAATCGCCAGACGGCTTATTTTTCATCTGTTTACACCAAGCATCACTGCCCACTTCTGGCGCGCAGGCACTCAGTCCAGCGGTAAATGCCAACACTAACGCAATCGCACTGACCTTAGAAACTGTCAGTGAAGAAAAAGAGCGCGATTTCAATAATGACATACTTAATTCCTTGTAAATATGGCCTAAATTAGACCATTAAATATTCGAACGCTTAGTGATCCAAGCAATCGCTTTGGCTTTCTGTTCGAGTGGAAACCAAGCCACTTCGCCCTGCATAAAAGGCCCGAGTAAGCGCACCGCATTTCCTACCCAATCAGGGCCGCCCACAAACACTAAGGCTTCAAAATTCGGTAACTGGACTTCACCACTACCAGTCAGCGACTCAAATTCCCAGCCTTCGAGTAACACATCCGCCTCAATATACAGGCAAACTTGGCCCCAATCCTTACGATAACTCTTAATCGCAGGCTGTAAACGGGTCCGATAATCGGTGGAGGATAGTCGGCCACTGGCAAAAAGACTGATAACACCCTTAGCAATATCGGGGATTTGGCATAACATAGAGGCACTCCGAATCGAGAACACTTTTGCAGGCAATGGCTTTAGCCAATGCAGCGGCAAAGAATGCGCCCGATGATAACAAATCTATTGGAAAGCCATAAGTCATTATTGATGGCTTCTCAATCCATGCTGAAAAATGCCTAAGTTTGCCATGATAAAAATCTCAAACCGTGTGGAACTTCAGGAAAATGAAATCGAGTGGCAATTTATCCGTTCGAGTGGTGCAGGCGGCCAGCACTTAAATAAAGTGTCCACCGCTGCGCAGCTGATTTTTGATATTAAAAGCTCATCATTACCCGAGTTTTACCAAGAACGTTTGCTCAACAAGGCCGATCACCGCATCACTAAAAGCGGCAAAATCATTATCAAATGCCAAGCGAGCCGAAGCCAAGATGCTAACCGCCAAACCGCCTTGGAGCAATTTATCGCCTTGGTTGCCAGTGTCGGTGAAGTACAGAAAAAACGCATCCCCACCCGCGCCACTAAAGGCAGCCAAACGCGGCGATTAGAGACCAAGAAACAAAAAGGTGCCACTAAGGCCATGCGTCAGCAGAAGAGTGACTATTAACTTAGGTGACAGTTAACTTAGGTGACAATTAACTCAACTGACAGCCAACTTAGGCAATTGCTAACTCAGTACCAGAGAAATAACCGCAGTTGAACCCAGCCAACAATGGCACAAGATGCCAAAGGTATAATCGGCTCGCACATGATCAGCTCGCACACAATCGACTAACGGATAATGCAAAATCGATTTGAACAGGTTAAGTTAGTGGCCTATGTAAAAAACTGAAATAAATTTTTCCAACTTTAATCCCAGCATTAATCCCAAGGCATGCCGTAAAGGAAAGCGCAATGAGTCACAAAATTTTGCTCGTCAATGGCCCCAATCTCAACCTCTTAGGCCGCCGCGAGCCCAGCGTTTACGGTCATCAAACCTTAGCCGACATAGTGGCAGAGTTAAACCAGCAGGCAAAATTGGCGGGAGTTGAGCTCGAACATATTCAGTCCAACGCCGAATTTGAGCTAATCAATGCGATTCATGCGACTGATGCCCAGATGATTATTATCAATCCCGCCGCCTTTACCCATACCAGCGTCGCCCTGCGTGATGCCCTGCTTGGGGTGGCAATTCCGTTCTTTGAAGTGCATTTATCCAATGTGCACGCCCGTGAAGCCTTTCGCCACCATTCCTATTTTTCCGATAAGGCGATAGGCGTGATTTGCGGTTTCGGTTCACAGGGTTATGAGTTTGCGCTGGCGGCGGCCATTAAACGGCTCAACCAGCCACAGTAATCCCATTCAATAGCGTGCTTTGCAAGGGCAGATAAATGGCAATGGATCTTCGTAAAATTAAAAAACTCATTGAGTTAGTACAAGAATCTGACATAGCAGAACTGGCGATCACCGAAGGTGAAGAATCAATTCGCATCACCCGCTACAGCCCTATGCCAGCCAATGTGCAATCACAGCAAACGCTACCCAGAGCACGAGTCGCGCCTTTGAGTGAACAGGCAAAGCAAACAGGCATTTCGCCAAGTACAGAAGGTTTTGTACAAGTCTCACCTATGGTCGGCACTTTTTACGCGGCGGCAGAACTCGATGATGTGCCGCTGGTTAAAGTCGGTCAACGAGTGAGCCAAGGTGAAGTTGTCTGCATTATCGAAGCGATGAGAATGATGAATCCCATCCAAGCCGAGCGCGACGGCGTGGTCAGCGCTATTTGGGCCAAAGACGGCGATGAAGTGGCATTCGATCAGCCACTATTTACCTTAATCTAACCGCTCGCCTTCCCATGAATTGAAGCGCACTTGAGTTTAAGCTGCGGTTTCAAGCCAAGACAGCATTAACCGAGGTCACTATGATATTAATTACCGGCGCCAGCAGTGGTTTAGGCGCGGCGCTCGCATCGCTCTACGCCAAAGAGAATGAAGCACTGACACTCACAGGTCGCCATGCCGAGCGCCTGCAAACCGTCGCCAATGCATTAACGCCCTTCTCCAACAAAACTATCGCCGCGATCACCGCCGATCTCGCCAGTGAATCGAGTCTCGAAGCCCTGTTCGATGGCCTAACGCAAGCCCCTAAAACCGTGATCCACTGCGCGGGCAGCGGCTACTTTGGAGCGATTGAAACCCAAACCGCCAGCGATATCCACAGCCTGCTCAATAACAATGTCACCTCGACGATTTTGTTAGTGCGCGAACTAGTGAAACGCTATAAAGATCAAGCGGTCACTGTGGTTGTGGTCATGTCCACCGCAGCACTGGCCGCCAAGGCGGGAGAATCCACTTACTGCGCGGCAAAATGGGCGGTGCGGGGATTTATCGAGTCGGTGCGATTAGAGCTTAAACAAAGCCCAATGAAGTTGATTGCCGTGTATCCCGGCGGCATGGACACAGGCTTTTGGCCCAGTAGCGGTAAGGCTTTAGATACCTCAAGCTTTATGTCCGCCGATGAAGCGGCTAGCATGCTCAAACAAGCCTTAGTTGTCACAGAGCATGGTTATATCGCCGATATCACCATACAAAGGGGCTAAATGTGCGGATTCGAGACGCAAAATATGACCACTGCGTCTCTTTCTTAGCACTCGCTAGTCGGCGCAGTTCGCTGTATTTAGGGTAACGACGCGACGGCTTTCTCTGTGGGTCAACCACCACATCAGCAGTCCTCCCAATGACAACAAAGACGCCGCATAACCTGTCGCGGCAATGCCTTGTCCAGACAGTATCACTAAACTGCCCACCCAAGGCCCAATTGCATTGGCAAGATTAAAGGCGCATTGCACTAAAGCGCCTGTCATGGCTTGCCCATCAGGTGCCACATCCATCAATCTGGCTTGCACAATAGTGGCGAGCCCTAACCCACAACCGACAAAAAATACCACGGGCATCAGCGCCCAGTAATGTCCGGTCAAACTCGGGTAAATAGCCAACACCACAGTGCTTAACACTAACGACCAAAACGCCGCCGCTAAGGCCGACTTATCCGCCGCCCAGCAACACACTAGCGTGCCCAATGTTGCGCCAATACCAAATACCGCCATCATGATTGGGATCTTAAACGGCTCGACTTGCGTCACTTGGATTAAGGTTTCAGCCAGATAGGTATACACGCAGAAGATACCGCCAAAGCCAATGGCCGCGATGCCTAGCGTCAGCCAGACTTCACGATTTTTAAGGGTTTGTAGCTCTTTTTTGGGACTCGCATCAGCGGGCACGGCTTGATTAGGTGCTAAAAAATACACCATTATCGCGGTAATGGTCGCCAGAATTGCCACTATGCCAATGCCAGAGCGCCAGCCCACAGTTTGCCCCATCCAAGTCGCAAACGGCACACCGATAATCGTCGCCAGCGTAAGGCCAATAATCACCCGCGATACGGCGCGGGCCTTCATTTCTGGCGGCACTAAAGAGGCGGCGAGCAATATAGCCACGCCGAAATAAGCGCCGTGGGGCAAGCCGCTGAGAAAACGAAAAAAGATTAACCAATTCAATGATGGCGCTAACGCACTTAAGCCATTGGCCACCGCCATTAACCCGGCTAAAGCAATCAAGAGTGTTCGCCGTCTGACCCTAACGGCCAGCACCATGATAATTGGCGAACCGACCACAACCCCCAGCGCATAGGCACTAATGGCATAACTCACATGTGCAACCTCTACCCCTAAATCGCTCGCGATATAAGGCACTAAGGTCATGGAAGCAAATTCTGTGGTGCCTAAAGCGAATGTTCCGAGTGCTAAGGCAAGTAACACCCATAATGTACTGGCGCCCTTATGCTGGTTTTGGGCAGCCTGATTTCTAACAGTATTCAAACCTCGTCTCCGCTATGCTATAAAACGACAACTAGCTGATAAATAACTAATAAAAAGATAATAAAAGATGATAAATAAATTGGAGCCCACTAAGGGGCTCCAATTTCTCAGTCATTTACGTAATGTAAATCTATCTGACTAACTGTTCTTGATAGGTTTGACTGTTCCAGTCGTAGGCGTAAAGCGTGCCTTGCCACTCGTAAAGTGTACGACCATCCTGCTGCACAACCCTAGCATTGCTCGGCAAGCTAGACACACTGTGCGGTGCGCGTGGACGCGGAGTTGCAGCTGTTTTGCCTGTGGCATTACTAGTTTGCGACACCAGTTGCCCAGTCGATTGTCCGGCCATATTTACAGGCATACTCGACACCATACGGCCTTCACTCGCAGAATACTGCATACTGGTTGTTACCCGTACAGGTGCAGAAATGGCCACAGGTTCATCATCATAGGCCATAGGAATCGACAAACCTATGCCCGAATAGGGCGAGTTCCAGTAATTTCGAGCGTAGGCGTCACGCGACGTATTCCAACCCCAATCATTGTTCCAATGGGTGTTCACACCGTAACCAACATTCCAACCCGATCCCCACCCCGTAGCGAGCCCTAAACCCCAAGGGTAATAAGGTCGATAATAGGGACGATAATGGCGATTATCTTTGCGCACATGGCGGTTGTCGTAATAATTGTCATGACGATTGTTGTAATGACTATCGCCACGACTGTAGCTATCACGATGACCGTGGCGTTCGTCTTGATCCGAATAGCCTCTATTTCCGGCCACCGCCACAGTCGGCACACTGAGCGCCCCCAAAAGTGAGATCCCCACGGCAAGCGATAAAACCAAGCACTTTAGCGACCGCTTATGCGCGCCATGTGATTGACTTTGAACACACTTTTCTTGAGCAAACCATACAGGAATATTCATATAAACCTCGAAATAAAGGGCGTAAGCGAGATCTATCGCGACTTACTGGTAACCATTTTACGCTTCCTAAGCTTGAAGATCACTGAATTGGTTAACCCTAAAACAGAAAAATGCTATAGTGCGCGCCACATGGATTTTCACTGCAGAGGCTATTTCCACATGAGTTTTAAGGATTTACGCAGCTTTATTGATCACTTAGAAGCCAATGGCGAACTTAAACGCATTAGCTACCCAGTTGATCCTCATTTAGAAATGACAGAGATCGCCGATCGCGTATTACGCGCTCAAGGCCCTGCGCTATTATTTGAAAATCCCAAAAATCATCACATGCCCGTGTTGGTAAACCTGTTCGGTACGCCAAAACGTGTGGCCATGGCACTCGGCAAAGACGACCCATTAGCCCTGCGCGAAGTGGGTGAACTGTTAGCCTTTTTAAAAGAACCCGAACCACCTAGGGGTTTTAAAGACGCGATCGCTAAGATCCCTATGTTCAAGCAAGCCTTGAATATGCCGCCAAAAACAGTGCGTAATCCGCCTTGCCAACAAATCATCAAAACCGGCGATGAGGTCGATTTAACTAAATTGCCTATTCAGCATTGCTGGCCGGGCGATGTCGCACCACTAGTGACCTGGGGCTTAACCATCACCAAAGGCCCGCGTAAGAGTCGTCAGAATTTAGGCATTTATCGCCAACAATTACTGGGTAAAAACAAGCTGATTATGCGCTGGTTGTCCCACCGTGGCGGCGCGTTAGATTTTGCTGATTTTAAACAACAATTCCCCGGTGAGCGTTATCCGGTTGTGGTCGCACTCGGCGCCGATCCTGTAACCATTTTAGGTGCCGTCACCCCAGTCCCAGACTCCATGAGCGAATACGCTTTTGCCGGTTTACTGCGCGGTGAACGTACCGAAGTCTGCAAGGCATTAAGCTGTGACTTAGAAGTGCCCGCCACCAGTGAAATCATCCTCGAAGGTTATATCGATCCTGAGGAACTGGCGGAAGAAGGCCCCTACGGCGATCACACGGGTTACTACAACGAAACCGATAAGTTTCCAGTATTTACCGTTACCCACATCACTCAGCGTAAAGATGCCATCTACCACAGCACTTACACTGGCCGTCCACCGGATGAGCCAGCCATGCTGGGGGTTGCATTAAACGAAGTGTTTGTGCCGATTTTGCGTAAGCAATATCCTGAGATCATTGATTTTTATCTGCCACCTGAGGGCTGTTCGTACCGCATGGCAGTGATCTCCATTCGCAAACAATATCCGGGACATGCCAAACGAGTGATGATGGGCGCTTGGTCTTTCCTGCGCCAATTTATGTACACTAAGTTTATTGTCATAGTGGATGAAGATGTGAACTGTCGTGACTGGCAGGATGTGATCTGGGCGATCACCACCCGCATGGACCCTAAACGCGATACTGTGATGATCGAAAACACCCCGATCGACTACCTCGATTTTGCTTCACCCGTTGCGGGCTTAGGCTCAAAAATGGGACTCGATGCCACCAATAAGTGGGAAGGTGAAACCAACCGCGAATGGGGCACGCCAATCGTGATGGATCCAAAAGTAAAACAAAAGATCGACTCAATCTGGGATGAGTTAGGCATAGACGACAGCCCAACCCTATAATTCAGCTTAAGCCATTACTCAAGTATCGGCTTTAGCCAAGAGAATAGGCCAATAACAGGCCTCTAAAGCGACACCTAGACACATACTGTTGAAGAAAGGTGCAAAGGAAGTTTGATGAAAACCATACGTTGTAAGATAGAGAAAGTTAACCCATTTAACGATGCCGTATATCAAGTATTGTTAAGGCCTGAAACCGCCTTCGATTTCCAAGCGGGGCAATACTTATGTGTTGTCATGGGTGAAAAAGATAAACGCCCCTTCTCTATCGCATCAGCGCCAAACGCCGAGCTGATCGAATTACACATTGGCGCCGCTGTGAGTGAAAGCTACCCAATGCAAGTGGTCGAGCGCCTGAAAGCCTGCGCCCTTGATGGCAGCACTATCGACATCGAAGCCCCAGGCGGCGAAGCCCACCTGCGTCACGAAAGCATTCGCCCTCGCCTGTTAATCGCCGGCGGCACAGGTTTCTCTTACATTAAAAGTATCATCGAGCACCAAATAGCCCTCGGCCAACAGGTTGAAACTATGCTGTATTGGGGTTGTCGCACCCAAGATGCCATGTATTTTGAAACCATCGCTCGCCAGTGGCACGACGCTCACCCTTGGTTGCACTTTATCCCCGTCATCGAAGAAGCCCCAACCAACTGGCAAGGTAAAACCGCCAATCTGTTAGCGCAAATCAAACAAGATTTTGTCAGCTTAAATGGCTACGACATCTACATCGCCGGCCGTTTCGACATGGTGGGTGCAGCACGGGAAATCTTCCGTGAGATGGGTGTAGAAGAAGCACATCTCTACGGTGATGCGTTCGCGTTTATCAAATAACGCGTTGATTTGTTAGCTCGGCTGGCTAACCTTTGCCAGCATAGGCTTAAAATAATAAACCCCAGTTTTTACTGGGGTTTTGTTTTATACGTCACGCCGTATTTCACTTTTTGTGGATACATCCACTCAGTAAACCTGCTTATCCAAAGATTATTTGCTGCTTAAGCAAAAGATTAAAGTCGTGGGTCTTCAACCCACACCCGACCAAGAGGGGATCAACAGCAATCCCCTCTTGGAACTCCCTTGCCGCCCCTAGCGAAGTTACATGCATTAGATACTAGCCTTGGTCTTATGGATAAATTGCTATCGCTTCCGAAGGCAACATCCCTGTACCTACGGAAGCTAGCCGGTCATCCATGACCGGACTCACGCAATTTATTCCAACGTCCCGCGGCAACTTCGCAGGGGAAGGGTGTAACCTTTAACATCAAATATATGCCTGTCCTCTCTTTCTTCGAGCCACAACTGGTTAAGAAAAATCAGACTCGTTTAACTGATGATTTGGAACGTAAAATTCTATCCATGTTTGCTCTGGGCATGAGCTATCGAGATATGCGGGCCCATGTTCAAGAAATGTATGATATGGATATCTCTGAGGCCACCATCAGCTCTGTCACCGACCAACTTCTTCCTAAATTGAAAGAGTGGCGCCAGCGTCAACTCGATGCCATTTATCCTATCGTTTGGCTCGATGCGATCCATTACAAAGTCAAAGATGAAGGTCGTTATGCCCACAAGGCCATCTATACGTTACTGGGCGTTAATCTAGAAGGAAAAAAAGAACTTATAGGTCTCTATCTATCTGAAACTGAAGGTGCAAATCACTGGCTAACAGTGCTGACCGATCTTCACAACCGAGGGGTTGAAGACATATTAATTGCTTGTGTGGATGGGCTTACTGGCTTTCCTGAGGCGATTGCGGCCATCTATCCCAAGACTGAGGTACAGTTGTGTATCATTCATCAGATCCGCAGCTCACTTAAATATGTTGCGTCAAAGGATCAAAAAGCCTTCATGGCAGATCTTAAACTGGTCTACCGCGCCTCGACACTGGAGGTCGCAGCAGCATCTCTGGATGATTTGGAGGAAAAATGGGGTGAGCAGTACCCGATAGTCATCAAGTCCTAGCGTAACAAATGGATGAACCTGTCTGCTTACTTTAAATACCCACACTATATCCGCAAGGCCATTTACACCACGAATGCTATTGAGGCTGTACACAGGCAGTTTAGGAAACTCACCAAAACTAAAGGCGCTTTCCCGAATGAAAATAGCTTGCTGAAGTTATTATACGCGGGCATATTGAACGCCTCGAAAAAATGGACCATGCCAATCCAAAATTGGGGGCCTACGCTATCTCAATTGGCAATTCATTTTGATGGTCGCTTAGATGATGCTCTGGGGCTGTGATTGAATTTTAAGCTGACACAGAATTTTGAACGCCCTCCGTTAGGTATCCGAAGTACTCGAAGCTTGTGGCCCCTTTCCCGTTCCAGGATGATCAAGATGCTCTCCAAGTAAATTAAGATATTTTGCATCAACAGGTTCTACTGGTTGCTTCCTCTTATGTGTTGTATTTACAGCAGGTAATAGGATTAAAGGAGCGACCGTTTTGATACCAAAAAATTGTCGCTTTATCTCTCTTCCTAAAATCTCACCCATTAAACTAGGAACGGCATTTCCTAACTGTCTTTGAACCTCTGTTCTGCCACCTAATATTTCATAGTCGTCTGGAAAAGTTTGAAGGCGGCAAAGCTCTCGGGTAGATAGCCTTCGATTTTTCCAATGAAATGGACCTATTGCACTACCTGGTTGAGCTTGTATCGTCCAAGATGGCTTATCTTTTGCTAGCTTTAATAAAAAGCTCCAGTACCGTGTACGCCAGCCAAATAAAGGAAGACCTTCTCCCCGATTAGTATGATGCAGATAGTTTTTGCCTTCAGGAATGCTAGGTAGCAATTCTGCCCACTTTCCAGTTGCAGGGATATCACTATGACTTAAATCATTTAAATCCCCAATGGCATCCCAAGCGGTTCTCCAGTTTTCTAAAGAAAATAGGTCATTGTCGTCTTTTTCAGGGTTCTTATGCGTAGGCACTGGAAACTTAAACTCAGTCCCATCTCTTGATCCAATGATAAAGACCCTTTCTCTAATCTGAGGTACACCAAAATCAGCTGCGTTGATAACACCTAAATTAAAGTTATAGTTAGTACCTTCCTCTTTGTTAATTTTATCGATAATGCCTTTGAGCAGGTCTATGGCTTCATCTTTTCCTTTGTAGGTAATACCAAAAACGTTTTCCATTAGAAATGCTTTTGGTTTTAAATCTCTCAAAACTCTTAAGTATGCAGTAAGCGTGTCTGCCCGAGGGTCATCTAACCTTTTTGTATCACCTTTCGACCAATAAGCCGCTTTCGAAAATGGTTGGCATGGTGGCCCACCAATTAATAGGCTTGGCTCATTGTCTGAGAATCCCCCAACTTTAAAAATTTCACTGCTGGGGACATCGTGAATATCTTGATGCAGTGTATTCCATTTAGGTCGGTTATAGTTAAGTGTCTCACACGCCCATTTATTAAACTCTACAGCTACAGTGGTTTCAAAACCTGCCGCTTCGAGCCCAAGATCAAGTCCTCCTGCGCCTGTATATAAACTAATTGTCTTGAGCATATTGTCTTTTTCAACTACCTTAGGGAATTTTGCTAAGTATGGTCGCAACTGCTGCGAGCATAAACCTAATTAACAGTACCATAATTGTATTGAGAGTACAAGTGATAAAAGTGAAATTAAGAGAGGTAATGGCGGCCTACAGAAAAAAACATAACTGTAAGCTCACTTACCACGAGCTTGCTGATATTGCTGGTTTATCTAGATCTACTTTGGAAGCTATAGGCTCAAGGCCTGATTACAACACGACTCTTGCAGTTATAAACATCCTTTGTAGTGTCCTTGAATGCTCAATATCTGACTTACTTGAATACAGCAAGGATGAAGAATGATCCCGCAAGAAATAGATTTAGCAACAGGCTTATCTGCAGTAGAACTATCGAATGTATTTGAGAACAATCCTCGAGCTTATATGGCTGTACGAGGTGCCGTTGCGGAGAAACACTTAGAAAAAGTTTTGAACGAACTAATTAATATTGGGGAGATCATAGATATTCAACCTGCTTCAGGTGATCTAGATAAAGATTTTTACCTAAATGTTGGAGGTAGAACACTATCCCTTGAGTGTAAAAATGTCGAAGTAGCTAAAATCACAACCAAGCCTGCGATTTGCGATTATCTAAGTTATTTAAATGATAATGGACTAATTGAACTTAACGAAACATTGACTGAGCTAGGTATAGAAGAGACCAAGCTAACTAGACTTTCTTTGGGGGACCTTAAGTCTATTATTCAGTCACTCCCTCAAAAATATCGTGAGTCTGGAATTACTAGATATCAATTCAGCGCATCTAATGTTGAAAATCCATCTGTAGGTTCAATACGGCCAATGGAGTTTTTAGAACAATTTCATTCAAACGTCCTAACGATCGATTTTAAAAGGACTAGAAATTCAACTGACGAAACAGGAAATACAAGACGTAATAGATTCTATAAGAGTGACGAAATTGATCTTGTGGCAGCCTGCCTTTTCTCAAGAACGATGGAGTGGAAGTTTCTTTATGCGAAAGCTGAGAATTTTAATCGTCACGACCAATACCCTGAGAGATATTCAGATAAGCTAGTTCTTGAGCCTGGAATTTGGACGGATAACTTAGTTGAACTTATTCGCACATAATAATACATGGCAGTCGGGCAGTTTGTTCAGTAGCTCTTTGTGCCAAGTACAATGCTTGCACATGTAGTGGTCAAGTAAAATTGGCCACGGTTTTAGAGTCATTCCAATATAAACGTTCTGACTCATTTGGCGTTAACCCACCATTATATTGATGGGGCCTAGTCTCGCTGTAATATCCAGTGATGTAATTTGTGATCTCTTTATCTGCTTCTGTAAAATTCCCATAACCACTTGCGGGTATCCACTCAGATTTCAAACTTCTAAAGAAACGCTCCATTGGTGCGTTATCCCAACAATTCCCGCGACGACTC